>NZ_JBNRLQ010000005.1:0-388921 GCF_055804875.1 Enterobacter sp. K510 | reverse complement strand
AGTAGTTTTACCGTGGTCAACGTGGCCGATGGTGCCCACGTTAACGTGCGGTTTTGTACGTTCAAATTTTTCTTTAGACACGGCTATATTCCTTACTATAGTGCTCCCCCCTCAAGGAGGGAGCACGGGATCAATGTTTTAAAACCTGGGCTTATTTGCCGCGGGCTTCAATTACGGCCTGAGCAACGTTGTTCGGGGCATCATCATACTTCAGGAATTCCATCGTGTATGATGCACGACCTTTGGTCAGAGAACGCAGCTGAGTCGCATATCCGAACATTTCAGACAGCGGAACTTCAGCGTGGATCTTAACGCCAGTCACGTCAGATTCCTGACCGCGCAGCATACCACGACGACGGCTCAAGTCACCGATGACGTCACCAGTGTTCTCTTCCGGCGTTTCTACTTCAACCTTCATGATTGGCTCAAGCAGAACAGGTTTTGCTTTCTTAAAGCCATCTTTAAAGGCGATAGACGCAGCCAGTTTAAACGCCAGTTCAGAGGAGTCAACGTCATGGTAAGAACCGAAGTGCAGACGCACGCCCAGATCTACTACCGGATAACCAGCCAGCGGACCAGACTTCAGCTGCTCCTGGATACCTTTATCAACGGCCGGGATGTATTCGCCAGGAATCACACCACCTTTAATGTCGTTGATGAACTCATAACCTTTCGGATTTGAGCCCGGCTCCAGCGGGTACATGTCGATCACAACGTGACCGTACTGACCACGACCACCAGACTGCTTAGCGTGTTTACCTTCAATGTCGGTAACTTTCGCGCGAATCGCTTCGCGGTAAGCAACCTGAGGTTTACCCACGTTAGCTTCAACGTTGAACTCACGCTTCATACGGTCAACGATGATGTCCAGGTGAAGTTCACCCATACCAGCGATGATAGTCTGGTTAGATTCTTCGTCAGTCCATACGCGGAAAGACGGGTCTTCTTTAGCCAGACGGCCCAGAGCCAGACCCATTTTTTCCTGGTCAGCTTTGGTTTTCGGTTCTACGGCGATGGAGATTACCGGCTCCGGGAATTCCATACGTTCCAGAATGATCGGATGCTCCGGATCACACAGGGTATCACCAGTAGTCACGTCTTTCAGACCGATTGCCGCAGCAATGTCGCCCGCGCGAACTTCTTTGATCTCTTCACGTTTGTTAGCGTGCATCTGAACGATACGGCCAAAACGCTCACGAGCAGCTTTAACGGAGTTCACTACGGTATCACCGGAGTTAACCACGCCAGAGTACACGCGGAAGAAGGTCAGGTTACCCACGAACGGGTCGGTAGCAATTTTGAACGCCAGAGCAGCGAACGGCTCGTCATCACTTGCGTGACGCTCAGCCGGCGTGTCTTTACCGTCGTCCAGCATACCGTTAATTGCCGGTACGTCTGTCGGTGCTGGCAGGTAATCAATTACCGCATCCAGCATCGCCTGAACACCTTTGTTCTTAAATGCAGAACCACAGGTTACCAGGATGATTTCGTTGTTCAGAACGCGCTGACGCAGAGCAGATTTGATTTCTTCCTCGGTCAGCTCTTCGCCGCCCAGGTATTTTTCCATCAGCTCTTCAGAAGCTTCAGCAGCAGATTCGATCAGATTCTGGTGCCATTCTTCAGCCAGGTCAGCCATGTCCGCAGGGATGTCTTCGTATTCGAAGGTCACGCCCTGGTCGGCATCGTTCCAGTTGATGGCTTTCATTTTCACCAGGTCGATAACGCCGGTGAAGCCTTCTTCAGCACCAATCGCCAGCTGCAGCGGAACCGGGTTCGCGCCCAGACGGGATTTGATCTGACCAACAACTTTCAGGAAGTTAGCGCCCATGCGGTCCATTTTGTTAACGAACGCAATACGCGGAACTTTGTATTTGTTTGCCTGACGCCATACGGTTTCAGACTGCGGCTGAACACCACCAACTGCGCAGTAAACCATTACAGCACCGTCAAGAACACGCATGGAACGTTCTACTTCGATGGTGAAGTCAACGTGGCCCGGGGTGTCGATGATGTTTACGCGATGCGGTTCATACTGCTTCGCCATACCAGACCAGAATGCGGTAGTCGCAGCGGAGGTAATGGTGATACCACGCTCCTGCTCCTGTTCCATCCAGTCCATAGTTGCTGCGCCGTCATGAACTTCACCGATTTTATGGTTTACACCGGTGTAGAACAGAATACGTTCGGTAGTAGTGGTTTTACCGGCGTCGATGTGCGCACTGATACCGATGTTACGGTAGCGTGCAATGGGTGTTGTACGAGCCATTTGATTCCTCTATTGCCTTTGGCGTTCAATTTAAGTAGCCCAAAGCGGGCAGCTTTTATGAAGCGCCCGCCTGGTGACTAATACTCCGAAGGGATTACCAACGGTAGTGTGCGAACGCCTTGTTGGCTTCTGCCATACGGTGAACGTCTTCACGTTTCTTAACTGCAGTACCTTTGTTCTCTGCAGCATCAGAAAGTTCGTTCGCCAGGCGGAGAGCCATGGATTTATCACCGCGTTTACGAGCAGCTTCAACGATCCAACGCATTGCCAGAGCATTACGACGAACCGGACGTACTTCAACTGGAACCTGATAAGTTGAACCACCAACGCGACGGGACTTAACTTCTACAGTCGGACGCACGTTTTCGAGAGCAACTTCGAACGCTTCCAGGTGGCCTTTACCGCTACGTTGAGCCAGGGTCTCAAGAGCAGTGTAGACGATGGATTCTGCAGTAGATTTTTTACCATCTACCATCAGGATATTTACAAATTTAGCCAGCAGTTCTGATCCGAACTTAGGATCCGGCAGAATTTTACGCTGACCAATGACGCGACGACGTGGCATGGAAATACTCCGTTGTTAATTCAGGATTGTCCAAAACTCAAAGAGTTTAGTTTGACATTAATATAAAACGTTTGGCCTTACTTAACGGAGAACCATTAAGCCTTAGGACGTTTCACGCCATACTTGGAGCGTGATTGCTTACGGTCTTTAACGCCGGAGCAGTCGAGCGCACCACGAACGGTGTGGTAACGAACACCCGGGAGGTCTTTTACACGACCGCCACGGATCAGGATCACGGAGTGCTCCTGCAGGTTGTGACCTTCACCACCGATGTAGGAAGTCACTTCAAAACCGTTTGTCAGACGAACACGGCAAACTTTACGCAGTGCGGAGTTCGGTTTTTTCGGGGTAGTAGTGTACACACGAGTACATACACCACGTTTTTGCGGGCATGCTTCCAGCGCAGGCACGTTGCTTTTTGCAACTTTGCGAGCGCGTGGTTTGCGTACCAGCTGGTTAACTGTTGCCATTAAATAGCTCCTGGTTTTAGCTTTTGCTTCGTAAACACGTAATAAATCGACCTCATACAATATGAGGACGCAGAATTTTAGAGCTGTGCTGAAAAGGTGTCAAGAAATATACAGCGATCCACACTACCAGGACATCTGAACGGCATGTTTTACCGTCAGGCTGACGAATTCAGTATAGCTAACCCTGGCAATATTGTTCGAAATTTGACCAGAAAGGCCGCGCGCGACGACGTCTTCGTTGAGCGCATGAACCGATATGGGGGCGGCCAGCAGTAAATCAAGGTAATGCCCGCCTTCAATGCCAGCAATCACCCCGTCGGACAAAAGTAAGAGATCGTCCCCGGCCTGCATGGTACGCAACAGCGTGGTCATATCGCACTGCCAGGGAGAGTGGTGCAAGGTATGCAGCATAAGGGCCTCAGAACGTCATAACCACATCAAAATCATTGAGCCGGGCACGCAGCGCATCCGGTTCAAGCGCCTGCGCGTCCAGGATTAGCGGCGTGGAGGCGGATAAGCCCCGCTCCCGTAGCGAGGCCGCGCACAGCCAGCACTGTTCGATGTCATATAATGGCAGCACTTTGAAGGTGGTGATGTAGTCACGCGCCAGGATCGCAGCGGGCTGCTGCTCTTTCAGCAACTGGAATACGCCGTCGCCGATAAAAAAGACGCCGATCTCTTCAGTCAGCGCCGACATCGCCAGCAGCGCATCCAGCCCTTCCCGTCCCGCCGCTGAGCCGTGCGGCGCAGTCTTAAACACAAAAGCGACAGATTTCATCAGAATTGCACCATTCGATCGCAGGTCAGCGCGGCTTCTGCCAGCGAGCCCAGGCCGCTCAGCACAAAGCCCGGCTGTAAATTCGCGCGGGACAGTCCCAGACGGCGGGCTTCGGTTTCGTCCGTCACGCCACGACGTAGCGCGGCCGCCACGCAGATATGCAGCGCCACCTGATGCTCCGTCTGCAACTGTTGCCAGGCACGCACCAGATCGAATTCATCGCTGGCCGGGGCAGTAAGCTGATTGGCGTTATAAACGCCTTCACGATAGAAAAACACGCTGACCAGTTCATGACCGGCAGCCAGCACCGCCCGGGCAAACTGCCACGCGCTGCTGGCCTGCTGCGTGCCATAGGCAGGGCCTGTGACGAGAATGGCGAAACGCATTACTTCTCTTGCCCCAGGAAATCGCCGCTTTTGAACTGGCGAATATAGAGATAAACCGTGTGCTTGGAGATGTTCAGACGGTCTGCCACCTGATTAATGGCGTCCTTGATATCGAAAATGCCTTTTTCGTAAAGATTCAAAACGATCTGACGATTTTTTGCGTTATTAGAGACGTTGCGATCGGCGTTAACTTCTTCGATGGTGAACTCCAGCGTTTGCGTGACCAGATCTTCCACCGAGGAGGCGAAGTTAACGGACGAACTGACGTCCGGCGTTTCCGGCGGCACAAAGGTGCTCATAATCTGTGAGAACGGCACATCGAGATTCATGTTGATACACAGCAAACCGATAACCCGCTGGTTACGGTTGCGGATGGCGATAGTTTCAGACTTCATCAGTACGCCGCTTTTGGCGCGCGTAAAATAGCATTTGGAGACGCTGCTATCCGCACCGGTCATGTCATGCAGCATACGCAGGGCAAGATCGGTGATCGGCGATCCGATTTTGCGGCCGGTGTGTTCACCGTTAGCAATGCGAATGGCGGAGCATTTAAGATCCTGCAACGAGTGCAATACAATTTCACAGTGGGAGCCAATGAGCATCGCTAACCCGTCCACTACCGCTTCGTAGGATTTGAGGATATCGAAGTCAGTCTGATCGAAGGGACGTTGATCCAGCAAATCAAGCTCACTGGTTTCGTTGGTTAATAGCGACCTGGACATGAAAAAAAACACTCCTTTTCAGGAGCCTGTCGTTAACTTTTCAGGGCAGGCTCATCATTTACACGGACAACTAAGTTAATACAGCGCGGGCAATGCTTGCCAGCGTTAATTAACTCCGCGGCGCTGTAGGACACAGACGCGTCAGGTAGAGTATATATCGGCCCTGCAATAAAAAACCGCCGCCCATTCAGGCGGCGGCTTTCAGCGTGCTTACTTCTTATCCGCGTCAGCTGCTTTTTCAGCTGGTGCGGCTTCCGCCTGCGCTTCCGCTTTCGGTGCTGGTTTGATGTCTAACAGCTCAACATCAAAGACCAGGGTGGAGTTAGCCGGGATACCCGGAACGCCGTTTTTACCGTAAGCCAGCGCCGGTGGGATAACCAGCTTGATTTTGCCGCCTTTCTTGATGTTTTTCAGGCCTTCAGTCCAGCCTGGGATCACGCCGTCCAGACGGAATGACAGCGGCTCGCCACGGGTGTAGGAGTTGTCGAACTCTTTACCGTCGATCAGCGTACCTTTGTAGTTCACGACTACGGTGTCGCTGTCTTTCGGCGCATCGCCGGTGCCTTCTTTCTCTACTTTGTAAAGCAGGCCGGTAGAGGAGGTTTTCACGCCTTTCTCTTTAGCAAAGGTGTCGCGGTAAGCTTTACCTTTGTTTTCGTTATCTGCTGCGTCTTTGTCCATCTTCGCCTGAGCAGAAGATTTCACACGCGTTTCGAAAGCCTGTAAGGTCTGTTCAATTTCCTGATCGGACAATTTGCTCTTATCAGCAAAGGCGTCCTGAACACCCGCGATCAGCTGATCTTTATCCAGCTTGATACCCAGTTTTTCCTGTTCTTTCAGGGAGTTTTCCATGTAACGACCCAGCGATGCGCCAAGCGCATAAGCCGATTTCTGGTCATCATTTTTGAATGCAGACTTGCTGTCTGCCGCAGGTGCGGCTTTCGCAGCGGTATCCGCAGCGAAGGTCAGCGGAGCATTCAATGCGACAGCCATCGTCGTTGCCAGCAGCGTTACTTTTAACAGTGATTTCATCCATTTCTCCAGGGCCGGGGGGATCCCCCTTGTTAACTTATTAAGAAGCGTACTATAAAACGTTGCGGAGAAAATCAACATATGGACTTCCCCGATAATCGCTTCTTTTGAGACTATTTTTGTTTAAATTAGTTTCTTCAGGACGTCCGGTTGCTGCGCGAGGGCGTAAACTTCAGTAGAATCCGCCCGCCGCCTGGCCCGATAACAACGACGACAAAAGAGGTGAATGATGCAGGAAATGACGCTGGAAGCGCGACTGGCAGAACTGGAAAGTCGTCTGGCTTTTCAGGAAATAACCATCGAAGAACTCAACCTCACGGTCACCGCCCATGAACTGGAGATGGCGAAAATGCGCGAGCATCTGCGTTTGATGGCAGACAAACTCAAAGCCAGCCAGCCATCGCACATCGCGTCCCAGTCAGAAGAGACGCCGCCGCCCCATTATTAAGGCGTAAAAAAAGCGGGAGGATCCCGCTTTTTTGATCGTACAGCGCCGGAGCGCTAACGCATTAATGGCAACCGCAGCCGCCGTGACCGCCGCAACCACCTTTACCGTGGTCGTGATCATGACCGTGATCGTGGCCATGGCCGCCGCAGCAACCGTCACCGTGTTCATGGTCGTGATGATGATCGTGGGCGCCGTGAACGTGGCCGTGAGCCAGTTCTTCTGCCGTTGCTTCACGAATGGCAACCACTTCAACGTTGAACTTCAGGTTCTGACCGGCCAGCATGTGGTTACCGTCAACCACAACGTGATCGTCTTCCACTTCAGTGATTTCAACCGGTACCGGACCCTGGTCAGTTTCAGCCAGGAAACGCATGCCAACCTGCAGTTCGTCAACGCCCATGAAGACGTCTTTCGGTACGCGCTGTACCAGGTTGTCGTCGTACTGACCGTAAGCTTCGTTTGCGGTAACAGCTACATCAAATTTGTCGCCAGGTTCGTGACCTTCCAGCGCGGTTTCCAGACCAGAGATCAGGGAACCGTGACCGTGCAGGTAGTCCAGCGGCGCACTCACCGGAGACTCATCAACCAATACACCGTCTTCTGTACGTACCTGATAGGCCAGGCTGACCACCAGGTCTTTTGCTACTTTCATGATATCTCCTGAGCGTGGGAAAATTGCTGGCGCAGATTGTAACGGAATTCTGCCCCTGTGTACCCTTAAGCATAAAAAAAGCTGGGGTATATCGCTAGTCCGGATGAAAAATGCCGATCACTTGCTCTTCTTTGCGAACATGCTCGCGGGCTTCTTTATCCGCTTCGCGCATCTGATGACCGCACTTAACACACTCAACGACATCAACATTATTTTCCCGCCACATGGCCAGCGTATCCTGCGCCTGGCAGGCCGGGCATTTCGCACCGGCGATAAAGCGTTTACGTATTGTCATAATTTTGCCTCACTCGAATTCATCCCAGCCGTCAAACTGCCGCCGCTCCTGCTGCATCTCGCGCTGGAAAATCTCTTCCAGCTCGCGGCGCGCTTCCCGGACGCGGGAGATTTGGGCCGTATCAGTATGCACCGGCATCAGTTCGCGCAACATGCGCATATCCAGACGGCGGAAGTGCAGCTGCGCGCGCTGGGCCTGATGGGGATGCACGCCCAGCGTAATCAGCGCCTTGCGTCCCAGCTCCAGCGCACTGGAGAAGGTTTCGCGGGAGAACTGCGTCACGCCCGCCTGTAACAGTTCATGCGCTTCCACACGGCCACGCGCACGGGCGAGGATCGCCAGATGCGGGAAGTGCTGCTGGCAGATTTCCACCAGCTTCATGGTGTCTTCCGGCTCATTACAGGTGATGACGATAGACTTCGCCGCCTCCGCGCCCGCCGAGCGCAGCAGCTCCACCTGAGTGGCATCGCCGTAATAGACTTTGTAGCCGTATTTTCGCATCAGGTTGACTGCGCTGATATCCCGCTCCAGCACCGTGATGCGCATTTTGTTCGCCATCAGCAGACGCCCGATCACCTGACCGAAACGCCCAAAGCCGACAACAATCACCTGCGGCTTATCATCCTCTACCCACGGCGCTTCGTCCTCATCTTCCGGGCCGTTAAAGTGCCGTGACAGCTGTTTATCAACGATTTTCATCACCAGCGGCGTGGTCATCATCGACAGCGTCACCGTTACCAGCAACAAGGCCATCTGATCATTGTGGAACAATCTTTGGGATGACGCTGCCGAAAAGAGCACAAAAGCAAACTCCCCGCCCTGGCTGAGCACCCCGGCAAACTGCATCCGCTCGGAACGCCGCAGTCCGTACAGGCGCGCCAGGCCGTACAGCACCAGCCCTTTCACCACCACCAGCACAATGACGCTGACCAGCACCCACAGCAGATGGGTATAAAGAATGCCTAAATTGAGCGACATGCCGACGGAGATAAAAAACAGCCCCAGCAGCAGTCCCTTAAAGGGATCGATAGCCATTTCCAGCTCATGACGGTACTCGCTTTCCGCCAGCAGCACCCCGGCGATAAAGGTGCCCAGCGCCATCGACAGCCCGAGTGCGTCCATAAACAGCGCCGACCCCAGCACCAACAACAGCGTGGCGGCGGTAAACACCTCCCGCACGCCGGATCCGGCAATGTAGCGAAATACCGGGCGCAGCAGATAGCGACCGCCCACCAGCATCCCGGCGAAGGCCAGCACTTTCATGCCGATCTTCATCCAGTCCAGATGCTCGTCGCCGTTGCCCGCCAGCAGCGGCACCAGCGCCAGCGCCGGGATCACCGCCAGATCCTGGAACAGCAGCACCGAGAAGCCGAGCTGGCCGCCTTCGTTGCGGTTCATGCCTTTATCGCGCATCAACTGCAACGCCATGGCCGTTGAGGACATCGCCAGCCCCAGGCCGCCGATCACCGCCGCCTGCCACGAAAACTCCGTCAACATCAGCAGCCCGGCGAGGATCGCCGCGCTCAGCAACACCTGCGCCGCCCCGATACCGAAAATCGATTGCCGCAGTTGCCACAGTTTGGACGGGTTCAGCTCCAGGCCGATGATAAACATCAGGAACACCACGCCAAGCTCGGAGAAATGCAGAATTTCATCCACATCGCTGATAAACCCGAGGCCCCACGGCCCGATGGCAATCCCCGCCAGCAGATAACCCAGCACCGCGCCGATGCCCAGTCTCGCCGCCAGCGGTACCGC
Organism: Enterobacter sp. K510; assembly: GCF_055804875.1. Taxonomy (NCBI): domain Bacteria; kingdom Pseudomonadati; phylum Pseudomonadota; class Gammaproteobacteria; order Enterobacterales; family Enterobacteriaceae; genus Enterobacter; species Enterobacter sp. K510. Next base: position 379,549 of record NZ_JBNRLQ010000005.1, on the reverse strand, counting down.
CGCCACGGCGGCAAACAGGAACAGCACGCCTGCCAGTAACAGATCGGAACCTTCCATCACAGGCCTCCTGTGGCGACAGGCGCCGCCAGCCAGTCACCGTAAGCTCTGGCATGGCTCGCCAGCTCCTCCGGCGGTTGCCGACGCGCATGATAGATAATCATCGGCGTAAGCCAGTGCATTTTGCACATCGCCGCCGTCAGTTCGAAGGGGCGCAGAATATCGCTCATCGGATAGCGGTTCAGGGCGTCATAACGATAGGCGCTCTCCGGCTCACCGGTCGTAATGACGCTACGCCAGTACTTTCCCGCCAGTTGATTTCCCCCCGGCCCGCTGGCAAAGCCGCGGCTCAGTACGCGATCCAGCCACTCTTTCAGTAGCGCCGGACAGCTGTAGGTATAGAGGGGATGCTGGAACACGATCACATCATGCTCGCGCAGCAACGCCTGCTCATGGGGAATATCGATAAAGAAATCAGGATAATGTGCATAGAGATCATGCACGGTGACATTATTAAGCTGCGTTGCCGGTTTAAGTAAGACCCGGTTGGCGACCGACTCTCCGGATTCCGGATGGGCATATAACAGCAATACTTTCGCTGTTGGTGGCATCATTCCCCTCCCGGGCGTCGTGCACGTCATTCTAATGATTTTGTGTCCAGGCTTCGTTTTGGGCTACCATGGCGCCCCGGTGCGGCACATTGCCCACTACCCTAAAATATCATAATGACAAATTAATATAGTCGGAACATAACGGCGCTCTATGATTGTTTTCTCCTCGTTACAAATTCGTCGCGGCGTACGCGTCCTGCTGGACAATGCCACTGCCACCATCAACCCCGGTCAGAAAGTCGGTCTGGTGGGTAAAAACGGCTGCGGGAAATCCACGCTGCTGGCGCTGTTAAAAAACGAACTCAGCGCCGACGGCGGCAGCTTCACCTATCCGGCAAACTGGCAGCTGGCGTGGGTTAATCAGGAGACTCCGGCGCTCAGCGAACCCGCGCTGGATTACGTGATTGACGGCGACCGCCAGTACCGGCAGTTTGAAGCCGAGCTTAACGCTGCCAACGAACGTAACGACGGTCATGCCATTGCCACGGTGCACGGCAAGCTCGACGCCATCGACGCCTGGACCATCCGCTCCCGCGCCTCAAGCCTACTGCACGGCCTCGGTTTTTCGAATGAACAGCTTGAGCGCCCGGTCAGCGACTTCTCCGGCGGCTGGCGTATGCGTCTTAACCTGGCGCAGGCGCTGATTTGCCGTTCCGATTTACTGCTGCTCGATGAACCCACCAACCACCTCGATCTTGATGCGGTGATCTGGCTGGAAAAATGGCTGAAAAGCTATCAGGGCACGCTGATTTTGATTTCCCATGACCGTGACTTCCTCGACCCGGTGGTGGACAAAATTATCCATATCGAACAGCAAAATATGTTCGAGTACACCGGCAACTACAGCGCTTTCGAGCGCCAGCGCGCAACGCGCCTTGCCCAGCAACAGGCCACCTACGAAAGCCAGCAGGCGCGGGTGGCGCATCTGCAAAGCTTTATCGATCGTTTCAAAGCTAAAGCCAGCAAAGCCAAACAGGCGCAGAGCCGCGTGAAAATGCTGGAGCGCATGGAGCTTATCGCCCCGGCGCACGTGGATAACCCGTTCCACTTCAGCTTCCGCGCGCCGGAAAGCCTGCCGAATCCGTTGCTGAAAATGGAAAAGGTCAGCGCCGGTTATGGCGATCGCACCATTCTTGATTCCATCAAGCTCAACCTGGTTCCCGGCTCGCGCATCGGTCTGCTGGGGCGTAACGGCGCGGGTAAATCGACGCTGATCAAATTACTGGCGGGCGAGCTAAACCCGATAAGCGGTGAGATTGGTCTGGCGAAAGGTATCAAGCTGGGTTACTTCGCCCAGCATCAGCTGGAATTTTTACGCGCGGATGAATCCCCAATCCAGCACCTGGCGCGCATTGCGCCGCAGGAGCTGGAGCAGAAGCTGCGCGATTACCTCGGCGGCTTCGGTTTCCAGGGCGATAAAGTCAGCGAAGTCACCGGTCGCTTCTCCGGCGGTGAAAAAGCCCGTCTGGTGCTGGCGCTCATCGTCTGGCAGCGCCCTAACCTGCTGCTGCTCGATGAACCGACCAACCACCTGGATCTGGATATGCGCCAGGCGCTCACCGAAGCGCTGATCGAATTCGAAGGCGCGCTGGTGGTGGTGTCGCACGACCGTCACCTGTTACGCTCCACCACCGATGAGTTTTATCTGGTGCACGGCGGTAAAGTCGAGGCCTTCGACGGCGATCTGGAAGACTATCAGCAGTGGCTGAGCGACATCCAGAAACTGGAAAACCAGCCTGCCGAAGGCGCGAAAGAGAACGCCAACAGCGCCCAGTCGCGTAAAGATCAGAAGCGCCGCGAAGCGGAACTGCGCACCCAGACGCAGCCGCTGCGCAAAGAGATTGCCCGTCTGGAAAAAGAGATGGAGAAGTTCCAGGCACAGCAGGCCGCGGCGGAAGAAAAACTGAGCGACAGCGGGCTGTACGACCAGAGCCGCAAAGCCGAACTCACCGCCTGTTTACAGGCGCAGGCCAGCGCGAAAGCCGGGCTTGAAGAGTGTGAAATGGCATGGCTGGACGCCCAGGAAAAGCTGGAGGCTATGCTGCAAAGCGACTGACCATGAGCCACGACATCCTCAGTGAGATCACGTTTCGCAAGCTCGCCATTTTCATGACCTTTATGGAAAAGGGGAACATTGCCCGCACCGCAGAAGCGCTGGCGTTAAGCGGCGTGAGCGTACATCGCGCGCTGCATACGCTGGAAGAAAACGTGCGCTGTCCGCTGTTCGTGCATAAAGGCCGCACCCTGATGCCGCTGCCCGCGGCCTGGACGCTGCTGGAGTATTGTCAGGAAGTCACGCAACTGATGACGCGTGGTCTGGAAGAGGCGCGCAAAGAAGCAGGCGTCGGCCAGGGGCGGCTGCGTGTCGGCACGCTCTACTCGCTGACGCTGGAAACCGTGCCGCGTCTGATCATGGGCATGAAGCTGCGCCGGCCGGAGCTGGAGATGGCGCTGACCATGGGTTCTAACGAAACCCTGCTGCACATGCTGGACGCCGGGGAGCTGGACGCGATTATCATTTCGCTGTCAGAGGCGCAAATCGATCGCAACAGCCTCGAAGTGCTGCCGCTGTTTCACGATGATATTTTCCTCGCCGCGCCCGCGTCGGTCACGCTCAACATGTCGGCACCTGCCGATTTACGCGATTACCGCCAGCAAAAATTTGTCTCGCTGGCGGAAGGTTTTGCCACCTATGCAGGCTTTCAGGAAGCCTTCCATATTGCCGGTTTTGAGCCGGAGATCGTCACCCGCGTGAACGACATTTTCTCGATGCTGAGTCTGGTGCAGGCAGGCGTAGGTTTTACCCTGATGCCGGGCCGCATGAAGAAAGTGTATGAAAACTCGGTGCAGCTGTTAAAACTCGCCGAGCCGTACCAGATGCAGCAGTTAATCGCTATCGTCTTTCCCCGCAACCGCGAGCACGATCCGAACCTGCTGGCGCTCGCCGCCGAAGGTCGCATGTACGCCCGCAGTTTGCAGGAAGCGGGTGGCTGAGTTGAACCTGTCGGGTGGCGCTTCGCTTACCCGACCTACATGACTATATGACGGATCCTTTTGCCGGGTGGCGGCTGCGCCTGACCCGGCCTACACGAGCGACATGCTATGTCGTTGTAGGCCCGGCAAGCCTGCGCCGCCGGGCAATGCGTTACCCCTGCTCCCGCAGACGTTTCGCCAGATGCCGCGCCACGTCAATGCCGCTGCGCTCCAGTGAAATCGTCTCTCCGTCCCAGGCCGCCTGCCGTGTTAAACAGGTCAGGACGCCACCTGGCGGCATCTCGATGGCCAGCCGCGCTTCACGCTCATTGGCGGAAATCACCGCCTCCTGCCAGCGTACGGTACGCGCCATGTTCATCGCCAGATCGTCGGCGATTCTCTCCGGCTGCCACAGCACGCGTCCGGTGCTGCCACTCAGATAAGCGCACGCCGGGCGGGATAAGCTCACCCCGGCAAAGGCCTGCACCAGTTTTTCTGCCGGACGGGCCAGCAGTTCACAGTGCGACGGCACGCTGACTGCCAGACGCTTCGCTTTGCTGGCCCCTTTCGCCAGCGCTTTTTCCGCCACCTTCGCCATATCTTCATCGCGACCGGCAATAACAATCTGCGTTTCCGCATTCAGGTTGGCGATCCAGGTCTGGCTGCCTTCGCTTATTGCTTCGACCTGCGGCAGCGTCAGGCCCATGATGGCTGTCAATCCGTAACCGTGCGGGTACGCCTGCTCCATTAAATCGCCGCGCAGGGCCACCAGCCGCAACGCATCGTCAAAAGCCAGCGCACCGGCCACCACCGCCGCCGGGTACGCGCCGATCGACAGGCCGCTGACGATATCCGGCTCCACGCCCTGCCGTTGCAGTTCCCGCGCCCAGGCGACACCGGCGATCAACAGCGACAGCTGCACCGCGCGGGTATGCTCCAGCGCTTCAGGCGTATCCAGGGTATCGACTTCCGCGCCCAGCACTTCACGCGCTTCTGCAAGCGCCGTACCGGGCAGCTGTTGCAACATGCCAGGATGCTGCGTTCCCTGGCCGGGAAAGGTAAACAGAATTTTCATTAGTCCTCCCTGCGCCAGGGATCGCTAACCAGACGCGGCCCCTGACGGGTTTTGAGCAGTGCCTGACCGTCGCGCAGCCACTCGTTGAGCGCGAATCCGCCTGACGGCGTTTCCACCTGCGTATCGGCGCGGCACAGGGCGGTATCCAGCCGCTGCTGCCACTGCATCAGCGCATCGCGCGACAGCGGCTGCGGGGCGCGGATCAGCAGATCCAGATCGCTTGCGGCGTGGATCACCGGGATGCCGGTCGCCAGCGCATAGCCGACGCTGCCGGTGATCCCCCAGACCCACGGCCACCCATGCTGCGCCAGCTGAAACGCCACCTGAACGGGTGGCGCGGAGATAAAGGGCGAGCTGACCAACGCCCGGGCGTCGGTCAGCTGTTCGGGGGTGACAACGCGCACAACCTGCTGCGCATCCACCCAGCCTGGCGCACGCTGGTCGCGGCGCAGACCGCGCACCCCCACCGGAATGCGCCCCTGCTCATCAACATCACGCCGCACCACTACCGGCAACCCCGCATGCCAGACCGTATCCACCCAGGATTCCGTCACCCCCTGCAGGGCGCTGCGGTCAGTCAGCCAGAGAAGATCGTGCGGTCGCAATGATGATGAAGTCATGTTTTACATTCCTGAAGTCAGCGAGATAAACAGCGGCAGGGACAGAATACACAGCACCGAGCTTAACAGCAGCACAGCTTCGGCATCCGGCGACTGTACGCCAAAGCGGTTGCCGAAGACCACGCCGAAGAAGCCAGCCGACAGCGCAATCATCAGGATAGCGGTGATGGCAACCGGGCCGGACAGGCCGAACGCCAGCACGATACCCCAGGCAATGGCTGGCTGGATCAGCAGTTTAGCGATGGTCGAAGTAATAACCATGGTGTTGATTTGCAGTTTACGCGCCGAGAGGATCACGCCGGTCAGGAACAGCGCCGCCGCAGTGGCGGACAGGCCCAGCGGTTTAATGGCCGCCAGCACCAGATCCGGCATATGAATACCGATGGCGGATAAAATCACCCCTAACAGCGGGCCCATGACGATAGGTTTTTTAATCGACCGCCACATCAGCACCGGCAGCATCGCCAGGGTTGAACCGCTGTTACCGCCTTCCGCACGCGCTTTTTCACGTTCAAGGATCAGCAGGCAGAACGGCGTCATCAGCACAGAACCGCAGGCAATGGATACCGCCACAGAAAGCGAGGTGGACGAGGTTTCACCCAGCACGCTGCCGAGGATCGGCAGGCCCAGCGCCGCATAGTTCGGCAGGGCAACGGTCAGGGTCAGCACAGCGGCATCCTGCGGCGATTTTTTAAAGACGCTGGTGGCGAGGAAATAGATGATGGCGTAGGTGATCCACATCGCCAGCGTCAGCACCACGATCAGCGGCGACTGGGCGACGATGCCGTCCCACGGCGTCTGCACCGTGGCGCTGAACAGCGCGGCGGGCAGGGCAAAATCCATCACGAAAATATTAAGCAGGGAAACATTTTTGTTATCCACCATTCCGGCCTTACCGGCCCAGAATCCCAGTAGCATAATCACAAAAATCGGTGCGAGAGCATGAACAATTACGTAAGTCATAAATCACCTATAGATAAACAAGGAAATAGCACTGACGCGATGTTTGTTATTTTTCAGATGCACGCTTCCTCATGGGCACAGCGTATGTGCCCACGGGGCGGTCATTCCGGCAGGTCTTTTTTACTTCTTACCAGCTTGCGCGCATGCGCTCCCGCACGAGTGACGAGCTGCGACGGTTGTCGGCACCAAGACGGTTTTTAAGCGTGGTGTCCTGACGTGCGTCGTGAATGGCCTGTTGCAGGGTGGTATTCACCTCCGCCAGATCGGCATCGGAAGGCGCTTCCGGATTGCTGATGTTCAGCAGATGATCCAGCAGCCCCAGCGTGGCGTAATTACTGATGTCATACGCCATTGGCGGAATGGTCGCCGCCAGTTTTTCCAGCGCGTCAACGGTACGCAGCGTGATACGCGCGGCAGAGTCTTTACCCATCGCGTGGATCAGCACGCCCTTATCATTGAAGGCAATCAGACGGTTGGCCTGGTAGCCGTGCGCCAGAAAGGCACCGGACATGGCTTTACCGACGATAAGACCAATCACCGGGTGCCCCGCCAGGCGGGCATTGGCATAAGCCCCCGCAGCACCGGCCAGCGCCTGATGAATGCCAAAACCTTCTTCCCGGCGGCCATAGGCCTGACTCGGTACGTCAATCACCGCCACAATTGGGCGTTTGACGCTTTTACCGGCGTCGGCGGCGATGGTTTCGCTAACCACTTTCGCCAGCGTCCAGCCTTCCAGCAGACCGACCTCGCCGTTTGCCGCGCGGGGATAGTGGTTATGCGCATCCGGGACCACGGCGATAAAGCGTGCCGCTTCACCGTTAATTTCACCGTCAGCCACCTGGACCGACGGGCATAACCCGCTCAAACGTGGTGCGTTGGGCGCCAGTTTTTCAAGCCATAATGCGCCACGGCTTACTGTCGTATTCATGCTTTTTCCTCCCCGGCAAAGAGCGCTTTGATCTGTTCGGCATCCGCCTGTTTGCGGGTGTCGAACTGGCTCAGACGATCCAGATACCACTGGTAGTTATCGGTGCGATGTTTTTCCGGTACGCCTTTGGCGATAAAGTCGTTCATCGCGCCTTTCACGGCATTCACCCCGTCGCCAACCAGCGCATCCACCAGCCCGCTTTGATAACGGACTTCACCGCCGGTCATGCTCCAGATAAATGGACGGTCGCGGGAGTCGTACTCTTCAATCCCGGCTTCCTGCTCAATGACCTGTGGACCGTTCAGACCGAGGCGCGCCTCGCGGGTGACGATCAGGTAGCTGCACAGCGCGGCAGCAATGGACATCCCGCCAAAGCAGCCCACGGTACCGGCCACAATGCCGATAACCGGCGTATAACGGCGCAGATCGACAATGGCGGCATGAATATCGGCAATCGCCGCCAGCCCCAGATTGGCTTCCTGTAAACGCACGCCGCCGGTTTCGAGGCACAGTACCGCCTGGGTCGGGATGCCGTTGCGGTTATCTTCCGCCGCCAGCTCCAGCGCCGCTGCCATTTTCGCGCCGGACACTTCGCCCATGCTGCCGCCCTGGAAGGTGCCTTCGATGGCGATCACCACCGCAGGCTGGCCATTAATGGTGCCTTTCGCCACCACCATGCCGTCATCGGCCTGCGGCACGATGCCCTGCGGCCCAAGCCACGGGGAAATAATGCCTTCAAAGGGATCCAGCAATTCACGGTAGCTGCCGTCGTCCAGCAGCGTGCGGGCGCGTTCACGCGCTTTTAATTCGATAAAACTGCGGTCATCACGCATGGCTCACCCCCTCAAAAACCTGTTCGATACGAATGCGCGCCACGCCAGGCGTCGCACCAAAATCGTGGATCACCAGCTTGCCGGACGGCAGGCTGCCCGCCAGGGTGAGACGGTTAAACAGCGCTTCCCAGCGTCCGCGGCTGTTGTCCACGGAAGTGGTGATATCAACGGTGAGCGTCTGCTCCTGGTCGGCGGTGAAAAGCACCTCCATATCCCCGGAGCCAACGACGCCTGCCAGCGCTTTACCGCTCAGGGTGCGGCTGGCAGGCAAAGAGATCGTAATGTGTTCCATAACATCCTCTTAATCAGATAAATAAGGCAAGGTCGCGATACGGTCGAGCAGCAGCGTGGCGGCGAGTAAATCAGCCGCACCGCCCGGCGAGGCGTTAAGCGCCAGCATCTGCGCGTCAAGTCGCGCCAGCGCGCGCTGGCCCGCAGGCTGCGCCGTTCCGCCGGCTGACAGCACGGCTTTTGCGCCGTCACGCATGGTTTCCAGCCCGGTCATCCCGGCGCGGTTCAGCACGCAGGTATCGCTGAGCGAGGTCATGATCGCCATCAGCGCATCAAGCCGCGCCTGGGTTTCAGTGCCGCCGCGTTTACGGCTGGCTTGCAACTGCGGCAATGCCAGTTGGACGATGTGCGGAAAACCCTGCTGCGCTTCTTCACGTGCGCCGGGTACCCGATAACGATGGGTGGCGCGCAGGCCCTTGCTGAAGACTTTCGGGGCGGCGGCGTCCGGCAGTTGCGCCAGCTGTGCGGCGACATTTGCAATGTCCTCCGCAGTGCCCGCGCCGCCCAGCATCGCTGCCGCGCTGACCAGCAGGCCCAGCGCCCAGATCGCGCCACGGTGCGTATTCACGCCGCCGGTGGCAGCCATCATCTGCTGTTCGCCTTCGCGACCCAGTCGCCCGATAGTTTGTCGTAGCGCAATGTCTGCCGGACGTTGCCAGCTTTGTTGCGCCAGGGCATGAAACGTAGGGGTCAGGCTGCGCGCGGAACACTCCATCAGCGCCAGCGTCAGGTCGTGATGCGCCCCATTCCCCCGACTGTCCACCAGACCGGGCTTCGGGCTTAACCGTGCTTCGTCAATCAGACACTGGGTGGCGGTTCGCGCCAGCCATTCGGCACCTCCGCAAGCTTCAATCTGTGGCAGATGTTTCATTACCAGCTCCGGAATTTTGCAGGCGGGTTATAGAGACCGTCAGACCATTCCACCAGATCCGCCACACTACCGGCGGCCAGCAACGAACGGGTGGCGTCGGTGCGGCGAATGCCAATATCTTCCGGATAAACCACTTTGCCGCTGCGGCGCAGGTCGGCGACGCGTTTCGCGTCCACGCCAAGACCGATATCGGTGATCCCGGCGACGGCGGCGACCATCGCGCGACGCTCTTCCATGCTTTCGGCACGGTAGAGGTAAGCGATACCTTCTTCCGTCAGTACGTGCGTCACGTCATCGCCATAAATCATGACCGGGGCGAGTGGCATGCCGGAGGCCTTCGCCACGTCGATGGCATCGAGTTTTTCCACGAAGGTCGGTTTTGACCCTGCCTGGAAGGTTTCCACCATCTGCACCACCAGTTTTTTACCGCGCTGCATTGGGTCGGGTTCAGTGATCATGTTGAGCCACGCCGGGGTGGCATGACGCCGACCGTGCGGATCGTGCCCCATGTTTGGCGCGCCGCCGAAGCCGGACAGACGACCGCGGGTTACGGTCGAGGAGTTGGCGAAACCATCAACCTGTAAGGTCGAACCGATAAACATATCCACCGCGTACTGCCCTGCCAGCTGGCAGAACGCGCGGTTGGAGCGCATGGAGCCGTCGGCGCCGGTAAAGAAAATGTCCGGACGGGCGCGGATATACTCTTCCATCCCCAGTTCACCACCGAAGCAGTGCACACTCTCCACCCAACCGCTTTCGATCGCCGGGATCAGCGTCGGGTGCGGGTTCAGCGTCCAGTGTTTACAGATTTTGCCTTTCAGCCCCAGCTGTTCGCCGTAGGTGGGCAGCAGCAGTTCGATGGCGGCGGTATTAAAGCCGATACCGTGGTTCAGCGACTGCACCTGATGCTCGGCGTAAATGCCTTTGATCGCCATCATCGCCATCAGGATGTGTTCCTGTTTGATGAGGCGCGGATCGCGGGTAAACAGCGGTTCAATAAAGAAAGGTTTGTCCGCCACCACCACGTAGTCGATCCATGAACCGGGGATGTCGACACGCGGTAAATCGCATTCGTCATCCACCAGTTCGTTAACCTGCGCGATGACGATACCGTCGCGGAACGCCGCGGCTTCCACCAGCGCCGGGGTATCCTCGGTGCTCGGCCCGGTGTACAGGTTACCTTTGCGGTCAGCTTTGAAACCGGCGATCAGCGCCACGTTCGGCGACAGGTCAACATACAGACGGGAATAGAGTTCGATGTAAGTGTGGATCGCGCCGATTTCCAGCTGACCGTCTTCCAGCAGCTGCGAAATGCGCAGGCTTTGCGTACCGGAGAACGAGAAGTCGAGCTTACGGGCGATGCCCTTTTCAAAAATATCGAGGTGTTCGCTGCGGCCAACGCTTGGCATGATCATGTGCAGATCGTGCACTTTTTGCGGGCTGACTTGCGCAAGGGAGCGGGAAAGAAAATCCGCCTGTTTTTGGTTATTGCCTTCCAGCACCACTTTGTCGCCGGGTGCGATAAGTTTTTCCAGCATGGCGACCAGGTCGTCGGTCGGCAGCACTTTGCCTTCTACCGGGACAGAAGCCAGACGACGCTGTTTCTCGGTACGTCGTGTGTTCCATACCCGTGCAGGCGTTTGCCCAGATAACATTATTAACCTCCTGATTCAGCACATCATTTTGATTTGCTTAACACTGCACTAAGTGTGCGCTCTGGTGAGAAAGTCATCAATTAAGCCCTGTGCTTAATCATTAGCCTGAGAGTAATAATCAAAGTGACAATCTGTGATGGAGATCAGGAAAAGCAACGCAAAAAGTATCTATGGCAGGCAACGCATCAGGGCCGGAAACGCAATTTCATCCGCAGCAGCGGGGTTTAACAGGTATAGTAGTCGGCAGACTTTTAAGAACACATCGCACGATTATGGCTCAAATAACGCCCTTAGAGATCCCGGATACTGCCGCTGACAGCCTTGCATTTCGCCCACTGGCCGGCGCAGCCAATCCCCACCTGCAAACCATGCTGCCGCGCCTGATTCGCCGTCGGCTCCAGTTCACGCCCCAGTGGCAGCGCCTTGAGCTGCCGGATGGCGATTTTGTCGATCTCGCCTGGAGCGAAGATCCGCATGCGGCCAAACATAAGCCCAGGCTGGTGGTGTTTCACGGTCTGGAAGGCAGCCTGCACAGCCCGTACGCTCACGGCCTGATCAACGCCGCCCGCGCGCGCGGCTGGCTCGGCGTGGTGATGCACTTTCGCGGCTGTAGCGGCGAACCCAATCGCCTGAAGCGCATTTACCACTCCGGGGAAACGGAAGACGGCACCTGGTTTTTACACTGGTTACAGCGAGAGTTTGGCGCAGCGCCCACGGCAGCGGTGGGTTTTTCCCTCGGCGGTAATATGCTCGGCTGTCTGCTGGGCCAAAATGAACCCGATCTGCCGCTCAATGCTGCGGTGATCGTATCGGCTCCGCTGGTGCTGGAAGCCTGTAGCTATCATATGGATAAAGGCTTTTCGCGCTTTTATCAGCACTATTTGCTGAACCTGTTAAAGGGCAACGCGATGCGTAAGCTGAAGGCGTATCCGGATTCACTGCCGGTGGATCTTGCCCGCCTGCGTCGTATGCGCCGCATCCGGGATTTTGACGATCTGATCACCGCGCGTATTCACGGCTTTACCGACGCCATCGACTATTATCGTCAGTGCAGCGCCATGCCGGTGTTGCCGAGCATTCGCAAGCCGACGCTCATCATTCACGCCAAAGACGATCCATTTATGGATCATAATGTTATTCCGGCAGCGGGTTATTTACCGCCCAACGTGGAGTATCAGTTGACGGAACATGGCGGGCACGTGGGCTTTGTGGGCGGGACGCTGCGCCGCCCGGAAATGTGGCTGGAAAAGCGCATTCCCGACTGGCTGACAACATATCTGGAGGCGTAAATGATTATCCCCTGGCAGGATCTGGCAACAGAGACGCTCGACAGCCTGATCGAGAGCTTTGTCTTGCGTGAAGGCACCGATTATGGTGAACATGAGCGTTCACTTGAACAAAAGGTCGCCGACGTTAAGCGCCAGCTGCAAACCGGAGAAGCGGTGCTGGTGTGGTCTGAACTGCATGAAACGGTGAACATCATGCCGAAGAAGCAGTTTCGCGAATAAAACCAGTTTTAGGGAGCGTTGCTATGTCTGCCAAACATCCGGTGATTGCCGTAACGGGTTCCAGCGGAGCCGGAACCACCACCACCAGCCTCGCGTTTCGTAAGATTTTCGCGCAACTGGATCTGCGCGCCGCAGAAGTGGAAGGCGACAGCTTTCACCGTTACACGCGCCCGGAAATGGACATGGCGATCCGTAAAGCGCGCGATGCCGGACGGCATATCAGCTATTTCGGCCCGGAAGCAAATGACTTCGGGCTGCTGGAGCAGACTTTTATCGAGTACGGGCTGACCGGCACCGGCCAGTCGCGCAAATATCTCCATACCTATGATGAAGCGGTGCCCTGGAATCAGGTGCCGGGCACCTTCACGCCGTGGCAACCACTACCTGAACCTACCGACGTGCTGTTTTATGAAGGGCTGCACGGCGGCGTGGTGACGCCACAGCAGGACGTGTCGCGCCATGTGGATCTGCTGGTCGGCGTGGTGCCGATCATTAACCTGGAGTGGATCCAGAAGCTGGTGCGCGATACCAGCGAGCGCGGGCATTCACGGGAAACGGTGATGGATTCGGTGGTGCGGTCGATGGAAGACTACATCAACTTTATTACGCCGCAGTTTTCCCGCACGCACATTAACTTCCAGCGCGTGCCGACCGTGGATACTTCCAACCCCTTCGCCGCGAAAGCGATCCCGTCGCTGGACGAAAGCTTTGTGGTGATCCATTTCCGTAATCTGGAAGGCATCGATTTTCCCTGGCTGCTGGCGATGTTGCAGGGCTCATTCATTTCCCACATCAATACATTAGTGGTGCCGGGCGGAAAAATGGGGCTGGCGATGGAGCTGATCATGCTGCCGCTGGTGCAGCGGCTGATGGAAGGCAAGAAAATCGAGTGATTTTTGTGTGCCGGATGGCGGCGTGAACGCCTTATCCGGCCTACAGATTAAGCTTTTGTAGGTCGGATAAGCGTAGCGCCATCCGGCAGGGTTAGCGCAGCGCCACCCGACGCGCACCAAAAATCACCCCTCAATCACCTCAAACGAATGGGTGATATTGGCGGCTTTTTCCAGCATCAGCGCCACCGAGCAATACTTCTCTGCCGACAGATCCACCGCGCGGGAGACCGCCGCTTCTTTCAGCGCTTTGCCGGTGACGATAAAGTGCAGATTGATGTGCGTGAACAGGCGCGGCGCCTCTTCACGGCGCTCGGAGGTCAGTTTGACTTCGCAATCCGTCACATCGTGACGCCCTTTTTGCAGAATGGATACCACGTCAATGGCGCTGCATCCCCCGGCGGCCATCAGCACCATCTCCATCGGGCTTGGCGCTTTATCGCCTGAGTTGCCGTCCATCAGGATCTGGTGGCCTGAAGCGGACTCGCCCATGAACGTTAAACCTTCTACCCATTTGACTCTTGCTTGCATTTTATTCGCTCCGGCGCGGTAAATTTCCCTTCAGATTACGCGCACATAACAATTCTCGCAACGGAAGGCGACCTGCATCATGCTGAAGCGAGACACCAGGAGACACACAGCAAAAGCTATGCTAAAACATTCTGGCTGCTACAGTGATACATTGACGTTGCACATGTATGCAGACGACATCAAACATTAAAGGCTGGATTTTCGAACGGCCACTTCCCGGGAACAGGGAAGCATATGATTGCAACCCCAGAGGCAGAGTGTTCATCCTGGCTCTGGAGCCAGCTTATAACAGAGGATAACCGCGCATGGTGCTTGGCAAACCGCAAACAGACCCGACTCTCGAATGGTTCTTGTCTCATTGCCATATTCATAAGTACCCGTCGAAGAGCACGCTGATTCACCAGGGTGAAAAAGCGGAAACGTTGTATTACATCGTTAAAGGCTCAGTGGCAGTGCTCATCAAGGATGAAGAAGGTAAAGAGATGATCCTCTCTTACCTCAACCAGGGAGATTTTATCGGTGAACTGGGCCTGTTTGAAGAAGGTCAGGAGCGCAGTGCCTGGGTACGTGCTAAAACCGCTTGTGAAGTGGCAGAAATCTCGTATAAAAAATTCCGTCAGCTTATCCAGGTGAACCCGGATATTCTGATGCGCCTGTCTTCCCAGATGGCGCGCCGCCTGCAGGTGACGTCCGAGAAAGTGGGTAACCTCGCCTTCCTCGACGTGACTGGCCGCATCGCGCAGACGCTGCTGAACCTGGCCAAACAGCCGGACGCCATGACCCATCCGGACGGTATGCAGATTAAAATCACCCGTCAGGAAATCGGCCAGATCGTTGGCTGCTCCCGTGAAACCGTCGGCCGCATCCTGAAGATGCTGGAAGATCAAAACCTGATCTCTGCGCACGGTAAAACCATTGTGGTTTACGGAACCCGCTAAGCCCCTCAAACGGCGTATTGCATCTGCGAGACGCCGTTTTTGTTTGCATTCTCATGTGGCGCAGGCTGATCTATCACCCGGAAATTAACTACGCCCTGCGACAAACGCTGGTGTTGTGTCTCCCTGTGGCCATCGGCCTCGCCTTCGGGCACCTGCAACAGGGGCTGCTGTTTTCACTCGTTCCTGCCTGCTGCAACATTGCCGGGCTCGATACCCCCCATAAACGCTTTTTCAAACGCCTGATCGTGGGCGGCTCGCTGTTTGCGGGCTGTAGCCTGGCGGTGCAGCTACTGCTGGCGGAGAATATCGCCCTGCCGCTGATCCTCGGCGGGCTGGCGCTGCTGCTTGGCGTCACGGCGGAGATCAGCGCCCTGCACGCGCGCCTGCTGCCGGCGTCTTTGATCGCCGCCATCTTTACCTTAAGCCTTGCCGGAAATATGCCGGTATGGGAGCCGCTGCTGATTTACGCCTCCGGCACGCTGTGGTACGGGCTGTTTAACTGGCTGTGGTTCTGGATGTGGCGTGAACAGCCGCTGCGCGAATCCTTAAGCCTGCTCTATCGCCAGCTGGCGGATTACTGTGAAGCAAAATACAGTCTGCTGACCCAGCATGCGGATCCGGAAAAAGCCCTGCCGCCGTTGCTGGCGCGTCAGCAGAAAGCCGTGGATCTGATCAGCCAGTGTTACCAGCAAATGCACATGCTCGCCGCCAATCAGCATAACGATTACAAGCGTCTGCTGCGGGCATTCCAGGTGGCGCTGGATTTACAGGAGCATATTTCCGTCAGCCTGCACCAGCCGCAGGAAGTGCAGAAGCTGGTGGAACAGAGTCACGCTGAAGCGGTGATCCGCTGGAGCGCGCAGGTGGTCGCCGCGCGGTTGCGGGTACTGGCGGACGACATTCTTTATCACCGTTTTCCCGAACGCTTTAACATGGATAAGCAGGTCGGCGCGCTGGAAAAAATCGCCCGCCAGCATCCGGATAACCCGGTCGGCCAGTTCTGCGCCTGGCACTTCAGCCGTATCGCCCGGGTACTGCGCACGCAACGCCCGCTGTACGTGCGCGATCTGATGGAGGATAAGCAGCGCCGCCAGCCGCTGATCCCGGCGCTCAAAAGCTATCTGTCGTTTAAATCTCCGGCACTGCGCAATGCGGCGCGCATTGCCGTGATGCTCGCCATCGCCAGCCTGATGGGGATCGCGCTGCATCTGCCCAAGCCGTACTGGATCCTCATGACGGTGCTGCTGGTGACGCAAAACGGCTATGGCGCGACGCGGGTGCGTATTCAGCACCGGGCGGCGGGCACCATGGCGGGGCTGATTATTGCCGGTATCACGCTGCATTTTCACGTACCTGAGGGCTATACGCTGCTCGGTATGCTGGTGGTGACGCTAGTTAGCTATCTGATCATCCGCAAGAATTATGGCTGGGCGACGGTGGGCTTCACCATCACCGCGGTGTATTCGTTACAGCTGCTGACGCTGAGCGGCGACCAGTTTATTGTCGCCAGGCTTATCGATACGCTGATTGGCTGTCTGATCGCCTTTGGCGGCATGGTCTGGCTGTGGCCACAGTGGCAGAGCGGGCTGTTGCGGCAGAACGCCCACGACGCGCTGGAGGCGGACCAGGAGGCCATCCGCCTGATCCTCAGCGACGATCCGCAGCCCACGCCGCTGGCGTACCAGCGCATGCGCGTCAATCAGGCACACAATACGCTGTTTAACTCGCTCAATCAGGCGATGCAGGAGCCGGGCTTTAACACTCACTATCTGGAAGATATGAAACTCTGGGTGACGCACAGCCAGTTTATCGTCGAGCACATTAACGCGATGACCACCCTGGCGCGCGAGCACACCATGCTGACGCCGGATCTGGCGCAACGTTATCTGGAATCCTGTGAAATTGCGCTTCAGCGTTGCCAGCAGCGTCTGGAATATGACGGGCCGGCAGGCTCGGGGGATGCCAATATTCTGGAAGCGCCGGAGACCTTAACCCAGGGCCCGATGAGCACGCTGGAACAGCATCTGCAACGTGTTATCGGGCATCTGAACACCATGCACACCATTTCGTCGGTGGCATGGCGTCAGCGCCCGCATCACGGCATCTGGCTGAGCAGACGCCTGCGGGGTAAATCTTAAGTTTGCAGGCCCGTGCAAGCGCAGCGCCACCGGGCAACAGGGTTATCCGTGGACGATTTTCGCGACGGCCTGCGCAAAACGCGCCATGCCCTCGTCGATGTCTCTTTCTTCCACCACCAGCGAGGGCGCAAAACGCATCACGTCAGGCCCGGCGTTCAGCACCATCACCCCTTCGCTGGCGGCCGCATACAGGAAATCACGGGCGCGACCACGGTATTGCGGCTTCAGTTCTGCGCCAATCAGCAGCCCCATACCGCGAATATCGCTGAACACATTGTACTGCTCATCGATCTGTTGCAGATGTTTAACAAAGCGCTGGCGTTTTTCGCTCACCCCCTGCAACACCTCCGGCGTATTGATAATATCGAAGGCCGCGCCCGCTACCGCGCAGGCCAGCGGGTTACCGCCGTAGGTGGATCCATGGGAACCGACGTGGAAAGCACTGGCGATCTCCTGGGTAGTCAGCATGGCGCTGACCGGGAAGCCGCCGCCCAGCGCTTTGGCGCTGGTGAGAATATCCGGCGTCACGCCGTAGTGCATATAAGCAAAGAGTTCACCGCTGCGGCCCATGCCGCACTGCACTTCATCAAATACCAGCAGCGCCTGATGTTCATCGCACAGCTCGCGCAGCCCTTGCAGAAATTCCGGAGTCGCCGCCGTAACGCCGCCCTCACCCTGGATCGGCTCCACGACGACCGCGCAGGTGTGATCGTCCATCACCGCTTTGACCGCGTGCAGATCGTTAAAGGGCACATGGATGATGTCCGCCGGTTTAGGCCCGAAACCATCGGAATATTTCGGCTGTCCGCCCACCGACACGGTAAACAGCGACCGTCCATGGAAAGCATTGTGGAAGGCGATGATTTTCGTTTTATAGGGGCTGTGACGGGTGGAGGCGTAGTAGCGCGCCAGCTTGAAGGCCGTTTCGTTAGCTTCGGTGCCGGAGTTCATAAAGAGCACGCGCTCGGCAAAGGTGGCCTCAATCATTTTACGGCCCAGGCGCAGGGCCGGTTCGTTGGTAAAGACGTTGCTGGTGTGCCACAGGGTTTCCCCCTGGGTTTTTAACGCCTCAACCAGCGCCGGATGGCAATGACCGAGCGCCGTAACGGCAATACCGCCCGCAAAATCAACGTACTCTTTACCCTGCTGATCCCACACGCGGCTGCCCTTCCCTTTTACCGGAATAAATTCAGCAGGTGCATAAATCGGCAGAATTACTTCGTCAAATGTTGCGCGCGTAATTGCGTTTTGTTCAGTTGCCATGTCACGCCCATCCGTTTTGTGCTGTATTAATTATGAAAATATAAGCACAAAATATGCATAAAAAATCACAACAAGGCAACAAAAAATCATCGCGACAGGAAATTAGCCAGCAGTTCATGCCCCTGTTCGCTGAGGATGCTTTCCGGATGAAACTGCACGCCTTCCAGATCCCACTGCCGGTGGCGGATGCCCATTATTTCCTGCGTATCGCTCCAGGCGGTGACGTCAAAGCAGTCGGGCAGCGAGGCGGGTTCGATCACCAGCGAATGATAGCGGGTAACGGTTAACGGATTATTCAGCCCCTGAAACACGCCCTTCCCCGTATGGGTGACCGGCGAGGTTTTGCCGTGCATCACTTTTTGCGCCCGCACAATGCGCGCGCCAAACACCTGCGCAATCGCCTGATGTCCCAGACACACGCCCAGCACCGGCAGCTTGCCGGCGTAATGGCGGATCACCTCCAGCGACACGCCGGATTCATCCGGCGTACAGGGGCCGGGGGAGATCACGATTTTGTCCGGCGACAGGCTGTCGATATCGGCAAGGCTAATCACGTCATTGCGCCTGACTTCCACCTGCGCGCCCAGCTCGCAAAAGTACTGGTAGAGGTTCCAGGTAAAAGAGTCGTAGTTGTCGATAAGCAGGATCATGGTGCGGGATCTTTCAGTCAAAAAATGCGATGGGGGTAGTGTACCTGTTTTATTGCCCGGCGGCGCAGGCTTGCCGGGCCTACAAAAATACCGATCCGCCGGGCGTTGGCTTACTCTGCCTCTTTCGCTTCACTGACCACCTTGCTAAAGATTTTGGTCAGTGCAGAGAGATCGCCCATCGCGCCGCTCTGATTGGCCTGGCTCCAGGCATCCGGCTTGATGCCGCGCCAGTCCAGCATGTAACCGGCGTGGATCGCCAACTGCTCGAAGAAAATACGCTGGGCAATACCGTTACCAATGCGGAACGGGTGCAGCACGTTGATTTCGCAATAATAGTGCGCAAGGCGTTCGGTGAAGGCGTCTTTCTCAAGACCCTGCAACCAGTTTTCCACTTCCAGCTCCTGCATCAGGGCGTTGCCCTCTTTTTCGATGTAATCGAAATGGCAGAAACGCGTGTCGCCCTGATAGATGTCCACTTCGCGAATATCGCCCGCCCAGTCAAAAATATCTTGATACAGATGGCGGTGAATGGCGCACAGGTGCGGCAGGCCGGGGGTATCCGTGCCTAACGGCAGGGTGGCGGCGCGCAGCGCGGTAAACTGATACGCCGCTTCTTCCAGACGCTGTGTCTGACGAATGCCGAGCTTATTGCGCATCACATTGAGGCCGGGGTAAAGATAGGGATCGCGCCCGTCGCCAAACTTATCGCTCATGGTTCCCCCTTAACGCTTCAATGCGCGCGTTCGCTTCGTCGGCGCTCAGTTTGATCTCTTCACACTCGACGCCTTCAAGCCGTCTGCTGGCCTGGAAATTGACGTTACGCTGCTGTTCCCAGAGACGGGATTTTTGCCGGTCGGTGAGTTTTTTAGCCATGACGCCTCCCTGTTGTTGTCGCCCATGAGCCACAAGTATAAGCGGCAATCCGGCGTTGCGCAGGGAAGCGAAGAGGAGCACGGGCCGCAAAACCCGTGCAAAATGTTACGGCAGGACTTTCGCGGAAAGGATCACAACAGGTTTGGTTGGCACATTCTGGTAAGGGCCGACATCGTGCGTCTGCACCTGAGAAATCTTGTCCGCCACATCCATACCTTTCACAACTTTACCGAATACCGCATAGCCGAAATCGCGCTGACCGTGATCGAGGAAAGCGTTATCCGCTACGTTTAAGAAAAACTGGCTGGTCGCGCTGTCTTTATCCGCGGTGCGCGCCATTGAGATAGTGCCGCGGGTATTACGCAGGCCGTTATCCGCTTCGTTTTTGATCGGCGGATTGGGCTTTTTCTGCTGCATCTGCTCGTTGAAACCGCCGCCCTGCACCATAAAGCCCGGGATCACGCGGTGGAAGGTGGTGTTGTTATAAAAACCACTGTTCACATAGTCGAGGAAGTTTTGCACGGACACCGGGGCTTTCTGGCTGTTCAGCTCCAGTTCGATGTTACCGGCAGACGTGGTCAACAGAACATGGGGATCACCTTTTGCTGCCAGCGCAGCGGGGGAAATTGCAGAAAGAGCAAATACAGCTGCGACAGCCGCCAGAGTCATTTTAACCATGAGAATTCCTAAACATAGAGCGGTAAAAGAGCGAGTGGATAGATTCTAAAGAGGCGATAGCTCACAGGCCAGCCTTTTACCTAATTTTACGAAATTGAAACAGTTGTAACCTCACAAATTTATGATAAATAGCGGCCTAAAGTGTGAGCGATCTCATAATAAATACTGCAATAAGTTTCATATTCATTATTAAAGATTTAAATGTATCACTTTATTGCATAAAATCTGCCCGTTCACAGCGCTGTCAACGCGCTTTACACTTATATGCACAGGCCAGACATGACTAACAGCAACCGTATCAAGCTCACATGGATCAGCTTCTTCTCCTACGCCCTTACCGGCGCGTTGGTGATCGTCACCGGAATGGTGATGGGAAATATCGCAGAATACTTTAATCTGCCGGTATCCAGTATGAGTAACACCTTCACCTTCCTGAACGCCGGGATCTTAATCTCTATCTTCCTGAACGCCTGGCTGATGGAAATCGTGCCGCTGAAAACGCAGCTGCGCTTTGGTTTTGTGCTGATGATTCTGGCCGTTGCCGGACTGATGCTGACCCACAGCCTGGCGCTGTTCTCCGCCGCCATGTTCGTGCTCGGTCTGGTCAGCGGCATCACCATGTCGATTGGTACTTTCCTGGTCACGCAGATGTATGAAGGCCGCCAGCGTGGTTCGCGCCTGCTGTTCACCGACTCCTTCTTCAGCATGGCCGGGATGATTTTCCCGATGGTCGCCGCTTACCTGCTGGCGCGCAGCATCGAATGGTACTGGGTTTACGCCTGTATCGGCCTGGTGTACGTCGCTATCTTTATTCTGACTATCGGTTGTGAATTCCCGGCGCTGGGCAAACATGCGGCACCAGGCGACAAGCCGGTGGTAAAAGAAAAATGGGGCATCGGCGTGCTGTTCCTGTCCATCGCGGCCATGTGCTATATCCTCGGCCAGCTGGGCTTTATCGCCTGGGTTCCGGAATACGTGAAAGGCATGGGCATGGACGTCAGCGCTCAGGGCAAACTGGTCAGTGATTTCTGGATGTCGTACATGGTCGGTATGTGGGCGTTCAGCTTCATCCTGCGCTTCTTCGATCTGCAACGCATTCTGACCATTCTGGCAGGCCTGGCGGCGGTACTGATGTACCTGTTCATTACCAGCGCGGCCGACCATATGGCGTGGTTTATCATGGCACTGGGCTTCTTCTCCAGCGCGATCTACACCACCATCATCACGCTCGGCTCGCAACAGACGAAAGTGGCGTCGCCGAAGCTGGTTAACTTTATTCTCACCTGCGGCACCATCGGCACCATGCTGACCTTCATCGTCACCGGCCCGATTGTTGCCAGCAGCGGCCCGCAGGCGGCACTGTTCACCGCCAACGGGCTGTACGCGGTAGTCTTCGTGATGTGCTTTGCGCTGGGCTTCGTTACCCGCCATCGCCAGCATGGCGCAACGGCAACTGCACACTAATCTCTGCGCCCCTTTCCTGCCGGGAAGGGGCATTTTTTTGCTGTACTTCCCCGCATAAAAACACTACTCCATCCCTGTCAATGACCTCCTGATCTTAAGGAGTAGGTCGTTTTCTTAAAAACCCTGTTTTTTGCTCAGATTTTCCTCAACTCTGAAAAGCCTGACATTTCCTCAACTTAGAAAAATCCCCTGAAATCAGTCATCTACTCATTAAGGAGTAGTTAAAGGTGTAATTGATTTGCATCAATAAACGCCATTGCTGAATCGTTAAGGTAGGCAGTAATAGAAAAGAAATCGAGGCAAAAATGAGCAAAGTCAAACTCGCTATAATCGGTAACGGCATGGTCGGCCACCGCTTTGTTGAGGATCTTCTCGATAAAGCGGACGCCAGCCAGTTCGACATTACCATTTTTTGTGAAGAACCCCGTAAAGCCTACGATCGCGTTCACCTGTCTTCCTACTTCTCTCACCATACCGCTGAAGAGCTGTCGCTAGTGCGGGAAGGATTTTACGAGAAGCACGGCGTTAACGTGCTGGTCGGCGAGCGCGCTATCACCATTAACCGCCAGGAAAAGGTGATCCACTCCAGCGCAGGCCGCACGGTCTATTACGATAAACTGATCATGGCGACCGGATCCTACCCGTGGATCCCTCCCATCAAAGGTTCTGACACGCAGGACTGTTTTGTCTACCGCACCATCGAAGATCTGAACGCCATCGAAGCCTGCGCCCGCCGCAGCCGTCGCGGCGCGGTAGTCGGTGGCGGTCTGCTCGGTCTGGAAGCCGCAGGCGCGCTGAAAAACCTCGGCGTTGAAACGCATGTTATCGAGTTCGCGCCAATGCTGATGGCGGAACAGCTTGATCAGATGGGCGGCGAACAGCTGCGCCGTAAAATTGAAAGCATGGGCGTGCGCGTGCACACCAGCAAAAACACCCAGGAGATCGTGCAGGAAGGCGTTGAAGGCCGCAAAACCATGCGCTTCGCCGACGGCAGCGATCTGGAAATCGACTTTATCGTCTTCTCCACCGGTATTCGCCCGCGCGACAAACTGGCTACCCAGTGCGGCCTGGCAGTCGCGGCACGCGGCGGTATCGTGATTAACGACACCTGCCAGACTTCCGACCCGGACATCTACGCCATCGGCGAATGCGCCAGCTGGAATAACCGCGTATACGGTCTGGTCGCGCCGGGCTACAAAATGGCGCAGGTTGCCGTTGACCATATCCTCGGCAACACCAACGCCTTTGAAGGCGCCGACCTCAGCGCCAAGTTGAAACTGCTCGGCGTGGACGTAGGCGGTATCGGCGATGCGCATGGCCGTACGCCGGGCGCGCGCAGCTACGTGTACCTCGACGAAAGCAAAGAAGTCTATAAACGCCTGATCGTCAGCCCGGACAATAAAACCCTGCTCGGCGCGGTGCTGGTGGGCGACACCAGCGACTTCGGCAACCTGCAACAACTGGTGCTGAACGCCATTGAACTGCCGGAAAACCCGGACGCGCTGATCCTGCCCGCCCACGCAGGCAGCGGCAAACCGTCAATCGGCGTGGATAAACTGCCGGACAGCGCGCAAATCTGCTCCTGCTTCGACGTCACCAAAGGCATGCTGATCTCCGCCATCAATAAAGGCTGCCACACGGTGGCGGCGCTGAAAGCGGAAACCAAAGCCGGTACCGGCTGCGGCGGTTGTATCCCGCTGGTCACCCAGGTGCTGAACGCTGAGCTGGCGAAACAGGGTATTGAAGTTAACCATAACCTGTGCGAACACTTTGCGTTTTCCCGTCAGGAGCTGTACCACTTGATCCGCGTGGAAGGCATCAAAACCTTCGACGAACTGCTGCACAAATACGGTAAAGGCTACGGCTGTGAAGTCTGTAAACCGACCGTCGGCTCGCTGCTGGCCTCCTGCTGGAATGAGTACGTACTGAAACCGCAGCACACGCCTTTGCAGGATACCAACGACAACTTCCTGGCGAATATCCAGAAAGACGGCACCTACTCGGTGATCCCGCGCTCTGCCGGCGGCGAAATCACCCCGGAAGGGCTGATGGAAGTCGGCCGTATCGCCCGCGAATTTAACCTGTACACCAAAATCACCGGCTCTCAGCGTATCGGCCTGTTCGGGGCGCAGAAAGATGACCTGCCGGAAATCTGGCGTCAGCTTATCGAGGCGGGCTTTGAAACCGGTCATGCCTATGCCAAAGCGCTGCGTATGGCGAAAACCTGCGTCGGCTCCACCTGGTGCCGTTACGGCGTGGGCGACAGCGTGGGCTTCGGCGTCGAGCTGGAAAACCGCTACAAAGGCATCCGCACCCCGCACAAAATGAAATTTGGCGTGTCCGGCTGTACCCGTGAATGTGCGGAAGCGCAGGGTAAAGACGTGGGCATCATCGCCACCGATAAAGGCTGGAACCTGTACGTCTGCGGTAACGGCGGTATGAAACCACGCCACGCAGACCTGCTGGCGGCGGATCTTGATCGCGATACGCTGGTGAAATACCTCGACCGCTTCATGATGTTCTACATCCGCACCGCCGACAAGCTGACCCGTACCGCGCCATGGCTGGAAAATATGGAAGGCGGCATTGATTACCTGAAGAGCGTGATCATTGACGACAAGCTGGGCCTGAACGCGCAGCTGGAAGCAGAAATGACCCGTCTGCGTGAGGCGGTGGTCTGCGAGTGGACCGAAACCGTGAAGGATCCGCAGGCGCAGGTGCGCTTCAGACACTTCATTAACAGCCCGCAGCGCGATCCGAATGTGCAGATCGTCCCGGAACGTCAACAGCATCGCCCGGCCACGCCTTATGAGCGTATCCCGGTGACCATGGTGGAGGAAACCGTATGAGCCAGTGGAACACTATCTGCAACATCGCTGACATCATTCCACAGACCGGCGTTTGCGCGTTGGTGAACGATCAGCAGGTGGCGATTTTTCGCCCGCGTCAGGACGAGGAAGTTTTTGCCATCAGCAATATCGACCCGTTTTTTGAAGCGAGCGTGCTGTCGCGCGGCCTGATTGCCGAGCACAACGGCGAGCTGTGGGTCGCCAGCCCGCTGAAAAAACAGCGCTTCCGTCTGCGGGACGGGCTGTGCATGGAGGATGAAAGCCACTCGGTCGCGCATTTTGACGCGCGGGTGAAGGATGGCGAAGTGCAGGTACGCTGTTAAGCATTCAGGGAGGCGCAACGCCTCCCCTTTTTTAAATTTTTATTTTCTTTTTAATTTTTCACACAACATCATTTTTGCGGCATCCCAAAGGATGACGTGTTAAAGGATAATCAACATGTTTACCGACACCATTAATAAATGTGCCGCGAACGCGGCGCGAATTGCCCGGCTCTCGGCGCAAAACCCACTCGGCTTCTGGATCAGCTCCGCCATGGCGGGCGCTTATGTAGGGCTGGGTATTATCCTCATCTTTACCCTCGGTAATCTGCTCGATCCCAGCGTTCGTCCGCTGGTGATGGGCGCGACCTTCGGGATTGCGTTAACGCTGGTGATTATTGCCGGTTCTGAATTATTCACCGGTCACACCATGTTTCTGACCTTCGGCGTCAAAGCGGGCACCATCAGCCACGGCCAAATGTGGACTATTCTGCCGCAAACCTGGCTTGGCAACCTGATCGGTTCGGTGTTCGTCGCGCTGCTCTATAACTGGGGCGGCGGCAGCCTGTTACCGCTGGATACCAGTCTGGTTCATACCGCGGCGCTGGCGAAAACCACCGCGCCCGCAGGCGTACTGTTCTTTAAAGGCGCACTGTGTAACTGGCTGGTTTGTCTGGCGATCTGGATGGCGGTACGCACAGAAGGCGCGGCAAAATTCCTCGCTATCTGGTGGTGCCTGCTGGCGTTTATCGCCTCCGGTTACGAGCACTCCGTTGCCAACATGACGCTGTTCGCCCTCTCCTGGTTTGGGCATCACAGCGAAGCCTATACCCTCTCCGGAATTGGTCATAACCTCTTGTGGGTAACCCTGGGCAATACTTTATCTGGTGCCGTATTTATGGGACTGGGTTATTGGTATGCTACTCCTCGTGCTGAACGCCCGGTACCGGCGAAAGCGACGCTCACGGAAACCCTGGGCCAATAAAAATAATGAGGTAATGTCGTGCACCATCTTCCCATCTTTTGTCAATTACGCGGTCGTGACTGCCTGCTGGTCGGCGGTGGCGATGTCGCAGAACGTAAAGCCCGACTGTTGATGGAAGCCGGTGCGCGGCTCACCGTTAATGCGCTGGCCTTTTCGCCGCAGTTTACCGTCTGGGCAAACGAAGGCATGTTAACGCTGGCGCAGGGCGATTTTAATGAAGCGCTGCTCGACACCACCTGGCTGGTGATTGCCGCCACCGACGATAACGACGTCAATCAGCGCGTCAGCGATGCCGCCGAAGCGCGGCGTATTTTCTGCAACGTGGTGGATGCGCCGAAAGAAGCCAGTTTTATCATGCCGTCCATTATTGACCGTTCGCCGCTGATGGTGGCGGTCTCCTCGGGCGGCACCTCCCCCGTGCTGGCCCGTCTGCTGCGTGAAAAACTCGAAGCCGTGCTGCCGCAGCATCTCGGGCAGCTTGCGGGCTACGCGGGTAAACTGCGCGATCGCGTGAAAACCCACTTTGATAACGTGGGCGAGCGCCGCCGTTTCTGGGAAAAATTCTTTGTCAACGATCGCCTCGCCCAGTCGCTCGCCAATGACGATACTCAGGCCGTCAGCGACGTCACCGAACAGCTGCTGAATGAGCCGCTGGATAAACGCGGCGAAGTGGTGCTGGTGGGCGCAGGGCCGGGCGATGCCGGGCTGCTGACCTTAAAAGGCCTGCAACAGATCCAGCAGGCGGATGTGGTAGTCTATGACCGTCTGGTCTCCGACGACATTATGAACCTGGTACGCCGCGACGCCGACCGCATCTTCGTCGGTAAACGCGCCGGTTACCACTGCGTGCCGCAGGAAGAGATTAACCAGATCCTGCTGCGCGCCGCGCAGTCCGGTAAACGCGTCGTGCGTCTGAAAGGCGGCGATCCCTTTATCTTCGGACGTGGCGGCGAGGAGCTGGAAACCCTGTGTCATGCGGGCATTCCTTTCTCTGTGGTGCCGGGCATTACGGCAGCTTCCGGATGTTCAGCCTATTCCGGCATTCCGCTGACCCACCGTGACTACGCCCAGAGCGTGCGGCTGATCACCGGCCATCTCAAAACCGGCGGGGAACTGGACTGGGCCAACCTTGCCGCCGAAAAACAGACGCTGGTGTTTTACATGGGGCTGAATCAGGCCGCGACTATCCAGGCGCAGCTGATCGACCACGGCATGGAAAGCGATATGCCGGTGGCGCTGGTGGAAAACGGTACTTCGGTTAAGCAGCGGGTCGTTAGCGGTTCGCTCAATGAACTGGGGGAACTGGCAACCCAGGTGGCAAGCCCGGCGCTGATTATTGTTGGTCGCGTGGTCGCCTTGCGCGATAAGCTTAACTGGTTCTCAAACTATTGATATCTTCAGATAAAGCCAGCGCAGCCTGGCTTTATTCATTTTTCTGTCCACGTTACCAGTCCGGCTCCGGACTAAGAGATCCCCTTAAAGTTCAATATAATCATGCAGTTATAATTGACCATGGAAATATTGCGTTCTGCAAATATCCACGTCAATTATGAAAAACATGCTGATTACTATGAATAACAAGGAAGATCGAATGAAGAAGATTATTAAAATCACTGCGCTGATTGCAGCTGTTGCAACCCTCTCCGCCTGCACAGGTCACGTGCAGAACAAAGCCAACAACTGCAGCTATGACTACCTGCTGCATCCGGCCATTTCTATTTCTAAAATCGTCGGCGGCTGCGGCCCGGCGGCAGCGCAGTAAGGCTCTGAATCACTCTTGCGCCGATACAAAAAAACCGGGAATTTCCCGGTTTTTTTCTGAACGAATGCGTTACGGCTTCGCGACAAAACCAATGGCTTCGTACACTTTTTTCAGCGTCACGGCGGCATGGGCGCTGGCTTTCTCTGCCCCTTCGCGCATGATTTTTTGCAGGAAGGCTTCGTCATTGCGGTAGCGGTGATAGCGTTCCTGTAGCTCAGTCAGCATAGCGGATACCGCGTCCGCCACTTCGCCCTTCAGGTGGCCATACATTTTGCCTTCAAAATGCTGCTCCAGCTCCGGGATGCTCTTACCGGTCACGGCAGAGAGAATGTCCAGCAGGTTAGAAACGCCCGCTTTGTTCTGCACGTCATAACGCACGACTGCCGGTTCGTCGGAGTCGGTTACCGCACGTTTGATTTTCTTCACGACCGACTTCGGATCTTCCAGCAGGCCGATAACGTTGTTGCGGTTATCATCGGACTTGGACATTTTTTTCGTCGGCTCAAGCAGGGACATCACGCGCGCGCCGGATTTCGGAATAAAAGGTTCCGGCACTTTAAAGACGTCGCCGTAGATGGCGTTGAAGCGCTGCGCAATATCGCGGCTCAGCTCAAGGTGCTGCTTCTGATCTTCACCCACCGGCACCTGGTTGGTCTGATAGAGCAGAATATCGGCGGCCATCAGCACCGGGTAATCAAACAGACCGGCGTTGATGTTTTCGGAATAGCGCGCTGATTTGTCTTTGAACTGCGTCATGCGGCTTAACTCACCGAAATAGGTGTAGCAGTTCAGCGCCCAGCCCAGCTGCGCGTGCTCCGGCACGTGCGACTGTACGAAGATGGTGCTTTTTTCCGGATCGATACCGCATGCCAGATAGAGCGCCAGTGTGTCGAGGGTGGCCTTACGCAGCTTTTCAGGATCCTGGCGGGCGGTGATGGCATGCAGGTCAACGATGCAGTAAATGCAGTGGTAATCATCCTGCATACCTACCCACTGACGCAGCGCACCCATATAGTTACCGATGGTCAGTTCACCTGAAGGCTGTGCGCCACTAAATACGATGGGCTTAGTCATGATTTTCTTCCTGATCCTCGCTGTGCGGGAGCCCGAGCACGGGCAGTAAATCGTTAAAGCGGTCGAACACGTGATCCGGCTCGCTAAGCGTAATGGCTTCACCGTAGTTGTAGCCGTAAGTCAGGCCAACAGAGCAACAGCCTGCGGCACGTGCCGCCAGAATATCATTGCGGGAATCGCCGACAAAGAGCAACGCCTGCGGTTCGATGCCCAGCTTTTCCGCCACCAGCAGCAGCGGCTCCGGGTGCGGCTTTTTGTTTTTTACGTCATCGCCGCCGATCACCACGCTGAAGAAACGGGCAATATTAAGCGCCTCCAGCAGCGGCGCGACAAATGGCGTCGGTTTGTTAGTGACCAGCGCCAGCGGCAGGCCCTGCGCCTGTAGGGCGGCCAGCGTCTGTTCAACGCCGGGGAACAGGAAACTGCCCTCTTCCACCACGTCGGCATAATAACGATCGAACAGTTTACGCAGCATGCGCACCTGCTCTTCTTCCGGAATATCGGCCTGGTCAACGGCAGGTTTACCCATTGAAGAGCGTAAAGCCGCGCGCTCCTGTCGGGCCCAGTTCAGCGCCCGCTGCATCAGCACATCAGCGCCGTTGCCAATCCAGGTGATCACACGCTCTTCCCCCGCCTGCGGCAGTTCCAGCGCGTAGAGCGCCATGTCCACCGCATGGGTTAAGCCCGGCGCGCTGTCAACCAGCGTGCCGTCGAGATCGAATGCCACGCCACGAATATCCTGCATCTTATTCATGACCGACCTTTGCGAGTTCGCTGCGCATTTCATCAATCACCTGCTTATAGTCTGGCTTGTCAAAAATGGCTGAGCCTGCCACAAACATGTCAGCACCGGCAGCGGCGATATCGCGGATATTGCTCGCCTTCACGCCGCCGTCCACTTCCAGACGAATATCCCGGCCGGAAGCGTCAATGCGGCGACGCACTTCGCGCAGCTTATCCAGCGTGTGCGGAATAAATGACTGACCGCCAAAGCCGGGGTTGACGGACATCAGCAGGATCACGTCCAGCTTGTCCATCACATAATCGAGGTAGTTCAGGGAGGTGGCCGGATTCAACACCAGCCCGGCTTTACAGCCGTGTTCTTTGATCAGTTGCAGCGTGCGGTCCACGTGCTCGGACGCTTCAGGATGAAAGGTGATTATGCTGGCGCCCGCCGCGGCAAAATCCGGCACCAGTCTGTCGACCGGTTTTACCATCAGATGCACGTCAATCGGGGCGGTGATGCCGTAATTGCGCAGGGATTTCAGCACCATCGGACCCATGGTCAGGTTCGGCACATAATGGTTATCCATCACGTCAAAATGCACCACATCACCACCGGCAGCCAGCGCTTTCGCGGTATCTTCACCCAGGCGGGCAAAATCAGCCGACAGAATCGAAGGGGCTATTAAATACTGTTTCATCCGCATCTCCTTAGAGGTTTTAGCGGCGGGCGAAACGGCTCATGGGCGATACAGAGCCAGCAGTTCGTCCACCTTTTTACGTGTGCCGCCATTACTGCTTATGCTGCGCCGCACTTTTAACAAATGCATCTCCGCCTGACTGTACCATTCACGGGTTAACGACGTATCGTGATTGGAGATCAGCACCGTGATCCGCTCTTTCTTCAGACTTTCCGCCAACTGCGCCAGATGCGCCTGCTGTTCCAGGCTGAAGCTGTTTGTGTGATAAGCGGTAAAGTTCGCGGTGGAGGTCAGCGGCGCGTAAGGCGGATCGCAGTACACCACCGAATCTTTGGTGGCGCGCGCCATGCTGTCGGCATAGGTTTCACAGTAGAAAAACGCGTTCTGCGCTTTCTCGGCGAAATGATACAGCTCTGCTTCCGGGAAGTAGGGCTTCTTGTAGCGACCAAAAGGTACATTGAACTCGCCGCGTAAATTGTAGCGGCACAGACCATTGTAGCCATGACGATTCAGATACAGGAACAGGACTGCGCGACGAAGCGTATCGTGGCACTGGTTAAACTCAGCGCGCAGCTGGTAATACACCTCAGCCTGATTGGTTTGCGGAACAAAAAGTTCACGCGCGCTCTGCACATACTCATCGGTACGGGTCTTCACGATGTCGTAGAGGTTAATCAGATCGCTGTTAATGTCGGCAAGGATATAACGAGAAAAGTCGGTATTAAGAAATACCGACCCGGCACCTACAAACGGCTCAATCAGGCACTCGCCTTCCGGCAAGTGCTTTTTGATATCGTCGAGCAGGGGGTACTTGCCCCCTGCCCATTTCAGAAAAGCGCGATTCTTTTTCATGCTGACTGACTAATTACACCTTCTCCGGCTGTGGAGAAAGCTCCGACAGCAACCTGCGCTTTAATCATTATTTGAGATCGGCCTGCACCTGGTGCACTGGCTTCGCCCATGGGTTTTTCGCCTGCACATCGGCTGGCAGCGTTGCCACGGCGCGTTTGGCTTCTTCTTTAGAGGCATACACACCGCTCACCAGCACATACCACGGCTGACCGTTGCGGGAGGTCTGATAAACCACGTAGTTTTTCAGATTCTCTTTTTTCGCCCAGGCGTTCAGGTTGTTGGAGTTGGAAGAACTGCTCAACTGCAACGTGTAGTGTCCTGACGGCGCGGATTTTAACGCGCCCACATTACCCGTGGTACCACCCGCGGTGGCGGCTGGCGCTGCGGATTTCGCTGGCGTGGTCGCTGCCGGGGCCGTGGTGGTGGCCGTCGCCGCAGGCGCGGCAGGTTTAGCCGGTACGCTGGCGGTCGCTTTCGGTGCCGTGTTGGTTGCCGGCGTTTTCGCCGGTGCGGCAATCACCGTTTCCGTACGCTTCGGCTGAACCGGCACGGCTTTTGGCGCGGTCTGCGTAGCCTGCGGTTTACTCTGCGGTTTGCTTTGCGATTTCGGCTCGATCACCGCCTGCTTGCGCTCGGTGGTGCGCGGGGTCGTCTGACGTTCTGCCGTGTCGGTGGTCTGACGCGGTGCGGCAGCGCCGTTACGCAGCGGAGCCACGGTCGCCGGTTCCGTCGGCAGCGTGGAGTTAACCGCCACGTTATTGAGCTGATCCTGATTTTGCGGCTGGGTCAGCGCGTTGTTCAGGTCGCCCTGCACTTCCACGCGCTGCTGGCCTTCCGGCGCGGCGCTTGTCTGCGCCTGCGTCGGAGTAGACGAAATCGGCGGCAGGGAAACGTCCTGCTGGTTGCCAGCCGTCTGCTCCGCAGAGGTGGCGCCAGGCGCAGGCTGCGTGGCGTTAGCCTGGTCGGCGGCATTATTGGTCGTGTTGCTGCCAGCCAGATCGATATTTTTCTCAGTGGACGCCGTTTGCTCGCCGTTGTTTTTGCTGACCGGCGATTTCAGCGCGGAGCCGATACCAACGATTAACAGCAACAGCACCAGGATCCCCAGGCCAATCATCATGTACTGACGAGAAGCGGGTTTCGCGGCGGCGGCTTTTTTGCGATTGCGCGGACGGCGCACTTCGCGCGGCTCATCCACAGACGCGTCTTCTTCCGGATACTCCTCGTACTCCTCGTCTTCACGGGGTTTACGGGATCGCGAAGGCCGACGGTCGTCTGCTTCCAGATCGACGTCATCAAAATTGATTTGCGGTTCACTGTCACGATCAGAAGATTGACGGGAACGACCAGTACGACGATCGCTGGGATCGGGTTTCAGCTCGTCTTCTGGTTTGTATTCATCCATTTAACACCCCACTCATAGGCTTATGCTTACCACGTGCATATCGCCCGAAGTTAAAACGCCACGGCTGGCGCGGCCAGACCTTTCTAATTGTTACGCTTGCTGGCAATCCGCAATGGCGTCAAGTACAACATCATGCGGAACGCCGCCGCGAACTTCACATTTACCGATGGCAAGCGGGAGCACTAAACGCATCTCGCCCGCCAGCACTTTCTTGTCACGCATCATATGAGGCAGATAAGCCTCCCGGGACATCTCTTGCGGGCCGTTGACCGGAAGGCCGGCACGCTTGAGCAGCGTAATAATACGTTGTGTATCCTGCTGGTCGAACTGCCCGAGGCGTTCAGCCACGCGCGCCGCCATCACCATACCCGCAGCAACCGCCTCACCATGCAGCCAGTTACCGTAGCCCATTTCAGCTTCGATAGCATGACCAAAGGTGTGCCCCAGGTTCAGTAAAGCACGTAAGCCGGTTTCGCGCTCGTCAGCCGCCACAACTTCGGCTTTTAACTCGCAGCAGCGGCGAATACAGTACGCCATTGCCGGCCCGTCCAGACGCAGCAATGCATCCAGATTGTCTTCCAGCCAGATAAAGAATTCGCGGTCGAGAATGATGCCATATTTAATGACTTCAGCCAGACCAGAGGAGAGTTCACGCGCAGGCAAAGTAGATAAGCAGTCGAGATCCACCACCACCGAAGCGGGCTGGTAGAACGCGCCAATCATGTTTTTGCCAAGAGGATGGTTTACCGCCGTTTTGCCGCCAACGGAGGAGTCGACCTGCGAAAGCAGCGTGGTCGGCACCTGAATGAAGCGGACGCCGCGCTGATAGCTGGCTGCCGCAAACCCGGTGAGATCGCCCACTACACCGCCGCCCAGGGCGACCAGCGTCGTGTCGCGGCCATGAGGTTTTTGCAACAAGGCGGTGAAGACCGTGTCGAGCACTGCCAGGCTTTTATATTGCTCGCCGTCAGGCAGAACAACGCTATCTACCTTGACGCCCGCCTGTTCAAGAACACGGCGGA
This sequence comes from Enterobacter sp. K510, assembly GCF_055804875.1. NCBI lineage: Bacteria > Pseudomonadati > Pseudomonadota > Gammaproteobacteria > Enterobacterales > Enterobacteriaceae > Enterobacter > Enterobacter sp. K510. The sequence goes on along the minus strand of NZ_JBNRLQ010000005.1, from coordinate 346,166 downwards.
TCTTATCGAGATACAGCGGAGCCAGTGTCTCGTTGGTGACCAGCATAACCTGATCACCGGACTTCAGAGGCAAGAAGGAAGCTGGATCGTTAAACAAGCCAGCCGCGATGGTGATAGGGTAACTACGTTCCCCGAGAGTGACGTTTATCCTCTCCATGACGCGACATCCACCTTAGTTGCTAAAACCCGAGGGGTTACGTTTAGCCAGAAATCAGTTGCTTTCCAGCATATTAATAATCTGGTTTGCGACCACTTTAGCGCTCTGGTCGTCGGTGCGAATGGTGACGTCGGCAATCTCTTCGTACAGCGGATTGCGTTCGTTCGCCAGCGCTTCCAGTACTTCACGCGGTGGTGTATCCACTTGTAACAGTGGGCGTTTTTTGTCACGTTGAGTACGAGCTAATTGCTTTTCGATAGTGGTTTCCAGATAAACCACTACGCCACGGGCGGAGAGACGATTACGGGTTTCGCGTGATTTCACAGAGCCGCCGCCAGTTGCCAGCACAATACCCTGTTTTTCAGTCAGCTCATTGATGACTTTTTCTTCGCGATCGCGGAAACCATCTTCACCTTCTACATCGAAGACCCAGCCCACATCAGCTCCGGTTCGTTTCTCAATCTCTTGATCAGAATCGTAAAATTCCATATTGAGTTGTTGAGCTAACTGACGCCCAATAGTGCTTTTGCCGGCACCCATAGGCCCAACCAGAAAGATATTGCGTTTCTCTGCCATTTTTTCGGTACTACTAAGACTATTCGTTAATGATAAACCCGCTTCGCAGACACACAACGCCGCAGGACATGAACTGAAACCTCATATGGTGAGTTCGAGAATCAGACTGAAAATTATCTCAATACTCCGGCTTGTTTGGCAACTGAATAAATCACCAATCCTTCACAGAGGTCAATTGAGGTGTGTCAGGACTATCTGACGCTCAAATCGGTACTCCTTGTAAGCTAATTCATCTCCCACGTCAAACACCTGAGTTCAGTTCAGTGCAAAAACCATCAACTTTCTTGCATATCATACGCACCATTGTTGCCACCCGCAGGCAACGTTTTCGTGGCATGGCGGCACCTGTCGCTAACGCAGCGGCACCAGCCGGGGGGTGATAAACACCACCAGTTCCCGTCTTTCATTATCTTTCCCGTCATGACGAAACAGCTGTCCCAGCCAGGGGACGCTGGCAAGTAAGGGGACCTTATCGCTGGCGGTTTTCTTTTTATGCTGAAAAATGCCGCCCAGCGCCAGCGTGTCGCCGCTTTTGACTTCGACCTGCGTTTCGATTTCCTGTTTATCGATAGCCAGGGTTTCGCCATCCGCCTGCTGCAGGACCTGTCCGGGCATGTTCTGGCTGATATGCAGCTTCAGACGCACTCGCCCATCCGGCAGCACCGTGGGGGTGACTTCCATGCCGAGCACCGCTTCTTTAAATTCAACCGAGGTGGCGCCGCTGTCGCCGCTGGACACCTGGTAGGGGATCTCGCTGCCCTGTTTGATGCTGGCGGGTTGCAAATGGGACGCCAGCAGACGCGGGCTGGCGATGATATTGAGCTTCTGCTCCTGCTCCAGCGCCGACAGCTCAATGCCCAGCATCCGCCCGTCGATGCGCCCGATATTAAAACCGACCCGCGTGGTGGCGTTGGCCACCGACAGATCGCCGCTTAAGGCCGTCATATGACCGACTTTTGCCACCGCATCGGCGGGCGCCTCAGCCAGATCCCATTTCACGCCCAGTTCGCGCAGGCTTTTTTCATTAATAGTCACGATGTGCGCTTCAAGCTCTACCTGCGCCACTGGCAGATCCATTTGCTCAACCCAGCGGGTAAAGGTGCGGAGCGTGTCGGCATTATCACGCAGAAGAAGGCGATTGGTACGTTTGTCTACCGTCACCGTGCCTCTGGCACTGAGCAGCTTCTCACCCGCGGCGGCCAGCTCGCCCGCATCGGCATAGCGCAGTACGATGCTCTGGTCCTGTAGCGGCAGGTTCAGCCGCTGCTTTTCCCGCCCGGCGTCCAGACTGGCCTGTTTTTGCTGCTGCCAGGCCTGTGAATGCACATGCAGAATAGTGCCCTGCCGCTGCATGGTCAGACCCGCGCTGGCGATAACTGTTTCCAGCGCCTGTTTCCAGGGCACATTAATAAGATGCAGCGAGAGCGTACCGCTGACATCGGGCGAGACCACCAGGTTATGCTTCTCCTGCTGCGCCAGGCTTTGCAGCACCTGCGCCACCGGCACGTCGTCCACCATCAGCGTGACCGGCTTCGGCGCTTCCGCCCTTGCGGTCATGATGCTGCACATCATGATTATTCCTGTCCATTGTTTCATGCTGATCTCCCTGTCGTGTCCAGCGCCACTGCTGCGGCTCGCAGTCTGCCGCGGTAAAAATTTGCATCTCGAGGTCTGTGATCTCTCCCACCTGCCATCCGGTCGGTAAGCGATCGCCCGTGCTCACCCGCAGCCATTTGCCGCTGCCATCGCGCAGGATGCCCATGGCGCGCCCCCGCATCGCGACATAGCCCTGATAGCGCCATTGGGTCAGCTGCGCCGTCTGACAAAGGTCCGGCGGCGGCAAAAATGGATCCCGCATCCCGGTAAGCGAAATCAAAGCGGTCGCCGCCAGCATCCAGCGTTTAAGGATCATTGGCCGCCTCCAGTTGCAGAGTGAAGCGTAACTGCCCGCCTTCCGGCTCCAGCGTAAAACCCCGGACCACCATGTCGTACTCCGCCAGGCGTGCAAAAGTCGCAACCGCCTGCGCCCACTGCGCCGCCAGTTCCAGCTCACCGCCATGCAGGGCGGGCTGCCAGCGCGTCAGGCTGGCGTGCGGGGGCGCAAAATCAAGGGGCGAGAAAGCCCGCGCAGGCTCGCTTTCCGTCAGCCCCTCCGGCGGGCGCAGCGCGTACGTTTTCAGATAATGCTGGCGTAACGTCAGTTGCCGGGCGGCGCGATCGCTCTTCAGTTGCGCCAGCCTGTTTTCCGGCGGGCGAATGGCTATCCACCACAGGCAGACGGCAAGGCAACACGTCAGCATCAGCCACAGCGCCACCCGGCCCCGCCCGGTTAAGCCGTACCAGAAATCAAGGCACCGCTGCATGGGCTGCGTCCTCAATTAATTGGTGCTGAAACTGCCAGCGGCCCTGCGCATCGCGGGTGGTCGCCCCGGCAGTACCGGGATGAAAGCCGGGGATCTGGCCGAGCGCATCGTCGAGCCGGGATAAGGCCGCAAGCGAGGCGGCGACGCCTGCCAGTGCAAGTTTTCCCTGCTGATAGCGCAACTGCGTCAGCCAGGCCTTATCCGGCATCTGTTCTGCCAGCTGCGTCAGGCTGCGTTGCCATTCCCGCGTTGCTGCACGCTGCTGTAAGCGTTTCGCCTGCTGCTGCCAGCGCTGCTGCGCCTGTGTCCGCTCTGCGTGGCGTTGGCTCAGCGCCGCAAACAGCGTGGCGTCGGCGTCCTCTATAAGAAAGTTAATCCGCTGCTCCGCCTGGATACCCTGTCGTCCGGCCAGCGTCACCAGCAGCAGGATCAGCACGGTAGCGGTATAGACCGCGCACCAGAAGCGATTGCGTCGCCGCTGACGCTGTAAACGCCAGGGCAGAAGATTGACCATGTACATGCTCAGCGCGCCTCACCCAGCGCCAGGCCAATGGCGATCGCCCAGGCGTCGCCGTTTACCGGTAAAGGCGGCTGGCGATGGGCCACAGCGCACCAGGCATCAAAGCCCGCCGCCGCTTCGCACACCTGCCCCAGCGCTGGCTCCAGGCCCAGCTTAAGCGCCAGCGCTTGCGGCGAATCAATGCCCTGCGCCGGATATCGTCCCCAGCGCTCCCGCGTGGCCCACAGCCACTGGCCGGGATCGCGCCAAATCAGCCAGCGGGCAGGCGGCGCGAGCAGCGGGATCAGCCGTTGCAGGGCGCAGGCATCAGGCGTGATGGCGGCAACGTGCAGACGCAGCGACCGCGCCAGTTCAAGCACGTCGGCAATCTCTTTTTGTTGCGCCGCCGTCACGCGGTAGGCGTCCTGCAGCGTGTCTTCACTGTAGTCGAAGCGTAAATCTTCCCCCGCCATGTCCAGTTCCCGCGCGAGGCTTCCCGCCATCCACGACAGCCGCTCGCGTTCGCCAAGGCGCATCGCCGGACGGGGAAAGGTCTTTTGCAGGGTTCGTCCCGCCGGAAAAGCGAGCCGGATATGGTGGCGGCGCGGCAGCGTTTTGCTCCAGGGCAACAGCGTCTGTGAAAGCACATCGAACTGCCGGATTTGCCCGTCGATGACGACATCGTCGGCCAGCGGCACCTGCCACCAGCGGCGTAGCGCCCACTGCGTCTTTTCGCGGATCAGCGCAACGCCATACACGCCACTCTGTTGAATATGCAGTCCTATTTGCCAGTGCCCGAATGCCATCATCAGCGATCTCCTTATCGGTCGCCAAAGTGACGACCCTATCAATGCATCAGGCTTGCCTTTATACTACCGCGCGGTTGTTTATAAACTGCCCAGATAAAACTAAATGGGAAATCTCCGGTGAAGTTCGTAAAGTATTTATTGATCCTTGCAGTCTGTTGCATTCTGCTGGGAGCAGGCTCGATCTATGGCTTATACAAATATGTTGAGCCGCAACTCCCTGATGTCGCCACGCTCAGAGATGTGCGTTTGCAAATCCCGATGCAGGTTTACAGCGCTGACGGCGAGCTTATCGCTCAGTACGGTGAAAAACGGCGCATCCCGCTGACCTTAAACCAGATCCCGCCGGTGATGGTGAAAGCGTTTATTGCGACAGAAGACAGCCGTTTTTATGAGCATCATGGTGTCGATCCCGTGGGGATTTTCCGTGCGGCAAGCGTGGCGCTTTTCTCCGGTCATGCCTCGCAGGGCGCGAGCACCATCACGCAGCAGCTGGCGCGAAACTTCTACTTAAGCCCCGAACGCACCCTGATGCGTAAAATAAAGGAAGTGTTTCTCGCCATCCGCATCGAACAGCTGATGAATAAAGACGAGATCCTCGAACTTTATCTCAACAAAATTTACCTCGGTTACCGCGCTTACGGCGTGGGCTCTGCCGCGCAGGTTTATTTCGGTAAATCGGTCGATCAGCTGACGCTGAGCGAAATCGCCGTGATCGCCGGTCTGCCAAAAGCGCCGTCGACCTTTAACCCGCTCTACTCGCTGGAGCGGGCGACCAGCCGCCGTAATGTGGTGCTGTCGCGTATGCTCAGCGAAGGGTATATCTCGCAGACGGAGTACGAACAGGCGCGCGGCGAGGCGATTGACGCCAATTATCACGCGCCGGAAATCGCCTTCTCAGCGCCTTATCTGTCAGAGATGGTGCGCCAGGAGATGGTGTCCCGCTATGGCGAGAAAGCCTATGAAGACGGCTACCGTGTTTACACCACCATCACGCGTCAGATGCAGCAGGCCGCTCAACAGGCGGTACGTAACAATGTGCTGGATTACGACATGCGTCACGGCTATCGCGGCCCGTCGAACGTGTTGTGGAAGCTGGGGGAAAGCGCATGGGATACGCAGAAAATCACCCGCACGTTAAAAGCGCTGCCGACCTACGGGCCGCTGTTGCCTGCCGTGGTCACGGGCACCAGCCTGCAGGAAGCGACGGCGATGCTGGCAGATGGCACCTCAGTGTCGCTGCGTATGGAAGGCATGCGCTGGGCGCGTCCTTACCGTTCGGATACCGCACAGGGCGCAACGCCGCGCAAAGTCACCGATGTGGTGCAGGCCGGACAGCAAATCTGGGTGCGTCAGGTTGAGGATGCCTGGTGGCTGGCGCAGGTGCCGGACGTCAACTCGGCGCTGGTGTCCATCAACCCGCAAAACGGCGCGGTGATAGCGCTGGTCGGCGGCTTCGATTTCAATCAGAGCAAATTTAACCGCGCCACCCAGGCGCTGCGTCAGGTGGGCTCAAACATCAAGCCTTTCCTCTACACGGCGGCGATGGACAAAGGGCTGACGCTGGCGAGTATTCTCAACGACGTGCCGATTTCCCGCTGGGATGCGGGCGCGGGCTCTGACTGGCAGCCGAAGAACTCCCCTGCGGAATACGCCGGGCCTATCCGTTTGCGTCAGGGCCTGGGCCAGTCGAAAAACGTGGTGATGGTGCGTGCGATGCGCGCCATGGGCGTGGATTACGCGGCAGAGTATTTGCAGCGCTTCGGCTTCCCGGCGCAGAACATCGTGCATACCGAATCGCTGGCGCTGGGATCGGCATCCTTTACGCCGCTTCAGGTGGCGCGCGGTTATGCGGTGATGGCGAACGGCGGCTTCCTGGTGGATCCGTATTTCATCAGCAAGATCGAAAACGATCAGGGCGGCGTACTCTTTGAAGCCCGTCCGAAGATCGCCTGTGCGGATTGCGATATTCCGGTTATTTACGGCGAAACGCAGAAATCCGGCGTGCTGGAGAACAAAGACGTGGAAGACGTCGCCCGCTCGCAGGAGCAGCAGAACGCCGTCGTACCGATGCCGCAGCTGGGACAGGCTAATCAGGCGCTGGTGGCGCAAACCGGGGCGCAGGAGTACGCGCCGCACGTCATCAATACTCCGCTGGCGTTCTTAATCAAGAGCGCGCTGAACAGCAATATCTTTGGCGAACCGGGCTGGCAGGGCACCGGCTGGCGTGCGGGCCGCGATCTGAAACGTAATGATATCGGCGGCAAAACCGGTACCACCAACAGCTCGAAAGATGCGTGGTTCTCCGGCTACGGCCCTGGCGCGGTCACCTCGGTATGGATCGGCTTTGACGACCATCGCCGGGATCTGGGGCGCACCACCGCCTCGGGGGCGATTAAAGATCAGATCTCAGGCTATGAAGGCGGTGCGAAGAGCGCCCAGCCTGCCTGGGATGCCTTTATGAAACACGCGCTGGAAGGCGTACCGGAAGAACCGTTGACGCCGCCGCCGGGCATTATAACCGTCAATATCGACCGCACCACCGGCCAGTTGGCCAACGGCGGCAACAGTCGTCAGGAGTATTTCATCGAAGGTACGCAGCCGACACAGCAGGCGGTACATGAGGTGGGAACGACGATTATTGATAACGGCGAGACGCACGAACTGTTCTGATCCTAAAGCCCTCTCCCGCCGGGAGAGGGCCATAAAACTACAGCCTGCCCTGCCCTTTCAGCCATTCCCGCACCAGGAAGAGCGCGCTGACATTGCGCGCTTCATTGAAATCGGGATCTTCAAGCAGATCCATCAGATGAGCCAGCGGCCAGCGCACCTGCGGCAGCGGTTCAGGCTCATCCCCTTGCAGCGACTCCGGATAGAGATCTTCTGCCACCACGATATTCATTTTGCTGGAGAAATAGGACGGGGCCATGCTCAGTTTCTTCAGAAACGTCAGGTTATGCGCGCCAAAACCCACTTCCTCTTTTAACTCGCGGTTCGCGGCTTCATACACGCTTTCGCCCGGATCGATAAGCCCTTTCGAAAAGCCCAGTTCATAGGCTTCGATCCCCACGGCATATTCACGGATCAAAATCAGATGGTCATCGACGATGGGCACAATCATTACGGCTTCGCGCGTTGACGGGCGCATGCGCTCATAAACACGACGCTCGCCGTTGCTGAATTCCAGATCCACGCTTTCAACGTTAAATAACCGTGATTTAGCGACGGTTTCGACGTTAAGAATGGTGGGTTTTTGCAATGATTTACTCATTATGATGGGGTCTTTACAGTGAAAACTCTGTTTATTGTGCGGTATAGCGAGCAGTTTGGGCAACGGCATTCGCGCTCAATTTACATATTTGTAACGTCAACTAGTACATTCATCATTTCATTAAAAAAGTCAAGAGCTTGAATTGAGATTAGGAATTTGCTGATATTGCATGCAGCGCGTGTTTTGTTACTATCCTGCGCGCTGGTATGCGCTTAAAAGAATTCAGTTTTATACTTGCCCGAAACCAGCCATGTGATGACGTTTTTTTTGGAAAGGGTGCTACTGACCACACCTCTGTAAAAAAAGTAAGATGGGGAAAGTATGAGCACCATTTTGATTTTTTTCGCTGCCTGCCTTGCCTGCGCACTTCTTGCATGGTGGTTTTTCAGGCGACGGACGAAGCGCCTCTACCGGCTACCAAATCTTCAGGTTTTTGCTGATGCCGCCACGCGTAAATTAACCGCCGATGAGCGCAGCGCGGTTGAAAGTTACCTCGATTCGCTATCCCGTATCCTGGATGTCCCCGGCCCGACCGGTGCGACCACGCCGCCGGTGGCGATGGCGTTAAATACGCAAAGCAACACGGTTTTTTCCGTGACGCACGCGATCACCCGATACGGCATCAATACTGACGATCTCAATAAATGGCGCTACTACCTTGATGCGGTAGAAGTCCATTTGCCGCCGTTCTGGGAACAGTACATCACCGATGAAAACGCGGTGGAACTGATCCACACCGACACCCTCCCGCTGGTCATTTCCCTCAACGGCCATACCCTGAGCGAATACATGCAGGAGACGCGCGGCTACTCGCTGGAAGTGCAAACCTCCACTCAGGCTTCCATTCGTGGCGAAGAGAGCGAGCAGATCGAACTGCTGAATATTCGCCAGCAAACGCGGGAAGAGTATGCCCTGAGCCGCCCGGACGGGCTGCGGGAAGCCCTGCTGATCAGCGCCTCTTTCCTGTTATTTTTCTTCTGCCTGGTCACGCCTAACGTTTTTGTGCCGTGGATGGCAGGCGGGGCAATCATGCTGCTGGCCGCAGGCCTCTGGGGATTATTCGCGCCGCCGGCAAAAAATACGTTACGTGAGATCCACTGCCTGCGCGGCACGCCAAAGCGCTGGGGGCTGTTTGGTGAGAACGATCAGGAGCAGATTAATAATATTTCCCTCGGCATTATCGATCTGATTTATCCGCCGCACTGGCAGCCCTACATCGCGCAGGACTTAGGCCAGCAGACGGATATTGATATTTATCTCGACCGCCATGTGGTGCGCCAGGGGCGCTTTTTATCCCTGCATGACGAAGCCACGCATTTCCCGGTTCAGCACTGGCTGCGCAGCGCCATTATCGCGGCAGGCGCGCTGATCGTGCTGGTGATGCTGCTGGTCTGGGTGCCGCTGGATATGCCCATCAAATTTACCGTGTCATGGATGAAAGGCGCGCAGACCATTGAAGCGACCAGCGTGAACGAACTGGAAAAGGCGGCGGTGCGCGTGGGGGATACCCTGAGCCTGCGCGGCACCGGTATGTGCAGCATCCATGCGTCAGGCAACTGGAACGCCCAGCAAAAGTCGCCGTTTACACCGTTCGACTGCTCGCAGATTATCTGGAACGATGCGCCGCCCCTGCCGCTGCCGGAATCCGATACCGTGAATAAAGCCAGCGCGCTGATTCAGGCGGTTAACCGCCAGCTGCATCCCCAGACAGAAGAAGATTCCCGCGTCAGCGCCGCGCTGCGTTCGGCCATAGAAAAATCCGGCATGGTGTTGCTGGATGATTTTGCCGATATCGTGCTGAAAACCCAGGATCTGTGCGCCGCCGAAGATGAGTGTCTGCGTCTTAAAAACGCGCTGGTTAATCTCGGCAATACCAAAGACTGGGAGGCGCTAACCCGTCGCGCCAGCACCGGTAAACTCAGCGGCGTGAACGTGCTGCTGCGCCCGGTCAGCGCCGAATCGCTGGATAATCTGGTGGACACCTCCACCGCGCCTTTTATTACCCGTGAAACCGCTCGTGCAGCGCAGGCGCTGAACAGCCCGGCGCCTGGCGGCTTTGTGATTGCCAGCGATGAAGGCAGCGAGCTGGTGGATCAGCCGTGGCCGCCTGTCGCGCTGTATGACTATCCGGCGCAGGATCAGTGGGGAGAGTTTCAGCGGCTGGCGCAAATGCTGATGCAGACGCCGTTCAGCGCCGAAGGGATCATCACCAATATTTATACCGACGCCAACGGCACCCGCCACATCAGCCTGCACCGTATGCCCGACAGCGCCGGACTGTGGCGTTATGCCGCGACCACCCTGCTGCTGGCGGCGCTGATCCTTTGCAGCCTGTATAACGGCATTCAGGCCCTGCGCCGCTATCAGCGCCATCGCACCCGCCTGGCCGACATTCAGCAGTACTATGACAGCTGCTTCAACCCGACGCTGATCTCCGCCCCGGACAACATTATCTGATAATATTCGGCGCGGGCACTGGTTGTAGCCCGCGCCGAATTTTCCTTCTGTCCGGAGTGTTCTATGCATATTGATATTGACTGGCAAAACGTGGATACCGTTTTGCTGGACATGGACGGCACCCTGCTCGATCTGGCGTTTGATAACTATTTCTGGCAAAAACTGGTGCCGGAAACCTATGCCGCACAGCGGGGCATCACGCCGCAGGAAGCGCAGGCGTATATCGGCCAGCAATATCATGCCGTGCAGCATACGCTAAACTGGTACTGTCTGGATTACTGGAGTGAACGCCTCGGGCTGGATATTTGCGCCATGACCACCGCGCAGGGCGCGCGGGCGGTATTGCGTGAAGACACCGTGCCGTTTCTGGATGCGCTGAAAGCCTGTGGTAAACGCCGTATTTTGCTGACCAATGCGCACCCGCATAACCTGGCGGTGAAGCTTGAGCATACGGGCCTGGGTTCACACCTTGATTTATTACTTTCCACCCACACATTTAGCTATCCGAAAGAGGATCAGCGATTATGGCAAGCCGTACAGCAGGAGACCGGGCTTGATCCGGAACGCACCCTGTTTGTGGATGACAGCGAACCCATCCTCGATGCGGCGGCACAATTCGGTATTCGCTACTGCCTCGGCATTACGAATCCGGATTCCGGGATCGCTGAAAAGCAATATCAGCGCCATCCGGGGCTGAATGACTACCGCCGTTTGATCCCCGCGCTCGGCGTGAAGGAGATGCGATGAAAGAGAAACCCGCACAGCAGGTCCGCCTTGATAAATGGCTCTGGGCGGCACGCTTTTACAAAACCCGCGCGCTGGCACGTGAGATGATCGAAGGCGGCAAAGTGCACTACAACGGACAGCGCACCAAACCGAGTAAGATTGTTGAGCTGAATGCCATGCTGACGCTGCGTCAGGGAAATGACGAGCGCACGGTAGTGGTGAGTGCCATTACCGAACAGCGCCGTCCGGCGAGTGAGGCGGTGGCGTTGTATGAAGAAACGGCGGAAAGCGTTGAAAAACGCGAGAAAATGGCCGAGGCCCGTAAACTTAACGCGCTCACCATGCCGCACCCCGATCGCCGTCCGGATAAGAAAGAACGCCGCGACCTGATAAAATTTAAATTCGGTGAAAAAGAGTAATTTTTCACCCTAAGACGAGATGACTATGGCCCAACACGACCAATTGCACCGCTACCTGTTTGAAAACTATGCCGTTCGCGGCGAACTGGTGACGGTATCCGGGAGCCTGCAACATATCCTTGAAAATCATGATTACCCGCAGCCGGTGAAAATGATCCTCGGTGAGTTGCTGGTCGCGACAAGTTTACTGACTGCCACCCTGAAATTCGCCGGTGATATCACCGTGCAGTTGCAGGGCGATGGCCCGATGAGCCTCGCCGTGATCAATGGCAACAACCGCCAGGAAATGCGCGGCGTCGCGCGCGTGCAGGGCGACGTGCCTGACAATGCCGATCTGAAAACCCTTATCGGCAACGGTTATCTGGTGATCACCATTGCGCCGGAAGAAGGCGAACGCTATCAGGGCGTTGTCGGTCTGGAAGGCGATACGCTGGCCGAATGCCTGGAAGATTACTTCATGCGTTCTGAGCAGCTGCCGACGCGTCTGTTCATTCGCACCGGCGTGGTCGACGGTAAAGCGGCGGCGGGCGGTATGCTGTTGCAGGTCCTGCCGGCGCAGGATACCCAGGCCAATGATTTCGAACATCTGGCGACGCTGACCGATACCATCAAGCTGGAAGAGCTGACCACGCTGCCCGCCAACGACGTGCTGTGGCGTCTGTATCACGAAGAGGAAGTGACCCTCTACGATCCGCAGGACGTGGTGTTTAAGTGCACCTGCTCCCGCGAGCGTTGCGCCGGGGCGCTGCGCACCCTGCCGGATGAAGAAATCGACAGCATCCTGGCGGAAGAAGGCGAAATCGACATGCACTGCGATTACTGCGGTAATCACTATCTGTTCAATTCGATGGATATTGCGGAAATCCGCAACAACGCCTCCCCTGCGGATCCGCAGGTGCATTAATGCTGACTCGCGCGTCGCCGCCCGGCGGCGCGCCTTAAATCTTCATGAAACAGTTACGTAATTTCCTTTCATGAATGCGATTACACTCACAAAGCCGCCGACTAATCCTCTAAAAAAGCCCGATTGCGTAACGTTTCCTCCCTGACTCAAAGCAAAACATCCATAATTCGTCTCGCCAGGTGACGGGTGTAACCCTATATAGTGAGATTTTCCTGATACGTAAATCTATGAGCCCCGTCGCGGTTAAAACCCCTATAACAACCCTACAATCTCAGGTAGTACATTTAGCTAAGGAGTAGTGACATGCGCGTTAACGATTTAACCCCGCAGGATCTCGAGGCTTATGGTATCCACGACGTTAAGAATATTGTCCACAACCCTGATTATGACACGCTGTATCAGGAAGAGCTCAATCCAGATCTGGAAGGATACGAGCGCGGTGTGCTGACAAATTCTGGTGCTATCGCCGTCGACACCGGTATTTTCACCGGCCGTTCGCCGAAAGATAAATACATTGTTCGCGATGACACCACCCGCGATACCGTGTGGTGGTCCGATAAAGGCAAAGGCAAGAACGACAATAAACCGCTCTCCCCGGAAACCTGGCAGCATCTGAAAGGCCTGGTTACCCGTCAACTCTCCGGCAAGCGGCTGTTTATTGTTGATGCCTTTTGCGGCGCGAACGCTGACACCCGTCTGTCGGTGCGCTTTATTACCGAAGTCGCCTGGCAGGCCCATTTCGTCAAAAACATGTTTATCCGCCCGACGGAAGAAGAGCTGGCGGGCTTTACGCCGGACTTTATCGTCATGAACGGCGCGAAGTGCACTAACCCGCAGTGGAAAGAGCAGGGTCTGAACTCCGAGAATTTCGTGGCCTTTAACCTGACCGAACGCATTCAGCTGATCGGCGGCACCTGGTACGGCGGCGAAATGAAAAAAGGGATGTTCTCGATCATGAACTACCTGCTGCCGCTGAAGGGTATCGCTTCCATGCACTGTTCGGCGAACGTCGGTGAAAAAGGCGATGTGGCGGTGTTCTTTGGTCTGTCCGGCACCGGTAAAACCACCCTCTCCACCGATCCGAAACGCCGTCTGATCGGCGATGACGAACACGGCTGGGATGATGACGGCGTGTTTAACTTCGAAGGCGGCTGCTACGCAAAAACGATCAAGCTGTCCGAAGAGGCCGAGCCGGATATTTTCCACGCCATTCGCCGTGATGCGCTGCTGGAAAACGTCACCGTGCGCGCAGACGGCTCTGTCGATTATGACGATGGTTCCAAAACCGAGAACACCCGCGTCTCTTACCCGATCTATCACATTGATAATATCGTCAAGCCGGTGTCCAAGGCCGGACATGCCACCAAGGTGATCTTCCTCACCGCCGATGCTTTCGGCGTGTTGCCGCCAGTGTCGCGGCTGTCGGCTAACCAGACGCAGTACCATTTCCTGTCGGGTTTCACCGCCAAGCTGGCGGGCACCGAGCGCGGCGTCACCGAGCCGACCCCGACCTTCTCCGCCTGTTTTGGCGCGGCCTTCCTGTCGCTGCACCCGACGCAGTACGCCGAAGTGCTGGTGAAACGCATGCAGGCGGCGGGCGCGCAGGCTTATCTGGTGAATACCGGCTGGAACGGTACCGGCAAGCGCATCTCCATTAAAGATACGCGCGCCATTATTGACGCCATTCTGAATGGTTCGCTGGACGAAGCGGAAACCTTTACGCTGCCGATGTTTAATCTGGCGATCCCGACGACGTTGCCGGGTGTGGACACCGCGATCCTCGATCCGCGCAACACCTATGCGTCACCGGAACAGTGGCAGGAGAAAGCCGAAGCGCTGGCGAAACTGTTTATCAGTAATTTCGAGAAGTATACCGATACCCCGGCGGGTGCGGCGCTGGTGAGTGCAGGACCGAAGCTGTAAATCTTATCTGTTTTATGCCCGGCGGCGCGTTGCTTGCCGGGCCTACTGTTTCATCGCGCCACCGGGCACTGTTAATTAACCCTCTTTCACCTGACTTGCAACACGCGCCACCGGGATCGGCAGCCAGGCGCGAATGCATAACCCGCCCCGCTCGCTCGTGCCCAGCTCCAGCAGACCGTTATGGTTATCGACAATACGCTGCACAATCGCCAGGCCTAAGCCTGTACCGCTGGTGCTGCGCGCGCTGTCGCCCCGCACAAAAGGCTGGAACAGATGCTTACGCTGCTCCGGTTTGATCCCCGGACCGTCGTCCTCCACCTGGAACCAGGCGCGATGCGGCTCGGTACCGCTGCTGACTTTGATCCAGCCGTTGCCATAGCGGGCGGCGTTAACCACCATATTCGCCACGGCACGCTTAATGGAGAGCGGATGCATACGCACCAGGATCTCATCCGGGTGCATCGCCGTTTCGATTTCACGCTCATAGCCGCTTTCAGCCGCCACCACTTCGCCCAGTACCGAATTGAGATCGGCGATCTCCATCGGCATTTCCTGGCCGGTACGCAGGTAATCAATAAACTGCTCGATAATGGCGTTGCACTCTTCGATGTCTTTATTGATGGATTCCGCGAGATAGCCGTCTTCTTCGGCCATCATTTCCGTGGCGAGGCGAATGCGGGTCAGCGGCGTACGCAGATCGTGGCTGACGCCCGCCATTAACAGCGTACGGTCATCGGCCAGCTGTTTGACGCCCGCCGCCATCTGGTTGAAGGCGCGGGTCACGGAGCGCACCTCAGACGCGCCATATTCGCGCAGCGGCTGCGGAATTTGCCCTTTCCCCACTTTAAGCGCGGCATGTTCCAGATCCACCAGCGGCCGGTTCTGGATACGGATAAACAGCCATGCGCCGCCGATGGCCATCAGCATAATAGCCAGCGTATAGCGGAACAGCGGGGAGAAATCGCCCTGATGAATTTCCGTGAGCGGTACGCGCACCCAGATATTGGGCGACAGCCAGGTTTTGAGCCACACGACGGGCGAGCTTTTGTTGACCTCGACGCGCACTTCCGTCGGGCCGCCCAGCTGCTGCGCCATCTGATGGCTTAAGAATTCGTAATGTTGCGCCCAACGCAGGCCCGCATCTTCAGCGGCCTCGTTGGAGTAGAGCGAAATGCCCAGCTCGCGATAGATCTCCCGGCGAAACGCAGGGGGAACCACCAGTTGCGTGCCGTCCTCCAGTTGCAGTTTATCGGTCATCAGCATACGGACTTCGTAAGCGAGGACCTTATTAAACTGCTGGAGGCTCGGCAGGATCGCGAAGTTCAGCACCACCAGATAGGTCGTCACCAGGCTGACGAACAGCAGGGTGACGATCAGCAACAGCGTGCGGGCAAACGAACTTCGCGGCGAGAAGCGCATTCGCCTCATGCTTTAGCGCCGTCCGGCACAAAGACGTAGCCCAGACCCCAGACGGTCTGAATATAGCGCGGGTGCGCCGGATCTTCTTCCACCATGCGGCGCAGGCGGGAGATTTGAACGTCGATGGAGCGCTCCATCGCGGAGTATTCGCGGCCACGGGCCAGGTTCATCAGCTTATCGCGGGACAGCGGCTCGCGCGGATGGCTAACCAGCGCTTTCAGCACGGCGAATTCACCGCTGGTCAGCGGCATCGGCTCATCTTCGCGGAACATTTCGCGGGTGCCGAGGTTAAGCTTGAACTTCCCAAAGGCGATAACCGCTTCTTCCTGCGACGGCGCACCCGGCAGTTCATTCGCCTGACGGCGCAGCACGGCGCGGATACGGGCCAGCAGCTCGCGCGGGTTAAAGGGTTTTGGAATGTAGTCGTCAGCGCCAATTTCGAGGCCCACGATACGGTCAACTTCTTCGCCTTTCGCCGTGACCATAATGATCGGCATCGGGTTGCTCTGGCTACGCAGGCGACGGCAGATGGACAAACCATCTTCACCAGGTAACATTAAGTCGAGCACCATCAGGTGGAAGGATTCACGGGTTAGCAGGCGATCCATCTGTTCTGCGTTGGCGACGCTGCGAACCTGGAAGCCTTGCTCGGTGAGATAACGTTCAAGCAGCGCACGCAGGCGCATATCGTCATCGACGACCAGAATCTTATAATTCTCTTGCATTGTTTGTACTCCCAAAGGTTCGGACAATCTTGAAAGCGTATTCTAAAAAAGTGTGCGCCCACCACCAGTTAATTCTGGTATGAATTCTAGTCGAAATTGTTACAAAGCATATTTAACAGCAAGTTATCTGTACATTTGCTCACAGAATAAGGCATGGAAAATGAAAACGCCCCTGATTACCCGTGAGGGTTACGACAAACTCAAGCAGGAAATGGATTATCTCTGGCGTCAGGAGCGCCCCGAAGTCACCAAAAAAGTGACCTGGGCGGCAAGTCTGGGCGACCGCAGTGAAAACGCCGACTACCAGTATAATAAGAAACGGCTGCGCGAGATCGACCGCCGGGTGCGCTATCTCACTAAATGCCTCGAAAATCTGCGTATCGTAGATTACTCCCCGCAGCAGGAAGGCAAAGTCTTTTTTGGCGCCTGGGTGGAAATTGAGAACGACGAGGGCGATACCCGCCGTTTCCGCATTGTCGGCTACGATGAAATTTTTGGTCAAAAGGATTACATCTCCATCGACTCGCCGATGGCGCGCGCGCTGCTGAAGAAAGAGGTTGGCGACGTCGCCGTGGTGCAGACGCCGGGCGGTGAAGCCACCTGGTATGTGAATGAGATCACCTATGTAAAATAGCCCGCCAGAATAATCCCTAAGCCGCCCGTTACGGCTGGCATTTTGCTGCCTCAATCCGTATAACTATCGGCTGTTTTTGCTCAGAAGATGATATTGAAATGATGAATAATTCGCTCTGCCGCATTATTGCGGGTGAACTTCAGGCGAGAGCTGAACAGGTAGAATCTGCCGTTCGCCTGCTTGATGAAGGGAACACCGTGCCGTTCATTGCACGTTATCGTAAAGAAGTCACCGGCGGTCTGGACGACACGCAATTACGTCAGCTCGAAACCCGTCTTGGCTACCTGCGCGAACTGGAAGAGAGACGCCAGGCGATCCTCAAATCCATCGGCGAACAGGGCAAGCTGACCGACGAACTGGCCGGGGCCATCAACAGTACGCTGAGCAAAACCGAACTCGAAGATCTCTACCTGCCCTATAAGCCTAAGCGCCGCACACGCGGGCAAATCGCCATTGAAGCAGGACTCGAACCACTCGCCGATCTACTGTGGAAGGATCCGTCCCATCACCCGGAAACTGAAGCTGCGAAATTCGTCGATGCGGATAAAGGCGTGGCTGACACCAAAGCGGCGCTGGACGGCGCGCGTTATATTCTGATGGAGCGCTTTGCGGAAGACGCGGCGCTGCTGGCGAAAGTGCGTGACTACCTGTGGAAGAACGCGCACCTGGTGGCGACGGTGATTAGCGGCAAAGAGGAAGAAGGCGCGAAATTCCGCGACTATTTCGATCATCACGAACCTATTAGCAGCGTGCCGTCACACCGCGCGCTGGCGATGTTCCGTGGCCGCAACGAAGGCATTCTGCAACTGGCGCTGAACGCCGATCCGCAGTTTGATGAGCCGCCCAAAGAGAGCCATTGCGAACAGATCATCATCGACCATCTCGGCCTGCGCCTGAACAATGCCCCTGCCGACAGCTGGCGTCGTGGCGTGGTGAGCTGGACATGGCGTATCAAGGTGCTGATGCACCTCGAAACCGAATTAATGGGCACCGTGCGCGAGCGCGCCGAAGACGAAGCCATTAACGTGTTCGCCCGTAACCTGCACGATCTGCTGATGGCGGCCCCTGCAGGGCTGCGCGCCACCATGGGTCTTGATCCCGGCCTGCGCACCGGCGTGAAAGTGGCGGTGGTTGACGGCACCGGCAAGCTGGTGGCGACCGACACCATCTATCCGCACACCGGCCAGGCCGCGAAAGCGGCGGTAGTGGTCGCCACGCTGTGCGAAAAACATAATGTTGAACTGGTGGCCATCGGTAACGGCACGGCCTCGCGCGAAACCGAGCGTTTCTTCCTCGACGTGCAAAAGCAGTTCCCGAAAGTCACGGCGCAAAAAGTGATCGTCAGCGAAGCGGGCGCGTCTGTCTATTCCGCCTCTGAACTGGCGGCGCTGGAGTTCCCGGATCTGGATGTCTCCATCCGTGGCGCGGTGTCTATCGCCCGTCGTTTACAGGATCCGCTGGCGGAGCTGGTGAAAATCGATCCGAAATCCATCGGCGTCGGCCAGTACCAGCACGACGTCAGCCAGTCACAGCTGGCGCGTAAGCTCGATGCGGTGGTGGAAGACTGCGTAAACGCCGTGGGCGTCGATCTGAATACCGCCTCCGTACCGCTGTTAACCCGCGTGGCGGGTTTAACCCGCATGATGGCGCAGAATATTGTCGCCTGGCGCGATGAGAACGGGCAGTTCCAGAACCGCCAGCAGTTGCTGAAGGTGAGCCGTCTGGGGCCGAAAGCCTTCGAACAGTGCGCGGGCTTCCTGCGCATTAACCACGGCGATAACCCGCTGGATGCGTCAACGGTGCACCCGGAAGCCTATCCGGTGGTGGAGCGCATTCTGGCCGCCACCGAGCAGTCATTGCGCGATCTGATGGGTAACGGCAACGAGCTGCGTCAGCTGAAAGCCTCCGACTTCACCGATGAGCGTTTCGGCGTGCCGACGGTGACCGATATCATCAAAGAGCTGGAAAAACCAGGCCGCGATCCGCGTCCGGAATTCAAAACCGCGACCTTCGCCGAGGGCGTGGAAACCATGAACGACCTGCTGCCAGGCATGATCCTTGAAGGCGCGGTGACCAACGTCACCAACTTTGGCGCATTCGTGGACATCGGCGTGCATCAGGACGGCCTGGTGCATATCTCCTCGCTGTCCAACAAGTTTGTCGACGATCCGCACAGCGTGGTGAAAGCCGGTGATATCGTCAAAGTGAAGGTGATGGAAGTCGATCTGCCGCGAAAACGTATCGCCCTGACCATGCGTCTTGACGAACAGCCAGGCGAAACCAGTTCCCGTCGCGGCAGTGGCCCGCAGCGCGAACAGGCCAGCCGCCCGGCAGCGCGCGGGGCGGCAAAACCACGCGGTCGTGATGCTCAGCCATCCGGCAACAGCGCGATGATGGATGCGCTGGCGGCGGCCATGGGTAAAAAACGTTAATCTTTTTTCGCCCTCTCCTGCGGGAGAGGGAATTAACTTTAAATAATTAATAAAACTTAACAGATCACTATTTTTCACATTATTAACACAATGCGTTAATTCTGGTTCCATTTAACTAAAATCATTTCCGCGCTTATTTTTGAGCTAAATCAAAAGTCCCGCATATTAATCGCCAATATAACATTCACACACATTTTATCCGTTGATGATAAAAACCATTCTCATTACCATTCTTTCAGTTGATTATTTTGTCACCGTCGCCGGGGTCGCTTATTCCGCTTTTCCTGAATGTTGACGACGCCCGGCACACTACCCTGATTTGCAAAATTAAGTAGGTCCCTATGGCATTCTCACCTGACAGCGCGTGGAAAATTACCGGTTTCGCCCCTGAAATCAGCCCGGCTTACCGTCAGAAACTGCTTTCGCTTGGCATGCTGCCGGGCTCGTCATTTAACGTGGTGCGCGTCGCGCCCTTCGGTGACCCTGTACATATTGAAACCCGTCGGGTCAGCCTGGTATTACGAAAAAAAGATCTGGCGTTATTAGAAGTGGAAGCGGTATCCCGTTAATAAGCGACTGACTCACAGAGCGCAGCAATACTATGAAAAAATTAACCCTTGGTTTAATTGGCAATCCTAATTCCGGCAAGACAACTTTATTTAATCAGCTTACCGGCGCACGTCAGCGTGTCGGTAACTGGGCGGGCGTCACGGTGGAGCGTAAAGAAGGGCTGTTCTCCACCACTGACCACGCGGTAACCCTGGTGGACCTGCCTGGCACCTATTCTCTGACCACCATTTCGTCGCAAACCTCTCTCGATGAACAGATCGCCTGCCACTACATTCTCAGCGGCGAGGCGGACATGCTGATTAACGTAGTGGATGCGTCAAATCTGGAGCGTAACCTCTACCTGACGCTACAGCTGCTGGAGCTGGGCATTCCCTGCATCGTGGCGCTTAACATGCTCGACATTGCCGAGAAACAGCAGATCCGCATCGACATCGATGCCCTGTCCGCCCGCCTGGGTTGCCCGGTGGTGCCGCTGGTATCAACGCGCGGGCGCGGTATCGACGCCCTTAAGCTGGCGATTGACCGCCACCAGCAGAATCAGGCTATCAGCCTGGTGCATTATGCGCGTCCCCTGCTGCGGGAAGCCGCCATGCTGGCGGAAACCATGGATACACAGATGCCGGAACAACAGCGTCGCTGGCTGGCGTTGCAGATGCTGGAAGGCGATATCTACAGCCGCGGCTACGCGGGCGATGCGGCGCAGCATCTGCCGCAGGCGCTGGCGCGTCTGAAAGAGGAGATGGACGATCCTGCCCTGCACATCGCCGACGCCCGTTACCAGACCATCGCGGCCATTTGCGATGCGGTGAGCAACACGTTAACGGCGGAGCCGGGGCGCTTTACCGCCGCCATGGATAAGATCGTCCTCAACCGTCTGCTCGGGCTGCCGATCTTCCTGCTGGTGATGTACGTGATGTTTGTGCTGGCCATTAACATCGGCGGCGCGCTGGCGCCGATCTTTGACGCCGGTTCCGTGGCCATTTTCATTCACGGTATTCAGTGGATTGGTTACACGCTGCACTTCCCGGACTGGCTGACTATTTTCCTTGCCCAGGGGCTGGGCGGCGGTATCAACACCGTGCTGCCGCTGGTGCCGCAGATCGGCATGATGTACCTGTTCCTGTCATTCCTTGAAGACTCCGGCTACATGGCGCGCGCGGCCTTTGTAATGGATCGCCTGATGCAGTCGCTGGGGCTACCGGGCAAATCCTTTGTGCCGCTGATTGTCGGCTTTGGCTGTAATGTGCCGTCGGTAATGGGCGCCCGCACGCTGGATGCGCCGCGTGAGCGCCTGATGACCATCATGATGGCACCCTTTATGTCCTGCGGCGCGCGGCTGGCGATTTTCGCCGTCTTCGCCTCGGCCTTCTTCGGGCAGCAGGGTGCGCTGGCGGTGTTCTCGCTCTATGTGCTGGGGATCGTGATGGCTATTCTCACCGGCCTGATGCTCAAGCACACCATTATGCGCGGCGAAGCCTCGCCTTTTGTGATGGAGCTGCCGGTGTATCACGTCCCGCACCTGAAAAGCCTGCTGCTGCAAACCTGGCAGCGTCTGAAAGGCTTTGTGCTGCGCGCGGGTAAGGTGATTGTGGTGGTCAGTATTTTCCTCAGCGCCCTGAACAGCTTTACGCTTGGCGGCCAGGCGGCTACGAGCATCAACGACTCGGCGCTGGCATCGGTCAGTCGGGTGTTCACGCCGCTGCTTGAGCCTGTCGGCGTGCAGGAGGATCACTGGCAGGCGACCGTCGGTCTGTTTACCGGCGCGATGGCAAAAGAAGTGGTGGTCGGGACATTAAACACCCTCTACACCGCCGAAAACATTCAGGACGCGCCCTTTGATGCAGCGCAGTTCAGCCTGACGGACGAACTGCTGGGCGCCGCGCAAGAAACCTGGCAAAGCCTGGTGGAAACCTTAAGCCTGAGCACGCTGGCTAATCCGATCGAAGCCAGCAAAGGCGACGGCGAAATGGCCACCGGCACCATGGGCGTGATGAGCGAGAAGTTTGGCAGCCCTGCCGCCGCCTACAGCTATCTGATCTTCGTGCTGCTCTACATCCCCTGTATTTCGGTGATGGGGGCCATCGCTCGCGAAGCGAGCCGCGGCTGGATGGGCTTCTCGATCCTCTGGGGGCTGAATATCGCTTATTCCCTCGCCACCCTGTTTTATCAGACCGCCACCTTTAGCCAGCATCCGCGCTACAGCCTGGTCTGTATCCTCGCGGTGATCCTGTTTAACGTGCTGGTGATTGGCGGCCTGCGTCGCGCCAGAAGCCGGGTGAACGTCGATCTGCTGGCGACGCGTAAACAGCTTGCCCGCTGCTGCGAAGCCAGCACCGGCAGCGACTGTCACTAAGGAGACACGCCATGGCCTCACTGTTTGAGATCCGCGATATGCTGGCCCTGCATGGCAAAATGGAGGCCAGCGCCCTGAGCGCTGCGCTGCATACGCCGCTGTCGATGGTGGAAGCGATGCTGAGCCGGATGGAGGCGCTGGGAAAAGTCCGTCGCGTTCAGGAAGAGCCCGGTGGCTGTCTGAGCGGGCAGTGCCGTCAGTGTCCGGAAGGAAAAGCCTGTCTGCGGGAGTGGTGGATGCCAGGCTGACAGACAGGCGGATCGGGGATCCGCCTGCTGCTGTTATTTATACACGTCTGCGGTCGCGTGAATGTCTTTGCCCGTTTTATCACCGCTGGTCACAACATAATATTTCCCACCCAGCTCATCGGCTTTCTTCACGATTTCCGCTTTCGCATCCATCGGTGCAGTGGTGTCAGAGGTGGTCACTGTGCCAATTTTGGTCAGGTTCATCTCTTTGACTTTATCTTTCTGCAACTCTTCTGCTGCAAGCACGCCAAATGACAGCGATCCAATAACCAGAGACGCGACAATACCGGTAGCAAGTTTCATAGGCTTAACTCCTTTAAGGTTGTGGTTCTTAGGTCATTACGCTTTTCACCAACAAAGCCGCAGTGACATCCTTAAGTATTAACGCCAGTTGACTATTTCGCCACACGCCGCAGAGGGATCACGCCAGCGAGGCCTTAAAATCGAGCAGCGCCTGACAAAAGTCTTCCGGGTGAGAAATAAAGGGCGCATGGGCGGCTTTCGGGAAGATCACCGACTGGCTGGCGGGCCACGCCTCGTCCAGCATCGCCACGATTTTGCGTGGCACCAGGCCATCAAGCCGACCGTACAGGCGCAGGAAAGGCTGCTTCAGTGAAGCCAGCGGCGCGCGCAGATCGGCGGTTTTGAGGATCTCCAGCCCGCCGTTAAGCACGGTTTCGCCTGGCATCGGCAGCGCCAGCACGGCGCTTTTCAGTTTGCGGGCATCTGCACGGGCCGTTTCGGTGCCCAGGGTTTGCAGCGCAAGGAAACGCTCCACGGTACGCTGAAAATCCTCGCTCAGCTGACGCTGAAAGCCGGACAGCACCTCAGGCTTGATACCCGGCCAGTCATCTTCGGCGCAGAAGCAAGGGGAAGACGCGACCGTTACCAGCGCCTGAACACGCTGCGGGGCGCTGAGCGCCGCCTGGCTTGCCACCAGCCCGCCCAGACTCCAGCCCAGCCAGATGGCGCTGTCCGGCGCGCGAGCCAGCACCGCCTCTGTCATCTGCTGAAGAGTCAGCGCGCCAAAGCCGCTGCTGCGGCCGTATCCCGGCAGATCCACCAGATGCAGCGTAAAATGCGGCGCGAGTTCCGCCGTTATGCAATCCCATACCTGCGCATTCAGTCCCCATCCGTGCAGCAGCACAAGATGACACTTTCCTTCGCCTTTGGTTTCCCACCACAGGTCATTCATCAGTTAGGCTTCTCTTTCATCAACAGGGAGGGGATCTATGCTATCAGTGCCTGGCTTATGCTGGCTATGCCGAATGCCGCTGGCGCTCGCGTCCTGGGGCATCTGTTCGGTGTGCTGCCGTGCGCTGTTTATCACGCAGACCGTCTGCCCACAGTGCGGTTTACCGGCGGCGCTTTCCGGGCTGGCGTGCGGGCGTTGCCTGCAAAAACCGCCGCCCTGGCAGCAACTGGTGATGGTAAACGACTATGTGCCGCCGCTCAGTTCGCTGATCCACCGGCTGAAATTCTGCCGCCAGCCGGAAGTGGCCAGGGCGCTGGCGCGTCTGTTGCTGTTAGCCGTTGCCCGCGCCCATCGTGAGCGGGGATCGCCCTGGCCCGACAGACTGATCAGCGTGCCCCTCCACCGCCGCCGCCAGTGGCGCAGAGGATTTAACCAGAGCGATCTGCTCTGCCGCCCGCTCGCCCGCTGGCTGACCTGCGCCTGGGACAGGACGGCGCTGATACGCGTTCGCGCCACGCCCGTTCAGCATCAGCTCAGCGCCAGACGGCGGAAACATAACCTGCGCCATGCCTTTCGCCTTGAATTACCGGTGCGCGGACTCCATATCGCTATCGTGGATGATGTCGTCACTACCGGCAGCACCGTCGCAGAGATTGCTCAGCTGCTTTTACGGGGCGGCGCGGCGACTGTTCAGGTATGGTGCCTGTGTCGAACCTTGTAGAGCCTCGATGATGGGCGTATTATAACCAGGTAAAATAGTCAACTATTAGGCCATTGCTATGATCCATATTTCCGACGCTGCACAAGCGCACTTTGCCAAACTGCTGGCAAATCAGGAAGAAGGAACACAAATCCGCGTATTTGTGATCAATCCGGGTACCCCAAACGCTGAATGTGGCGTCTCTTACTGCCCGCCGGACGCAGTGGAAGCTTCTGACACCGCCCTGAAATTTGACCTGCTGACGGCGTATGTCGATGAGTTGAGCGCGCCGTATCTGGATGATGCGGAGATCGATTTCGTTACCGATCAGCTGGGTTCACAGCTGACGCTGAAAGCCCCGAATGCCAAAATGCGTAAAGTGTCTGATGATGCGCCGCTGATGGAGCGCGTCGATTACATGATCCAGTCGCAGGTTAACCCGCAGCTGGCCGGTCACGGTGGCCGCGTAACGCTGATGGAAATTACTGAAGAAGGCTATGCCATTCTGCAGTTCGGCGGCGGTTGTAACGGCTGTTCAATGGTCGATGTGACCCTGAAAGAAGGGATCGAGAAGCAGCTGCTGAACGAGTTCCCGGAACTGAAAGGCGTGCGCGATCTGACCGAACACCAGCGCGGCGAACACTCCTACTACTGATGCACTCCCCCGCCCGGTGGCGCTTCGCTTACCGGGCCTACGTGTTAATACGTTCCCCGCCCGGTGGCGCTCCGCTTACCGGGCCTACAGGCTTCATAAGCGCAGCGCCACCCGGCAACCCGCCACCAAAAATTTAACATCCTTTTCCCCAGAATTTGACCCACCTCGCAATTCTCACATTTAAACCGCCAGGGTCATTCTCATTCCTTATATGTTACCCGTATCATTCGCGCCAGTACTGCATTAACCCCAAACGGCCAGCTAAACTTTTGTTCAAATCTAAAAGCAAGCCGGGGCAGTGCGATGCGTTCTCTGTTCCCCCTGCGGGATAATTGGTAACGCCAGTAAGGTGTTTAACGTTACCCATAACAAATTAAAGGCCAGGTAAATCATGCCATTAGTCATCGTTGCTATCGGTGTTGTCTTGTTACTGTTGTTAATGATCCGTTTTAAACTGAACGGATTTATTGCCCTGATCCTGGTGGCGCTCGCCGTCGGACTGATGCAGGGCATGCCAGTAGACAAAGTGATCGCCTCCATTAAAGCGGGTGTCGGCGGTACGCTCGGCAGCCTTGCGCTGATCATGGGCTTCGGCGCTATGCTCGGCAAACTGCTCGCAGACTGCGGTGGGGCGCAGCGCATTGCCACCACGCTTATCGACAAATTTGGTCAGAAATACATTCAGTGGGCGGTGGTGTTAACCGGTTTTACGGTCGGTTTCGCCCTGTTCTATGAAGTGGGCTTCGTGCTGTTGCTGCCGCTGGTGTTCACCATCGCCGCAAAAGCGCGCGTGCCGCTGCTTTACGTCGGCGTGCCGATGGCGGCAGCCCTCTCCGTGACGCACGGCTTCCTGCCGCCGCACCCGGGTCCGACCGCTATCGCCACTATCTTCCACGCCGATATGGGTAAAACCCTGCTCTACGGTACGCTGCTGGCGATCCCGACGGTGATCCTGGCAGGCCCGGTGTATGCCCGTTTCCTGAAAAATATTGATAAGCCGATCCCGGAAGGCCTGTACAACGCGAAAACCTTTACCGAAGCCGAAATGCCGAGCTTTGGCGTCAGCGTCTGGACCTCGCTGGTACCGGTGATCCTGATGGCGGGTCGTGCGATTGCGGAAATGGTGCTGCCGAAAGGCCATGCGCTGCTGCCTTACGCTGAGTTCTTCGGCGACCCGGTTATGGCCACGCTGATTGCCGTGCTGATCGCTATCTTCACCTTCGGCCTGAACCGTGGCCGTTCAATGGATGACGTGACCGATACCATCACCTCCTCGATCAAAATCATCGCCATGATGCTGCTGATCATCGGCGGCGGCGGCGCGTTCAAACAGGTGCTGGTCGACAGCGGCGTGGATAAATACATTGCCGCGATGATGCACTCCACTAACTTATCGCCGATCTTTATGGCCTGGTCGATTGCCGCAGTACTGCGTATTGCGCTGGGTTCTGCAACGGTTGCGGCGATCACTGCTGGCGGCATCGCTGCACCGCTGATCGCCACCACCGGTGTCAGCCCTGAGCTGATGGTTATCGCCGTGGGTTCCGGTAGCGTGATTTTCTCCCACGTGAACGATCCGGGCTTCTGGCTGTTCAAGGAGTACTTCAACCTGACTATCGGTGAAACCATGAAGTCATGGTCGGCGCTGGAGACCATTATTTCGGTCTGTGGTCTGGTGGGTTGTCTGCTGCTGGCTACGGTGATTTAACGGCTGTCTATCGCCCCTCTCCGGACGGAGAGGGGCAATGTAATACTTACTTCTTCCCTGCCGTTTTACGCCTTCTGTCCAGATCCTTAATCAGCCTGTTCACGCCGTCATCGGCAAACATCTTCTCAAGAGTGGTATTCAGCTTGCGCCGCCAGTTTTTGTACTGAGAACTGGTGCCGGGAATATTTACCGGCGCGGCCATCCCCAGCCAGTCTTCCGGCTGCAAGCCGAGCAGCGCGCTGT
The DNA here is from genome assembly GCF_055804875.1 of Enterobacter sp. K510. Lineage (NCBI taxonomy): Bacteria > Pseudomonadati > Pseudomonadota > Gammaproteobacteria > Enterobacterales > Enterobacteriaceae > Enterobacter > Enterobacter sp. K510. The sequence continues at coordinate 319,183 of NZ_JBNRLQ010000005.1, read as the reverse complement.
TGGAATCGGCGATATAACGCTGCATTCCGCGGTTCAGCGTACTGGTCATCGCCATACGTGAGGCCTTGTGCCCGGCACGTTTCGGCAGACAACCCTGCTTGTGCAGCGCCTCCAGTAGACCCTGTTTCGCCCGCTCGCGATCCTGGTACAGACCGCGCAGCACCTCTTCGTCCGGATACAGTCCCAGGGTTTTGCCCAGGGTTAAATCACCGGCTTCCCAGTAGCCGCGCAGCGTTGGCAGATCGTGAGTGGTCGCCACGGCCATCGACTGTTCCGGCCATTTTTGCGGCGGCAGGAAGACGTTTTCGCTGTTCTCGAAATAGAGCACCTTGTAGGAGTAGATGCCGCCGTCGCGCAGCTTGCTGACAATCTCCACCGGCACCGTCCCCAGGTCTTCGCCAATCACCATGCACTGGTGGCGCTTGCTTTCCAGGGCGAGGATCGACAGCAAATCATCCACCGGATACTGCACGTACGCCCCCTGATCGGCGGTTTCGCCGTACGGGATCCACCACAGGCGCAGCATCGACATCACATGATCAATACGCAGCGCGCCGCAGCTTTTCATGTTCGCGCGCAAGAGCTGGATAAAAGGCTCGTAGCCGCGCGCCGTCATGACGTGCGGATCCATCGGCGGCAGTCCCCAGTTCTGGCCGAGCGGACCAAGAATGTCAGGCGGTGCGCCGACGGACGCTTTCAGGCAGTAAAGTTCACGATCGCACCAGGTTTCCGCGCCGCCTTCCGCCACGCCCACTGCCAGATCGCGGTACAGGCCAATCGGCATGGCGAAGCCCTGGCTGGTTTCCCAGCACTGCGCAAACTGCTCGCAGGCCAGCCACTGTAGCCACAGGTAAAACTGTACTTCGTCGGCGTACTCTTCGCAGAACTGCTTCACTTCCGGACTGTCGGTACGTTGATAGCCTTCCGGCCATGCCGGCCAGCCCCAGCGCATCTCATCTTCTTTCACCTGCTGCGCGTGCAGCGCGTCAAACGCCGCCTGCCAGTACAGGCTCTCGCCTTCCTGCGTAACAAAGTCGTTGAACGCCACTTTCTGCGCATCGCTGTCTTTACGGGCGGCAAAGCCTTTCCACGCCAGACGCAGCGCGGCAATTTTCAGCGCGGTAACGGTCGAATAATCCACGTATTCGGCGTCGCGCGCGGCACGCAGCGCATCCTGCGTGGAGGCCATTTTCCACCACTTCTGCGCTTCTTTACTGCGCTGGAAATCCTCCACGGCGTTGACGTCGATATAGACGATATTCAGCCAGCGGCGGGACGACGGGCTGTACGGACTGGCGCTTTCCGGATTGGCCGGATAGAGCGCGTGGATCGGGTTCAGGCCGATAAAGGAACCGCCCCGCTTCGCCACGTCCACCAGCATGGCTTGCAGATCGCCAAAATCGCCGATCCCCCAGTTTTTTTCCGAACGCAGGGTATAGAGCTGTACGCAGGCGCCCCACAGTTTTTTCCCATCGTGTAACGCCTGCGGTTCATAGCAGCGCTTCGGCGCGACTATCACCCGACACTGCCATTGCTGTTTCGCCTTACCGATCTCAAGCGTGTGATAGCCCTCCGGCAGCTTCGCCGGCAGATTGAGCGCTTTGCCACCGGTGGCCAGGCCGGTGTACTCCCGGCCCTCTTCGGTGATCAGCCGCCAGCTGAATTCCCCGCTGCCTTCAACAGGCAGCGGCATTTTTTTGCCGTGGGTAAAGATCTTCACCGGCGGCACAGGCGGAACCGCCCCCTTTTTCGGGGCGGTCGGGCGATGCATGGCGTCCAGCAAACGCTGTTTGGTTTCAGCGCCAATAGACTGCGGTTTACCGTGAGCATTGATGTAATGAGGGCTGATCCCCGCCGCCAGCGCGGCGGCATCAAGTCGTTTGCTTTCCATGGCTTTCCTTAACGTTTGGCCTGCCAGATACGGGTCTGATAATCACGGATGGAGCGATCCGAACTGAACATGCCGCAGCGGGCGGTGTTCAGAATGGCGGCTCGCGTCCAGGCGTCCTGATCGCGGTACAGGACGTCCACTTGTTTTTGCGCGTCGACATAGGCGGTGAAGTCGGCCATCACCAGATACGGGTCGCCGCCCTGCTTGCCCATGCTGTGCAGCATCTGATCGAAGGCGTGTTTATCGCCATCGCTGTAGACGCCGTTTTCCAGCTCTTTGAGCACCGCATCCAGCACTTTGTCTTTCTTGCGCCACTTCAGCGGATCGTAGCCTTTGGCCTTCAGCGCCTTCACCTGTTCAACAGTATGGCCGAAGATAAAGATGTTATCGTCGCCAACCTGCTCGGCAATTTCGACATTTGCGCCATCAAGCGTACCGACAGTGAGCGCGCCGTTGAGCGCCAGCTTCATATTGCCGGTGCCGGAGGCCTCTTTGCCCGCGGTGGAAATCTGCTCGGAAACATCCGCCGCCGGGATGAGCATTTCCGCTGCCGACACGCAGTAATCCGGCAGGAATACCACTTTCAGTTTGTCGCCGACACGGGGATCGTTGTTGACCGCTTCCGCCACTTTGTTGATGGCGAAGATGATGTTTTTCGCCAGGTAGTAGCCCGGCGCGGCTTTCGCGCCAAACAGGAAGACGCGCGGCACGCGGTCGGCGGTCGGGTTTTCGCGGATCTCTTTGTACAGCGCCAGAATATGCAGCAGATTGAGGTGCTGACGTTTGTACTCGTGCAGGCGTTTGATCTGAATATCAAAAATGGCCTCCGGATTGATCTCAATGCCGGTGCGCGCTTTCACATAGCTTGCCAGACGCACTTTGTTGGCCCGTTTGATATCGCGGTACTGCGCGCGGAACGCCACGTCGTCGGCATATTTTTCCAGGCCCTGAAGCTGGTCGAGATCGTTGGCCCATTCGGTTTTCAGCGTCGTGTCGAGCAGCGCGGCCAGCGCCGGGTTGCACTGTTTGATCCAGCGGCGCGGTGTGATGCCGTTGGTCACATTGTGGAATTTATTCGGCCACAGCTGGTGATATTCCGGGAACAGATCTTTGACCACCAGATCCGAGTGCAGCGCCGCCACGCCGTTGACGGCAAAGCCGCTCACCACGCACAGATTCGCCATGCGCACCTGTTTGTTATGCACCACCGCCAGCTTCGCCCAGACGTCTTTGTCCCCCGGCCAGGTTTGCTCCACCTGCGATTTAAAGCGGTTATTGATGGTGTTGATGATCTGCATATGGCGCGGCAGCAGCGCTTTCACCAGCTTCTCATCCCAGCACTCCAGCGCTTCCGGCATCAGGGTATGGTTGGTGTAGGCGAAGGTTTTGCCGGCGATCGCCCAGGCGTCGTCCCAGCTGAGCTGGTGTTCGTCGATCAACACGCGCAGCAGCTCCGGAATGGCGATGGTCGGGTGCGTGTCGTTAAGCTGGATCACTTCGAAGTCCGGCAACTGCGCAATGGTACGTCCGGCGAGGTGATGACGGCGCAGAATATCTGCCACCGAACAGGCGCACTGGAAATACTGCTGCATCAGACGCAGCTTTTTGCCCGCCAGATGGTTGTCGTTCGGGTAGAGCACTTTGGTCAGTTTTTCGGCGTCGATGCCCTGCTGTTCGGCACGCAGGAAATCGCCGTTGTTAAAACGGGTGAGGTCGAACGGATGGGCATGTTTTGCCTGCCACAGGCGCAGCGGCTGCGCGACGCTGTTGCGGTAGCCGAGCACCGGCAGATCCCAGGCTTCGCCGATAAGATTGAAGGCTGGCGTCCAGTGGCCGTCTTTGCTGACTTTGCCGCCGATGCCAACCTGCACATCCAGCGCGGCATTGTGACGGAACCACGGATAGCTGCCGCGATGCCAGTCGTCCGGCGCTTCCTGCTGCTGCCCGTCAGCAAAAGACTGGCGGAACAGGCCGTACTGGTAGTTCAGGCCATAGCCGGTCGCGGACTGGCCCACCGTCGCCATGGAGTCCAGGAAGCAGGCAGCGAGACGCCCCAGCCCACCGTTGCCCAGCGCCGGATCGATCTCTTCTTCCAGCAAATCCGTCAGGTTGACGTTATGGGTTTGAAGCACATCGCTCACCTCCTGATACCAGCCGAGGTTGAGCAGGTTGTTGCCGGTCAGACGACCAATCAGAAATTCCATTGAGATGTAGTTCACGTGGCGCTGGTTTTTGGCCGGGGCTTCTGCCTGTACCGGCAGTAATTCCGCCAGCGCGCCGCTGACCGCGTGCCACCACTGCTGCCGGGTCATCTGGTCTGCGGCATTAAGACCAAAACGCTGCCACTGACGCGTCAGGGCCGCTTCGAATTGTGCTGTGTTAAATGTGGGCTGTGACATAGGGAACTCGGATCCTGTAAGTAAAAAACAACATTAGTGCTAGTGTGCCTGGCTCCCGTTTCGGCTACCTCATCCTGCCAGGGATTAGAAAGGGAGGAGTAGCGGGGAGGAGCGAAAAGTGTGATCGCGGCCACTTAGCCTCCTTGTATGCGGGCATTCTGCCGCGGTCATTCGCCGATAACCCGGAACAGGTTCAAAAAATTGAAATGTCGTTTCATGGGAATTATCTGGTGCGGGTAAATACAATGCGAAAAATTTATTATTTTGCTGAAAATTTAAACCGCGTCACGGCTATTTCTGGCAGACATAAGCTGACATCGATTTTCATAATATTTAAATTCGCTGTGGGTCAAAAAAGCGCATTTTTTCGTTTGCGCGCTTTATCGCCGATTCAGTGTTCATGCGCCATGGCTGGCTGTCGGAGGTAATATTCATAAAGGTTATGGAATTGTGACACAGTGCAAATTAAGCGCGGTCAAATTCGGACATAACTTGCAATACATGTCATTCTGGCCGAACGTATTCTTTATTAATTACGAAGCGCAAAAAAAATCGCCTTTCCCGTTACCTCACAGTGAAGTGATGACTATGTTGATTCCGTCTAAATTAAGTCGCCCGGTTCGCCTTGACCACACAGTGGTGCGCGACCGATTGCTGGCTAAACTTGCGGGCGCCAACAATTTTCGCCTGGCGCTGGTGACAAGTCCTGCCGGTTATGGAAAAACGACCCTGATTTCGCAGTGGGCCGCAGGGAAAAGCGATCTCGGATGGTTTTCCCTTGATGAGGGGGACAATCAGCAGGAGCGCTTTGCCAGCTACTTGATGGCGGCGGTGCAGCAGGCCACCCACGGCCACTGCGTCACCAGCGAAGCCATTGCCCAGAAAGGCCAGTACGCCAGCCTGTCGTCGCTGTTTGCCCAGCTGTTTATCGAGCTGGCGGACTGGGATCGCCCACTCTATCTGGTGATTGATGATTACCACCTGGTCACTAATCCGGTGATCCACGACGCCATGCGCTTTTTCCTGCGCCATCAGCCGGAATGCCTGACGCTGGTGGTGCTGTCGCGTAATTTGCCGCAACTGGGTATCGCCAACCTGCGCGTACGCGATCAACTGCTGGAAATCGGCAGTCAGCATCTGGCCTTTACCCATCAGGAAGCCAAGCAGTTTTTTGATTGTCGCCTGGAATCCCCCATTGAACCGGCAGAGAGCAGCCGCTTGTGCGACGATGTGGCCGGCTGGGCCACCGCGCTACAGCTCATCGCCCTCTCCGCCCGCCAGAATAACCATGCCGCGCACCAGTCCGCGCGCCGCCTCGCGGGGATCAATGCCAGCCATCTTTCCGATTATCTGGTGGATGAAGTGCTGGATAATATCGATCTCAGTACCCGTCATTTGTTGCTGAAAAGTTCCCTGCTGCGCTCGATGAACGACGCGCTGATTGTGCGTGTTACGGGCGAAGAAAACGGGCAGATGCGCCTGGAAGAGATCGAACGTCAGGGCCTTTTTCTGCAACGGATGGATGATTCCGGTGAATGGTTCAGCTATCACCCGCTGTTCGGTAACTTCCTGCGTCAGCGCTGTCAGTGGGAGCTGGCGACCGAGCTGCCGGAGATCCACCGCGCGGCGGCGGAAAGCTGGATGGCGCAGGGCTTCCCCAGCGAAGCCATTCATCACGCGCTGGCTGCAGGCGATGGCAACATGCTGCGCGACATCCTGCTGCATCACGCCTGGGGGCTGTTTAACCACAGCGAACTGGCGCTGCTGGAAGAATCCCTGAAAGCGCTGCCCTGGGAAAGTCTGCTGGAGAATCCGCGCCTGGTGCTGCTTCAGGCGTGGCTGATGCAAAGCCAGTACCGCTACAGCGAAGTGAACACTCTGCTGGCCCGCGCCGAGCAGGAGATGGACATGGAAATGGACCGCTCCCTGCACGGTGATTTCAACGCCCTGCGCGCGCAGGTGGCGATCAACGCCGGCGATCCCGCGGAAGCCGAGCGCCTGTCGACCGTGGCGCTGGAAGAGCTGCCGCTGGCGAATTACTACAGCCGTATCGTCGCCACCTCGGTACACGGCGAAGTGCTGCACTGCAAAGGACAGCTGACCAACTCGCTGGCGGTGATGCAGCAGACCGAGCAGATGGCGCGTCGCCACGACGTCTGGCATTACGCGCTGTGGAGCCTGATCCAGCAGAGCGAAATTCTGTTCGCCCAGGGCTTTTTACAGGCCGCCTGGGAAACGCAGGAAAAAGCCTTTGCGCTCATCCGCGAGCAGCATCTTGAGCAGTTGCCGCTGCACGAGTTTTTACTGCGCATCCGCGCGCAACTGCTGTGGGCGTGGGCGCGTCTGGATGAATCGGAAGCCGCCGCCCGCGAAGGGCTGAACGTACTCGCCGCCTACCAGCCGCAGCAGCAGATGCAGTGTCTGGCGCTGCTGGTGCAGAACTCTCTGGCGCGCGGCGATCTGGACAACGCCCGCAGCCATCTTAACCGTCTGGAAAACCTGCTCGGCAACGGCCAGTATCACAGCGACTGGGTATCCAACGCCGATAAAGTACGGGTGATTTACTGGCAGATGATTGGCGACAAAAATGCCGCAGCCCAGTGGCTGCGCCAGACGCCGAAGCCGGAATTCGCCGATAACCATTTCCTGCAAAGCCAGTGGCGCAACATCGCCCGCGCGCAGATCCTGCTCGGTGATTTCGATCCGGCGGAGATGGTGCTGGAAGAGTTAAACGAAAACGCGCGCAGTCTGCGGCTGATGAGCGATCTGAACCGCAACCTGCTGTTGCTGAACCAGCTCTACTGGCAGGCGGGACGTAAAAGCGACGCCCAGCGGGTGCTGATGGAAGCGCTCACGCTGGCCAACCGCACCGGCTTTATCAGCCACTTTGTGATTGAAGGGGAAGCGATGGCGCAGCAACTGCGCCAGCTGATCCAGCTTAATGCCCTGCCGGAACTGGAAGGGCATCGCGCCCAGCGTATACTTCGCGACATCAATCAGCATCATCGCCACAAGTTCGCGCATTTTGATGAAGGATTTGTCGAAAGGCTGCTCAATCACCCGGAAGTGCCGGAGCTGATCCGCACCAGCCCGCTGACCCAGCGGGAATGGCAGGTTTTAGGGCTGATCTATTCCGGCTACAGCAATGAACAGATTGCTGGTGAGCTGGCGGTGGCGGCCACCACCATCAAAACGCACATTCGTAATCTGTATCAGAAGCTCGGCGTGGCGCACCGTCAGGATGCGGTGCAGCACGCGCAGCAGCTATTGAAGATGATGGGATACGGGGTATAAGCCCCGTTTCGCTAGCACAGCTCAAGCTGAATATTGTGATCCTTGATGACCTGCAGGACACCGGCGGGCGGCATCACGTCGGTGTACACGGCATTCACCATGCTGATGCTGCCCATATTCACCATCGCGTTACGACCAAACTTGGAATGATCGACCACCAGCATGACGTGGCGAGAGTTTTCAATGATCGCCCGCTTGGTGCGCACTTCGTGATAATCAAACTCCAGCAGCGAACCATCGGTATCAATACCGCTGATCCCCAGGATGCCGAAATCGAGACGGAACTGGGAGATAAAATCCAGCGTGGCTTCGCCAATAATCCCGCCGTCCCGGCTGCGCAATTCGCCTCCGGCCAGAATAATGCGGAAGTCTTCTTTCGTTTTCAGCGTGTTGGCCACGTTCAGGTTATTGGTTACCACCCGCAGATTGCTGTGCTCCAGTAACGCATGGGCCACCGCTTCCGGCGTCGTGCCAATATCAATAAATAATGTTGCACCGTTGGGGATCTGGCTTGCCACTTTACGGGCAATACGCTCTTTTTCGGCGGTTTGCGTGGCTTTACGATCGTGCCACGGGGTATTCACCGAGCTGGACGGCAACGCCGCGCCGCCGTGATGGCGCAGGATCATATTCTGATCGGCAAGGTCATTCAGATCGCGACGGATCGTCTGCGGGCTGACGGAGAATTGCTCCACCAGCTCCTCGGTACTGACGTATCCCTGCTTTTTCACCAGTTCGATAATGGCATCGTGGCGTTGTGTCTGCTTCATGAAATATCCTGGAAAATTTATGTTCGTTTTCGCACATTTTGCGTATCGACAAACGCCATGGCGAGACCGACAACCAGACCGGTGACATGGGCGCCATTGGCGATGGACATGCCGAACAGATCAAACCAACCGGCAATTAACCACACTAAGGCGAAGGCTATCAAGCCGCGCGGCAAATTAATCCCGCTTTGCGGATCGCGCTCACCCCGCAGCCAGACGTAGCCCATCAGCGCATAGACCACGCCGGACAGACCGCCGAACCACGGGCCGCTGAATTTATGCTGTATGAAACCGCTCAGCAGGGCGCTGATGATGGTGATGACAATCAGCTTGCCGCTGCCGAGTCGCTTTTCCACCGCGCCGCCGAGATACCACCACCACAACAGGTTAAACAGAATGTGCAGCACGGAAAAATGCATCACCGCGTGGCTGAAATAACGCCAGACATCAAAGCGCAGGGAGGGATCGTAAGGCCAGGCAAGCCAGGCCATAACCGGCTCATCGCCCACGACGTTCATGATGATAAATACCAGGACACAGATCGCCGCCAGCGCCAGGGTAAAGGGCCCGGCCCGCTGGCGCAGCGTGGCCAGAAATGGGTAGCGCTGATAATGCAGGCCGCTGTTGGTCTGGCCTGACGTCCAGCTTGCCGCCAGGTAACGAGGATCGCCGGGGTTTTCTAAAAAGCGCGCCAGTTCCGCGTGAACGCGTTCAGCCTGGCTTTCATCCGCCAGCCAGACGTCGGTGGTAGCGTGATGCTGGATCGTCAGGGTGATGCCCTGCGTTTGCATGTAATCAACAAACGCCTGGGCGATACGCGGATTGGTAAAAGAGGTGATCATCAACATCGCTGGCTGCACTTATTCCACATAAAAGAGGACAGTATAAAGGTTTAAAGCGATCCGTGCGCCACCTCGCCAGGAAAATGGCGGTGCCAGGCGTCAAACCCGCCATCGACGCTGTAGACCTGATCAAAGCCCTGTTGCAGCAGATACTGGGCCGCGCCCTTGCTGCTGTTGCCGTGATAGCACATCACCATCACCGGCGTGTCGTAGTCGTGTTCCTGCATGAAGGCGCTGAGCGTATCGTTCGTCAGATGGAACGCGCCAGGCGTGTGACCCATGGCGAAACTTTGCGGATCGCGAATATCCACCAGCACCGCCTGCTTTTGTTGCAGCTTTTGATGGGTTTCTTCCACGTTAATACATTCAAATTGATCCATGGTGCTCTCTTTCGTTGTGCAAATTCTGGCGGGTACGCTGGCCCCACATCTTAGCGACAAGTTTACGTCTTCACGGCAGGTAAACGCCATTATGTTATGCATATCACTCTAAATTGTTTTTTTGATGTTACCAATGCGCCATTCCTTTGCTATTATGAGCGATAACGAACATTTTTGAGCTTTTACGAAAGTGCATGAGGCGAACATGGAAACCAAAGATCTGATTGTGATAGGCGGGGGCATCAACGGTGCCGGTATCGCGGCAGACGCCGCAGGGCGGGGTTTATCTGTGCTCATGCTGGAAGCGCAGGATCTTGCCTGCGCCACCTCGTCAGCGAGTTCTAAATTGATCCACGGCGGCCTGCGCTACCTTGAACACTACGAGTTTCGCCTGGTGAGCGAAGCCCTGGCAGAACGTGAAGTGCTGCTGAAAATGGCCCCGCACATTGCCTTCCCGATGCGTTTTCGTCTGCCACACCGCCCGCATCTGCGTCCGGCGTGGATGATCCGCATTGGTCTGTTTATGTACGATCATCTGGGTAAACGTACCAGCCTGCCCGCATCTGCCGGTTTGCGTTTTGGCGCAGAATCCGTAATGAAACCCGAAATCGTGCGCGGTTTCGAATATTCTGACTGCTGGGTGGACGATGCGCGTCTGGTACTGGCGAATGCGCAAATGGTCGTGCGCAAAGGCGGCGAAGTGATGACCCGCACCCGCGCCACCTCCGCAAAACGCGTTAATGGCCTGTGGGTGGTGGAAGCGGAAGACGTTGATACCGGCGAGAAATACACCTGGCAGGCGCGCGGTCTGGTGAACGCCACCGGCCCGTGGGTGAAACAGTTCTTCGACGAAGGGATGGAGCTGCCGTCCCCGTACGGTATCCGCCTGATCAAAGGCAGCCACATTGTCGTGCCGCGCGTGCATACCCAGAAACAGGCTTACATCCTGCAAAACGAAGATAAACGCATTGTGTTTGTCATTCCGTGGATGGATGAGTTTTCCATCATTGGCACCACCGATGTGGAATACCAGGGCGATCCGAAAAAGGTTGAGATCGACGAAAGCGAAATCAACTACCTGCTGAAGGTCTATAACGCGCACTTTAAAAAGCAGCTGGCGCGCGACGACATCGTCTGGACTTATTCAGGTGTGCGTCCGCTGTGCGATGACGAATCCGATTCGCCGCAGGCGATCACCCGCGATTACACGCTGGATATTCACGACGAAAACGGCAAAGCGCCGTTGCTGTCCGTATTCGGCGGCAAGCTGACGACCTACCGTAAGCTGGCGGAACACGCGATGGAAAAACTGTCGACGTACTATAAAGACATTGGCCCGGCGTGGACGAAAGACTGCGTGCTGCCGGGCGGCGATCTGCAGGGCGATCGCGATGACTACGCGGCTAAACTGCGTCGTCGCTATCCGTTTATCAGCGAGCAGATGGCGCGTCACTATGCGCGCACTTACGGCAGCAACAGCGAACTGATCCTCGGCGGCGCGAGTTCATTGGCCGATCTGGGCGAAGATTTCGGGCATGAGTTTTACGAAGCGGAACTGCGTTACCTGGTCGAGCACGAATGGGTGCGACGCCTGGACGATGCCATCTGGCGTCGTACCAAACAGGGGATGTGGCTCAATGCTGAGCAGCAGTCGCGCATTGCGCAGTGGCTGACGCGCCACGGCAAACGCGAACTGTCATTAGCATCATAATAAAAAACGGGGCCTTCAGGCCCCGTTAATCGTACTAATTTACAACCGCACCGGATCGATATGCCAGATCTTGTCGGCGTACTCCTGGATGGTGCGGTCCGAGGAGAAATAGCCCATCGCCGCAATGTTATGCATAGCTTTAATGGTCCACTCTTCCGGATGACGATACAGCTCGTCCACGCGATCCTGACAATCCACATAGCTGCGGAAATCCGCCAGCACCTGATAGTGATCGCCGAAGTTAATCAGTGAATCCACCAGATCGCGGTAACGACCCGGCTCTTCCGGGCTGAATACGCCGGTGGCGATCTGCGTCAGCACGTCGCGCAGCTCTTCATCCTGCTCGTAGTAATCACGCGGTTTGTAACCCTGACGGCGCAGTTCTTCAACTTCATCCGCCGTGTTACCGAAGATAAAGATATTCTCTTCGCCAACGTGTTCCCGCATCTCGACGTTCGCGCCATCCAGCGTGCCGATGGTCAGCGCGCCGTTCAGGGCGAATTTCATGTTACTGGTGCCGGATGCCTCCGTCCCGGCCAGCGAAATCTGCTCAGAGAGATCGGCGGCCGGAATGATCATCTGCGCCAGACTGACGCTGTAGTTGGGGATAAACACCACTTTCAGTTTGTCGCCGATCTGCGGATCGTTATTCACCACTTTGGCAACGTCATTGATGAGATGAATAATGTGCTTCGCCATGTAATAGGCTGACGCTGCTTTACCGGCGAAGATGTTGACGCGCGGCACCCAGTTCGCCTCAGGATCGGCCTTGATGCGGTTGTAGCGCGCAATCACATGCAGCACGTTCATCAGCTGACGTTTGTATTCGTGGATTCGCTTGATCTGCACGTCGAACAGGGCTTTTGGATTGACCACCACGTTCAGCTGCTGGGCGATCATGATCGCCAGACGCTTTTTGTTCTCCAGCTTCGCCTGACGCACTGCCTGGTTCACCGCCGGGAAATCAATGTGCTGCTCAAGCTCCTGCAGCTGGCTCAAATCGGTACGCCAGGTGCGGCCAATATTTTCGTCCAGCACATCAGACAGCGGCGGGTTCGCCAGCGCCAGCCAGCGTCGCGGCGTGACGCCGTTTGTGACGTTGGTGAAGCGGGTCGGGAAGATCTTCGCGAAATCAGCAAACAGCGACTGCACCATCAGGTTGGAGTGCAGTTCGGACACGCCATTCACTTTATGGCTTGCCACTACCGCCAGCCACGCCATGCGGACACGGCGACCGTTGGATTCGTCGATGATGGACACGCGGCTCAGCAGGCCGGTGTCATTCGGATACTGATCCTGCACGGTCTTCAGGAAGTAGTCGTTGATTTCAAAGATGATTTGCAGATGACGCGGCAGGATCTTGCCGAGCATATCCACCGGCCAGGTTTCCAGCGCTTCGCTCATCAGCGTGTGGTTGGTGTAGGAGAACACCTGGCAGGTCACTTCGAAAGCATCATCCCAGGAGAACTTATGCTCATCCATCAGCAGACGCATCAGCTCAGGAATACCGAGCACCGGGTGCGTATCGTTGAGGTGAATGGCAATTTTGTCCGCCAGATTGGCGTAGGTTTTGTGCAGCATGTAGTGGCGATTGAGGATATCCTGCACCGTCGCCGACACCAGGAAATACTCCTGCCGTAAGCGCAGTTCGCGCCCGGAATAGGTTGAGTCGTCCGGATAGAGCACGCGGGAGACGTTTTCCGAGTGGTTTTTATCTTCCACCGCGGCGAAATAGTCGCCCTGGTTAAATTTACCGAGGTTAATCGCGCTACTGGCCTGGGCATTCCACAAACGCAAGGTGTTGGTCGCGTCGGTGTCGTAGCCAGGGATGATCTGATCGTAAGCCACCGCCAGAATTTCTTCCGTTTCCAGCCAGCGGGATTTTTTCCCTTCCAGCTGAACACGTCCACCAAAACGCACTTTATAGCGCGTGTTGTGGCGCTTGAATTCCCACGGGTTACCGTATTCCAGCCAGTAGTCCGGCGACTCTTTCTGGCGTCCGTCGACGATGTTCTGTTTGAACATGCCGTAGTCATAGCGGATGCCGTAGCCACGCCCCGGCAGGGCGAGGGTCGCCAGCGAATCCAGGAAACAGGCCGCCAGACGACCCAGACCGCCGTTACCTAAACCGGGGTCGTTTTCTTCGTCGATCAGCTCTTCCAGATCCAGCCCCATTTCTTCAAGGGCGTTTTTTACGTCTTCGTAAATACCTAATGACAACATGGCGTTGGAGAGCGTGCGGCCAATCAGAAACTCCATCGACAGGTAGTAAACCTGCCGGGTTTCCTGAGACAGCTGCGCACGGTTGGAGCGCAGCCAGCGTTCTACAAGACGATCACGCACGGCGAACAGCGTAGCGTTAAGCCATTCGTGTTTATTGGCGATCACCGGATCCTTGCCGATGGTGAACATCAGCTTATAGGCGATCGAGTGCTTGAGCGCCTCGACGCTCAGCGTGGGTGATGCATACGTAAAAGGTGCATTCATATGAGCGATTCCTGGAAATTATTTCACCCGGTTGTACAGATCCCGGTAGGACTGCGCCGCTACCTGCCAGCTGAAATCCATACCCATCGCCTGACGCTGCACGAAGCGCCACAGCGACGGACGAGACCACAACACGAAAGCACGCCTTATCGCACGTAACAGCGACCAGGCATTACTGTCTTCAAAGACAAATCCGCTGGCGATGCCGTCCGCCAGGTTTTCCAGTGAGCTGTCTGAAACGGTATCCGCCAGACCGCCGGTACGACGTACCAGTGGCAGGGTGCCGTATTTCAGGCCGTAGAGCTGAGTCAGCCCGCACGGCTCAAATCGGCTTGGCACCAGAATCACATCGGCTCCCCCCATGATGCGATGCGAGAAGGCTTCGTGATAGCCGATCTGCACCCCAACCTGGCCCGGATGTTCCGCCGCCGCCGCAAGGAAGCCTTCCTGCAATACTGGATCGCCTGCCCCCAGTAATGCAAGTTGCCCGCCCTGCTCCAGCAGGCCCGGCAACGCTTCCAGCACCAGATCCAGCCCTTTCTGGCTGGTGAGGCGACTGACCACCGCAAACAGCGGCACTTTGTCATTCACCTTCAGACCCATCGCCACCTGCAGCTGACGTTTGTTTTCGGCTTTCTCCTCCAGCGAATCGCGATCATATCGCGCCGCGAGAAGCAGATCGTTATCCGGGCTCCAGATTTTCTCATCTACCCCGTTCAGAATGCCGGAAAGACGCCCTTCCAGATGCCGCTGACGCAGCAGGCCTTCCATACCGCAGCCAAACTGCGGCTCGGTGATCTCGCGCGCGTAGGTCGGGCTGACCGCCGTAATATGATCGGCGTAGTACAGACCAGCCTTCAGGAACGAGATTTGACCGTTGAATTCGACACCATGAACATTAAAGAATGATGATGGTAATTCGATCTCATCCATATGATGTGCATAAAACATGCCCTGATAGGCCAGGTTGTGCACAGTAAACACCGATTTCGCCGGACGGCCGCGCGCCGCGAGGTACGCCGGTGCCAGACCTGCATGCCAGTCATGGGCATGCACGATGTCAGGATGCCAGAACGGATCGAGACCACAGGCCATTTCACTGCCTACCCAACCCAGCAGCGCAAAGCGCAACACGTTGTCGGTGTAAGCAAAAAGATTGGTATCGTGATACGGGCTCCCTGGGCGGTCATAAAGGTGCGGCGCATCAATCAGGTAAATCCCCACGCCGTTATAATGACCAAAAAGTAAAGTGAATGGACCGGCAAAAGTGTCGCGTCGACTCACCACTCGTGCATCGGTAATGCCCCGTCGAATATCTGGAAAAGCAGGCAAAAGGACGCGTGTATCTACTCCACCGGCGATTTGCGCCGCGGGTAACGCGCCAAGGACATCTGCCAGACCGCCCGTCTTAAGCAGCGGGAACATTTCAGAACATACATGTAAAACCTGCATTCTCGCTCCTGTTAATTACCGCCGCCTGTTTGCGGGTTCGGTAAAACAGCGCGCGGACCCCTTCCGCGCAAGGTTATTCTTGATGCTGTTAGCCTTTGAGTTTATTCAACATTTCCCGCGTGACTAACACAATGCCTTCTTCTGAACGGTAAAACCGGCGCGCGTCTTCTTCCGCGTTTTCGCCGATTACCATGCCTTCCGGTATCTGACAGGCGCGATCGATGATGCACCGGCGCAGGCGACAGGAACGCCCTACCCATACGTCTGGTAACAGAACGGATGAGTCGATATTACAAAATGAGTTCACCCGCACGCGGGGGAAAAGAACCGATTGCACCACAACGGAGCCAGAGATGATGCAGCCGCCCGATACCAGGGAGTTCAGCGTCATACCGTGGCTGCCGGAACGGTCCTGCACAAATTTCGCTGGCGGCAGCGGCTCCATATGGGTACGGATTGGCCAGTTCTGATCGTACATATCCAGTTCTGGCGTAACCGAGGCCAGATCCAGGTTCGCTTTCCAGTAGGCTTCCAGCGTCCCGACATCGCGCCAGTACGGCTCGGCATTCGGATCGGACTGCACGCTGGATAACGGGAACGGGTGCGCGTACGCCATGCCCGCTTTCGTCAGCTTCGGAATGATGTCTTTACCAAAGTCGTGACTGGAGGTGTCGTCCGCATCATCTTCTTCCAGCAGCTCAAACAGATAGTCAGCATCAAAAATATAGATGCCCATACTGGCGAGCGCCCGTGTCGGATCGTTTGGCATCGCGGGCGGGTTTTCCGGCTTCTCGACGAAAGCGACCACTTTTTCATTTTCATCGACCGCCATCACCCCAAAGGCGGTGGCTTCGGCAATCGGCACCGGCAGACAGGCCACGGTGCAACGTGCACCTTTCTCCACATGATCAATGAGCATGCGCGAGTAGTCCTGCTTGTAGATGTGGTCGCCCGCGAGGATCACGATGTATTCCGCGTTATAGCGACGAATGATGTCGAGGTTCTGCGTCACCGCGTCCGCCGTGCCGCGATACCAGTTTTCACCGTGTACGCGCTGCTGGGCAGGCAGGAGATCGACGAACTCGTTCATCTCTTCGCTAAAGAACGACCAGCCGCGCTGGATGTGCTGCACCAGCGTATGCGACTGATACTGAGTGATAACGCCAATCCGGCGGATGCCGGAGTTAATGCAGTTGGACAACGCGAAGTCGATAATGCGGAACTTGCCACCAAAGTGCACCGCAGGCTTCGCCCGGGTAGTGGTTAAGTCCTTCAGACGCGTACCACGCCCCCCTGCAAGAATCAGGGCAACCGATTTTAATGGGAGCTGGCGCGCTAACATTAGCGGATCGTTTTTATCTAATCTAACCATGATGAACTCCTTTTTTAAGACCGTTTGAAAACGCAAATTCCGTGCGCGGGCCCATGCCAGACAGCCATTACAACCGGATTATCCTCACCGGCAAATGGGGGAACAGCACGCCATTCCCCATCGGGTAAAACGATTTGCGCTACGTCGTCCGTGTTGTTGAGCGTGATTAAATAACGCTCCGACAGCAGGATCTGCATTCGACCCGTGCCTTGCGCCCACTCCTCAGGACGTAATGGCTGAGCGTCTTTGTTCAGCCATTGCACGTTGCCGTCACCCTCTTCCCACCAGGCGTTCAGGGTTAACGCCGGGATCTGCTGACGCAAGGCAATAAGCGCCGCAGTGAAAGTGATCAGCCCGTCATTTGCCTGACGCCAGTCCAGCCACGTCAGCGCGTTATCCTGGCAATACGCATTGTTATTGCCATGCTGGCTGTGCCCCTGTTCATCACCGGCCAGCAGCATAGGCGTTCCCTGAGACAGGAGCAGCGTGGTCAGCAGGGCATGGACACTATCCCGACGCCGTTCAGTCACATGTAGAGAGCCGCCTAATCCTTCTATACCATGGTTATTACTATGGTTATTGTTAGTCCCGTCGCGGTTTTCCTCGCCGTTCGCCTCGTTGTGTTTCTGATTGAAACAAACGCAGTCATGCAGGGTAAAACCGTCATGCGCGGTGATCAGGTTGACCGACGCGCCAGGCGCGCGACCCCGTTGTTTAAACACATCGCTGGATCCGGCAAACCGGCGGGCAAACTCTCCGAGGGAGAGATCTTTTGCCAGCCAGAAACGGCGCGCGGCATCGCGGAAATGATCGTTCCACTCCGCAAACAACGGCGGAAAATTCCCCACCTGATACCCCCCCGCCCCTACGTCCCAGGGCTCTGCAATCAGCTTCACCGCGCTGAGCAGCGGATCGGCTGCAATGGCCTCGAACAGCGGCGCATGGGGCGTATAGCCCGGCGTGCGCCCCATGACCGGGGCCAGATCAAAGCGAAAACCGTCAATATGGAAGGTTTCCACCCAGTAGCGCAGACACTGAACGGCGTACTCCACGGTGGCTGGCAAGTTTAAATTTAGCGTGTTGCCGCAACCCGTCCAGTTTTCGTAATCACCATCTCCCCTTACCCAATAATAGCTACGGTTATCGATTCCGCGCAGGGAGAAGGTCGGACCATCAAGATCAATTTCAGCGCTGTGGTTAAGCACCACGTCAAGGATGACTTCAATGCCAGCCTGATGCAGCGCTTTTACCGTCTCGCAAAACTCCTGCCGCGCACGTTCCGGATCAACGGCATAGCGCGGATCGAGCGCAAACATCGCCAGCGGGTTGTAGCCCCAGTAATTGCTCAGGCCGAGCTGTTGCAGGCGCGGCTCGCTGGCAAACTGCGCGATGGGTAACAGTTCGAGCGCCGTAATGCCGAGGCGTTTGAAGTAAGCGATCATGGCCGGATGGCGCAGCGCTTTGTAGGTACCGCGCTCGGCTTCCGGAATATCCGGATGCAGATACGTCAGCCCTTTTACATGCGCTTCGTAAATCACGCTGTTGCCCCAGGTCGTGCGCGGCGGCGCGTCGTCTTCCCAGTCAAAAACGTCTTTCACCACCACGCTTTTCAGCGCGATGGCGGCGTTGTCATGGGGATCGGGGTGCTCGTAACCGCCGTGGAACAGCGCGTCGTCCACCAGCGTGCCGTCAACGCGACGGGCGCAGGGGTCGATAAGCACTTTTGCCGGATTAAAGCGATGTCCGTGCTCTGGCGCCCAGGGGCCGTGAACACGGTAGCCGTAGCGCAGGCCGGCGCGCGCGCCAGCCAGAAAACCGTGCCAGACATCGCCGCTGCGGGCGGGCAGGTCATAACGTTGCTCATTACCTTCCTGATCAAACACGCACAGCTCCACGCGCTCCGCATGGGCGGAAAACAGCGTGAAGTTGACGCCGCCGTCGACGACATGCGCGCCGAGCGGCTCAGGCTTCCCTGCCGTGAGTATGGTCATTCTCCCTCCCGCACCAGCCAGATAGTGGAGAGTGGAGGTAAGGTCAGGCACAGTGAATGCTCACGGCCATGGCTGCCAATCTGCTCGCTCTGTACCGCGCCGCCGTTCCCGGCATTGCTGCCGTGGTAGTGCATCGAGTCAGTATTGAGGATTTCGCGCCATTTGCCGGGCTGATTGATGCCGAAACGGTAACCCGGACGCGGCACCGGCGTGAAGTTGCTGGCGACGATAATTTCGTTGCCCGCTTTATCGCGGCGTACAAAAACAAATACCGAGCGCTCTCTGTCATCCACCACCAGCCATTCGAAGCCGTAGCCATCAAAATCCAGCTCATGCAGCGCTTTATGATGACGATAGGTGTGGTTGAGATCGCGAACCAGACGCTGCACGCCGTGGTGCCAGTTGTCGCCGCCTTCCAGCAGATGCCAGTCGAGGCTGCTGTCGTGATTCCACTCGCGCCCCTGCGCAAATTCATTGCCCATAAACAGCAGCTTTTTGCCGGGGAAAGCCCACATCCAGCCATAGTAGGCACGCAGGTTGGCGAACTTCTGCCACGCATCTCCCGGCATACGATCCAGAATGGATTTTTTACCGTGCACCACTTCATCGTGCGACAGCGGCAGCACGAAGTTTTCGGTGTAGTTGTACAGCATGCCGAAGGTGAGATTATGGTGATGATGCTGACGGTAGATGGGATCCAGCTTGAAGTAATCCAGCGTGTCGTGCATCCAGCCCAGATTCCACTTGTACCAGAACCCCAGCCCGCCGTTATCCGACGGTCGTGAGACGCCAGGGAAGTCGGTGGACTCTTCCGCCATGCTGACCGCGCCAGGCACCAGTTCGCCCAGTACGCGGTTGGTTTTACGCAGGAATTCGATAGCTTCGAGATTTTCGCGGCCGCCGTATTCGTTAGGGATCCACTCGCCCTCTTTACGGCTGTAGTCACGATAAATCATTGATGCCACGGCATCCACGCGCAGGGCGTCAATGCCGAAGCGCTCAACCCAGTACAGGGCGTTGCCGATCAGGTAGTTGCTGACTTCGCGGCGACCATAGTTATAAATCAGCGTGTTCCAGTCCTGATGATAGCCTTCGCGCGGATCGCTGTGCTCATACAGGTCGGTACCGTCAAATTCGGCCAGTCCAAAATCATCTTCCGGGAAATGGCCCGGCACCCAGTCGAGGATCACGCTTAAGCCTGCGGCGTGCGCGGCATTGATAAAATAGCGGAAGTCATCGCGGGTACCGAAACGGCGGGTCGGCGCGTACAAGCCAGTCGGCTGGTAGCCCCAGCTGCCGTCGAAAGGATGCTCGTTAATCGGCAGCAGTTCCAGATGGGTGAAGCCCATCCATTTGGCGTACGGCACCAGCTGATCCGCCAGATCGCGGTAGCTGAGCCAGAAATTGTTGTCCGTGTGGCGACGCCAGGAACCCAGATGCACTTCATAAATGGAGATAGGCGCATCGAAGTCATTAGCGCGTTTACGCTCTTCGCTCTGCTCCACTTTTTCCGGCAGGCCGCAAATCACCGAGGCGGTTTCCGGGCGCATTTGCGCTTCGAAGGCATAAGGGTCGGCTTTGATGCGCAGATTGCCGTTGGCGTCGATCAGTTCGTATTTATACAGCTGACCGTTGTGCGCGCCGGGGATAAACAGCTCCCAGATGCCGGATTCTTTACGCAGACGCATCGGGTGGCGGCGGCCGTCCCAGTAGTTAAACTGGCCGACAACCGAGACGCGGCGGGCATTCGGCGCCCAGACGGAGAATTTCGTCCCGGTCACGCCATCCATGGTATCGGCGTGCGCGCCGAGGGTTTCGTACGGACGCAGGTGGGTGCCTTCCGACAGCAGCCAGACATCCAGATCCTGGATCAGCGGGCCGAAGCGGTACGGGTCATCAATCAGGTTTTCCTGACCGTGCCAGACGACGGCAAGCTGATAGCGGAAAGGATTTTTGCGACGCTGAATAACGCCGGCGAAAAAGCCGCGTGAATCGAGGCATTCAAGCCTGGCGAGCTTGCGCCCGGTCTTGGTTTCTATTACCCACACTTCGGTGGCGTCAGGGAGCAATGCGCGGACTTCCAGCCCGGCATCGGTGTAATGCATGCCGAGTACGGAAAAGGGATCCGCAAAGTGGCCTGCAATTAGCGCGTTAATCACGTCTCTATCGACAAGACTGGACATGGTTTCTTCATCCTTTTATATGTGTGCCATAGCGTTCAGCCGTGAACTGACCACGGATGGCGGCACTTTTTTGGCCTGAATGGCGTACCGGCAGCTTTCACTTCCGCCGGGACTACGCCCAACTTAAAGCATAGCCAACACTACGTTTATCTCCCGACTTATTTGAAACATTCGCGTTTCCTCCATGTTGTACGCAAAAAAAAGGAGGTGACACCGCACCTCCGCTCTGAATATAAGTCTTACGCCAGCTGGCGCAGCATGCGCCGTAACGGCTCTGCGGCGCCCCACAACAGCTGATCGCCGACGGTAAAGGCAGAGAGATATTCCGGCCCCATGTTGAGCTTACGCAGACGACCAACTGGCGTGGTCAGCGTACCGGTAACCGCCGCCGGGGTCAGTTCACGCATAGTGATGTCGCGGTCGTTAGGCACCACTTTCGCCCACTCATTATGCGCCGCCAGCATCTCTTCAACTGTGGGAATGGACACATCTTTCTTCAGTTTAATGGTGAAAGCCTGGCTGTGGCAGCGCAGCGCGCCGACGCGCACGCACAGACCGTCGACCGGAATCACGGACGAGGTACGCAGAATTTTGTTGGTCTCCGCCTGGCCTTTCCACTCTTCGCGGCTCTGGCCGTTATCGAGCTGTTTGTCGATCCACGGGATCAGACTGCCCGCCAGCGGCACGCCGAAGTTGTCCACCGCCAGCTCGCCGCTGCGGCTGAGCGCCGTCACTTTGCGTTCGATATCGAGAATGGCCGACGCCGGGTTAGCCAGCTCGTCAGAGACGTGGTGATGCAGCTGGCCCATTTGCGTTAACAGTTCACGCATATGGCGCGCGCCGCCGCCGGAAGCCGCCTGGTAAGTTGCCACCGAAACCCACTCCACCAGATCCTGGGCGAACAGGCCGCCCAGGGACATCAGCATCAGGCTGACGGTGCAGTTGCCGCCGACGAAGGTTTTTACGCCCTCGTTCAGGCCGCGGGTGATCACGTCCTGGTTGACCGGATCCAGAATGATGATGGCATCGTCTTTCATACGCAGCGACGAGGCGGCATCGATCCAGTAACCCTGCCAGCCGCTTTCACGAAGCTTTGGATAGATTTCGTTGGTATAATCGCCGCCCTGGCAGGTGACAATGATGTCGAGTGCCTTCAACGCCTCCAGATCATACGCATCCTGGAGTGTGCCGGCCGGTGTGCTACCGAATGTCGGCGCGGCCTGACCCAGCTGGGACGTTGAAAAGAAAACCGGGCGAATGGCGTCGAAATCGCGCTCTTCTACCATGCGTTGCATGAGTACGGAGCCGACCATTCCGCGCCAGCCGATAAAACCAACATTTTTCATAGCGTATTTTTCCTGCGAAGGTGTGTGCTGTGTGTGCGAACCAGTTTCCGACTGGCGTCCCTTCACCTTACAAAATGCAGCTAAAGTCGCAAGTGAAATTAATCAATGATAGCGACGTCGTCAGAAATAGAGCTTATAGGCAAAAAATCTGGGGCGAGTATTAGGGAAAGTATTAAATGAACGAAATCATCTCCGCCGCGGTGCTGTTGATCCTGATTATGGATCCACTCGGCAACCTGCCTATTTTTATGTCGGTGCTCAAGCACACGGAGCCGAAGCGCCGCCGGGCCATTATGATCCGCGAGCTGCTGATCGCCCTGCTTTTGATGCTGATTTTTCTGTTTGCCGGCGAGAAGATCCTGTCATTCCTGAATCTGCGTGCTGAAACCGTGTCGATGTCGGGCGGCATCATTCTGTTTTTAATCGCCATTAAGATGATTTTTCCCAGCCCGACCGGCGGCAGCCACGGGCTGCCTGCGGGCGAAGAGCCGTTTATCGTGCCGCTCGCCATCCCGCTGGTGGCAGGCCCGACGCTGCTCGCCACGCTGATGCTGTTATCGCATCAGTATCCGAATCAGATGGGGCATCTGGTCATCGCCCTGCTGCTGGCCTGGGGCGGCACCGTGGCGATTCTGTTGCAGTCGTCATTATTCCTGCGTCTGCTGGGGGATAAAGGCGTGAACGCGCTGGAGCGCCTGATGGGGCTCGTCCTGGTGATGCTCGCCACCCAGATGTTCCTGGACGGCATCCGCGCGTGGATGAAAAGCTAATAAAAAAGCCGGGCAGGCTTGTGCCCTTCCCGGCGTCTTACGATGTTACCTGTTTCACTTCCCGGCGTTACTGCTTAATCACCGCAATGGTGCTGGCGACCACGCCGTCCAGCGGCTGATCGATATCCACCACCAGCACGTCCTGCTCGTCGCTGCCCGGCTCTTCAAGGGCATCAAACTGCGTCACCAGCATCTGGGTTTTAAAGAAGTGGCCTTTACGCGCCTTCAGGCGGGTTTCGATCACGTCAAATTCGCCCTTCAGGTAAATAAAAGAAAGATTCGGGTTACCGTCACGCAGCAGATCGCGATAGCGCTTTTTCAGCGCCGAGCAGACGATCAGCGACACTTTATTAGTGCGCTGCATGGCAAAAGCGGCGTCGTTAAGCGCCTGTAGCCACGGCTTGCGGTCGTCGTCATTCAGCGGATCGCCGGCAGCCATTTTCATGATGTTGCTGCGCGGATGCAGGAAATCGCCATCGAGGAAGGCGGCCTGGATCTGGTGCGCCACTTCGCTGGCGACGGCGGATTTACCGCTGCCCGATACGCCCATCAGGACATAGACATGGTGATCAAGATTTGTCGTACTCAAGGCGTTGCTCCCACTCGTGCTGAGGTCAATTGTTACGGGTAACAGTTATCGGTAACATTTTCATGCCGGGGATGCGGAGAAGCAATATCCATTCGCGCCAGAAGTGAATAAATGTGAGCCACTTCAAATTTGTCAGACTAAATGGAACCGCCCGGCGACAGGGTAAAACCCAAATCTAACATTTTCGGCGTCACGGTTTCGCCACGAATACGCGCCAGCAGGCGCTCAGCCCCGATGCGGCCCATACGTTCGCGCGGCGTCAGGACGCTGGCCAGACGCGGCTCCATTACCTGCCCGATGTCGTGGCCGTGAAAACCCGCAATCGCCATGTCGCCGGGAATGGTTAACCCCAGACGCTGACATTCAAAGGCGGCGCCGACGGCCAGATCGTCATTGGTACAAAAAATGCCGTCGAGCTGCGGATATTCACGACGCGCCTGGCGCATCAGTTCAATCCCGGCGGTGTAAGATGAGGATTGCTCCACCATCACGCTGTAAGGCGTCAGACCGGCTTCACGCATGGCCTGTTCATACCCCCGCTGTTTGATGATAGTACGTTCATCCAGACGTGCACCCAGATAGGCGACGTGGCGATGCCCGCGGCTGATGATTTCCGCCGTCATCTGGCGCGCCGCTTCCAGGTTATCAAAACCGACGGCAATATCCAGGCACGGAGATTTGCTGTCCATCAGCTCCACCACCGGGATGCCCGCCACTTCGATCATTTTCAGCGTACGCGGCGTGTGGCTGCGCTCGGTGAGGATCAGCCCGTCGATATTCCAGGAAAACATCGATTCCAGCCGCTCTTCTTCCAGCTCCGGTTTATAGCCGTAGTGCGCCAGCATGGTCTGATAGCCGTTCGCATCGGTGACGCTTTCGATACCGCGCAGCACTTCGGCAAAAACCTGGTTGGTCAAAGAAGGCAGCAGCACGCCAATGGCGCGGCTGGTGGCATTGGAGAGAATATCAGGGGCGCGATTGGGAATGTAACCCAGTTCATCAAGCGCAGCAGCGATTTTGCCGCGTAACGCGACGGAGACTTGCTCCGGG
Source organism: Enterobacter sp. K510 (assembly GCF_055804875.1). Classification (NCBI taxonomy): domain Bacteria; kingdom Pseudomonadati; phylum Pseudomonadota; class Gammaproteobacteria; order Enterobacterales; family Enterobacteriaceae; genus Enterobacter; species Enterobacter sp. K510. The sequence continues at coordinate 294,656 of NZ_JBNRLQ010000005.1, read as the reverse complement.
TTACGCAGGAACCGGCTGACGGTCATTTTGGTCACGCCAACGCGATCTGCAACGTCCTGAAGTACGGGTCTTTTCTTTTTCATCGTGCCTGTGTGATAAACGGGAAAACATTGCTCCAGTTTATCACGGACAGCAGACAACCTCCCCGCAGATACGGGGAGGTTGTGTTATTTATTTAAGCGGGATCAAACAGGCGGCAGGTCAAACAGCAGAATTTCGCTGTCGCTGTCGGCATGGATGGAGAGCGCCTGCTCATCCCAGATTGCCAGACCATCCGCCGTGGTGGCTTTGGTGCCGTTGATGGACACTTCACCTTTCACCACCTGGATCCAGATGCGCCGTTCTGCAGCCACCTGGTAAACCGACTGCTCATCTTTCAGCAGCGCCCAGCGGGACAGTTCCATATCCTGATTCACCTTCAGGGAACCGTCACGGGCATCCGGCGACAGCACCAGCTGGCGGCCCTGGGCGGCGTCAAAGCGGCGCTGTTCGTAGCGCGGCGTGATGCCGGTTTTTTCCGGAATGATCCAGATTTGATACAGGTGCAGCTTGTCGGTGGCGCTCGGGTTGTATTCCGAGTGACGCACGCCGGTACCGGCGCTCATGATCTGGAATTCACCAGCCGGAACCTGCTCTTTATTCCCCATGCTGTCCTGGTGCTCAACCGCCCCTTCCAGCACGTAGGTCAAAATTTCCATGTCTTTGTGCGGGTGCGTTCCGAAGCCCTGGCCTGCGTCGATCACGTCATCGTTAATGACGCGCAGCGCAGAGAATCCCATAAAGTTCGGATCGTAATAATCGGCGAAAGAGAAAGTGTGCCAGGAGTCCAGCCAGCCATGATTTGCATGACCACGTTCGTTTGCTTTGCGTAAGAAAATCATTTTTTTCACCCCGTCTGTTTTCGATGGAGTAAGTGTGGACGTAATCGATTCGGGATGATAGTGGGTGAAAATTGACTCCTCTGTTCAAAAAAAATGAACAAGTTCAGAGGAGCCTTTTAAGTTTATTTAGCGAGGGTTACGGTAGAGGGCGACGCCTGTTCAAAGCCGCGTTCCAGGATCTCAAGATTGGTCATTACTTCAGATTCCTTGACGTAATTCGGCTGCCCCTCTGTGATAGTGGCGTAGAGCGCATCATAGACCCGGCCATAGTCGCCGGTTTCCGCAGGCCACTCTTCACGCACGGTTTCACCAGCGTCATTAACGTACTCCAGCGTGGCGATGCTGTCGTCGGCGGCAAAGCCCGCCTCGCCCGGCATGATATTGGCCTTCAGACTGGTTTCCTGCTGATCGATACCGTATTTAACAAACGAGCCTTTGGTGCCGTGGACGATAAATTTCGGGTAGTCGATTTTCACATAGTGGCTGGTTTTGACGATGGCTTTCAGGTCGCCGTAAAACAGCTGCGCTTCGTAGGTATCATCCGGGTTGGCTTTGTTCCGCAGGCTACGGATGTCATAGGAGACGTGATCCGGGCGGCCAAACAGCGAGATAATCTGATCCATGGTGTGCACGCCAAGCCCGTAAAACATGCCATCCTGCGGCAGGCCGGGTTTGGTTTCCGCCACCGGGCGGAAGTAATCGAAATGGCTTTCGATTTCGACAATATCCCCCAGTTTGCCGCTCTCGATGGCTTTTTTCGCCGTCAGGAAGCAGGAGTCAAAGCGACGGTTCTGGTACGGCGTAACGGTCAGCCCTTTGCTTCTCGCCAGTTCAAATAAGGTTTTTGCTTCAGCCAGCGTCGGCGTGAATGGCTTCTCTACCAGTACGTTTTTACCGGCTTCCAGCGCGCGTTTCGCGTACTCAAAATGGCTGTCGGCATGGGTACAGACCACCACCAGTTTTACCTGCGGATCCCCTAATACCTCGTCCAGATCGCTGGTGAAATGGATATGCTGATACTGCGGCTGCTGCTCTTCCGGTTTCGCATGGCGGCGGAAAATATGCGCCACATGCCAGGTATCTTTGCGGTTGAGAACATACGGAAGGTGATAACGCGTGGTGCTTTTGCCAAATCCAATAAATGCGCAATGCAGGGTCATGGTATCGTCCTTTTTAAGGTTACTTTCATAACCATAGCGCATACCGATAAAGATTTTAAACGGCGTGGCTCACGGACTTAGCCGTCGGCGTCGCAGTCAGTTTGCTTACGGCAAGCGCGCAGGGTCCGGAGCGTACTCTGTGTACGTGAGGAACCCGAGCACTTCCCGGGAGCAAAATGACAAGTAAGCCAGGCTAAAAAATGGCAAAAAAAAAGCCAGCACGCGGCTGGCTAAGATAATACTGGAAGCAATGTGAGCAATGTCGTGCTTTCAGGTTTACCGTAGCGGTCCCCCTGAACGCATGGCAATAATAATCATTATCATTCGCACTTGTCTACCCCTTTTTGCAAAAAATGGCAGACAAAGGCGGTGTCATGGTCCAGCAACCAGGGGCGCAAATAAGCAACTGTACTGCACATCGGTAAGATGTCCGCGGACAGGTTGATGCCCAGTGTTTCGATAAGATAATGCCTGCGCCGTTGCATCCGCTGCCATAGCTGCGGGTACTGAAACTCAATTTCCCGTTGCAACTGTTTGTCTGCCAGCAGTACCGTGCTTTCAGCAGAAACGCCGCCAAGGTTGGGGATGGAAGGAATGATGTCAATTTGCAGGATCATTCCGCTCTGCAATGTTTGCTGAGAGCCTTCGTAAATGGGAGAAGACATCCACTCTTCTTCAGCGGTCAGGTGCCCCGGACAAAGCGACCAGTGATATTTTGCGCGTGGCAATATCGCGTCGATACGATCAAACAATTCCCCGCCGCGCATACCTACGGTGATCGCTTCCAGCCAGTGAACATAGGCCGCAAAATAGGGTCGGGCGATCGCGTCCAGATAATTTTCCGCCCCGGTTGATAAGAGATTAGAACCGTTTACGGCATATCCGGCGCGACTGGAAGCGCCGCCGCGATAGCCTACGGTCAATGAAATCGTATCGCCATATTTCACTGTGTTCTCGCCAGGATACAGGTTACCTTTTATAAAGCGCGGCCCGCTGGCAGCGATGGTGACAATGTTGGTATGCTGACCTGAACGCACCAGACGATCGCCTAATTCCTGCTCGGTAACGCCAGGAGCCAGCGCGTTCATCGCATCCAGAATACAATCGGAGGCTAACGCCGCACCATATTCATAGTGCGCGATTTCGTTAGCATTGTTTACCGTTCTGACACCGTTTTCGCCGATAAATAAATCGGTTTCATTAGTCAAACAGGCTTCATTGCCGACGATGTTGCGAATGGTATCGACGATAAAAGAAGGCATATCATAAATCTTTTTATCGATCGCTGAACCTTCGGTAAACATCTTCCAGCCAACTAAACCGGTGCGCGCATTCTCACGAATACCGGCTTCAATAAGTAATTCTTTAATCGATTTATCGTTTCTGTTGGGTTGATTAGGCAGTGAAAAATGAGATAAATGCACTGCCCTGGCCTTGACGCGCGCCTTGCTGACTTTATTAAGATTTTCATTGCCGAGCACCAGAGTTATTTTACCGTCCGCGTTAATAACCATCAGCGCTTCTTCAAAGCGGGTAAAAAAACCGGTGAGGTATTCGAAATTCCCGCAATGTTCCACGTCACCATAGATCACCAACTGCTCAAGGCCACGTTGCTTCATCATGGTCAGTATTTTGTTTTTTCTGTGCCGGATGGTTTCATCCGTGAGTGCCACAGGCGTGCCTGCGCAATCTTTCTCGGGTGGCCGGATTTTTTTAAGCCTTATGTCATATTTTTTCATCTTAACCTCTTTTACCAATCACCGTACAAAGCAATATGTCAAATATCATCGATCGGAAACATGGGGCGCATAATTCTTTTGAAAGGGATGGCGCGTGTATTCTGAGGCGTCGCGCCGGGGGTAAGGGACATCACACATAATTTCCCTTTTTCTTTAAGCTCGGGAAAAATATAGCCTTGCTTAACGACAATGATGTCATATTCATCCCAGTCCAGCCCTGCGCCAGTAAACTGATGTTGCTCAGCCATCGTTTGTCGGGTGCTGGCTACTACAATATCAACAGGTCGTCCTTTTACTGAGACGGTAACGCTGTATCCATAGCAGGCCTCATGAGGATGAAGCATATAACCGCGTAGCTCGCCACGGGCCTTAACCGTAACGTCAAGACCAACGCTTTTGGACATCTCATCATAATCGACGCCAAGGTTAATATGCGCTTCTTCACCTATTCCCAGCTGACTAAGTTGCTGATAAGTTTGCGGATCGCAAATGTTGGCAAACAATACTTTTTTAGTCAGATCGCCGACCTCTAAAAACTGGCGCAGAATATAAGTATTCCATCCGGTAGCACCCGATGTGGTGTTATCGCCGGAGTCCGTAATAAATATCGGTTTACCATTGAACTCCAGAGCCATTTTTAAAGCGTCATCAGGCTGCGCGGTTAATCCGGTATAATGAAATTCATGCCGTTTATTCCATACATAATCTGCCAGTCGATCGGCTATCTCTTCAGCATACGATTGATCGCCTGCCGTAGCGGGTACCACAACGATCCCACACCCGGCGACATCCGTATCATGGCGTATATAGCCTGGATGCCAGCTGACGCTCATGATCCGTGGATCATTTTCCAGCTCGTTCATATATTGATTGATACTTTTTACAGGTTCGTCGGATGAGACGCTTTGTTCGCCGCCCAGAATCAGTGGCAGTTTACGATAGACAGAGTGAATATTCTGACGCTCTCTGAGAAGATTACAGAGCATTGACGCCACCTGTTTAGCGGTATCAAGGCTATCTGTATGGGGTGACTCTCTGTAGCTGCGGATCAGGGTGGTGGCATTCACATAATCCGCACATAAATTACCATGGGGATCGCATACCACGGCAACAGGCATATAATCGCCAACAATTTCACGGATTTTCTTCAGGATATGATGATCGCCTGAGCCAAGGCCTTCTACCTGACTGGCACCATGTAACATCAGATAAATACCGTCAATTTCATGCAGGTGGCTGCGCGTCGCGTCCAGGAAACAATGTTCAATGTAGTCGAATGCTTCTTTGGTTATAACGCCCGACGAGCCTGCATCAGCATAGACTGCCGGAATTAGTTCAATACCCGCTTCAGCGAAAACAGTTCCCACATGCATTCTTTCAATACATTCATCGCCGAATGATAAAAGAAAATCGCTGATTTTATTTTTAAGTGGAATGTTTGCATTTGACTCCGTCATGAAATGGCCAACGAGTACTTTCATGTTTATAGTCCTTATTTATCCGGATATAAGAAATCACTTTCACCTGTTGAAAACGCGTGGTGCATCGCACTTATTCAGATACAGTCCGGTGGCTAAGCAAATTTTTATTATCCAATGATAAAATGATTCTGGTGGCAAAAAACGACACCAGTATCGCCACGACAGCAACAATCGCGGCAATTATTACGTAATGCAGGCTTCCACTTTTATCAACAAAGAATAAAAACGTTAATAGACCAGGACATCCACCTTCGACGAAAGAGCGAAGCCCCATAATTCCGGCAATAATCCCACCACTCACCGCTCCCATGGCGGTACCAATAAGTACTTTGGGTCGCATCAGCAAGCTGCCATAAAATGCAGGTTCGGTGACACCACACAGCGCCGTTACGGCAAAGGAGGCGATCATACCTTTCTGGGCTTTATTGTTTTTAATACTGCTGGCAACCCCCAGAGCGGTCGCGCCGATACAAATATTCGAGATAAACCCCATAGTCCCGGTAACCGAGTTGAAGCCAACGGTTGCGATTAGGTGAACAGAAATGGGAGAGATAGCTTTATCGATGCCGAGCATCACCATATACGGATAAACCGCAGCCAGAATAGGTTGCGAAAGGAAACCCACGGCATCGCCTAACCAGATACAGAAATCACCTATCGCACCGCTTAAGTAAGTCCCCAGAGGCCCCAGTATGATTAGCTGTACTGGTACTACGATAAACATTGTCAGCAGGGGTTTTACAAAGTAGATAACGGCTTCGGGAATGATTTTCTTCAGCACTTTATCAACATAGTACATGAAGAAAACACCGAGAATAATCGGCAAAATGGCTGAACCGTAATCAATCTGCGGGATCGGTATCCCAAGAAAATTCAGGCCAGCGACATCATTTATTCTTTCCGTCAGCAATACCGCCCCTAAAAATGCGCCCATAATAGGCTGCATTTTCAATTGCGATGCGAGAGTATAACCAATATAAACAGGCAGAAAGGTAAAGCCAGCCTGAAATATCGCCAGTAATACGTTTGCCGTTCCGCTATTGATATCCATACCAAAATAGTTCATTAGCAGATTACGTATCGCAAGGATCATACCGCCGACAATCATTGCTGGTACCACAGGCATAAAAATGGGCGAAACAAAGTTTCCGAACTTATTCAGATACCAGGCGGCATTACGTGGGCCATCTTCCTCTACGTCATTACTGCCCCGCTCGGCTGCACTCTCCTTCCACCCAGAAACCGCAACAAAATCATGCCAGGCATCATTCACATTTGGCCCGATGATAATCTGGATTTGCTTATCTTTAATGATGACGCCTGCGCAATCCGGTAGGTTTTTTATTGCGTCAGAATTTACATGACTTCTTTTTATAATATCTATGCGAAGTCTGGTCGCACAATGTGTTACATGACTAATATTTTCATTTCCACCAAGATGCCCTACGGCAAGTCTGGACATTTCCGTATATTTCCCCATAACACTCCCTCCTTGCGAGAGTTATAAGATTGGATAATAAAAGCTTCATCAGGGTCTGCACTTTGTTACAAGGCAACACAATAAACATAAAATGTTGATTTATGTTATACTTTGCTCACTAAGTGAGCAGCAGATCACGCAAACTTATCAAAATAACACCCAACTGTGCTCTGCCTCACAGATGAGCAGAAGAAATAAGGAGCCTGAGGGGTTTATGCTTGCCGGATGTCTATAAACAAGTGTAATTTCTTGTTTTATCAGTATTTAATGAGCATTAGCGCGCTGATAATACCTTTGAGAGAAAGTTTGATGAAACAAACCAAACGGCAAATCTATATTCTTGAAAGCATTAAGGTTAATGGCGAGGTGAACACGCAGGATTTGGCCCGCAAGCTGAATGTTTCGACGATGACTATCAATCGGGATTTTAAAGCGCTGGCTGGTACCGGTGCAATACAGTTGATTTACGGCGGTGCTATCTCCTGTGAGAGAAACACCTCTGAATACCCGATGAGCCTTAAAGAAGAAGCAAATCCTGACGGTAAAAAATGCATTGCCACCTGGTGTAAACAACTGGTGAAGCCAGGAAGCTCAGTATTTATCGAAACGGGAACCACGACCCTCGCCGTGGCAAAGGAAATTTTCCGTACCGAAAACTGTACTTTTTATACCAATTCGCTGCTTGCAATGAATGCGCTTTCTAAATACGAATCGATAGCCCTGCATGTCATCCCCGGGAAATATCGCAGTTTATCTCAAGGTTTTTTAGGTTTACAGGCGGTTGATTATATTAAACAATTTAATTTTGACATTGCATTCATCGGCACCGAGGGCATTGATCTGAATGCCGGGATTACCCTGCCAAATGAAGAAGATGCTTATACAAAAAAAGCGATAATGCGTCAGGCACAGCAGGTTATCGTCGTTGCCGACCAGACAAAATTTGGTTTAACGCATTTGCATAAAGCCTCTGATTTGAATGACGTTGATTTGATTGTTACCGATCTCGATGAAAATGCGCCGCTCTTTCGCGCCATCAACAACATTACCCGAATTATTTCGACTTCAGGTTTGAGCAACTCCCCCTCTTAGTTACAAAAATGGCAGTTGACGCATATCGCAGAGTACCTGATGTTAAAGGGGATAATTCACCCACAGGAGAAAAAGGAATGAGCGATATTGTGATCCGCCACGTACAACCGGACGACGCCGAAGCATTACGCCAGTTGAATGCCCAGCCGGAGGTGTATCACGACACGCTACAAATTCCGCATCCTTCTATGGAAATGTGGCAGGAGCGACTAAAACCACAGCCGGGTCGTCGCCATCTGGTGGCCTGTATTGACGGTATTGTTACAGGCCATCTGGCGCTGAGCGTCGAGCAGAACCCGCGCCGCAGTCACGTGGCGACCTTTGGCATCAGCGTATCGCCCGATTTCCGCAACCGCGGCGTCGGCAGCGCGTTATTGCGTGAGATGGTCAACCTGTGCGACAACTGGCTGCGCATTGAACGTATCGAATTAACGGTCTTTGTCGATAATGCGCCCGCGCTGGCGCTGTATCGTAAATACGGATTTGAAACCGAAGGTACCGGCAGAAAATACGCGCTGCGCAATGGCGAATATGTCGATGCGCTGTTTATGGCGCGAATGAAATAGCGCCCCTCACCCTACCCCTCTCCCCAGGGGAGAGGGCATAAACCGATGCCGTACTCCCCTCTCCCCACGGGAGAGGGCCGGGGTGAGGGGCATAAAAATTAATACCCCGCCGTCAAATCATCCACCGACCGCGGATCCGACGCGCCGTACAGCGTGCCGTCAGGCGCGATCATAATACTCTGCGTACTACCCATCGCCTCTTTCACGGCGACTTTCTGCCCTTTCTGCTCCAGCAGTTTCAGTGTATCCGGGCTGAAGCCCTTCTCCACGCGCAGCTCATCCGGTAACCACTGATGATGGAAGCGTGGGGCGTTGGTCGCCTCAGCGACGTTCATCTCAAAATCAATGCTGTTCACCACCATTTGCAGCACAGTAGTGATGATACGGCTTCCACCCGGGCTGCCGGTGACCAGCCAGGTTTTACCGTCTTTTACCACGATAGTGGGCGACATCGACGACAGTGGACGTTTGCCCGGCCCCACGGCGTTCGCATCGCCGCCCACCAGCCCGTAGACGTTAGGTACGCCCGGTTTAGCCGAGAAATCATCCATTTCGTTATTCAGCAGGATACCGGTATTCCCTGCCACAATGCCCGTTCCGAAGGTGGTGTTGAGGGTGTAAGTGACCGATACGGCGTTCCCGTCTTTATCCACTACCGAGAAATGCGTGGTCTGATTACTTTCGTAAGGCGCGAGCTTGCCCGGGCGGATCTGGCTCGACGGCTTCGCCTTTGTCACATCGATCTGCTGGGCGATGGATTTGGCATATTCCTTATTGGTCAGCGCCTGCCACGGCACCTTCACAAAATCCGGGTCGCCTAAATATTCCGAGCGATCGGCATAGGCATATTTTTCCGCTTCGGCCATCACCTGCATGGCATCGGCGCTGCCAAAGCCGTATTTCGCCAGATCGAAGTTTTCCAGAATATTGAGGATTTGCACGATGTGGATCCCGCCGGAGGACGGCGGCGGCATGGAGAACACCTCATAACCGCGATAGGTGCCGCTAATGGGCGTGCGCTCGACGGCTTTATAGGCTGCCAGATCCTCTTTAGTGATCAGGCCGCCGTTTTTACTCATCTCCTGGGCGATCTGATCGGCAATCGCGCCTTTATAGAACGCCTCCGGGCCTTTCTCTGCAATCATTTCCAGGCTTTTGGCCAGATTGGTCTGCACCAGTTTGTCGCCTTTTTTCAGCGGCTCACCGTTTTTCCAGAAGATCGCTTTGCTGTTTTCATAGTTGGGCAACACTTCGCTGCCGTAGGTTTTCAGATCTTCCGCCAGCGCGTCGTTAACGGTAAAGCCCTGCCTGGCAAGTTTGATGGCAGGCTGCACCACTTTATTCAGCGGCAGCGTGCCGTATTTTTCCAGCGCCAGCGAGAAGCCCGCCACCGTGCCCGGCGTGCCGGTCGCTAAATGTGAGGTAAGGGATTTTTTACTGTCGGGATTGCCCTGATCGTCTAAGAACATATCGCGGGAGGCCTGGGCCGGTGCCATTTCGCGGAAGTCGATGGCGGTGGTCTGTCCGTCTTTGGTGCGCAGCAGCATAAATCCACCGCCGCCGAGATTGCCCGCCTGCGGATGGGTAACCGCCAGCGCATAACCTACCGCCACGGCGGCATCCACGGCGTTACCGCCCTGCTTAAGAATATCGACGCCGACGCGGGTCGCTGCCGCATCCACAGACGCCACCATGCCTTCTTTCGCCTGCACCGGATGGAAGACATCTGCTTCCACGCCGTATGACACCGGCGGCGGTGGCGGCGGAGGTGCAGCAGCCACGCCAAAACATCCCCCTGCCATCAGAGCGGCGACGGCCACCCAACGCACAACATTCTGTTTCATCATCGCGGTTCTCCAGAGATATGAGCAACAGGCCCCGCTTAAGCCTGGTTCACTACTCTTAAAAAATCATCGTTTTGCCGGAGAGCAAGTAAACTTAAGCTATTCCCCATGAGAGGAGATGATGATGAAACCCTACCTGATTCTGGCGGCATTATTGCCGTTTGGCGCTTTCGCACAGCCACTCAATACCATGAATAACCCGAATCTGCCGGACTATCAGATCCCGTCCCAGCAGCGGATGCAGACGCAGATGCTTAACCAGCAGTCGCAGCAAAAAGGCATGCTGAACCAGCAGTTACAGACGCAGACCCGCATTCAGCAGCAGCATCTGGAATCGCAGATTAATAACAACTCGCAGCGGATCATCCAGTCCCAGCCGGGCGAACCGACGCTGCCGCGCCAGCAGCCGCTGCCAAACAGCAACGGCGGGATGCTGAATAACAGCGATGCCTCGCTGAATACGCAGCAGCACATGCTGCCGCAGCAGACGAACGGCAGCATGCTGAATCAGAACACCGGCAGCACGCCGCAGCCAAATATCCCGCTGAAAACTATCAGTCCTTAAGGCTGAAAGTTCGGGCCGATGATGTCGATGCTGTCGGTACAGATTGAATCCACCCCGGCGCGCAGCAGTTCAGCGGCGCGCCCGGGTTTGTTGACGGTATAGACCAGGATGCGCAGCCCGGCGTCTTTGAGTGCGGCGATGCGCGCTTCATCCAGCAGGCGGTGATTTAAATGAATGGAGACGCAGCCCAGCTGTGTCGTCAGCGCCCGCCAGTCGTCCCGCCATTCATCCAGTAATAACCCGCGCGGCAGTTCAGGCGCGGCCTGTTGTGCCGCTTCCAGCGCATCAATATCAAATGAGGATAACAGCGGCGGCGTCATATCCGCCCAGAGTTCGCGTGCCGCCAGCGCCACGGTTTTGCCGGTCAGCGGGCCGGTGCCGGTGGTCGGTTTGATCTCAATGTTCGCCATCATGCCGTGCTCGCGGCAGCGCTGCGCCACCTGCGACAGCAACGGCAGGGGTTCGCCTGTAAAATCGCGGCTGAACCAGCTTCCCGCGTCTACCTGTAACAGATCGCTCCACGGCAGCCTGCCCGCCACGCCCCAGCCGTTGCTGGTGCGCTCAAGATTGTCGTCGTGCAGCAGGAAGATCTGTCCGTCCTGCGACAATTTCACGTCAAATTCAATCATGGTGTGGCCGAAGCGCGCGCCAGTATCAATGGCGGCCAAGGTATTTTCCGGGGCCAGTTTGCCGCCGCCGCGATGCGCGACAATGTGGGGATAGGGCCAGTTGCTCATACTCGTTGTCCTGTGTCACCGTCGAAAAGGTGCAGATGGTTTTCCGCGAAATGCAGCCATAATGTGCTGCCAGGCGCAGGACGTTCATGATGCGGCAGACGAACCACCATTTTCTGTTCGCCCCAGCGCCCGTGGGCCAGGTTGTCAGCGCCGAGCATTTCCAGCGTGTCCATCACCAGCGGGATCCCGCCTGCGGATTGTGAGCTTAGCGTAATATGTTCCGGGCGGATACCCAGCGTCATTTTGCGACCGGTATAGCCACGGTAAACCCAGTTAATCGGCAGCGACATGCCGCTGTCGAGATCAAAATGGGTGCCGCTGGTGCTGATGCGCCCTTCCAGCAGGTTCATCGCCGGGCTGCCGATAAAGCTCGCCACAAAGCGGCTGGCGGGCTTCTCGTACACTTCTACCGGCGTGCCGATTTGCTCCGCCACGCCTTTGTTCATCACCATCACGCGCTGGGCCAGCGTCATGGCTTCCACCTGATCGTGGGTGACGTACAGTGAGGTGGTTTTCAGGCGACGGTGCAGCTGTTGCAGCTCAAGGCGCATCTGCACGCGCAGTTTGGCATCGAGGTTGGAGAGCGGTTCATCAAACAGGAAGACCGCCGGATCGCGCACAATGGCGCGGCCCATCGCCACACGCTGACGCTGCCCGCCGGACAGTTCGCGCGGACGGCGTTTGAGCAGGCCGTCCAGCTCCAGAATACGCGCGGCGTCCTTTACCCGCTCGGCGATGTGCGCTTTGCCCATGCCGCGAATTTTCAGGCCCCAGGCCATGTTTTCTTCCACGCTCATGTGCGGATAAAGCGCGTAGTTCTGGAACACCATGGCAATACCGCGATCGACAGGCTCCAGCTCGGTCACGCGCTGGCGATCGATCCACACGTCGCCGCTGGACACCCGCTCCAGACCCGCCACCATACGCAGCAGCGTGGATTTACCACAGCCGGACGGCCCGACCATGACAATAAATTCACCGTCCGACACGTCCAGCGTCAGCGGCTGAATAATCTGCGTTTTGCCGTTATCCCAGCTTTTGGTTACTGCCTGTAATTTCAGACCTGCCATCTTATTTCTCGCTATCAACTAAACCACGCACAAAAGCACGCTGCATGGCTAAAACAATGACGACCGGCGGGATGAGCGTCAGCAACATCGCGGCCATAACGTGGTTCCACTGCGTGGTGCCCTCTCCCGTGGCGATCATCCCCTTGATGCCCGCCACCGCAGTGCCGAGGTTCACGTCGCTGACAATCAGCAGCGGCCACAGGTACTGGTTCCAGCCGTAGATAAAGGTGATGACAAACAGCGCCGCCAGATTGGTTTTCGACAGCGGCAGCACGATGTCGCGGAAAAAGCGCATCGGGGATGCGCCATCAATGCGCGCGGCTTCGATCAGCTCGTCCGGCAGCGTCATAAAGAACTGGCGAAACAGGAAGGTGGCGGTTGCCGAGGCCATCAGCGGCAGCGTCAGGCCGGTATAGCTGTCGAGCATATCCAGCCGGGCGATCACTTCCACCGTCGGGAAAATACGCACTTCAACGGGCAGCATCAGGGTGATAAAAATCATCCAGAAGAACAGATTACGCAGGGGAAAGCGGAACCAGACGATGGCGAACGCGGAGAGCATCGACACCACGATTTTGCCGACCGTAATGCTGAGCGCCATGATAAAGCTGTTCAGCAGCATCAGTCCGAAGGGCGCGCTGTTCGCCCCCACGCCTTCCCGCCAGATGGTGCGGATATTTTCCAGCAGATGCGTGCCGGGGATCAGCGTCATCGGCGTTTCAAATACCTGCTGGTTGTTGAGCGTGGCGGCGACAAAGGCCACGTACAGCGGAAACAGAATGGCGGCGATCCCGAGGATCAACATGACATGGCTGAAGATCGTCAGCCCGCGACGGTTCTCGATCATTGATAGCGCACCTTACTTTCCACATAGCGGAACTGCACGACGGTCAGCCCGATGACCAGCAGCATCAGCACCACCGACTGCGCGGCAGAGGCCGAGAGATCCAGTCCGGCGAAGCCTTCGCGGTAAATTTTGTAGATCAGCGTCGTGGTGGCCTGCACCGGCCCGCCCGCCGTCGCGGCGTCGATCACCGGGAAGGTATCGAAGAAGGCGTATACCAGATTGACCACCAGCAGGAAAAAGCTCACCGGCGCGATCAGCGGTAACGACAGCTGGAAGAAGCGGCGCACCGGCCCGGCGCCGTCAATGGCCGCAGCCTCAACCAGCGAGCGGGGAATTGATTGCAGCGCGGCGAAAAAGAACAGAAAGTTGTAGCTGATCTGCTTCCAGATGGAGGCGAATACCACAAGGAACATCGCCTGTCCGCTGTTCTGCGCATGGTTCCAGTTGTATCCCACCGCTTCCAGCGCATGGGTGATCAGCCCGCGGCCAGGGTTGAATAAGAAGATCCACAGCACGGCGGCGATGGCCGGCGCGACGGCATAAGGCAGCAGCATCAGCGTCTGATACAGGCGGCTGGCGCGGATCACGTAGTCCACCAGCGCGGCGAAGAATAATGAACTCAGCAATCCCCAGAAGGTGACCATGCCGCTGAACTTGATGGTGGTCCAGAAGGAGTCGAGGTAATAACTGTCATGAAACAGGGCGACGAAGTTGTCCATGCCGACGAACTGGCTGGACAGCCCGAAGGGATCGACGCTCTGTACCGAGTACCACAGCGCTTCGCCCGCAGGCCAGATAAAGAAAATGATGGTGATAATCAGCTGCGGGGCGACCAGCGCATAAGGCAGCCAGCGCGAACGGAATACCGGACGGGATGATGACATGGGGATTGGATTCCTGAACAGCGCCGGGTGGCGGCTTCGCCTTACCCGGCCTACAGGCTAAATGCCACTTGTAGGCCGGATAAGCGCAGCGCCATCCGGCATGAAAACATTAAGACTTCGTCGACTGCTCGAAGCGGCGCAGCAACTGATTACCGCGCTCAACGGCGGAATCCAGCGCCTGCTGCGGGGTTTTCTTGCCGGTCCACACCGATTCCAGCTCTTCATCCACAATGGTGCGGATCTGCGGCATGTTGCCCAGACGCAGGCCTTTGGTGAACGGCAACGGCGGCTTATTCAGCATCTGACGAGTGGCGGTATCCGCGCCCGGGTTTTTATCGTAGAAGCCCTGCTCGCGCGTCAGGTTATAGGCAGCGGTGGTGATCGGCAGATAGCCGGTTTTCTGGTGCCATTCAGCCGCATTTTCAGGCTTCGCCAGGAACTCCAGGAACTGCGCCACGCCGGTGTAAGTCGGCTTGTCTTTACCCTGCATCACCCACAGGCTGGCCCCGCCGATAATGGCGTTCTGCGGCGCGCCTTTCACATCGGCGTCATACGGCATCATACCGACACCGTAGTTGAATTTGGCGTAGTGACGGATGTCCGCCAGCGAACCGGAAGAAGCAGTGGTAATAGCGCAGTCGCCGTTATAGAACTTCTCGGTGGACTCATCCTTGCGGCCAAAGTAGCTGAAGTCGCCTTTCTTGTTCAGATCGGCCAGCAGGGCGATGTGTTTCACCTGCTCCGGCTTATTGAATTCCAGTACCGCGTCGGTACCGTCAAAACCGTTGTTTTTGCTGGCGACCGGCAGACCATGCCAGGCGCTGAAGTTTTCGATCTGGATCCAGCCCTGCCAGCCGCTGGCGTAACCACATTTCATGCCTGCCGCTTTCAGTTTTGCGGTATAGGCGGCCAGGTCCTGCCAGGTTTTCGGCGGCTGCTCCGGATCTAAACCGGCTTTCTTAAAGGCATCTTTGTTGTAATACAGCACCGGCGTGGAGCTGTTGAACGGCTGGGACAGCAGGTGCCCGGTTTTTGAATCGGTGTAGTAACCGGCAACCGTCGGCACGAACTGCGTTTCATCAAACTTGATGCCCGCATCGCTGAACACTTCGTACACCGGTTTAATGGCTTTCGACGCCATCATAGTGGCGGTGCCTACTTCATACACCTGTAACAAAGCTGGCGCATTACCGGTACGGAAAGCCGCGATACCCGCGCTCAGACTCTGCTCGTAGTTGCCTTTGTACACCGGCACAATTTTGTAATCCGGATGGGTGTCATTAAAACGTTGCGCCAGGGATTCAACTTCTTTACCTAACTGACCTTCCATAGAGTGCCAGAACGGAATAGTGGTGACTGCCATCGCCTGACCTGCAAATGCCAGGCTTATCGCCAGTCCTAAAGCTGTATGTCGTAACGAAGTCATTCGGTTATCTCTCTTGTTGTGCCGGATGCGCGAAAACACGCGTTTTATGCTCGCGAGGTAACATGACACGCGCGAATGACAGAAAAATAACCTTTTAATTACAAAACGGTGACAGTCAGGGGTCAGGGAGATGATAGGCAGATGATGATCAGGTGAAGGTAATGTGTAGGCCCGGCGGAGGTTGCCGGGCATCAGACGCTAGCGCTGTAAACGTTGAACAACATCTTCCAGAGATAAATTCCCTGCCGCCGCCTGTACCGTCAAATCAACAAAATCAGGATTAGCCGCCAGGGTAATACCGTTGCGTTTCAGAAACAGCAAAGTAATAAACAGCGCAGTGCGTTTATTGCCGTCATTAAAAATATGACCGCGTGAGATCGCCAGCAGATGCATGGCCGCCAGCATCCAGATATCGGTAACGCCTTCGTACTCGTATTTATTCAGCACCCGATAAAGTAACGCCTCTGCACGCCCGGCATCGGGCATTCCCGGCACGCCGGGCGTCACGCTCAGCAACCGATCGTGAAACTGAATTATCTCCTCCGCTGAGATAAATTGTAGGGTCATTTATCCGCCAGCTCCCGTAGCTCATTTCCATGCACCGCCATAATGGCGGCGAATTCAGCGTCCATTTTGGCAGTCTGATAACGCTCAAACTCTTCCGCGCTGATAATGACCGCGGATTTCTGCCCACGTCGGGTAATGGTCACAGGTGTGCCAGTCGCGGCGGTTTCCAGCGCGGCAGCCAGGTTTTGCCGCGCTTCGCTGTAGTTCATGGTGTGCATAAGCGCCTCCTCAGTTGTACAGGTTAATTGTACAACTCAGACGTACAAAAAAGGAGCCCGCAGGCTCCTTTTTCATCACGAGAAACTTAACCGCCCAGATAAGCGCTGCGTACTGCTTCGTTCGCCAGCAGCGCGTCGCCGGTATCTTCCAGCACCACGTGACCGTTTTCCAGCACGTAGCCGCGATCGGCGAGCTTCAGCGCCTGGTTGGCGTTCTGCTCGACCAGGAAAATGGTCATCCCTTCCTGACGCAGCTGTTCGATGGTGTCGAAGATTTGCTGGATGATGATCGGCGCAAGACCGAGCGATGGCTCATCCAGCAGCAGCAGACGCGGCTGACTCATCAGCGCGCGGCCAATCGCCAGCATCTGTTGTTCCCCGCCGGACATGGTGCCCGCACGCTGAATACGGCGCTCATACAGACGCGGAAACAGCTCGTAGACGCGTTTAATACGGGTCTGGAACTGCTCGCGGTCGGCAAAGAAACCGCCCATCGCCAGGTTTTCATCCACCGTCATACGGGAGAAGACGCGACGCCCTTCCGGCACAATTGCCACCGCTTCCCGCATGATTTTCGCGGTCTGCCAGTCGGTAATGTCTTTCCCGTCGAAGGTCACACGCCCGCTGGTGGCACGCGGATCGCCGCACAGCGTGCCCAACAGCGTGGTTTTACCCGCGCCGTTGGCCCCAATCAGGGTGACGATCTCCCCCTGCCTGATATTCAGGCTCACGTCGTGCAGCGCCTGAATCTTGCCGTAGTGGGCACTTACTTTGTCAAAGGACAACATGACTTTTTCCATCTTATGCCTCACCTAAATAGGCACGGATAACATCCGGGTTATGACGAATTTGCTCCGGCGTCCCGTTGGCCAGCGGCGTGCCCTGGTTCACCACGTAGATGCGGTCGGAAATGCCCATCACCAGCTTCATGTCGTGTTCAATCAGCAGGATGGTGGTGTTGTGATGATTACGCAACTCGACAATCAGCTCGTCCAGTTCTTTGGTTTCCTTCGGGTTGAGACCGGCCGCGGGTTCATCGAGCATCAGGATCTCCGGCTGCGTCACCATGCAGCGGGCAATCTCCAGACGACGCTGATCGCCGTACGCCAGGTTGCTCGCCTGCCGGTTAGCGTGTGCTAACAAACCAATGCGGTCAAGCCAGGTAGCGGCGCGATCCAGGGCTTCAGTCTGCGCGCGACGGAAGGCCGGGGTTTTCAGCAGACCGGAAAACAGACCGGTTTTCAGTTGCTGATGCTGCGCAACCAGCAGGTTTTCGATCACCGTCATTTCGCGGAACAGACGCACGTGCTGGAAAGTGCGCACCACGCCCATACGGGCAATCTGCTGCCCCGGCAGACCTTCCAGATGCTGGTCGCGCAGCATGATGGTGCCGCCGGTCGGCTTATAAAAACCGGTCAGGCAGTTGAACACCGTGGTTTTACCCGCGCCGTTCGGCCCAATCAGCGACACAATTTCCTGCGGATGCAGATCCAGCGAAACGTTATTTACTGCCAGCAGACCGCCAAAGCGCATCATCAGGCCGTTAACGGATAATAAAGGCTGACTCATGCCTGCTCTCCTTTCGCGGCTTCCCCGGTTTTCAGCTTCAGCTGTGGACGGGTCATGGGCAGCAGACCCTGCGGACGCCAGATCATCATCAGCACCATCAGGCCACCGAGCATTAACATGCTGTATTCATTGAAATCACGCATCAGTTCACGGGATACCACCAGCAGGATAGCCGCGAGGATCACTGCAAACTGCGAGCCCATGCCGCCGAGCACCACAATCGCCAGCACAAAGGCGGATTCCGCAAAGGTGAAGGATTCCGGGCTGACAAAGCCCTGGCGCGCGGCAAACAGCGTTCCGGCAAAACCGGCAAAGGCGGCGCTGATAGTGAACGCGGTCAGCTTGATGCGGGTCGGGTTCAGGCCCAGAGAACGGCAGGCGATTTCATCTTCGCGCAGCGCTTCCCACGCGCGGCCCAGCGGCATACGCAGCAGACGGTTAATGACGAACAGGCTCAGCACCACCAGCAGCAGCGCCACCAGGTAGAGGAACACCACGCGGTCGCTTGGATCGTATTTCACGTTAAAGAAGTTGCTGAAGGTATCCCAGCCGCCTTCACGGGTCGTACGGCTGAACTCCAGACCAAAGAGCGTCGGTTTCGGGATCTGGCTGATGCCGTTTGGCCCGCCGGTCACTTCGGTGTTGTTGAGCAGCAGAATACGCACAATTTCGCCGAAGCCGAGGGTGACAATCGCCAGATAGTCGCCGCGCAGACGCAGCACCGGGAAGCCGAGCAGGAAACCTGCCGCCGCCGATACCAGCCCTGCCAGCGGCAGGCAGGTCCAGAAGCCGAGGCCGTAATAGTGATTGAGCAGCGCGAAGGTGTACGCGCCAATGGCGTAGAAGCCGCCGTAGCCCAGCACCAGCAGGCCGGACAGTCCCACCACCACGTTAAGCCCCAGACCGAGAATGATGTAAATCATGGTCAGGGTGGCGATATCCACCGTGCCGCGCGACACCATAAACGGCCAGGCCACAGCCAGCACCAGCAACGCCAGCAGGAACAGTTTCTGTTTTACCGTGGAGCCATCAATGGCCGGCAGCACGAATTTCGGGCCGGAAATGCCCTTCATGCTTTTCTGGAATACCGGACGCAGCAGCTGGAAGAAAAAGACCACTGCAGTACCGACAAACACCCACTGCCAGCGGATATCCGCCGCGTGTCCGACCACCAGTTTGGTGCCGTCCAGTTGCAGCTGTACGCCCATAAAGACGCCCGCGAGGACGAAGAACATCGCCGCCGACAGCAGCGCCATGGCAAAATGCATCGGTTTCATACTTTCTCTACCTCCGGACGGCCGAGGATCCCGGTCGGCATCACCAGCAGCACGCCAATCAGCAGCGCGAAGGACACCACATCTTTATATTCCGTGCTCAGGTACGCCGAAGAGAGCGATTCCGCGACGCCCAGAATGAGGCCGCCGATCATCGCGCCCGGAATGCTGCCGATACCGCCCAGCACCGCCGCCGTAAAGGCTTTCATCCCGGCCATAAAGCCGATATACGGGTTGATCACGCCGTAGAACTGACCGAGCAGGACGCCCGCCACCGCCGCCATCGCCGCGCCGATGACAAAGGTCAGGGCGATCACGCGGTCGGTGTTGATGCCGAGCAGGCTCGCCATCTTCAGATCTTCGGCACAGGCGCGACAGGCGCGGCCCATGCGGGAGTAGCGGATAAAGAGCGTCAGCGCCAGCATGGCGACGAAGGTCACCACCCAGATCACCAGCTGCATGGTGGTAATGGACGCGGAGAAGTTTTCACTGCTGCCCACCACCCACTGGCCGTTAAACAGGCTTGGCAGCGCCACATCGCGCGACCCTTCCGTCAGGCTGACGTAGTTTTGCAGGAAGATGGACATCCCGATGGCGGAGATCAGCGCGATCAGGCGCTTGGAGCTGCGCACCGGGCGATAGGCCACCCGTTCGATACTCCAGCCGTAGGCGCTGGCGATGACAATCGCCCCGACAAAGCCGGCGGCCACCAGCAGCCAGCTGCTGTCGATGCCCATCATCATCAGCGCGGCGATGATCATAAAGGAGACATAACTGCCGATCATATACACCTCACCGTGGGCGAAGTTGATCATGCCGATAATGCCGTAAACCATGGTGTAACCGATGGCAATAAGCGCGTAGGTGCTTCCCAGCGTAACGCCGTTAAACATCTGCTGCATGAAGTAGAGAAACTGCTCGGACATAGGGAAACCTTTTCATTCCCGCCCGACAGTGCCGGGCGGTGGGAGTGTTATCTGGCTACCGAGGATGAACCATCGGCGTGCCACTGGAAGACGCCAAATTCAAATCCCTTCAGATCGCCTTTCTCATCCCAGTTCAGCGGCCCAATCACGGTCTTAGCACCGTTTGCTTTTAAATCTTTTGCCAGCGCTAATGGCTCATCGCTGCCGGTACGTTCCAGCGCGGTCGCCAGCGACTGCACAGCGGCATAGGTGATCCATACGTACGGGCCGGACGGATCCTTTTTATCGGCTTTGAGCGCCGAAACGATAGCGCTGTTTGCCGGATCCTGGTCATAGCGTTTTGGCATCGTCACCAGCATGCCTTCGCCCGCCTCGCCCGCGATATTCGACAGCGACGCATTGCCCACGCCTTCCGGTCCCATAAACTGTACTTTCAGACCGTTTGCGCGCGCCTGGCGCAGCATCTGCCCCATTTCAGGGTAGTAGCCGCCGTAATACACGAAGTCGATATTTTCTTTTTGCAGACGGGCGATCAGCGCGGAGAAATCTTTCTCACCGGCGGTAATACCGTCAAAGAAGACCACATTCGCGCCGCCTTTTTTCAGGCCGTCCTGCACCGAGCGCGCCAGGCCTTCGCCGTATTGCTGCTTGTCATGAATAATGGCGATGCGCTGCGGCTTCACCTTTTCCAGAATGTATTTTGCGGCGGTCGGCCCTTGTGAGGAGTCCAGGCCTGCGGTACGCATAATGTGCTGATAGCCGCGCTGCGTCAGTTCGGGATTGGTGGCGCCCGGCGAAATCATCAGGATGCCTTCGTCTTCATAAATGTCCGACGCGGGCTGGGTGGATGATGAGCAGAGATGACCGATAACGTACTGAATACCGTCATTAACGATTTTGTTGGCCACCGCCACCGCTTGTTTTGGATCGCAGGCGTCGTCATATTCCACTGCGACCAGCTTGTCGCCTTTGATACCGCCTTTGGCGTTAATATCTTTGATGGCCTGACGGGCACCGTTGAATTCCATATCGCCCCACTGGGCAACCGGACCGGACATCGCCCCGACCACCGCTACCTTAATATCGGCAGCAGTAGCGGTTTGCGACATCGCCAGTGCGATCATCCCCGCGATCAACGTCTTCGCGTTCCTGTTCATACCTGAAAATCCCCATTCGTGATGTCGTGTTTACACGTCTGGCCACCGGCGAAGGAAGACCCCGCGGCGGCTCATAATAATTGTGTATAAAATTTGTTTGTTAATGGTTAAAAATAACGCTGACGATTTAATGCACAATGCTATTTTTACCTGTGCCTTTAATGGTTTAGCGTAGTTTTTTACTGAAAACCACACTAAATCCCCTATTTTTCAGGCGATTAAGAACAGATAATATTCTGTATTTATCCAGAGATAAACAAAAAAAGTGCCCTTGCCAGCATAAAATAATGGTACAAAGCGTGGAATAAATCACTGCCTGTCAGGTTAAAATACTGCTTATTTTTCGATCCCTGACGTTTAAAACTACTCTGGCGGCTGAGTCAGAAGTAATCGCCTGATGAATGGATTTAAAAAGTGAAAGCGCCTGAGCGCAAAAATTGAGTACACTGCACCCTCACTTGACGATCTGGACCCGCAGTAAATGAAACTGACTATTATCCGTCTGAACACATTCAGCGAACAGGATCATATCGATTTAGGCAAAATCTGGCCGGAGTACTCCCCGGATTCCCTGGCGGTTGACGACAGCCACTGCATTTATGCCGCCCGGTTTAACGATCGCCTGCTGGCAGCGGTGCGCGTCACCTTAAGCGGTAAAGACGGGGCGCTGGATTCGCTGCGCGTACGCGACGTCACCCGCCGCCGTGGCGTGGGCAAGTATTTGCTGGAGGAAGTGCTGCGCGCACACCCGGAGATCAGCGTCTGGTGGATGTCTGATATTGCGGTCGAAGATAAAACGGTGATGGATGCGTTTATGCAGTCGGCAGGTTTCAGCGCCCGCGCGGACGGCTGGCAGAAGCGGTAAATCCCCTCACCGGCGCAAGGGGAAGCAGGCTATACGATGAGCTTCAGATCGGCTTTACGATGGCGTTTCTGCTCGTCATAAAAATTTTCGTGGGAGCCAATGCTCAGAAGATACAGCTCCAGCTTCCCCTCAATCCAGCTGTAACCTAACAGATACAGCTGGTTATTCATTCTGAACTTATGTACGCGCAGGAAACTGAGATCCCCTTTCTTGCGTTCGCCAAGTTCTGGATCGTCCAGGATCAGTTCGATTTGCTCATCGACATCTTTCTGTTCCTGTTCAGTCAGCGTGGCAAATTTCTTTTCAAAACGACGTGACTGATATACCTCAATTTCAGGTCCTGTCTTTTTTGCGCACATATTTGGTGACGTGTCCGTTGTCGATTTCTGATTTAGCCAGCAGGATTTCGTTAATAAGCGCCCAGGACATTTCAGGATTCGCTTCCGCAATGCGTCCTATTTTTGCCCAGTGTTCAATTTGCTTCGGCACGCTACGGCTCTGCGCGTCGGCATGAACCTTCACATTTTCAACAAAATCATCATCCAGCCGGATGCTAATTGCCATATCGGTACTCCAGTTTTGTGGCCATCGTTTTGGAACAATGGTTTTTTTAAACATCTCAAGTTTGCGACATTTTGTCGCGTAACGCAATCAAATGAAAAAACCCGCCGCAGCGGGTTTACAGGAAGGATGGTATTTGACGGTTTTCTTATTTCGCGTCAGTCGCCGTACCGTTCGCATGCCAGGTGAACACGCCGAACTCAAACCCTTTCAGGTCGCCCTTCTCATCCCAGCTCAGCGGTCCCATTACGGTTTCCACAGAGTTGGCTTTCAGGTATTTGGCGATCTCTGCCGGATCTTCTGAATGCTCCAGCCCCGCTTTCAGGGATTGCAGCGCCGCGTAGGTGGTCCATACGAATGCACCGCTCGGATCCTGTTTCTTCGCTTTGATCGCGTCAACAATAGGTTTGTTCACCGGCAGCTGATCGTAGTTCTTCGGCTTGGTAACCAGCATACCTTCGGCAGATTCACCGGCAATGTTAGACAGGGAGACGTTCGCCACGCCTTCCGGGCCCATAAACTGGGTTTTCAGACCGGCAGCACGCGCCTGGCGCAGGATCTGCCCCATTTCCGGGTGGTAGCCACCGTAGTAAACGAAGTCGATATTCTCTTTCTTCAGACGCGCCACCAGCGTGGAGAAGTCTTTCTCGCCCGCGGTCAGACCGTCGAAGAACACCACGTTCGCGTTGCCTTTCTTCAGGTTTTCCTGCACGGCACGCGCCAGGCCTTCACCGTATTGCTGTTTGTCATGGATCACGGCGATACGCTGCGGCTTCACTTTTTCCAGAATGTATTTTGCAGCCGTCGGGCCCTGGTCAGAGTCCAGACCGGTAGTACGCAGCAGCATGTTATAGCCGCGTGCGGTCAGTTCCGGCGCGGTGGCGGCCGGAGTGATCATCAGAATGCCTTCGTCTTCATAAATGTCAGACGCTGGCTGGGTAGAGGAGGAGCACAGGTGGCCGATCACGTATTTGATACCGTCGTTAACCACTTTGTTGGCAACGGCAACGGCTTGTTTCGGGTCACAGGCATCGTCGTACTGTACCGCAACCAGCTTGTCGCCTTTGATACCGCCTTTGGCGTTGATGTCTTCGATCGCCTGTTTCGCGCCGGTAAATTCCTGGTCGCCATACTGCGCCACCGGGCCGGACATCGCGCCCACCACTGCAACTTTAATGTCTTTCGCGAATGCGACGTTGCTCATTGCCAGCGCGATACATCCTGCCAGTAACGCTTTACCCTTCATTTTCATCCTGAGAATCCCCATTATTGTGGTTATTACATTCGTTGTGATGTTGTTGTTCAGCACTTTATTTCGATTATTGGTCGGCTGCCCGTGCTTTAGCAGCATACTCTGCTAAAACATACCCCATTTTTCAGAATATGTAACAACATTTTTACCGGGTTAGCGACGCGTGAATAATATCCAGCGCCTGCCTGAACTGCGCTTCCGGAATAGTCAGCGGATAGAGGAAACGGATCACGTTGCCGTACACGCCACAGTTGAGCAGCAACAGTCCGGCCTCCAGCGCCCGCGCTTGTACCTGACGGGTAAACTCCGGCGACGGCTCGCCGCTGTGCGGAGCGGCGAACTCCACCGCCACCATGGAACCCAGCGCGCGGATCCCGGCAATCTGCGGGCACTCCGCTCTGGCTTTTTCCAGCACCTCCACCAGATGCTGTCCCAGATGGGCCGCGCGCTGACAGAGGTTTTCTTCGTCGATCACCTCCAGCACCGCCAGGGCTGCCGCCACTGCCAGCGGGTTTCCGGCATAGGTGCCGCCCAGCCCGCCCGGCGCAGGCGCGTCCATCACCTCTGCGCGTCCCGCTACCGCCGACAGCGGCAGCCCACCGGCGAGGCTTTTCGCCATGGTGATGAGATCGGGTTTGACGCTGTAATGCTCCATGGCAAAAAGTTTGCCGGTACGGGCAAAGCCGGTCTGCACTTCGTCGGCAATCAAGAGAATGCCGTGGGTATCGCACAGGGCACGCAGTCCCTGCATAAAATCATCCGGTGCGATGACAAATCCGCCCTCACCCTGCACCGGCTCCAGCACGATGGCCGCCACCTGATCCGGCGCGATGTCCGCTTTGAAAATACGCTCAAGGCTGTTCAGCGCATCGGCTGTACTCACACCATGCAGCGTATTAGGGTACTGCGCGTGAAACACCGATCCGGGAAAGGGACCGAAGCCGATTTTGTAGGGCGCGACTTTGCCGGTCAGCGCCATCGTCATATAGGTGCGGCCATGAAAGCCGCCGCCAAAGGTGATAAGGCCGGGCCTGCGGGTGTAAGCGCGGGCGATTTTCACCGCGTTTTCCACCGCTTCCGCGCCGGTCGAGAAGAAGGCGGTTTTGGCAGGCCCTGCGACTGGCACGCGCGCGTTGATTTTTTCCGCCAGCGCGACGTAACTCTCATAGGGCACGATTTGATACGCCGTGTGCGTAAAGGCGTGCAGCTGTTTTTCCACGGCGGCCATCACTTTCGGATGACGATGCCCGGTATTAAGCACGGCAATGCCCGCGGCGAAATCGATCACCTCGTTGCCTTCCACGTCCCACAGCGTGGCGTTTTCGGCTTTATCCGCATAAAAATTACACATCACGCCAATGCCGCGCGGCGTGGCCTGTAAACGTCTTTCATTGAGTTCGTTATTTCTCACCCTGTCCCCCTGAGATGCCATTGTTTATATAATGCGCATCTGTAAGTGTTTGCCAGAGGGTAAAAAATCGCCAGAGCAGGCGTAAAAAAACAAAACCCCCGGACTTTCATCCAGGGGTCTTTGACGTCAAACCACAAAAAACGGTTTGCGGAGATCAGGCTTCGATGGCGATACGCAGTTTTTTCATGGCGTTCTTTTCCAGCTGGCGTACACGCTCAGCGGAAACACCATAGCGGTCGGCCAGTTCCTGCAATGTAGACTTGTTGTCTTCGTCCAGCCAGCGGGCGCGAATGATCGCCTGGCTACGCTCGTCGAGACCCTGCATCGCATCGGTCAGTTTGTTCGCGGCCTGCTCTTCCCAGTTATCGTCTTCAATGCCGTCGGCAAAGTTAGAGGTTTTATCCTGGAGATAGAGTACCGGCGCCATTGGCTGGCTGTCGGATTCATCGTCCGACGACATGTCAAAGGTCATGTCCTGGGCGGCCATACGGGATTCCATCTCACGCACGTCTTTACTGGAAACACCCAGCTCGCGGGCGACCATTTCCACTTCGTCCTGATTAAACCAGCCCAGACGCTGCTTGGTTTTACGCAGGTTAAAGAACAGCTTACGCTGCGCTTTAGTGGTGGCGACCTTCACAATACGCCAGTTACGCAGCACGTATTCGTGAATTTCGGCTTTGATCCAGTGCACGGCAAAAGAGACCAGACGCACACCCACTTCCGGATTGAAGCGGCGCACAGCTTTCATCAGGCCGATATTACCTTCCTGAATCAGGTCTGCCTGCGGAAGGCCATAGCCCGAGTAGTTACGAGCAATATGAACAACAAAGCGCAGGTGCGACAGGATCAGCGTTTTAGCTGCTTCCAGTGAACCCTGGTAATGCAGCTTTTCAGCAAGCTCCCGCTCTTCATCAGCCGTCAACATCGGCCATGCGTTCGCAGCCCGGATATAGGATTCCAGGTTACCAACAGGGGCTAAAGCTAAAGTTTGCATTTCTTTGGTCATTCAAATCCTCTCAATGTACTTCTTACTGGCGGCGGCTTGTCCCCTTCAGGCAACAAACATGCCAGCGCTTATGAGCAGCGAGAATATCATCCACACTTTTATCAGACAGTGATTTTATCCACAAGTTCCATGCAACGTTGTGAATAGATTACGCACAAAATGTGACATTACTATGATAAAGGCTAAGCAGGAGAAAAGAGAGATCAGGGACTCTTTCCCTGCTAACAGACATCCGATGCAGCAGGGAAAGAGTATATCAGAGAATTTTTAGTCGGGGGTAAAGTGACGTAAATGTTGCACCGTTGCCAGCCACGCGGCCAGCCAGCCAATCATTGAGCACACCAGCAGCAGTAATAAACACTCGTCAAATGAGAGGCCGCTTAGCTCAAACTGGGTGCCGAAAATCTTCGCCACTTCCGTCACCGCCGATGACAGCCGCATCACCAGGATCTCCGACAGAATGAGCGACAGGAATGCCCCGCTAAAGCCGAGCAGCGCCCCGCCGTAGAGGAACGGACGCAGGATAAAGCCATCCGTTGCGCCAATCAGTTTCTGCACGTTGATGCTGTCGCGACGGGAGAAAATGCTCAGACGCACGCTGTTACCGATGACGAGGAATACCGCCGCCACCATCAGAATGCCGATCATCACAGACACGCGGCCCACCAGCCCGGTGAGCGCCGCCAGACGCGCAAACCAGCTGTCGTCCATCCGCACTTCATCAATGCCGTTAATGCGGGTGATACGGTCGCGCAGGGTATTCAGCGATTCGGTATTCTGGAAGTCGATTTTCGGCACCACGACCGCCACAGCGGGCAGTGGGTTTTCTTCCAGCATATCCAGCGCGCCGCCAAAGCCTGACCAGTTGCGGAACTCGCCCAGTGCGTCTTCCCGCGACAGGTAGTTCACCTTCTCGACGCCCTGTTCCGCCTGCAACTGCCCGACCACCTGCTGCGCGGCGCCGTCGTCCAGTGTCTTATCGAAGTAGACGGTAATTTGCGGCGACGGATAATACTGCGATGAGGCCTGGTGCACGTTTTTGTACACCATATAGCAGACGCTTGGCAGCGTCAGGGAGATGGCGATCACCATCACCGTCAGCAGGGTCGCCAGCGGCTTGCTTTTCAGATCCTGCACCGCGCCCTGCCAGGCGTAGCGCATCTGTTCATTAAAGACGTTGGTCTTGCGCGAGCCAGGTTTTGGCGGCGTTTTGCTGCGGCCGGAACCGCCACGGTTGCCGCCGCTGCCCTGTCCCGGTTTACGGAAGCGGTCCAGTTTATTGCCGAACTGGCGGATTTGATTGACTGCGTCGCGTTTATTCACCCGTCAGGCCTCCATGCAAATGACCGTCGCTCAGACTCAGCATGCGGTACGAGCGGCGCGCAATCAGACTCATGTCGTGCGTGGCCATCAGTACCGTTACCCCAACGCGGTTGAATTCTTCAAACAGACGCAAAATCCCTTCCGACAGCGCGTCGTCGAGGTTACCGGTCGGTTCGTCCGCCAGCAGCACCGCAGGTTTGTTCACCACCGCACGGGCAATACCCACGCGCTGCTGTTCACCGCCGGAAAGCTGAATGGGAAAGTTTTTCGCTTTGTCGAGCAGCCCGACTTTATCCAGCGCCGCCGATACGCGACGACGAATGTCTTCACCGCTGGCCCCGGCGATAATCAGCGGGATCGCCACGTTGTCAAAGACCGTACGGTCCATTAACAGATGGTGATCCTGAAAAATCATGCCGATCTGCCGACGCAGAAACGGCACTTCGCGGTTTTTCAGACGGCTGATCTCATGCCCGGCAAACCAGATTTTCCCGGCGCTTGGCCGCTCGATACCGCAGATCAGCTTTAACAGCGTACTTTTACCTGCGCCGGAGTGGCCGGTCAGAAACGCCATCTCGCCCGGTTGCAGGTGGAATGTCACCCCCTGCAACGCCTGTCTCCCGCCGAGATAAGCCTTGCTGACATGTTCAAAGCGAATCATTGTTAATCCTCTCGGGCAAAAAGTGCCTCTATAAAATCGCCCGCATTAAACGGACGTAAGTCTTCAATACGTTCGCCGGTACCGATATAGCGGATCGGAATACCGAACTGGTCGGCTACCGAGAAGATCACGCCGCCTTTGGCGGTACCATCAAGTTTGGTCAGGGTGATCCCGGTCAGCCCGACGGCTTCGTGGAACAGTCTGGCCTGGCTTACCGCATTTTGTCCGGTGCTGGCGTCGATGGTCAGCATCACTTCATGCGGCGCATCGACATCGAGCTTTTTCATCACGCGCACAATTTTCTTCAGCTCTTCCATCAGGTGCGCTTTATTCTGCAAGCGCCCTGCGGTATCGGCGATCAGCACATCCACCTTGCGGGATTTCGCCGCCTGGATAGCATCGAAAATCACCGAGGCGGAATCCGCGCCCGTGTGCTGCGCAATCACCGGAATGTTGTTACGCTGGCCCCATACCTGAAGCTGTTCCACCGCTGCCGCACGGAAGGTATCCCCTGCCGCCAGCATCACCGATTTGCCCTGCTGCTCAAACTGACGCGCCAGCTTGCCGATGGTGGTGGTTTTACCCACGCCATTAACGCCAACCATCAGAATAACAAATGGCATTTTGCCTTCAATATTAAGCGGTTCGTCGACTTTTGCGAGGATATCGCTCATTTCATCTTTCAGCAGACCGTACAGCGATTCCGCATCGCGCAGCTGTTTGCGGCTGGCCCCTTCCGTCAGATTGGTAATGATTTTACGGGTGGTTTCCACGCCGACATCGGCAATCAGCAGCTGCTCTTCCAGCTCTTCAAACAGATCATCATCGATTTTTTTGCCGCGGAACAGACTGATAAATCCGGAACCGAGATTTTCTTTGGTTTTCACCAGGCTGCGTTTTAAGCGCGCAAAGAAACCTTCTTTAGTCGGTTTTTCCTGCTCGACGATCGCCTCAGGCTCCGGCTCTGGCTCGTCTGCGGCAACGACGGTACCTTCTTCCGGCAGCCACGCTTCCGGCTCCGGTTCGATGGTTGCGATCTCTTCCGGCACCGGCAGTTCTTTGTGCTCTACCGCCACTTCAGGTTCGACGATCGCTTCAGGTTCAACGATCGCTTCCGGTTCCACAACCTCTTCTTCAGCGATGGTTTCCGGTTGCGCTTCGCGCTCAATCACCTTTTCCGTGACGTCCACGACGTCCGCGGCAAAGGCCTCGGATTCGATCTGCGAATGGGGCGCAGTTTCGGCAGGCGTCTGCTCCTCAACAGGGGCTTGTGCTTCAACAGGGGGTTGTTCTTCAACAGGGGGTTGTTCTTCAACAACCGCCTGGGATTCCATTTTCTGTTCTGGCGCGGCTTCCTGCGGCTCCTCTTTCTGACCAAAGCCTAACCAGGAGAACAGGCCACGTTTTTTCTCTTTTGCCATTTGCGACTACACTCCTCGCGGTTTATTCATGGCGCAGCCCGCATTGTCGCAAACAGGGGGCTGAAAAATGAGTAAGATGTAATGATAAGTCTTTCGTTAGTCTACCACTTTCCTTGCAACACGGCACCGCCTGAGGATTAAGGTTCCACCCCACGCTTCCCGCCGTTAAAATAGCGGGATAAATTTGTGACCAGAGCTTTCACTATGAAAAAACCCAACCGTGCCGCCAGCGGCCAGATTCGTATTATTGGCGGACAGTGGCGTGGCCGTAAACTGCCGGTGCCCGACAGCCCTGGTCTGCGCCCGACGACGGACCGCGTGCGCGAAACCCTGTTTAACTGGCTTGCCCCGTCGATGGTCAATGCCCGTTGCCTCGACTGCTTTGCGGGCAGCGGCGCGCTGGGTCTGGAAGCGCTGTCACGCTACGCCGGTGCCTCCACGCTCATTGAAATGGAGCGCAGCGTGGCGCAACAGTTACAGCAAAATCTGGCGACGCTGAAAGCCGCTAACGCCAACGTGGTCAACACCAATACCCTGACATTCCTGAATCAGACCGGCACGCCCCATGATATTGTTTTTGTCGATCCGCCGTTTCGCAAAGGGCTGCTCGACGAGACCTTACGCCTGCTGGAAGTGAACGGCTGGCTGGCGGACGACGCGCTGATTTATGTCGAAAGCGAAGTGGAAAACGGGCTGCCGCAGGTACCGGTTCACTGGGATCTGCATCGCGAGAAAGTGGCCGGTCAGGTGGCCTATCGTCTGTATCACCGCACCGTACAAGGAGAGCAACATGCTGATTAATCTGGGACGTTTACTGATGCTGGGGGTATGGGCGTTTCTTATCCTCAACCTCATCCACCCTTTCCCGCGGCCGCTGAATATTTTCGTCAACGTCGCGCTGGTATTCACCGCTTTTATGCATGCGCTGCAAATGGTGATGCTGAAAACCGCGCTGCCCAAAAATGGCCCGCAGATGACGGCGGCGGAACAGTGGCGCGTTTTTCTGTTCGGCGTCTTTGAACTGCTGGTGTGGCAAAAACGTCTGAAAGCGCTGCAAAACAAAAAATAATCCTCACCGGATGCCTCAGAAAATGCGGAAAGTCTCCCCGCAGGCTGAAGGGGCATTGCCATCTGCGTTGCGCGACCACTACACTGAAGACAGGGCTGTGGGCGCAACGCCCACGCGACAATAACGAATTCAAGGAATTAAGATGCTTTGGTCGTTTATCGCTGTATGTTTTTCCGCATGGTTGTATGTGGACGCGTCGTATCGCGGGCCGGCATGGCAACGCTGGGTATTTAAACCTGTCACTTTATTACTGCTATTGCTGCTTGCCTGGCAGGCGCCGATGTTTGATGCCATCAGCTATCTGGTGCTGGCGGGGCTGTGCGCCTCGTTGATCGGTGATGCGCTGACGCTGCTGCCGCGCCAGCGTCTGCTGTACGCCATAGGCGCGTATTTCCTCGCCCATCTGCTCTACACCATCTACTTCGCCGGTCAGATGACGTTGTCCTTTTTCTGGCCGCTGCCGCTGGCGCTGCTGGTCATTGGCGCGCTGTTGATCGCGGTGATCTGGACGCGACTGGAGGAGCTGCGCTGGCCGATCTGTACCTTTATCGCCATGACGCTGGTGATGGTATGGCTGGCGGGCGAGCTGTGGTTCTTCCGTCCGACGGCCCCGGCCCTGTCCGCCTTTGTGGGTGCCGCGCTGTTGCTGCTGGGGAATATCGTCTGGCTGGGCAGTCACTACCGCCGCCGCTTCCACGCCGACAACGCCATCTCTGCCGCCTGCTACTTTGCCGGGCATTTCCTCATCGTGCGATCGCTCTACTTATAATGCTTGACTCTGGAGTCGACTCCAGAGTGTATCCTCCGGGTAATGAGAAAATTATCATTCCCGGAGGATGCCATGCTCACGCCGCCCGTCAAAAAAACGCCGCAGTTTGCCCGCGCCCCGCTGCGCCCGTTAACGCCTGCGCCTGAAAAAAGCTGCTGCGCTGACCATACCGATCCGGCACCGGCATCGCTATCCGGCGATCCGCAGGGCAGCCGTTTTTCCTGGCAGGTCGCCGGGATGGACTGCGCCGCCTGCGCCCGTAAAGTCGAAACCGCCGTGCGCCAGGTTGAGGGCGTCAATCAGGTTCAGGTCACCTTCGCCACCGAAAAACTGATTGTCGATGCCGGGCGCGATGTCCGTGCGCAGATTGAAGCCGCCGTACAGCGCGCCGGTTATACGCTGCGCGATGCGCAGGCCCCGGTCCCGCCCGTCTCCGCCCTGCGGGAGAATTTGCCGCTGCTGACGCTGGCGGTCATGATGGCTATCAGCTGGGGTCTGGAGCATGTTAATCATCCCCTCGGCCAGCTGGCGTTTATCGCCACCACGCTGGTCGGTCTGTTCCCCGTTGCCCGCCAGGCGCTGCGGCTGATCAAAAGCGGCAGCTGGTTCGCCATTGAAACGCTGATGAGCGTGGCGGCCATCGGCGCGCTGTTTATCGGCGCCACCGCCGAAGCGGCCATGGTATTGCTGCTGTTTTTAATCGGCGAGCGGCTTGAAGGCTGGGCAGCCAGCCGCGCCCGCCAGGGCGTCACGGCGCTGATGGCCCTGAAACCGGAAAGCGCCACGCGGCTCACGGGCTCGGCGCGTGAATCCGTGGCACCGGACAGTCTGCGCCCCGGCGATGTGATTGAAGTGGCAGCGGGCGGGCGTTTACCGGCGGATGCAAGACTACTCGCCGCCTTCGCCAGCTTTGACGAAAGCGCGTTAACCGGTGAGTCGGTGCCCGTTGAGCGCCGCGCAGGGGAAAAAGTTCCCGCCGGGGCGACCAGCGTCGACCGGCTGGTGACGCTGGAAGTCATTTCCCGCCCGGGCGAAAGCGCTATCGATCGCATTCTACAACTGATCGAAGAAGCCGAAGAGCGTCGTGCGCCCATTGAGCGCTTTATCGATCGCTTCAGCCGCGTCTATACGCCGGTCATCATGGCGGCGGCGCTGCTGGTGGCCGTGCTGCCGCCGTTGCTGGCAGGAGCGGCCTGGTTTGAGTGGATCTACAAGGGCCTGACGCTGCTGCTGATCGGCTGTCCGTGCGCGCTGGTGATCTCCACCCCTGCCGCCATCACCTCCGGGCTGGCGGCGGCGGCGCGTCGTGGAGCGCTAATCAAAGGCGGCGCGGCGCTGGAACAGCTGGGCCGTATTCGTCAGGTGGCGTTCGATAAAACCGGCACGCTGACGGTGGGTAAACCGCAGGTAGTGGGCGTTTCGGCGCAGGGGATGGGTGAAGATGAACTGCTGGCCTGTGCCGCCGCCGTGGAACAGGGATCCACCCATCCGCTGGCGCAGGCCATCACAGAGGAAGCGCAGGCGCGCAATCTGACGCTGATGCAGGCGGAAGATCAGCGTACGCTGCCTGGCAGGGGTATTGAGGCAAGGGTCGCGGGGAAATCTATCTTTATCTGCGCGCCGGATAAACTGCCTGCCGGTGTGCTGGACGAAAGCTGGCTGGCGCACATTCAGGAACAGGAAGCGCAGGGCCAGACGGTGATCGCCGTGCTGCGCGATGGCGGGCTGTGCGGCACCCTGGCGCTGCGCGATACGCTGCGGGAAGACGCCCCTGAAGCCGTAAATGCCCTGCGTCGGCTTGGCATCAGCGGCGTGATGCTCACCGGCGATAATCCCCGCGCGGCAGCGGCCATTGCCAGCGCGCTGGGACTGGAATTCCGTGCCGGGTTATTGCCCGCCGATAAGGTGACCGCCGTGACCGCGCTGGATCGGCAGTCGCCGCTGGCAATGGTGGGCGATGGCATTAATGACGCACCGGCCATGAAAGCCGCCACCATCGGCATCGCCATGGGCAGCGGCACCGACGTGGCGCTGGAAACCGCCGATGCGGCGCTGACCCACAACCGCCTGACCGGGCTGGCGCAGGTGATCCAGCTGGCCCGCGCCACCCATGCCAATATCCGGCAGAACATCGCGATCGCGCTGGGCCTGAAAGCCATTTTCCTGGTCACCACGCTGCTTGGCATTACCGGCCTGTGGCTGGCGGTGCTGGCAGACACAGGCGCCACCGTACTGGTGACGGCGAATGCGCTGCGGTTGTTGGGTAAGCGGTAGCGGACTACTGCATCCCCAGCAATCGCGGCAACCACAGCGAGATCGCCGGGATATAAGTCACCATTCCCAGCACCAGTAGCAGCATGCCGTAGAACGGCAGCATCGCGCGCACGACGGACTCAATTTTCTGCTTGCTGACGGCGCTGGCGACAAAGAGCACCGATCCCACCGGCGGCGTGATCAGGCCGATCCCCAGGTTAACCATCATGATCATGCCGAAGTGCACCGGATCAATCCCCAGCGCGTTGGTAACCGGCAACAGAACCGGCGTCAGGATGAGGATAATTGGCGCCATATCCATCAGCGTGCCGATGAGCAGCAGCATGACGTTGAGGTACATCAGGATGACGTACTTGTTATCCGACAGCGACGTAAAGAACGCGGTAATACGCTCCGGCAG
This sequence comes from Enterobacter sp. K510, assembly GCF_055804875.1. Taxonomy (NCBI): domain Bacteria; kingdom Pseudomonadati; phylum Pseudomonadota; class Gammaproteobacteria; order Enterobacterales; family Enterobacteriaceae; genus Enterobacter; species Enterobacter sp. K510. Next base: position 260,158 of record NZ_JBNRLQ010000005.1, on the reverse strand, counting down.
CTGCATGTAGGTCATCACGGCACCGAAGGCGGCGGCAAAGCCAATCAGGATCATGACGATGGTCACGGTTTTCACCGTGCGGCACATCAGCTTCGGCAGTTCGCTCCACTTGTAGTCACGGTAGATAAACATGGTGACGAAAAACGCCCACAGGCAGGCCACGGCAGCAGATTCGGTGGCCGTAAAAATTCCCGACAAAATACCGCCGAGGATGATCACCACGGTAAACAGGCCCCACAGGGCGTCGAAGAAAATTTTCAGCGCCTGTTTAAAGGGGATCCTGTCGCCTTTCGGGTATCCGCGCTTATGGGCGAAACCAAGGCACATAACCATCAGGCTGACGCCCAGTAATAGCCCCGGCAGCACACCGGCGATAAACAGCGTGGCGATAGAGACCGTGCCGCCTGCCGCCAGCGAGTAAATCACCGAGTTATGGCTGGGCGGAATAAGGATCGCCTGGACCGAGCCGCTGGCGGTCACTGCCGCCGCGTAATCACGGGGATAGCCCTTCTTTTCCATCTCCGGGATCATCACGCTGCCGATCGAGGCGGTATCGGCCACCGAGGAGCCGGAAATCGCGCCGAAAAAGGTGGAGGCGACGATATTCACCAGCGACAGGCCGCCGCGAATAAAGCCGACGAAGATATAGGCAAAATTCACCAGCCGTTTAGCAATGCCTCCTTCCGCCATGATCGCGCCGGCGAGAATAAAGAACGGTATCGCCAGCAGGGTAAATTTGTTCACCCCGCTGGTGATCTGGATCATCAGCGCCTCAAGGGGTAAATCGATCCACAGCGCGCCTGCGACGGCGCTCAGGCCGACGGCAAAGGCCACCGGCATCCCCAGCGCCAGCAGAATGGCGAGGGTGAACAACAACACAAATGCATCCATCTCTCACCTCTTAGCCATGGTTACCAATCAGCACTACCGGACGGTTCTCCTGGGAACCGAACAGCAGCCGCTCAATCACAAACAGGATCAGGATCGCCGAGCCAATGGGCAGCGGCAGATAGCTCTCCCCGGAAGTCAGCACCGGGAATTCCGCTACCGGCTGCTCCCACAATTCCATACACAGTAAATAGCTGTACCAGAAGATCAGGCCGGAGATGAGCAGCATCAGCAGATCCACCACCCGCGCGCAAACATTTTTCAGCGCCAGCGGCAGACGGTCGGTCAGCATGTTGACGGCGATATGCGATCCGGCGCGATAACCCACCGCCGCGCCGATAAAAGTGAAGGTCACCATACAGATAATGGCGACCGGCTCCGGCCATGACTCGCCGCGGTTAAGCACGTAGCGCGAGAAAATGCCGATGGGGATGACAATGGTCATCACCAGCAGGGAAATCCCCGCCACTGTCATGGCGAGCAGGTACAGGCGATCCATCCACTTCAGGTAGATTTCGGACATACGTCCTCCACAAGGCGTTATGCGCCAGCGGACGGCTGGCGCAGCAGAATTACTTCACATCCGCGATGGCTTTCATCAGATCCTGGTGTTTGTCGCCATACTGCGCGCGCACCGGCTCTGTCGCCTTCACAAAGACCGCCTTGTCGATTTCCTGGAATTTCACGCCGCCAGCTTTCATTTTCGCGACCGCGTCGGCGTTATACGCCTGCCACAGCGTGCGCTGTTCGGCCTGGGCTTCACGGGCGAGGGTGAGGATTTTCTGCTGATCGTCGGCGCTGAGTTTGTCCCATTTCACTTTGGAATAGAGCAGCATTTCCGGGGTAATAAAGTGACCGCTCAGGGTGTAATTCTTGGCGATCGGCAGGTAGTTATGGGCCACAAAGGTTGGTGGATTGTTTTCCGCGCCGTCGATAACGCCGGTCTGCATGCCGCTGTACACTTCACTTACCCCCATCGCCACCGCGTTCGCGCCCATTGCTTTCAGGGTCGCCAGCGCCACCGGGCTGCCCTGCACGCGGATCTTCATCCCTTTCAGCGCTTCAGGCGTGGTGACGGGCGTCTTGGTGATCAGGTTACGGGTGCCGGAATCCATCCAGCCAAGAAACACCAGCCGCGATTTCGGGTTGTTAGTCAGCTTTTCGCCGATGCTTTTGCCGATATCGCCGTCGATCACTTTATGCATATGGTCTTCATCGCGGAAAACGTACGGCAGGGTGAAAACTTCGATGTCCGGCAGAATGGCGGCGACCGGCGCCATCGAGACGCGGATCATGTCGATTGCTCCCATCTGCGCCTGTTCAATCATCTGCTTTTCATCCCCTAATACGCCGCCGGGGAAGACTTTAATTTCTAATTTGCCATCGGTTTGCTGTTTGAGTTTTTCGCCCATGTTCTGCACGGCCACCACGTTCGGGTAGCCCTGCGGATGCACGTCGGCGGCTTTGATCACCTGCGCCATCACGGCAGGGGCAAACAGTAATGACGCGGTGGACAGGCACAGCGAAGCCAGTAACGGCTTGAGGGTCGTTTTCATCGGGTCAGCTCCAGGGTAGGGTCAGCGGTAAAACTGTGTTTTATTTTTACGCTTAGAAATTAGCCTGGGTTGTGACGGGCAGGGGTGAAGCGGTTCACAAAAGCGCTAAAATAATGAAACGGAGGTTTAACAATGTGACAACAGGGGTTCTTTTTGTGGTCAGCGGCTAGTCGCCTTTACGCAGCAGATAGCGATAAGGCAGCGATTCTGTCTCCTGCGCCACAAGTTCATGCTCCATAAAACGGCAGAAACCGGGGATGTCGCGCGTGGTCGCCGGATCGTCGGCAATAATCAGCAGGGTTTCGCCCGCCTGCATGCTGCGCACGGTTTTGCGCACCATCATGACAGGTTCCGGGCAACGCAGCCCCAGGGCATCAAGGGTGTGGTCAGGTGTGGTAAACAGATCGCTCATGGTTGTCTCATCCGGTCAAAAACCGCATTAGTTTACGCCGCCATTTTTGTGACGCAAGTCAGGTTAACGATTGCGTGAAAATTAGCCATTGCAATGGTGATTTAAAGCAGTATCATGCGGCGGCTTTATAAAATTACGTTGCATTAATTGGGTTCCCTAACCCCAACCACTAAAAAGGTCACAATATGTCGCAGTTCTCTCAATCCCAGCGCGTAAAAGCGTTGTTCTGGTTATCGCTATTCCATTTACTGGTGATCACTTCCAGTAACTATCTGGTGCAGTTGCCAATCACCATTTTTGGTTTCCACACCACCTGGGGCGCGTTCAGCTTTCCGTTTATATTCCTCGCCACCGATCTCACCGTGCGTATTTTTGGCGCGCCGCTGGCCCGACGCATTATCTTTGCCGTGATGATCCCGGCGCTGGTGGTGTCGTATATCATTTCGTCGCTGTTTTATATGGGTAGCTGGCAGGGATTCGGCGCGCTGGCGCATTTCAACCTGTTTGTCGCCCGTATCGCCGCCGCCAGCTTTATGGCCTATACGCTGGGGCAGATCCTCGACGTACGCGTCTTTAACCGCCTGCGCCAGAGCCGCCACTGGTGGCTTGCGCCGACGGTTTCCACCATCTTCGGTAACGCCAGCGATACCATCGCCTTCTTCTTTATCGCCTTCTGGCGCAGTCCGGATGCCTTTATGGCGCAACACTGGATGGAAATCGCGCTCGTTGACTACAGCTTTAAGGTGCTTATCAGCCTGGTCTTCTTCCTGCCGATGTACGGCGTACTGCTTAATATGTGCCTGAAAAGACTGGCAGATAAATCTGAAATTCCGGCGTTGCAGGCCAGTTAAAGGTACGCCTGATAACTTGTGATAAGATTGACGAATGAGCCGTTATGGCCGTTTATCGAAAGGAAGAAGTCAATGCGCAATCTGGTTAAATATGTCGGTATTGGCCTGCTGGTAATGGGGCTGGCGGCCTGTGACAACAATGATAAAGCGACTCCGGCGCAGGCTGCGTCGGCGGAAGCCAATGCCACCGGTCAGCCAGTGACGCTGCTGGACGGCAAGCTGAGTTTCTCGCTGCCCGCAGACATGACCGATCAGAGCGGCAAACTGGGCACCCAGGCTAACAACATGCACGTCTACTCTGACGCGACCGGCCAGAAAGCGGTGATTGTCATTGTCGGCGATAACAGCAACGAAGAGCTGTCCGTGCTGACCAAACGTCTGGAAGATCAGCAGCGCAGCCGCGATCCGCAGCTGCAGGTAGTGACCAACAAATCCATCGACGTGAAAGGCCAGAAAATGCAGCAGCTCGACAGCATTATCTCTGCCAAAGGCCAGACTGCCTGGTCTTCCGTGGTGCTGGGTAAAGTGGATAATAAATTGCTGACCATTCAGGTCACGCTGCCGGCAGAAAACCAGCAGCAGGCGCAAACGGCAGCCGAGAACATTATCAACACCATCGTGCTGAAATAAGTCTCTGCCGGACAGGCATAGTTAAACAACGGTCTCCACAGGAGGCCGTTTTTTTAACCGCCATGCCAGCAACAGCGCCACCGCCACCAGCCCCGCAGCCGCCAGATAGATCACCGATACGCCCGCCCATGCCATCAACAGCCCGGCCGCCGGTCCTGTCACCCCCAGCGAAAGATCCATAAATACCGTATAGGTCGCCAGCGCCGCGCCCTGATTCTGTTGCGGCACGGCCTTCACTGCCACCACGCCCAGCGCCGGGAAGACCAGCGAAAAACCCGCCCCCGCCAGCAGTACACCGATTTTTGCCATCCAGGGATCGACAGCCAGCCCCACCAGTACCAGGCCGAGGGTTTCCACCACGAAACAGACCATCGCCACGTTCAGCCCGCCGACGCGGTTAACGGTATTGGGGAAAAACAGCCGTGTGCCGACAAAGGCACAGCTGAACAGCGTTAAGGCGAAGGCCGCGCCATCCCAGCCACGGGCGTCGTAAAACAGGGTGATAAAGGTGGCGATGACGCCAAAACCGGCAGAGCCGAGCGCCAGCGCCATGCCGTACAGCCAGACCCGCCCCAGCACGGCGCGAAACGGCAGCGGCTTGCCTTTGCTGACCTTCACCGCCGGACGGCTCAGGGCAAACAGTAGCGCCGTTACCGCCACCGCCATGATAATGGCCGCCAGCCCCGTCAGCCCGGTGTAGTGGTAGCAGAGCACCCCCAGCGGCGCGCCAATCGCCATCGCCCCGTAAGACGCAATACCGTTCCACGAAATCACTTTTCCGATATGCAGCGATCCCACCACGCCGACGCCCCACAGCGTAGCCCCGGTCCCGGCAAAACTCTGCCCGATGCCGAGGATCACCCGGCCCAGGCACAGCAGCAATAAACAGACCACCGGCGTGGCGGCGCTCAGCCCCGCCAGCAGATAAAACAGGCCGCTCAGCACGCAGCCGCACAGACCGAAGACGACAATCTTTTTCGGGCCGAACAGATCGGCGTAACGCCCGGCATGAGGACGACTCACCAGGGTGGCAAAATATTGCAGGCTGATCACCAGTCCCGCCCAGAAGGCGCTAAATCCCATCACATCATGGACATAGCCGGGCAACACTGCCAGCGGCAGGCCGATAGTCAGATAACTGGCGAAGTTAAAAATAACGACAGAGATAATGCGCAGGTTGAGGCGCAATCCGTTCAGCGCCGGTTCGGCAACGGGTTCAGGCATGGAACTCACCACATTTTTTACAACAGTGTTTCACTATTATCATGATGACGGCTGAAAATCAGCAGCAGATTCAGATAATGCACGTCATACGAAGCCCCGCTAACGCACTACACTTAGCGGGCACAGCGAAAAAAGGAATTCACTATGATCACCCCCCAGCCCGATAAAGCGGGCTTGCATATCCTCCTGAAATTAGCCGCTCTGGTTATTATTCTGGCGGGCATCCATGCCGCCGCCGACATTATTGTTCAGTTATTAATGGCGTTGTTTTTCGCCATCGTGCTTAATCCGCTGGTGACCTGGTTTTTGCGTCGCGGCGTGAAGCGACCGGTCGCGATCACCATTGTGGTGGTTGTCATGATGATCGTGCTGACCGCGCTGTTTGGCGTGCTGGCGGCGTCATTTAATGAATTCATCACCATGCTGCCCAAATACAATAAGGAATTAACGCGTAAGGTTCTGCAGTTACAGGACATGATGCCGTTCCTGCATCTGCACATGTCGCCGGAGCGCATGTTACAGCGCATGGACTCCGACAAAATGATGGCCTTCGCCACCCTGCTGATGACCGGCCTGTCGAACGCTATGGCGAGCATTGTGCTGCTGGTGATGACCGTGGTGTTTATGCTGTTTGAAGTGCGCCATCTGCCGTACAAACTGCGCTTTGCGCTGAACAATCCACAGATCCATATCGCCGGGCTACACCGCGCCTTAAAAGGTGTGTCGCACTACCTGGCGCTGAAAACACTGATCAGCCTGTGGACCGGGGCCATCATCTGGCTGGGCCTCATGCTGTTAGGCGTCCAGTTTGCGCTGATGTGGGGCGTGCTGGCATTTTTACTTAACTATGTGCCTAACATCGGCTCGGTGATCTCGGCCATCCCGCCGATGATCCAGGCCTTCCTGTTCAACGGCTTTTACGAGTTTATGATGGTGGGGATCCTCTTCCTGGTCGTGCACATGGTGCTGGGGAATATGGTGGAGCCGCGCATGATGGGCCACCGTCTGGGCATGTCGACCATGGTGGTATTTTTATCCTTACTGATCTGGGGATGGCTGCTCGGCCCGGTGGGAATGCTGCTCTCTGTGCCGCTCACCAGCGTCTGTAAGATCTGGATGGAGACCACCAAAGGCGGCAGCAAGCTGGCGATCCTGCTGGGGCCTGGCCGTCCTAAAAGTCGGCTGCCTGGCTAGGGATAACTCATCTTGCGCCACGCAACTGCTACGCTTAACGGTCTGAAGAATCATCAATAATGACCGGGAGCAGACCATGAAAATTGATTTAACGGGAAAACTCGCGCTGGTGACCGCCTCCACGGGCGGGATTGGCTTTGCTATCGCCCGCGGCCTGGCAGAGAGCGGTGCGGAAGTGATCGTGAATGGCCGCAGCGAAAGTTCGGTAAATCAGGGTATTCAGCATCTCCAGCAGGTGGTGCCGGGCGTGGCGGTGCGTGCGGCCATTGCCGATCTCAGTACGCCGGAAGGAGTGGAATCGGTGCTGCGGGCGGCTTCCGGCGTGGATATTCTGGTAAACAATGCCGGGATTTATGGCCCGCAGGATTTCTACTCCACCGATGACGACACCTGGGAAAACTACTGGCAGACCAACGTTATGTCCGGCGTTCGCCTCGCCCGTGCATTATTGCCTGGCATGGTGCAAAAACGCTGGGGTCGGGTGGTGTTTATCTCCTCTGAATCGGCGCTCAATATCCCGTCGGACATGATCCACTATGGCGTGACCAAAACCGCGCAGCTCTCGCTTGCCCGCGGGCTGGCAAAATTTGTCGCCGGTAGCGGCGTAACGGTCAACAGCGTGCTGCCGGGTCCGACCATGTCAGACGGCTTCGCCGCCATGATGAAAGACGAGATGGAGCGCACCGGTAAATCACTGGAAACACTGGCGACAGAGTTCGTGATGGCGAACCGCCCGAGTTCAGTGATCCAGCGCGCGGCCACGGTCGAAGAGGTCGCTAATATGGTGGTCTATGTCTGTTCGACCCAGGCGTCAGCGACATCAGGCGCTGCACTGCGCGTGGACGGCGGCGTGGTGGATGATATTGTTTGATATGCAGCCAGCGGTGCCCGACTGAGCACCGCTGGACATACAGGTCTTAAATTTTGAAGCTGGTAACAATTTTTTCCAGCTGAACGGTCTGCTCTTCCATGGACTGTGCCGCAGCGGCCACTTCCTGCACCAGCGCTGCGTTTTGCTGGGTGGTGCTGTCGAGCTGGTTAATCGCCATATTAATCTGATCGATACCCTTACTTTGCTCGTTGCTCGCCGAGCTGATCTCAGAGATTAAGGTGGTTACGCTCTCCACTTTTTCCACCAGGCCGTTCATGGTGACGCCGGCCTGCCTGACCAGACTTCCGCCCTGCTCGATATTCGCAACAGATTCTTCGATCAACTTTTTGATCTCCTGCGCTGAGGTAGCGCTGCGCTGTGCCAGGGAGCGCACTTCCCCCGCGACCACCGCGAAGCCGCGTCCGTTTTCACCGGCACGCGCCGCTTCAACCGCCGCGTTGAGCGCCAGGATATTGGTCTGGAACGAAATACCGTCAATGACGCTGATGATGTCGACAATCTTCACGGATGAGTCATTAATTCTGCTCATCGTGCTGACCACCTCGTTCACCACCGAGGCCCCTTCCCGCGCGGCGCCCGATACCTGGCTGGAGAGCTTGTTTGCTGCCTGCGCGTTATCGGCGTTCTGGCGTACCGTGCTGGTCAGCTCTTCCATCGAGGCTGCGGTTTCCACAATCGACGATGACTGATCTTCGGTACGGGCTGACAGATCGCGGTTGCCGCCAGCGATCTGGCGCGATGCCGAAGAGATCGCCTGCGCGCTTTGCCCTACCTGCTGCATTAATTCCTGCAAATAGGTAATAAAGGCATTGAAGTTCTGAATGATAGCGTTAAATTCCGGGCTTTTACTCTCGGTTAAGCGTTGGGTCAGGTCAGCGCCACCTCTGGACAGTGCCTGGATATTGTTATTTAACAGGCTGACGTTTCTGAATATGTTGCGCACAAAAATCATTAAGACGAGGATTAAGACGATCCCCAGCGTTAACTGAACAATAGTTAATTTGGTCAGAATAGAATTCGATGCCTGCTCCAGCTTACTGGCTGGCAGATCGACGGCCAGGAACCAGGGGCTGCCTTCAATGGGCAGCACAAATAACGCGTGCTCACCGTCCGATCCAGAATACTTTCCTTCATAAGACTTTTGTTGGCCGGTATTCAGCAGCGACAATAATGCCTGAGAAGATGGCAGATTAAGGTCACGTAAATTATTCAGCGCCTTGCCGCCTTCTGTGGAAGCGCCATTACCGACGATTTTTCCGTCCTGCTCAATAATCAGAACGTTACCCTCAACCGCTTTACTCATGTCTGCGGCCAGCTGATTGAAAAAGCCGAGCGTCACGTCAATGGTCGCCACGCCCCAGGGTTTACCGTCACGCCATATCGCCATGGCGCAGTTAGTCCGCGGCTGTGGGCTGGCAGCATCCTGATAAGCACGCGCCCAGGCACATTCGCCTTTGGCGGCGTTCAGGCCGTCTTTATACCAGGGCTGTTCCCAGTATTTGTCTGCTTCCGGCTGGTTCCACACGGTATTGACCTGCAGTACTCCACCGGCATCGCGGGCAAAGAAGGTGCTGAACTTCTCGCGCTCAGGATCGCGCAGACGGGGTAATGGCCAGATACCGCCGCCGAACACATTCTGATCGCCATACTGGTTTACCAGATTTGGCAGCAGTTGATCGATCTGCGCACTGTCGAGGGTGCCGACAAGTTCAGTGATGGTTTTTTGCTGCGCTTTCACGCGGTTCATTTGTTCTTTAATAGCGTTACTTTGCAGGGCAACGGTATGACGAACCAGTTCCGTTTCCGTGGCGACAATTTGCGGCGAGACAAAATGCTTAATCACGAAAAACGTAACCAGCACTAAAATAAAGAAAAATCCAACAAGAAGCAGGCTAAAACGACCCTGGGTGGTTTTCCATAGCATGATAAATATGACTCAGGTAGGGGAGGTATAGAATGGATAACGGCATAACGCTCAATAACTTTAATTTTATAAATTAGTTAGCAGTGAACGCTTATATAATTAATGGCTGCGGAAAAGCGGAGAAATAAAATAGCCCGATTCTTATCGGGCTATTTGCTAAAAATATTTTGAGTCTATCAAAATTTATTTATCGCTGAGTGCCTGCGCACACGCCCAGGCGCTGGCCCAGGCCCACTGGAAGTTATAGCCGCCCAGCCAGCCGGTGACATCCATCACCTCGCCAATAAAATACAGTCCAGGCACATTACGCGCTTCCATGGTGCGTGACGACAGCTCATGGGTATCCACGCCGCCGAGGGTCACTTCCGCCGTGCGGTAGCCTTCGGTACCGTTTGGCTGCACCCTCCACCGGGTCAGCGTTTCAATAAGCGCCTGCTGGTCGCGTGGGTTAAGCTGCTTCAGGGTCACATCCGGGATCTGTCCCAGCGACTGTAAGCACTCCACCAGTCGCTTCGGCAGGTGCATCGCCAGCGTGTTTTTCAGGCTCTGGTTCGGATGTGCCGCCCGCTGCTCATTGAGGACGCTTTCAGGATCGCATTCCGGCAGCAAATTAATGGTGACGAATTCACCCGGCTGCCAGTAGTTGGAAATTTGCAGGATCGCCGGGCCGGACAGACCGCGATGGGTGAAGAGCAGGTTTTCACGGAATACCGTGCCGTATTCCGCCTCGATCACTGCGGGCACCGACACGCCGGAAAGCGTTTGTAACTGCTCCAGTAATGGTTTATGCAACGTGAAAGGCACCAGGCCTGCCCGTGTCGGCAGCACTTTAAGGCCAAACTGTTCGGCAATTTTATAGCCGAAGGGCGTTGCGCCAAGGCCCGGCATGGAAAGGCCGCCGCTGGCGATCACCAGTTTGTCGGCGCTGACGGTATCGCCGTTCAGCGTCAGCGTATAACCGTCGTCATCGCGGGCCACCTCAAGCACCTCAGTGCGCAGTCGCATCACTACTTTTCCCGCTGTACATTCTGCCACCAGCATATCAACGATCTGCTGGGCGGAATCGTCGCAGAACAGCTGTCCGAGGGTCTTCTCATGCCACGCGATACCGTGTCTGCCGACCAGATCGATAAAATCCCACTGGGTATAACGTGCGAGGGCAGATTTACAAAAATGCGGGTTCTGGCTCAGATAAGCCGCAGGGTCGACATAAAGGTTAGTAAAGTTACAGCGGCCCCCGCCAGACATCAGGATCTTACGGCCCGGTTTTTTACCGTTATCGAGTAACAGGACGCGCTTACCTGCCTGTCCGGCCTGCGCGGCGCAAAACATTCCGGCCGCTCCGGCGCCAATTACGATGGCATCAAACCTTTCCACACGACGATCCTCTTGATTAATGAGCGGCGAATTGTAAATTTTCGCCGCTGGTCGCACCAGCAAAAATATGTCAATTCGATGACAGCTATTTGAAAAATAAAAGATAATTGTTTTTACGCTTTTACAACCTAAGGAAAATTATCAAAAAAAGTCTATATTTCACTTTCCCCGCACCGCGGTTGTCCACGATAATGCGCCGCGTTCATGACCTCAAAATGGCGTAACGTATATGCTACATTTATTTGCCGGCCTGGATTTACATACCGGGTTATTACTTCTTCTTGCTCTGGTCTTTGTCCTGTTTTACGAAGCCATCAATGGCTTCCATGACACGGCGAACGCGGTGGCAACGGTTATCTATACCCGTGCGATGCGTTCTCAACTCGCGGTCATTATGGCTGCGGTGTTCAACTTTTTCGGCGTTCTGCTGGGTGGACTGAGCGTGGCCTATGCGATTGTGCATATGCTGCCAACGGATCTTCTGCTCAACGTCAGCTCGGCGCATGGCCTCGCCATGGTGTTCTCAATGTTAACGGCGGCGATTATCTGGAACCTCGGCACCTGGTACCTGGGTCTGCCGGCCTCCAGCTCTCACACCCTGATTGGCGCGATTATCGGTATTGGTTTAACCAATGCGCTGATGACCGGCTCTTCTGTGGTGGACGCGCTTAACATTCCTAAAGTTATCAATATCTTCGGCTCGCTGATCATCTCGCCTATCGTTGGCCTGGTGTTCGCAGGCGGGCTGGTATTTTTGCTGCGTCGTTTCTGGAACGGCAGCAAAAAACGCGACCGCATTCATATGACTCCGGCAGAGCGTGAAAAGAAAGACGGCAAGAAAAAGCCGCCATTCTGGACGCGTATTGCCCTGATCCTGTCCGCTATCGGCGTGAGTTTTTCTCACGGCGCTAACGATGGTCAGAAAGGTATCGGCCTGATCATGCTGGTTCTGATCGGCGTAGCGCCAGCGGGCTTTGTGGTGAACATGAACGCCTCCGGTTATGACATCACCCGTACCCGTGACGCGGTAAATAACGTCGAGACCTACTTCCAGCAGCATCCTGCGCTGCTGCAAAAAGCCACCGGTGTGGACCCGCTGATCCCGACGCCGGAAGAAGTGGCGTCCAAACCGAACGAGTTCCATTGCCATCCGGGCCGCGCCATTAACGCGCTGGACCGCGCTAAAGCAATGCTGACCAATATCGAAAGCTACGACAAACTGCCGGTAGAACAGCGCGGCCAGCTGCGTCGCATTTTGCTGTGTATCTCTGATATTACCGACAAAGTGGCCAAACAGCCGGATGTCAGCGCTGAAGACCAGCGTCTGCTGAAGAAGCTGAAAGGCGATATGCTGAGCACCATCGAATACGCGCCGGTCTGGATCATCATGGCCGTTGCGCTGGCGCTGGGTCTGGGCACTATGGTGGGCTGGCGTCGTGTGGCGACCACCATCGGTGAGAAGATTGGTAAGAAAGGCATGACCTACGCACAGGGGATGTCGGCGCAGATGACCGCAGCGGTCTCCATTGGTCTGGCAAGCTATACCGGGATGCCAGTTTCCACCACGCACGTGCTCTCCTCTTCCGTGGCGGGTACGATGATTGTGGACGGCGGCGGCCTGCAAAGAAAAACCGTGACCAACATTTTAATGGCCTGGGTATTCACCTTACCGGCGTCGATTATTTTGTCCGGCGGACTGTACTGGATCGCGCTGAAACTGATTTAAGCGCGGGCAGGAAGCATACAAAGCGGGTCAGTTTACTGGCCCGCTTTTTTTATGCTCAGTGCCAGATCATGAGGGCGATCAGGCTAACCACCACCAGGCCACACAGCGCGCTGGTTAAAATAAAATGCTGACGAACCCGCTGGCAGCGGCGAATAAACTCATCATCATGATGGTCCAGATAACGTTGCTGGTAGATATACCACACCAGGCGCATCTGCTTACTGGGCTGTCCGTGCGAGGTAAAAAATCCTCCGCCATCCACATATTGATAGAGCAACGGATCGCAACCACGAAGTACCACTAACAATGCGCGTAATGATGAGAAGTAACGCGCCATATTCACCACACAAACGACACACAAAGCCCAAAACAGCGCGACGGTGCTGACCATACCCCCTCCCCGGCGATCCGCCCACGGAGAAATCCCCCGGGACTCTCGCTCCCCGATACTCAGCGAAAACAGTTCAGTGAAGAGTGTTACCAGAAACCGAGCGGGATCACATTTATTTATCCGGACGGTTCATTAAATAGTGTAGGAGATCCGTTAATTTTTTTACCACAAGGTTAATCGTAATCATGGTCTGCAAATCGATTATTTGTTGCAGTAAAGCGTGAGCCAGGCGGATTGACGGCAGAGATCGTGCGTTATAAGGTAGAAATATCTACTACAATTATACTCTTAAGGCCGGGCATTCCCCGCGCAAATAGTATGCAGGACGCGGGACACAGCACAACGCAGGATGAGCTGCTAACCCACTGGTCATCGACAACTTATGGAAGGAGTAACATTATGGCTTACACACATATCCTGATCGCAGTCGATCTCTCCCCGGAAAGCAAAGTTCTGGTCGAGAAAGCGGTATCCATGGCGCGCCCTTACAACGCGAAGGTTTCGCTGATCCATGTTGATGTTAACTACTCCGATCTTTATACCGGCCTTATCGATGTGAATCTTGGCGATATGCAGAAGCGCATCTCCGAAGAGACGCATCACGCGCTGACCGAGCTGTCCACCAACGCGGGCTATCCGATCACCGAAACCCTGAGCGGCAGCGGCGATTTAGGTCAGGTGCTGGTCGATGCGATTAAGAAATACGATATGGACCTGGTGGTCTGCGGCCATCACCAGGATTTCTGGAGCAAACTGATGTCCTCCGCGCGCCAGCTGATCAACACCGTTCACGTTGATATGCTGATCGTGCCGCTGCGCGACGAAGAAGACGAGTAAGGTTCAGATACCCTCTCTCCCTGCGGGAGAGAGGAATTTCTCCGGCGTTCCGGCGTAAATATCAAACCGGTGGCCCTTGGTGACCACCGCGTTTGGCGTGGCGACGCCCGCCAGCGGCGGCGCATAGTCCGGGCGCTTCACCACCACGCGTTTGGTCGCCAGCCGCCGCGCAGGTTCCAGCAGCCCGTCTGCATCCAGATCCGGCCCCACCAGCGACTGAAATACCCGCATCTCTTTTTTCACCAGCGCGCTTTTCTGCTTATGGGGAAACATCGGATCGAGATAGACCACCTGCGGGCGCGGCGTGATCTCATCAAGCCCGGTCAGGCTCGAAGCGTGGATCAGCTGTAAACGCTCCCGCAGCCAGGGGCCGATTTCCGCATCCGCATAGCCACGCGCCAGACCATCGTCCAGCAGCGCCGCCACCACCGGATTGCGTTCCAGCATGCGCACCCGACAGCCAATGGACGCCAGCACAAAGGCATCGCGGCCTAAGCCTGCGGTCGCATCCACCACGTCCGGCAGATAACCGCCCTTAACGCCGACTGCTTTCGCCACCGCTTCGCCACGTCCGCCGCCGAATTTGCGCCGGTGTGCCATCGCCCCTTCGACAAAATCGACAAAGATGCCGCCGAGCTTTGGCTCATCGCGTTTACGCAGCTCAAGATGCGTCGGGGTGAGCACCAGCGCCATCAGGTTATCCGCGTCATGCTCCAGCGCCCAGCGGGCCGCAAGAACAGATAAGGCACCGTCTCCGGTGCCTGATTCATCTGACAAACAAATTTTCACGCTGTTGTCAGCCTTCGATGCCGTAATGCGCCAGCATGGCGTCCAGCTGCGGCTCGCGGCCACGGAAGCGTTTGAACAGCTCCATTGGCTCTTCGGAACCGCCGCGCGTCAGGATGTTATCCAGGAACGACTGGCCGGTTTCGCGGTTGAAGATCCCCTCTTCTTCGAAGCGGGAATAGGCGTCCGCCGCCAGCACGTCGGCCCACAGGTAGCTGTAGTAACCTGCCGCATAGCCACCGGCAAAGATATGGCTGAAGGCATGCGGGAAACGGCCCCAGGTCGGCCCCGGGATCACGGCGACCTGTTTTTTAATTTCCGCCAGGGTTTCGAGGACTTTCGCCCCCTGCTCCGGGCTGAATTCTGCATGCAGGCGGAAGTCGAACAGGCCGAACTCCAGCTGGCGCAGGATAAAGAGCGCGGCCTGATAGTTCTTGGCGGCGAGCATTTTTTCCAGCAGCGCTTCCGGCAGCGGCTCGCCCGTTTCGTAGTGACCGGAGATAAACGCCAGCGCTTCCGGCTCCCAGCACCAGTTTTCCATAAACTGGCTTGGCAGCTCGACCGCATCCCACGGCACACCGCTGATACCCGAAACGCCTGCGGCTTCGATACGCGTCAGCATATGGTGCAGACCGTGTCCGAATTCGTGGAACAGGGTGGTCACTTCATCGTGGGTAAACAGCGCCGGTTTGCCGTTCACCGGGCGGTTAAAGTTACAGGTGAGATAGGCGACCGGTTTTTGCAGCGAGCCGTCCGCTTTACGCATCTGACCCACGCAATCGTCCATCCACGCCCCGCCGCGTTTGTTTTCACGGGCATACAGATCGAGGTAGAAGCTGCCGCGCAGTTCATTGCTCTCGTCATAAAGCTCGAAGAAACGCACGTCCGGGTGATAAACGTCAATGTCCTTACGCTCTCTGGCGGTGATGCCATAAATGCGTTTCACCACTTCAAACAGGCCGTTAACCGCTTTTTCTTCCGGGAAGTACGGGCGCAGCTGTTCGTCGCTGATGCTGTACAGATGCTGTTTCTGTTTTTCGCTGTAGTAGGCAATATCCCACGGCTGAAGGTCATCCACACCGCACTCTTCTTTGGCGAAGGTACGCAGCTGGGCGAGTTCACGTTCACCCTGCGGACGGGCGCGGCGTGCCAGATCGGTTAAGAAATCCAGCACCTGGGTCGGGCTTTGCGCCATTTTGGTGGCCAGCGATTTGTGCGCGTAGCTGTCGAAGCCCAGCAGTTGCGCCAGTTCGTGACGCAGGGCGAGGATCTCCGCCATTACCGGGCTGTTATCCCATTTACCGGCATTCGGCCCCTGATCGGAGGCGCGGGTGCTGTAGGCGCGGTACATATCTTCACGCAGCGCCTGATTGTCGCAGTAAGTCATTACCGGCAGATAGCTTGGAATATCCAGGGTTAACAGCCAGCCTTCCTGCTCTTTGGCTTCGGCCTGCGCTTTGGCGGCGGCCAGCGCGCTTTCGGGCATGCCGGACAGTTCAGCTTCGTTGGTGACGAGTTTCGACCAGCCCATGGTCGCATCCAGCACGTTGTTGCTGTACTGGTTGCCGAGTTCGGACAGGCGGGCGGCGATCTCGCCATAGCGTTTTTGTTTCTCTTTCGGCAGGCCAATGCCGGAGAGTTCAAAATCACGCAGCGCGTTATCGACGGCTTTTTTCTTCGCCACATCCAGTTCGTTATACGCGTCGCCATCGCGCAAATTGCGGTACGCCTGGTACAGCCCTTCGTGCTGACCGACCCAGGTACTGTATTCAGACAGCAGCGGCAGCGTCTGCTCGTAGGCTTCGCGCAGTTCCGGACTGTTTTTAACAGAATTCAGGTGGCTGACGGGAGAAAACAGACGGCCCAGACGGTCATCCACTTCCGCCAGCGGCTGGCAAAGGTTATCCCAGGTATAAGGCGCGCCCTGCGCCACCACGCGCTCTACCGCCTCGCGGCAGTCGTCCAGCGCTTTGGTGACGGCGGGTACGACGTGCTCAGGTTTGATGGCGGAAAACGGCGGCAGTTCGAAAGGCGTCAGTAATGGATTGGTCATAAGCGCTGTCCTGGTTAATAAATAAGTTAAGCGCCCGATCAGCGCTTTTTCCGATAAGGTCTGGTATGGGGTTTAGTGTAGTTAATTTCAATGCCGGACGTTGCGCTTTCGCGGTGGCGGCCACTTTTCGGTATACTGTCGGCATACTTCTTTTCAGGTCATTGGAACGCGCTACATGCTCAGTTATCGTCACAGCTTTCACGCCGGCAATCATGCCGACGTCCTTAAACATACCGTTCAAAGCCTGATCATTGAATCGCTGAAAGAAAAAGAGAAGCCTTTTCTCTATCTGGACACCCATGCTGGCGCGGGTCGTTATCAGCTCGCCAGCGAACACGCTGAGCGCACCGGGGAATACCTCGAAGGTATCGCCCGTATCTGGCAGCAGGACGATCTGCCGGAAGAGCTGACGCCCTACATCACCGTGCTGAACCATTTTAACCGTAGCGGCACGCTGCGTTATTACCCCGGCTCCCCGCTGATTGCCCGCCAGCTGCTGCGCGAGCAGGACACGCTGCAATTAACCGAGCTGCACCCAAGCGACTACCCGCTGCTGCGTTCGGAATTTCAGAAAGATGCCCGTGCTACCGTGGCGCGTGGCGACGGCTATCAACAGCTGAAATCGAAACTGCCGCCGCCGTCCCGCCGTGGCCTGATCCTCATCGATCCGCCGTACGAAATAAAAACCGATTATCAGGCGGTGGTGCAGGGCATCAGCGAAGGCTACAAACGTTTTGCGACCGGCACTTACGCCCTGTGGTATCCGGTGGTGATGCGCGCGCAAATCAAACGTATGTTGAAAGAGCTGGAAGCCACCGGCATTCGCCGCATTCTGCAAATCGAGCTGGCGGTGCGCCCGGACAGCGATCAGCGCGGCATGACCGCCTCCGGCATGATTGTGATTAACCCGCCGTGGAAGCTGGAGCAACAGATGCAAAACGTGCTGCCATGGCTGCACAGCAAACTGGTGCCAGCCGGTACGGGGCATACGCTGGTGAACTGGGTGGTGCCGGAGTAATCGCAACCATCGGTGGAACCTTTTAAGCCGCGCGTTACACTGCGCTCAAATGCGACTCTATTAAGGAACGGTCATGACTAAGCATTATGATTATCTCGCCATTGGCGGCGGCAGCGGCGGCATCGCCTCGATCAACAGAGCGGCCATGTACGGCCAGAAATGTGCGCTGATTGAAGCCAAAGCGCTGGGCGGCACCTGCGTTAACGTCGGTTGCGTGCCGAAAAAAGTGATGTGGCATGCGGCGCAGATCCGCGAGGCAATCGAGCTTTATGGCCCTGACTACGGCTTTGATACCACCATCAATCACTTCGACTGGAACAAACTGGTCGCCAGCCGTACTGCCTATATCGATCGCATCCACAACTCCTATGACAACGTGCTGGGTAAAAATCATGTTGACGTGATCCGCGGCTTTGCGCGTTTCGTTGACGCCCATACCGTGGAAGTGAACGGCGAAACCATCACTGCTGACCATATTCTGATCGCCACCGGCGGCCGTCCGAGCCATCCGGATATTCCGGGCGCAGAATACGGGATCGACTCCGATGGCTTCTTCGAATTACCGGCCATGCCGCAGCGCGTGGCAGTGGTGGGCGCAGGGTACATCGCGGTTGAACTGGCTGGCGTCATCAACGGCCTTGGCGCGCAGACGCATCTGTTCGTGCGTAAACACACGCCGCTGCGCAGTTTTGATCCCATGCTGAGCGAAACCCTGGTGGAAGCGATGGCGGCCGACGGCCCGACGCTTCACACCCACGCGGTGCCGAAGTCGGTGGTGAAAAATGCCGATGGCAGCCTGCTGCTGACGCTGGAAGATGGCCGCAGTGAAACCGTCGATTGCCTGATCTGGGCGATTGGCCGCGAACCGGCTAATGACAATTTCAACCTGGCGGTAACGGGCGTGAAAACCGACGAAAAAGGCTATATTGTCGTGGATAAGTTCCAGAATACCACTGTACCGGGGATTTATGCCGTGGGCGATAACACCGGTGCCGTTGAACTGACGCCGGTGGCCGTGGCCGCGGGTCGTCGCCTGTCCGAGCGCCTGTTTAACAACAAGCCGGACGAGCATCTGGATTACAACAATATCCCGACCGTGGTGTTCAGCCATCCGCCAATCGGCACCGTGGGCCTCACCGAACCGCAGGCGCGCGAGCAGTACGGCGACGAGGCGGTGAAAGTGTATAAATCGTCCTTTACGGCGATGTATACCGCGGTAACGTCCCACCGTCAGCCATGCCGTATGAAGCTGGTCTGTGTGGGCGAGGAGGAGAAAATCGTCGGCATTCACGGCATTGGCTTCGGCATGGACGAGATTTTACAGGGCTTCGCCGTGGCGCTGAAAATGGGCGCAACCAAGAAAGATTTCGACAATACCGTGGCGATCCACCCGACCGCCGCCGAAGAATTTGTCACCATGCGTTAATGTCCTTCCTGCTATTTCAGCAATAAAAAAACTGGCGAATTATCGCCAGTTTTTTTTCGCCATTACGCCGCTAAAAGTTTTTATCCAGCGACAGCGTGATATTGCGCTGATGGTAGTCGTAGAAATTAATATTACTGTCGACGCGTTTATAGCTGAAATTCAGCTTCGGCATCACGCCAAATACATAGAGATCCCGGTGCCAGAGCGACAAATTATAATACTGCTCATTGTCTTTGCGGCGGGTAGAGAATATTTCACTGTCGGCCTGGTAATGACGTTTTGCGAAGGCCGTGGAGGCGGAAAACGAAATCTGCCAGGGTAAGTCCACCTGTACCCCGCCCCGCACGCCCGTCCGCTGATTGGTTTCGCTTTTTGCCGCGGTTTGCTGATCCTGAATATCGACGCCCGCATAGGCTGACACCAGATTACTGAAAGCATGAGACAGCGTGGTGGAAGAATAACGGCTATAGCCGCGCAAAAAGCCGTATTCGTCGGCATCGTAATGGAGTTTTTGATATTCCAGCGCCTGACTTATCTGCCATGCGGGTGAAAGCAGGTAGCTGTATTCCGCCCGCACGCCGGGGCCGGAAGAATAGGCTTCCGTGCCGTACCATCTTTTTTCATAAAAAGGCAGCAGGGCGAACTGCTGGCGATAATCCCGCCACTGATAACCGGCATAAAGGCGGCTGGTAATATCATCGAAATCATGATTATTCCAGTAGCTTTTGCCGTTCACTGTGCCCATAAAGCGCAGGCCATGCTGGTTATACAAAGAGACATCTTTTTGCAGTGCGCCGTTAAACCAGAAGCCCTCTCCCCGCTGCGGGAAACTGTCTTTATTGCGTAAAAAGAGCCGATCGCCGATGCGAATGGTTTTACTTGTCGAGGCATTATTCACATTGCTGTCGTTAAGATAGCTGACGCTGAGCCTGCCGGTCAGATCGCTGCCCTGCTGAATACGCTCAATATAAACGCCAATGATCGCCTGGATATTTTCCGGCGGATTGCTTTGCAGCACGCGGCGAAACTGGTATTCCGCCGTATCGTACTGGTGGTTTTCAAACATGGCGCGGGCCATGTCGAGCCGCACCGCATCAAGTTCAGGGTGTTCACTCAGAATGGCGCGGTAGTGCGCGATAGCCTGATCGTAATCGCCCTTGCTGCGGGCCAGCCCCGCCTTTGCAAAGCGGATCAGCGTGGGATCGGCGCTGGCTGACGCTTCATACACCGGCAGAATGGCTTCCACCATCGGCCATTTGCCCTCGCGCACGGCCTGATCGAGCAGCGCCGTCGCCAGCTCAGGCTGTTCAGCAAGTTGCGCATTGTTAACAGAGATAAAGGTTCCGGCGGCGGAGGCGCTTTTATCCTGCTGTGTCAGACGATCAAAATGGGGTGCAGCGGGAATGACGTCAGTATCCGGCGGTGCGGCTAAGGCGGCGCCGAGCGGAAACAACAGGCTTATTGCGCCTGTACGCAGGACATTCATAGGGATTTATACCATCACGAAAAACCGGCCAGCCAGGCTGGCCGGGAGGCGAGTTACTGACGCGTTGCGCCAAAAGCTACGTTTTTGCTGGTGTCGGCGAAGCTGGCAAGACCGCCCAGCTCCTGCGCGGCAGGGCCATTGAAATGGCCGGTGAAGGTACCGTCCTGACCGCCTGACTGCGCCTTACCGGTGAAGCCGCCGTCCGCAATGGTGCCCTGCATCGCCACAGCGCTGCCGAAGGCGTCGCCTGCGGCAATGTTGCCGTTGATGGTTTTCGCGGCAAAGTCGACGTTGAAAGTGGCATCGCTGCGAATGTCTTCACGCATGCCGTTGCCGACATAGGTCGCTGTACCCTGCGTGGGCACGTTGGCGGCCAGCGTCGGCTCGCCCGTGTAGAACACGTCATGCTTGCCCGTTTTAAAGTCAGTCCAGGTGCCAAAGGTGGTGTAGCTCATACGGCCGCAGCACCAGGAGGTGGCGGAATGACGGGTGCCGTCAGTACTGGTCAGCGACTGAGTAAAGACATAGGCCGGTTCGATACCGGTACCGCGCATGGTATAGGAAAGGCCCTGCGGCGTGGTGTAGGTATAGCCTGACAGGGTGCCCCCGGTCGCCAGGCTTGTCGGCGCGCTGGCAGGCGGTTGCGGCGTGGTGCCGGTATTGTTATTGCCAGCGTTATTGCCAGAACCATTGTCTGTCTGCACCGGCGGCGTCGTGGTCGGCGGCGTTTTATCGCCACTACCGCCACCGCCACCACCACCGCCGCCACAGGCGGTTAAAATACACACCGAAAGTAATAAGGCAGGCTTTAACGTGGTCATAAAATGAACATCCTTGGTTGTGAAATATGTTGCATTATTTCTGCAAAAAATTTTTACATGAATTTACCGTAAAAAATCACGTACGAACTTAATGAATGTTCATATAACAGGATTATGAGAATTATCTTAGTAAGAAAATACGAATTTCATCGCTGGCAGACCCGCTAATTTACGCGGGCCTACCAATATTGGTGGGATTAATTACTTTGCTGCGGTACCGTCATTGGCATATTAACGGTCGATTGCGCGCCATTATCCGGCGTCCTGACCACCATATTCGGCAGCGCCAGTTCAATATCATTTGCGATTAATCCTTCCAGAATACGGATATTAATCTCCTGCTGAATATCCATATACTTGTTGTAGTCGGCGGTATTAACAATATGCACCACTTCAAAATTCAGGCGATCCTGGGTAAATGCCAGAAAATGCGCACGGTCAAACTTGGTTTCGCCCACATCCTCAATAATGTCCTGGACCATTTTGCCGATGATACGCAGCTTTTCGGGCGGCGTTGAACTGGCCACCCCAAAGTTGAACACAATACGGCGGGTCTGCATTCGCTTGTAGTTGTGGATGGTCTGCTGCAACAGGATGGCGTTAGCGCAGACGATCTGCTCGCCGCTGAGGCTACGAATACGGGTGGTTTTTAAGCCAATATGCTCAATGGTACCGGCAACGTCGTTGAAAACAATGAAATCGCCGATCTCAAAGGGCTTGTCGAAGCCGATGGACAGTGACGCAAAAACATCGCTGAGCACCGTCTGTACCGCCAGCGCAATGGCAATACCGCCCACCCCAAGACTGGCCACCAGCGCGGTGATATCGACGCCCGCATTGGCGAGGATCGACAGCAACATCATCGACCAGACCAGCACCCGTAATATCATGCCCAGAATAACCATGGTGACCGGGTTACGGTTTGATCCCGGCGCATGGAGTAAACGATGCATCCAGGACTGCACGCCCTGATCGAGCCAGATTGCTACCTGCAACGCAAGGACCAGAAACCAGGCGTGGGAAATGGTGGAAAATAAGCGATCCGGCAGCGCGGTAAAACGCAGGCTGAACAGGAACGACGCGAACAGGATTAATAACCGGTTGGTCTTTCTCAGCATATCAAAAAGGATATACCGCAGATTACCGCCATCAGTATGTTTGTTATTCCAGTTCTCGATTGTCTTATAAGCAAATGAAATTAATCGCCTGATTAAGTAATAAGTGATCAGGGTAACGACAACGACAATCGCCACATTGATCCAGAAGGTGGTCGATAACAGTATATTGACAATATTTAATCGGGACAGATATTCCATTTTACCTCCAGTCAGTATATCGCGGTCTAAGTATAGACAGCCTGTCAGTCTGCGGGAGCAGCAATATCAATGTGTTGCATTGTATTAAATTACAGCTGTCGGGGTGCTGAACCGGTTAACAGGGCAGGTTTTGATAGAAACAATCGGCTAAACAGGTATATTAACATTTTGTTAGCAAAATCCGGCAAAGCCTATGACGACTCCTTCTCTGGAACGCACCGTTTATGTGGTTGATGATGAACAAGCGGTCATCTCATCGTTAAGCAATCTTCTCAGCGCGGAAGGTTATACCGTTTCAGCCTTTACCTCACCGCAGGCGTTTTTGTCCCATCCGCACTACCCTGCCCCCTGCTGCCTGATTGTCGATTTGAATATGCCTGATATGAACGGGCTTGAGGTGACGCGCAATCTGCGCGAGCTGGGCTACGCCATTCCGGCTATTTTCCTGACCGGTTACGGCACCATCCCGGTTACCGTACAGGCCATGAAAGCAGGCGCTTACGAGTTTCTGACCAAGCCCGTGTTGCCCGATCCGCTGCTGCTGGCGGTGGCGGATGCGCTGGCCTTTTCTGAAGCGGAGATGGCCGTCGCAGAAGAACGACGTGAACTGATGGCGCGCGCCCGCACCCTGACGCAGCGCGAAAACGAAGTGATGCAACTGGTGGTGACGGGATTACTCAACAAACAAATTGCGGCGCAGATGGGCATCAGCGAAATCACCGCCAAAGTCCATAAACGCCGCGTGATGGAAAAGATGAAGGTGCGCACCCTTTCCGATCTGGTCAAAGCCACCGAAAAACTTAACCCCGATAATAAACACAGCTGAGGGTGATCAAACGCTCTCTTCCGGCTGCACAGGCAGCGTGAAAGAGAAAATGCTGCCGCCGCTCTCCCGGCTGGCGGCTTTCAGCTTGCCGCCGTGCCGCTTGATGATCTCGGCGCTGATGGTCAGCCCCATCCCCATACCTTCGGCTTTGGTGGTAAAGAACGAATCAAAAATCTTTTCGATAAGCGCCTCCGTCAGGCCGCTGCCGTTATCCGCGACGTCAAACTGAATGGTCGCAGGATCCGGCTGGGAAGACGACAGCCGCAGGCTGCGCACGCCCATGTTGTCCGCCATCGCATCCATCGCATTGATCACCAGATTGAGCAACACCTGCTGGATCTGCACGCTGACGCAGAAAATGCGGTCATTGGTCGCCCGGAAATCCAGCTCCAGCGAGATGAAACGCCGCTCCATCTCCAGCCGTGACAGGGAGTGAATATTACGCGCCAGGCCATGCAGCCGGGCCTGGGCAAATTCCGCTTCCTGGTTGCGGGTCAGCGCCTGTAAGCCGCGAATAATATCCCCGGCGCGGTTTCCTTCGCTGATCACCTCATTAATACTTTTGCACGCATTATCCAGATGCTGTGGATCGCGCTTCAGCCAGCGCAGTGCCGCGCCCGCATTGGCGACGATGGACATCAGCGGCTGGTTGATCTCATGGGCGATAGAAGCCGTCAGTTGCCCTACCGTGGTGGCCCGCGCCACGCGCGCCAGATCGGCCTGAGCTATGCGCACCGCGTCTTCAGAGTTACGCTGAGCGGTAATGTCAGTGATGGTGCCGAAATACTCTTTCACTTCCGGCCAGTTTTCTACCGGCTCGCCGATGCCCTTGATGTAGCGGCACACGCCGTCCGGCCTGATAATACGAAACTCTGCCTGCATCGGCTGACCATTGCGCACGCTCATGGTCACCAGATCGTTGATAACGCTGAAATCATCCGGGTGTACGCGTGTCATAAAATCGGCCATCGACAAACTGCCCTGATGATCCGGCAGGCCGACGATACGCGTGTACTCCTCCGACAGCAGCATGATGTCCTGCTCAAGGTGCCAGTGCCAGGTACCGGTATGACTGATTTTTTCCCCTAACATCAGCGACTTCTGACTGGCGCGCAGCTGTTTTTCCACCTTGCGGCGCTGGATGTTTTCATCCAGCAGTTCAGCGTACAGTCGCGCCGTTTCCAGCGATACCGCCGCCTGCGCGCCCAGCATAGAGACGATCCGCGAATGCTCGGCGGTGAATACATCCGGCAGCAGACGGTTTTCCAGATACAGCACGCCAACCATTTGCGCCTGTTTAAACATCGGTACGCACATCACCGCCGCACCTGAGGCCACCAGATAATGGTCCTGACTGAACGGGCTGAAGGTTTCCGGTTTGCCGGTGCGGATCTCCTGCCCGGTGCGGATCACCGCCGCCAGTACGGAGAGCGGCAAATCGGTGGCCAGCGGCGTTTCTTTCACAATGCTCACTTTGATGCCTTCGGCGGTAGTGGTCGCCCGCGCCTGGATCTCGGGAATATTGCCGTCGATCAGACGGATCAGCAGACAGTGCTGCGCCCCGGCCCGTTCCACCAGCATCATCATCAGTGTGTTGATCAGGCGGTTAAGATTGATCTCCTCCGTCAGGGCGCGGATCGCGGTCACCATACTCTGGAGGTCGCTTATCTCGGCGTTCTGCTCGAAAGCGAGCGTATCCAGCGCCGTCTGCGTGCCCTGGGTGGTGAGATGGGGATAGCGGCTCTCCAGCTGACGTACTTTAGCGCCCGCGCCCCAGCGTTCCCACGCGCTGATTGCGCCTTTTATGTAGGCTTCCGCGGCAAAGCGCATGCCGGTGGTGGTGGCAAGGCGGGCGGCCAGTTCACAGGCCAGCGCCTGAATGTGATGGAACTGTCCGTCGCGCGCCAGCGCCAGCGCGGACTCATATTTTTCGGCCGCGCCGGTCGCGTCGCCTTTCAGCCGCAGCAGCTCCGCCTGCAACAGCGCCGCTTTATCGGAGAAGGTTTTCGTATTCTCCACGCACCAGGTGGTGATTTTGTCCAGATGTCGGTTAAATCTTTCCAGCACGTCATCCGTCACCGCTGTCGGCGACAGGGGCACCGACAGAGTTAAAGCGCTGTAGAGATGGAAATCGAGCATATGGGTATGCCCGGGGATCAGCCCAGTCAGAGCGGCAATCTCAGCAAAGCAGCGGCTCGCGCAATCATATTCACCGGCTAAGAAGTGCGCTTTGCCTTTATACAACCCGGACCAGAACTGCATCAGGAAGATGGGCTCCACGGCGCTACCCGACTGCACAACGTGCAGCTCCGGCGGCGTGAAGCGATGACCGGAAAATCCTTCGCTGCAAGGCTGACGCAGGAACTGAACGTAATCACGCTGCATCAGCAGGATCACTTCGACGTCGCGATATTGCGCCTTGCGCACGTAGCTCAGGCCGCGCTCGATAGAGGTCAGCACGCCGTCCAGGTGATCGCCGCGCGCCAGATAGTTCATCACCACATGGCGCAACGCGAGGCAGGCGGTGGTGCGATCGCCAACTTCCACCGCCACGTCGAAGGTCGCTTTTGCCTGCTCAATGGCGTAAGTCACCGGCATCGTCCAGATGCTCACCTGGTCAAGCGGCAGCAGCGTGCGCGCTTTATAGCTGGCAAAATCGTGTTTATACACCAGCTGACGGGCCAGCAGCGTGCTGGCAAATCCCCGGCTGTACTCATCGTAATGATCGCCACACAGCACGCCATACCAGGAGAGCGCGAAGGTCGAGGCGCCGCTGATACCGCGGGCCAGCGTCAGATGCAGCAGTTTGCAGAGGATCATGAACTGCAAACGCGGGCTGATAAAGGCCGCATAGGTGCTGGCGCTGGCCATTAAATTCATTACCGCTTCGGTTTCGCGGCAGGTCACTTTTGTCAGGTTTCTGAAACGGCTGTAGGGGTTTTTGCCCACATCCGCTTTCAGGGCCTGACGCGCCGTATCGCACTCCTGTTTGTCAGGATGGAGGTTCAACTTGATGCCGAACACCGCCAGCCAGGCGATTGCCGTTTCCAGCGCCAGCTGGCTGTCTGACTGACGCATATGGATCTCCGCCATCAGACAGGCGGCGATGGCTTTATCCGCCAGATCGCCCGGCGCGCCGAGCAGCGTGGCGCATAGTTCACGGGCCGCACAGAGGTTACCGTTGAGGAATTCGCATTCGGCTTCCTCCAGCATAAACATGGCGCGGGTGTCGCCGCTGACCAGCGCATTCAGATGGTGGGCGGTGTGCAGAAAACGCAGCGCCGAGGCGTAATCGCCGGTGACTTTGGCGCGTTTCACCGCTTTCAGGATCAGCGCCGCGAAGGCGTCGGCGTCAGGGCGCAGCAGGGCATAATTCTTGATCGCCCCGATGTGATGCACCGCCCTGAACAGCGGCTCACTGGAGATGGCATTGCCCGCCATTTCTGCCAGCGCGCTGGCCGCGAAGAGGTGCAGGCTGTCTTTCTCATCCGTCGGGATCAGCCCGGCTGCCGCTTCCAGCACGCTGGTGTGCATAAAGGCGTATTTTTTATCGGTCAGGGAAATGAATCGCGCCGTGGCGGCGGGCGTCAGACGGGCGACCAGTTCGGCGACCGACAGGTTAAGGATGTGCGCGGCCAGCATGGTGTCGCCTGCCCCGCCGATACAGGCGAGCCGTCCCAGCAACTGCCGGGCCTGCGACGGTAAGTTTTCCAGTCTGGCGACGATGCCCGAGGCGACATTATCGGAATAATGGAATGCCATGATCGCATGGCGATCCCAGGTCCACTTCATCGGTTTCTGCCAGCTGATTAGCCCGTCCTTCACCGCCTGACGGAACAGTTCATGGGTGAACTGCGGGTTGCCGCCGGTTTTCTCATGCAGGAGCGCCGCCAGCTCGGTGGTTTCGGCGGTTCTGGCATGGAACTGCCCCGCCAGCAGACGGGCAATATTTTTGACCGACAGCGGCTCCGGCGTGATGTCGATAATGCGCGAGGCCGCCGCGCGAATGCGCGCCAGATTGGCGCTGGCAATCGGACAGGGCATCGAGGCTTCGTCCCGGTGCGACAGCACCAGTAGCAGCGGAATATCATCGCTAAGGCTTAACAGATTCTGTAAAACCTGGAAGGTCGCCTGATCCGCCCAGTGCACGTCGTCGATCAGCATGACCAGCGGTCTGCCCGGCGTCGCAAAGGCTTTCACCAGGTTGCAGGCCATGCAGTTGAATTTGTCCCGCTCATCCAGCGAGTGCACATCGGTAAGCAAGGCCGCCTTTTGCCCGAGCAATACGCCGAGCTCAGGAATAATGCTGATCGCCAGACCCGCGTAATCGCCCAGCAGTCGCTGAATATGCGTTTTCCAGCGCTGCATCTCCATGGCGGGCAGGCCAAGCAGATGCAGCGCGATGGTTCTGAATGCGGCGGTGAAAATGGCGTAGGGTAAAACCGGGGAGTGCTGATCTGCCTTCACGACGGTGAGCAGCGTCTGTTTCTGTTGCAGGATCTTCAGTGCTGAAGCCATCAGCGAGGACTTACCCGATCCCGGCGGCCCGGCGATCACCACCAGCGCGTGTTTGCCGCTGCTGTGCACTTCGTCATAAGCGGAAAGAATATCCGCCGCCTGCGGATGTTCAGAGCAGAGCGCATCCGACGTCAGCCCGCTGCGGCGCGTATCCTGCTGCCCCAGCGAGAACGAACTGAGCAGCCCGTCCGGCATCAGGTTCGACTGGCAGCGATAGAGATCCGCCAGCAGTCCTTCCGCCGTCTGATAACGGGTGTCCGGAGACTTGGCTAACAAACGCATAATGATGGCCGACAGCACCACGGGCACGTCCTTGCGCAACCGGTGCGGCGGCAGGGGTTCGGAGGCGATGTGATGATGCACCCACTCCGCCTGGCCGCCGTCGAGATTGCCGTAGGGTAAACGCCCGGTCAGCAGTTCATAAAGTACGATGCCGAGGCTGTATAAGTCACTCAGGCTGCTCACCGGATCGGCGGTGCGTGAGGTATGCTCCGGCGACATATAGGCCAGGGTGCCGCCTGTCACCGGCAGCCGGGACTGCTGCGCCTGGGCGTCGGTAGTCAGACCAAAACCGCCG
This sequence comes from Enterobacter sp. K510, assembly GCF_055804875.1. Classification (NCBI taxonomy): domain Bacteria; kingdom Pseudomonadati; phylum Pseudomonadota; class Gammaproteobacteria; order Enterobacterales; family Enterobacteriaceae; genus Enterobacter; species Enterobacter sp. K510. The sequence goes on along the minus strand of NZ_JBNRLQ010000005.1, from coordinate 231,429 downwards.
AGCAGATAACGCTCCTCATCCATAATGAAGAAATTGGCGGGTTTGATGTCGCCGTGCACCAGACCACTTTGATGCATCTGGCTGAGGGTGGACGTCAGCAGGATCGCCTGCCGGAGGAAATCAACCAGCGAACCGGTGGGCAGACAGAGGGTGTCGGAAAGGGTGCGCCAGCTGAACGCCGGATACATCAGCGCGTAACGTCCCTGAAACTGGGTATAGCCGAGCGGTTTCAGCGCCCAGCGTTCAGACAGGGTGTCACGCAGGGCGTATTCATTTTTCAGGCGGCGGGTGATCTGATACCCCGCTTCCTCGCAGGCGGGCATCGCCAGCGTAAAGGCCTCGCCCGTTGCGTTATCGCGACACACCAGCCATTCAACGTTCCCTTCCAGAGCGAGCGGAGTAAGGGTCATTTCATCTGACACCAGGAAACTGTCGATTTCGGCCGCCTGGTAAAGCAGAAGCATACTGCTCATTCGCCCCCCTCATGGTGAGAAAACGTCTGATGAATATGTTCAAAAAGTGTATCAATGTTGATCGGCTTGGGTAAAAACGCAATCGCCCCGAGGGTCATCGCGCACCACATCATATTGTCATCGCCGTTACCGGAGATAATAATGCCCGGCGGTTTTTCCAGCCGTTCGCCCAGCGCTTTGAAGAGTTCAAAGCCGGACATGCCTTTAAGTTCAACATCAATAATAAACAACGCCGCATCCCGGATGGCGGCGTCATCATTTAACAGCGCTTCTGCCGACTCAAATACCTGCGTACTGTAGCCATCAGACTCAAGTAAATTACTCAGCCCCGTGCGAACGGAACGTTCATCATCAACGACTACAATGCACTTCGACAGCTTCATGCTGATTTCCTTAGACAGGCTCACAACAGGTTGAGAGGCCTTTCTAAGGGCGTTTCTCACCCGAAGGCGGTGGCGTACCACTTATTTTAGGGACGCACTCATGACGGAACCAGGCCAGAGTCACCGGCTGGCGGCTGATTAACCTTTTGCATAACGGAATGACCTGCTCGCCAACCAGCATGCCAAACAGCCCAAGCAGGGCGATCACTGGCGGGGCGGGCGAATTCACTTCGATCAGGGTATAAATTACCCCGGCGAGAATACCCATTAACAGCGAAACAATATAGGATTTCAGCATGGTTAACCCGCCTGTTTAGCGCTGGACGTTACGGGGGAGGAGTGGAAAGAAGCGGCAGGTTTTGCGTCGGAAGTACGGGCGACAGGCTCAGGATGCATAAAGGGCGCGGCCAGTTGACCGCCGAGGATCATTCCCAGCAAGCCCACCAGCGCCACCGCGGGCGGCGCAGGGGATCGGACGTTCATCAGCGCGTAAATCAGCCCGATAAGCAGACCTGCCGCCAGAGAAATCAATAAAGGACTCACAGGTCCTCCTTGTAAAAAGGCGCTGGCCGCCACACCCGGTGACGGCCAGCGGCAGTGATTAGCGAACCGGAGCCGGTACCGGTACCAGGGTGCGATGCTCGCTTTCCTGACGTGACGGCGCTTTGTGCACCATGGTGTAGGCGTAGTCCACGCCCATGCCGTAAGCGCCGGAGTGCTCACGCACAATATCCATCACCGGGGTGTAAGTCTCTTTACGCGCCCAGTCACGCTGCCATTCCAGCATCACTTGCTGCCAGGTTACCGGGATCACGCCCACCTGGATCATGCGCTGCATCGCCATGTCGTGGGCTTCTTTGGAGGTACCGCCAGAGGCATCCGACACCATATAAATTTCGTAGTCGCCTTCCAGAATGGCGCACAGAGAGAAGCTGTTGTTGCACACTTCAGTCCACAGACCTGCTACCACAACCTTTTTCTTGCCGTTTTTCGCCAGCGCGTCACGCACTTTCTGGTCATCCCAGGAGTTCATGGAAGTACGCTCAAGGATGTCCTGACCCGGGAACACGTCCAGCAGTTCCGGATAGGTGTTGCCGGAGAAGCTTTCTGTTTCCACGGTGGTGATGATGGTGGGAATGTTGAACACTTTCGCCGCTTTTGCCAGCGCCACGGTGTTGTTCTTCAGTACCTGACGATCGATGGACTGCACACCAAATGCCATCTGCGGCTGGTGGTCGATAAAGATCATCTGGCAGTTATGCGGGGTCAGTAATTCAAGTTTGCTGTTGTTCATGATGTCGCCCATTGAGGTTAATTGTTAAGTGTCTCTGTCGGGGCGCAGTGTAAGAACCTTTTGATTTCCCGCCTATTGTCTCTGCGTATAACTATACCTTCGTATAACTAGACGCTTTTTATCCCGCCTGACCATAATCCCGCCATTCTCCCCCTGCGCTACTGCTCAGGCATTTTATTGTCCACGGTTCACATACCTTTTTTACGGACATCTTCATTCTGGAGGTTCTATGGTTACCCTCGGTAAAGCCGACATCATTCTGACGAATGGTAAGTTTCATACTGTCGATCGCGAGAATCCGCTGGCGGAAGCGGTCGCCATTCGCGATGGCAAGTTTATTGAAGCCGGTACGCTTAATGAGGTGATGCAGTATCACTGCGAGGCCACCAAAGTGATCGACCTGAAAGGTCACACCGCCATTCCGGGCCTTAACGATTCGCACCTGCACCTGATCCGCGGCGGCCTGAACTACAACCTCGAACTGCGCTGGGAAGGCGTGCCGTCGGTGGCGGACGCGCTGCGGATGCTGAAAGAGCAGGCCCTGCGCACGCCAAACCCGCAGTGGGTGCGCGTGGTGGGCGGCTGGAGCGAATTCCAGTTCGCCGAACGCCGGATGCCGACGCTGGATGAAATCAACGAGGCCGCGCCGGACACACCGGTGTTTGTGCTGCACCTTTACGATCGCGCCCTGCTCAACCGCGCCGCGCTGAAAGTGGTGGGTTACACCAAAGATACCCCGAACCCGCCGGGCGGCGAGATCCAGCGCGACAGCAACGGCAACCCGACCGGGATGCTGATTGCCCGTCCGAACGCCATGATCCTCTACGCCACCCTGGCGAAAGGGCCGAAACTGCCGCTGGAGCAGCAGGTGAACTCCACCCGCCAGTTTATGCGCGAGCTGAATCGCCTCGGCCTGACCAGCGCCATTGACGCGGGCGGCGGTTTCCAGAACTACCCGGAAGATTACGAAGTCATCGCCGAGCTGCATGAGAAGAAGCAGATGACCATTCGTATCGCCTATAACCTCTTTACCCAGCGTCCCGGACATGAGCTGGAAGACTTCGAAAAATGGACCGACATGCTGACGCCGGGCCAGGGCAGCGACTATTTCCGTCATAACGGGGCGGGTGAAATGCTGGTCTTCTCCGCCGCCGACTTTGAAGATTTCCTCGAGCCGCGCCCGGATCTGGCACCGGGCATGGAAGACGAGCTGGAGCGCGTGGTGCGCCATCTGGTGGAGCATCGCTGGCCGTTCCGCCTGCACGCCACTTACGATGAGTCCATCAGCCGTATGCTGGACGTGTTTGAGAAAGTGAACCGCGACATTCCGTTCAACGGCCTGCACTGGTTCTTTGACCACGCGGAAACCGTGACCCAGCGTAATATCGACCGTATTAAAGAACTGGGCGGCGGCATCGCCGTGCAGCACCGCATGGCGTTCCAGGGCGAATACTTTGCCGAACGCTACGGCATCGAAGCCACCCGCCACACCCCGCCGGTCGCCCGTATGCTGGAAACCGGCGTGCCGGTCGGTCTGGGTACCGACGCCACCCGCGTCGCCAGCTATAACCCGTGGACCGCGCTCTACTGGCTGGTTTCCGGCCGCACCGTCGGCGGCATGCAGATGTATGACGTTAACGCCCGTCTGGATCGTGAAACGGCATTGATGCTGTGGACGCAGGGCAGCGCCTGGTTCTCCAGCGAGCAGGGCAAAAAAGGCCAGATTAAAATCGGACAGCTGGCGGATATGGTGGTGCTGAGCAAAGACTATTTCGCCGTGCCGGAAGAAGAGATCAAAGGCATTGAATCCGTGCTGACCATTGTTGATGGCAATATTGTCTATGCCGCCGGATCCTTCAGTGCAGAAGCGCCGCCGTCTATCCCGGTTCTGCCGGAATGGTCGCCGGTGGTGAACGTCCCTGGCCACTACCGCAGCGCGCCGCCGAACGCCCAAACCCGCGTCGGAATGCAGCAGATGCCGCACCAGTGCAGCGGGCCGTGCGGCGTACACAGTCACTCCCATGATATTGCGCGGGGTTCAAACGTACCGGTTGCCGAAAATAACGCCTTCTGGGGCGCGCTCGGTTGCAGCTGCTTTGCGTTCTGATGCCATGAAAAATTCACTGAACGTTAATCCGCCCCGTATTGATATGGGGCTATTGTTCCTGCGCGTGGCGGGCAGCCTGCTACTGTTGTATGTCCATGGCTTACCGAAGATTTTTCACTTCAGCGAGGAACTGACCCGTATCGAAGATCCCTTCGGCATGGGGCCGTACATGAGCCTGATCCCGGCGATTGTTGCCGAGGTGATCTGCCCGCTGTTTATCATTGCAGGCGTCTTCACCCGACTTGCGTGCCTGCCGATTATCGGCGTGCTGCTGGTCGCCATGGTGGCGGTGCATGCAGACTGGTCGATTGCCGAAGGGCAGTTCGGCTGGCTGCTGCTGATCATTTTCGGCACCCTGGCGCTGACCGGGCCGGGGCGCTGGCGTATCGGCTCGGGCGGCGTAGCGGAGGTGTCCCGTGGCGCAGGTTAACGACATTCACGATATCGCGAAAGCGGATCTGCCACCGGTCACGGTGGCGGTTTCCCCGTGGCAGCCGCTGCGCCAGCGGGTGTTCCGCATGCTGTGGATCGCCACGGTGGTTTCCAACGTCGGCTCATGGATGAACGATGTCGGTATTAACTGGACCATGCTGACGCTGAGCGCCGATCCGCTCTCCGTCGCCATGGTGCAGGCCGCCAGCAGCCTGCCGATGTTCCTCTTTGCCCTGCCATCAGGGGTGATGGCGGATATCGTCGATCGGCGTAAATACCTGCTGTTCTCGCAAATCTGGGTGTTTATCGCCGCCGCAGGCCTGACGTTTATGTCATGGGCGGATATGGTCACGCCGGGCGTCCTGCTGATCGCCGCCTTCCTGCTCAGTACCGGGGCGGCCATGAGCTCGCCGCCGTTCCAGGCCATAGTGCCGGATCTGGTAAGTAAAGCGGAGCTGGGGCCAGCGATTGCGCTCAATTCGCTGGGGATCAATATCAGCCGCGCCATCGGCCCGGCGCTCGGCGGCCTGGTGCTCTCCTTTGCGGGGCCGTGGATGGTGTTCCTGCTGAACGCCCTGTCGGTGCTCGGCGTCTTCTGGGTACTGTATGTGTGGAAGGCGCAGCCGAATGTGCAGCGTCTGCCGCCGGAGCACTTCTTCCCGGCGGTACGGGCGGGGGTGCGCTATGTGCATGCCGCGCCGGTGCTGCGTAACGTATTAGTGCGCACCGTCGCCTTCTTTGTTTTCGGCAGCGCGGGCTGGGCATTACTGCCGCTGGTGGCGCGTCGGGAACTGGGGCTGGGGCCGGGCGGCTACGGCATTATGCTCGGCTGCATCGGCGTGGGCGCGGTATGCGGCGCGCTGCTGCTGCCACGCATGCGCAAACGCTTCAACCCGGATCGGCTGATGGTGCTGGCGAGCATGATGTTTGCCGTGACGATGCTGGCGCTGGCCTTTGTCCGCCACTTCTGGCTGCTGAACGCCTTTGAATTCTTTACCGGCTTCGCGTGGATTGCCGTGCTGTCGACGCTCAATCTGGGGGCGCAACGCAGCGCCGCCAAATGGGTGAAAGCCCGCGCGCTGGCGGTCTACCTGACGGTGTTCTTCGGTTCGATGACCGCAGGCAGCGCCCTCTGGGGACAGCTCGCCTCGCAGTTCAGCATTCCGTTTTCCCTCTGTGTGGCGACGGCGGGCATGTTGCTGGCCAGCGCCACCGTGCTGCGCTGGCGGCTGGATCAGGATCCGGATCTGAATCTCGATCTGAGCGCCATTAACGAAGCCGCGCCGGAGCTTGAGATCCGCCACGATCGCGGCCCGGTCATGGTGAGCTATCACTACCTGGTCAGCCCGCAAAGCGCCCATGATTTTGTGGTGTGTATGCAGGATATGCGTCGCGTCAGGCGACGCGGCGGCGCGCTGAACTGGGCGATTTACGAAGACATCCTGCAACCGGGTATTTTCGTGGAAACCTTTGTCGTCGGATCCTGGATGGAGCATTTGCGTCAGCGGGAGCGCTACACCATGAACGACAAGAAAATTCAGAATCGGGTGCTAGGATTCCATCAGGGGTCCGATCTTCCGGAAGTTCGTTATCTTATCGCGCCAGAATAAGGCTCGACTTGTTAAATGCATATTAATCAACGAGGTAAAGCATGAGCACATTTAAGACGCAGGATGGTACGCAGATCTATTTCAAAGACTGGGGCACGGGTAAGCCGGTACTGTTCAGCCACGGCTGGCCGCTGGATGGCGATATGTGGGACAGCCAGCTCAATTTCCTCGCCGAGAACGGCTACCGGGTTATCGCCTTTGACCGCCGTGGCTTTGGCCGCTCCGACCAGCCGTGGAATGGCTATAACTACGACACCTTCGCGTCAGACATTAACGATCTGATCACCCATCTGGATCTGCAACAGGTGACGCTGGTGGGCTTCTCCATGGGCGGCGGCGACGTGACGCGCTACATCAACAACTACGGCACCTCGCGCGTGGCGGGTCTGGTGCTGCTGGGCGCAGTGACCCCGATCTTCGGTAAAACCGCGGATTATCCGGCGGGCGTCGATATGTCCGTCTTCGAAGGTATCCGTCAGGGTCTGCGTAAAGATCGCGCGCAGTTCATCAGCGATTTCGCCACGCCGTTCTACGGCACCAACGCCGGGCAGACCGTCTCTGAAGGCGTGCTGACCCAGACGCTGAACATTGCGCTGCTGGCCTCGCTGAAAGGCACCATTGACTGCGTGACCGCCTTCTCGGAAACCGACTTCCGCCCGGATATGGCGAAAATCGACGTGCCGACGCTGGTGATCCACGGTAGTAATGACCAGGTGGTGCCGTTTGAAAGCACCGGTAAAGTGGCGGCGGAAATGATCGCCGGCGCTAAACTGAAGGTGTACGACAACGCGCCACACGGTTTTGCCGTCACCCATACCGACGAGTTGAATGCCGATCTGCTGGCCTTTTTACAGACGCTGTAACGGACGTTTAACACTGCCCCCTGAAGACCGGCCATCGTGCCGGTTTTTTTTATAAGAACATACTCAACTTTAATCCGTTTAGAGAGTACGCTTATCCGCACGCACGCTTATTTTCTAAGGATTAAACATGGCTCACCAGTGGTTAAACGTCATTCATCTGATTACAGGGATGGTCTGGCTCGGCGGTTTATTGATGATGGCGGTGGTGGTCGTGGCCTGTGGCGCGGGCAATACCAGCAACTATACTTCGCTGCTCGCCCAGGTTCGCCGCTGGAGCCGCAGCGTGACGTCTCCTGCAATGCTGATCCTCTGGGCCTGCGGGCTGGCGATGATTGTCAGTCATGGCGGCGGCTTGCCCCTCTGGCTGATCCTTAAAATTGTCGTGCTGGTGGTGCTCTCCGGTCTGCATGGCATGCTCTCTGCCACCCTGCGACGTCTGGCAGAAGGACAAAATAAGCCTTTGCGCCCGTTTATTCGTTATACGCCATGGATCGTCGTGCTGGCGACGGCGCTGATTGTTCTGTTTGTTAAAATGGGGCATGTCATCGGCTAATTGCCGGAAAACATTCATATCGTGTTGCAAAGCGATTGCTCTGAATTGTGGGGGCAATCGCCGTTCGTGCATTCGGAAAATCAGTAGTGCAAACAGCGATTTATTATTTTCGTGCGCCAGACGAGGCGTGAAGAAATGTGATCTACCGCACAGTATGCAACTCAACGGGTAAAAAGACTGTCTACGCTTATAAGTAGCCGGGCAACACCCGTATCTTTTTACGACGCCATCCGGAGGTCAGCATCACTATGTTCAACCAGAAACTCAAACCAGATGAATCCGTTGAATTCGTGATCGAAGAAAAAACCAGCTTTGACACCGATCCGTACGAGCTCAAGCTTGCGGAAATGCTTGAGGCGGAACCGGAACCGGAAATGATCGAAGGCTACCCCGCCTCCGATGCGCTGACGCCTGCCGATCGCTATCTGGAACTGTTTGAACACGTGCAGTCCACCCGACTGTTTGCCGACAGCAAAACTTTTCCCGACTGTGCGCCGAAAATGGATCCCCTTGATATTCTGATCCGTTATCGCCGTATCAAACGCCGCCCTGATTTTGATCTGCAAAAGTTCGTCATGGCGCATTTCTGGTTGCCGGAACAGTACGGCAGCGAATACGTCTCCGATCCCAAAAACTCGCTGAAAGAACACATCGACCAGCTCTGGCCGATACTGACCCGCGAGCCGCAGGATCATATCCCGTGGTCATCGCTGCTGGCGCTGCCGCAGGCCTATATCGTGCCGGGCGGCCGCTTTAGCGAAACCTATTACTGGGACTCCTATTTCACCATGCTCGGCCTCGCCGAGAGTGGGCGTAACGACCTGCTGAAATGCATGGCGGACAATTTTGCGTGGATGATCGAACGTTACGGTCATATCCCGAACGGTAACCGGACTTACTACCTCAGCCGTTCCCAGCCGCCGGTCTTTGCGCTGATGGTGGAACTGTTTGAGGAAGACGGCGTGCGCGGCGCGCGTCGCTATCTGGAACATCTGCTGATGGAGTACAGCTTCTGGATGGACGGCGCGGAATCGCTGGTGCCAAACCAGGCGTACCGTTCTGCGGTGCGTATGCCGGACGGATCGCTGCTCAACCGTTACTGGGATGACCGTGATACGCCGCGCGATGAATCCTGGCTGGAGGACGTGGAAACTGCCCGTCATTCCGGGCGTCCGGCCAGCGAAGTGTACCGCGATCTGCGCGCGGGCGCGGCGTCCGGCTGGGATTATTCTTCCCGCTGGCTGCGCGATGCGAACCGCCTCGCCAGTATCCGCACCACACAATTTATCCCTATCGATTTGAACGCTTTCCTGTTCAAACTGGAAAGCACCATTGCCAATATTTCCGGCGTGAAAGGCGACCGGGAAGGCGAAGCGATGTTCCGCCAGCGGGCGAGCGATCGCCGTGCGGCGGTCAACCGCTATCTGTGGGACGACGAGAAAGGCTGTTACCGCGATTACGACTGGCGACGCGGCGAAATGGCGCTGTTTTCCGCCGCCAGTCTTGTTCCGCTCTATGTCGGTATGGCAACGCATGAACAGGCCGACCGGCTGGCCGTAGCGGTGCGTGAACGTCTGCTGACGCCAGGCGGCGTGATGGCGACTGAATATGAGACCGGCGAGCAGTGGGACAAACCGAACGGTTGGGCCCCGCTGCAATGGATGGCGATCCAGGGCTTTAAACTTTACGGTAATGATGCGCTGGGAGATGAGATCGCCCACAGCTGGCTGGAGACGGTAAATCTGTTCTACCAGCGTCACCATAAGCTGATTGAAAAGTACCATATCGCAGGCGGTACCCCGCGCGAAGGGGGCGGCGGTGAATATCCGTTGCAGGACGGCTTTGGCTGGACGAACGGCGTGGTACGGCGTCTGATTGGTCTGTACGGCGAACCCTGATCGCTACCCGGCAGCAACGCGCTGCCGGGCATACAGCGGTTAGTCAATCACCTCATAAATCGATGTCTGGATCGCCAGCCATTTTTTGGTGCGGGCATCCGGCTCTGCCAGAGCTCTGCGCTTCGCCTGATCCATTTCATATTGCTGACGCTTCACCACCGCAGGCGTCGTACAGAATGCCCGCAGATAAGCTTTGCGCATTGAGGTGAGCTTTTCGCCGGTGACCATGGCATGGCTCAGGGTGCTGATAAAGCGTCGGCAGGGTTTCAGTTCTACCATTTGCAGGCGATAGCGCAGCAGCAGTTCCAGTACATCATCGTGACCTGCTGACATCGCCTCTTCCGTCCACGACAGCTTCCAGTCCATACCACCCTGCAAGAACAGCTGCACCACCCGCGAATCGTTACGGTTAATGGCCGCACGCAGATTATTTTCGTCCCAGGTAATGCCCATACGGGTCAGATTCTCCCGCGACGAGGGTTTTTCGCGTAGCGGCTCGCTCTGCTCCTGCTGCACTTCTGTCTGGGCGGCCTGCGCAGTTTGTGGGGGATTGCCACCACCACTGAACAACCACAGCCCGCCGCCCATGATGCCGAGCACCATCACGCCTACCGCGCCCCACAGCACCCCCGATACCAGTTGTTCCCGCTGCTCCGGCGTGCGCGGTGCGCGCTGCCCCGGACGTTCAATGCTGTCACGAACCTCAAAAATATCACCGCCGGTAGCGCGCGCTTTTTTACGCGCCCGCTCCCAGAAAGATTGCAGCTCACCCGCGTCTGCCGCCAGTAACAGATCCGGGCTGATACGGGTGCGCCCTTCTCTGAAGGCGTTCTGCACGGAACTGGTGATCTGCGGGTAATAGCTGTCCAGTAAACGCAGCTGCGCGGGGGAGAGCAAATCCTGGGAGATCAGGGTATTGCGGATCTGTCGGATGTCATCCAGAAAGACCTGGAGCGTTTTGCGTGGCTCGGCAAACAGCATCAGCGTATGCGGATCGTTAAACAGCGCCGAGTAGCGCTGGGTGAACTCTTTTTTATCCACCAGCATCAGCGCCAGCTCGCTGAATAACATGCCGCTTAACACGTCGTTACGCTCGCCCAGCTTCAGCCAGCGCCGCACGCGATCGACGCCGAACTGCGTTTTCAGATGGTTACTGAGCTGGATACTGTCGGGCCAGGCTTCGTAGATCAGCGCTTTGATCATCAGCTCAATCGCCCGTAACTGCGCCAGCGCCTGCTGCTGTTGCTGCGTCTCATCCTGCACAGTGATTTCGGTGCTGTAGGTGAGCTGCGGCTGTTTTTCACGCAGCAGTTCAAGGGAGGTCATAAAGCGCAGCGCCGTGATCAGCTGGTTTTCACTGACCTCCTGCCCGCTTTCATACTGCGGCACCCGCTGCTGCAGATGGCGCAACAACAGGGTGAACTGCGACAGTTCCGCATCGTTCAGCCGCAGCCGGTGAGCCACCGCCGCCCAGCCGCCAAGATTCGCCCGGGCGGCGTCCAGCTGTTCCAGAAACCAGCGTGGATCTTTGCCCTCGGTCACATCAATATCAAGCAGTGATAAAATTTCGGTGGAGGCCTGACGAATGATGCCGATACAGTGTTCAAACTGTTCGCGAATGCCAGACGTTGAATTGCGCATCTTTATTTTCCTTTAAGTGCAACCAGCCGACGTTAATTTTGTGGGCGTTTTTTCTTTATTTTTTCTTTTTTTCCAGCCACTTATACGATAGACCAGTTATACAGGAATATCAGTGACGGCTGCACAGATATGGACGCGAAATATGCTTGAGCTGACTACGGAACGCCTCTGGTGCCGACAGATCCAGTCAACGGACTGGCCGTTTTTCCTCGCGCTGTATGAAGATGCGCAGATCATGCGTTTCGTCTCTGACCCGCGTCCGCAGGAGGAGATCCACGCGGCATTCGAGAGCCGCCTGCCGCCGTGGACGCCGGGCAGCGCGCACTGGCTCTGTCTGATGGTATTTGAGCGTGCCACGGGGCAGCCGCTGGGCGTTACCGGTTACGTGCACCATGAAGCGGACTGCGCTGAAGTGGGCTTCCTGTTTGTACCGCAGGCGCAGGGTAAAGGCTTTGGCGGCGAATCCCTGCGGGCAGTGTGCGACTATGCTTTTCAACAGGGCGGCATTCGTCGGCTTATCGCCACGGTCACTGCCGGGAATACGTCATCAAAGGGATTACTGGAAAAAACGGGGTTCATACTGGAAGGTGAACTGCGCGAAGCGTTCTGGCTGAACGGGCAGTGGCAAAATGACTGGCTTTTCGGTTTGCTGCGCCATGAATACCGCTGATCCAGACGATTCGCCCTTCATAATGCTGATCCTTATGCCAGGCTTAACAGGATAGCGAGGCAAAATTTAAGGAGTCAGCATGAGAAAAATGATTGTAGCCGCCACGGTAGCGGCGTTATTTGCCCTTCCGGCGCTTGCCGACGATAAGCCCGGCCTGAATACGGATGAAGCGCCGCGACCGGCGCACAAGCTCAATGACGGCTACCGCGGCGCTGAAGAAGCCCACTCAATGACCGTCGACCATGTTACAGAGATGCACGACGATGCCTCTGTGACCCTGCGCGGTAACCTGATTGCGAAAAAAGGTAACGATATTTATACCTTCCGCGATAAAACCGGCCAGATAGACGCTTATATTCCCATGGCGGTATTTACAGAAAGAGAAGTCAGCCCGGATCAGCTGATCAGTATTTCCGGTTCGCTGGATAAACAGCAAACCCCGCCGCGGATAAAAGTTTCACGTCTGCAAAAAGAATAACCGTACGGGGGCGCTGCCCCCGTTTGTTTTATTGCTTACAAAAACATCCCGCCCGACACTTCAATACGCTGCGCGTTCATCCAGCGAAGTTCGTCGCTGAGCAGCGCGGCGATGGCGTCGCCAATATCATCCGGTAGTCCAACGCGACCCAGCGCGGTTTGCGAGGCGACAAACTGGTTCATCTGCGCGTCATCCCGCACCCGTCCCCCGCCAAAGTCCGTTTCAATTGCCCCCGGCGCAATAATGTTTGCGGTGATACCGCGTGCGCCCAGCTCTTTCGCCTGATAACGGGTCAGCACTTCCATCGCGCCCTTCATGGCGGCGTAAGTGCTGGAGCCTGGCAGAGCAAAGCGCGCCAGCCCGGAGGAGACGTTCAGAATGCGACCGCCGTCCTTCATCAGCGGCAGCAGGCGCTGGGTCAGGAAAAACGGCCCTTTCAGATGAATATTCATCATCTCATCAAACTGCGCTTCGCTGGTATCCGCGTAAGGGGCGTACAGACCCACGCCGGCGTTGTTTAATAAATAGTCGAAGTTGTCACGCTGCCAGACATCTTTCAGCTGTTGCCGCACCTGTTCAGCAAATCCGGCGAACTTGCTGACATCACTGACATCCAACTGCAAGGCCACGGCCTTCGCGCCCGCGCGCTCAATTTCCCCGACCACTGCCGCGGCAGCTTGCCCATTGCTGTGGTACGTCAGGATCAAATCTGTTCCCTTTGCCGCCAGCTTCAGCGCAGCGTTTTTACCGAGGCCACGGCTGCCGCCGGTCACTATTGCGATAGGTTGTGTCATAAGAAACCTCATTTCAGGGGGTGTGGTGATTGAGAAGCAGCTTATTAGGTGATAGAAAATCAATAAAGATGTCCCGGTACGCTTCACTGTTTCATTTACAACAACAATAGGGCGCGGCGATGGATAAAGTTTACGCAATGCAGCTGTTCATTCGGGTGGCCGAACTGGAAAGTTTTACCCGTGCGGCGGAGTCGCTGGGGCTGCCGAAAGGCAGCATCTCCCGCCAGATACAGGCGCTGGAGAACCATCTGGGCACGCAGTTGCTGCATCGTACCACCCGGCGGGTACAGCTCACCCAGGACGGCATGGTCTATTACGAACGGGCTAAGGATTTACTTATTAACCTCGATGAGCTCGATGGTTTATTTTTGCACGATCCTTCCACCCTCAGCGGACGACTGCGCGTGGATATGCCGGTCGCGGTGGCTAAAAACCTGGTCATTCCGCGCCTGCCCACCTTTGTACAGCAGTATCCCGGCCTTGAAATTGAACTGAGCAGCAGCGACCGGCTGGTGGATGTGATCCGCGAAGGCTTCGACTGCGTGGTGCGCGTCGGCACGCTGAAAGATTCGGGGTTGATTGCCCGTCCGCTGGGCAAGCTGTCGGTGATCAACTGCGCCAGCCCCGATTACCTCGCGCGATTTGGCTACCCGGAAACCCTGGAGGATCTGAGCGGCCATGCGGTGGTGCACTATGCGGTTAACCTCGGTACGCGCCCGCAGGGCTTTGAGGTATATCGCGACAATGCCACGCAGTGGATCAAAACCGGCGGCATCCTGACGGTCAACAGTACCGAGACGTACCACGCCGCCTGCCTGGCGGGACTGGGGATTATTCAGGCGCCGCGCATTGGCGTGCGGGAGGCGCTGCGCAGCCGCAAACTGGAGGAAATCCTGCCGCAGTATCGCGCGCAGCCGATGCCGGTATCGCTGATTTATCCGCATCGCCGCAACCTGTCGCGCCGGGTGCATCTGTTCATGGAATGGCTGACTGACGTGATGAAAGCTTACGTTGACCAATGACCGTCTATAATTTCTGTTACATCACGCTAACAACGAAGGAACACAGCTCTGATGACAGCGGAAAATAGCGAGAAACGACCGACTCAGGACCTGGACTACGAGCCGGTAAAAAAAATGGACACCACGGATAAGCCGGAACCGGAGCCTGAAAAAAAAGGTGAGGGCGGCGGTGCCATCGAAACGGTGAAGGAGACCGCGGAGAAAATCCAGCGGCGTCCGATGGTGGCGCACCTGATCCGCGCCACCGAACGCTTTAATGACCGCATGGGCAATCAGTTTGGTGCTGCTATCACCTACTTTTCGTTCCTGTCGATGATCCCCATTCTGATGGTGTCGTTCGCGGCAGCGGGCTTTGTGCTGGTGTCGAACCCGACGCTGCTGCAGGATATTTTTAATAAGATCCTCACCAACGTCAGCGATCCGACGCTGGCTTCCACGCTGAAAAATACCATCAACATTGCCGTGCAACAGCGTACAACGGTAGGCCTGGTGGGGCTGGGGGTGGCGCTCTACTCCGGTGTTAACTGGATGGGCAACCTGCGCGAAGCGATCCGCGCCCAGTCGCGCGACGTCTGGGAGCGTAACGCCCAGGACGATGAAAAGTTCTGGGTGAAATATCTGCGCGATTTTATCTCGCTGATCGGTCTGCTGGTGGCGCTGATTATCACACTTTCCATCACCTCCATTGCCGGGGCGGCTCAGGAGATGATCATTTCGGCGCTTTATCTGGATTCCATTGATTGGCTGAAACCGGCCTGGCGGCTGATTGGTCTGGCGATTTCCATTTGCGCCAACTATCTGCTGTTCTTCTGGATCTTCTGGCGACTGCCGCGCCACAGACCGCGTAAGCGGGCGCTGATGCGCGGCACGCTTATCGCCGCCATTGGCTTTGAAGTAATTAAAATCATCATGACCTACACCCTGCCGTCAATGGTGCAGTCGCCGTCCGGCGCGGCCTTTGGTTCGGTGCTCGGCATCATGGCGTTCTTCTACTTCTTCGCCCGTCTAACGCTGTTCTGCGCCGCCTGGATCGCCACCGCAGAATACAAAGACGACCCGCGAATGCCGGGAAGAAAACACCGCTAAACCTATTATCGGGCTGAATAAAAAAGCAAAATTTCAGCCCGATTCATCATTTCAGCATTATAATCCAGCCCGTAACTTTTATTTAACCGAAAACCAGTTTTATATGCTGATATTAAAAAACTGTGAAGCATTTCATGGAAGCCAAATCACAGGCACGAAAATTATTCACTTTTTGCGCAATTAATCACCGCTCCGCTGATTTGTAACAGATTGAAATGTCGCTTTTGCTGTGCGTAATATGGCCGTCCGTTCGCCATAAAATAAGAAATATCTATGCAAGCTACAGCCACAACCCTCGACAATGAGCAGGAAAGCCCGCCGGTAAACTCACGCAATAAGGTCGTTGTTGCCTCCCTGATTGGCACCGCCATCGAGTTTTTCGATTTTTATATTTATGCCACCGCGGCGGTGATCGTCTTTCCACATATCTTCTTCCCGCAGGGCGATCCGACGGCGGCCACGCTACAGTCGCTGGCCACTTTCGCTATCGCCTTTATCGCCCGTCCAATTGGCTCGGCGGTGTTTGGTCACTTTGGCGATCGCGTGGGACGTAAAACCACGCTGGTGGCGTCACTGCTGACGATGGGGATTTCCACGGTGCTGATCGGCCTGCTGCCGGGCTATGAAACCATCGGCATTTTCGCGCCGCTGCTGCTGGCGCTGGCGCGTTTTGGTCAGGGCCTGGGCCTTGGCGGTGAGTGGGGCGGCGCGGCGTTGCTGGCGACAGAAAATGCGCCGCCGCGTAAACGCGCCCTGTACGGCTCCTTCCCGCAACTCGGCGCGCCCATTGGCTTTTTCTTTGCCAACGGCACCTTCCTGCTGCTCTCCTGGCTGCTGACCGACGAGCAGTTCTTGAGCTGGGGCTGGCGCGTACCCTTCATTTTCTCTGCCGTGCTGGTGCTCATCGGCCTGTACGTGCGCGTGTCGCTGCATGAGTCGCCGGTGTTTGCTAAAGTCGCCGCGGCGAAAAAACAGGTGAAGATCCCGCTGGGTACGCTGCTGACGAAACATCTGCGCGTCACCATTCTCGGTACCTTTATCATGCTGGCGACCTATACGCTGTTTTACATCATGACGGTTTACTCAATGACCTACAGCACCACGCCTGCGCCTGTGGGACTGGGGATGCCGCGTAATGAAGTGCTGTGGATGCTGATGCTGGCGGTAATTGGTTTTGGCGTAATGGTGCCGGTAGCCGGTCTGCTGGCTGACGCTTATGGTCGCCGTAAATCAATGATTGCTATTACCTCGATGATCATTATTTTTGCGCTCTTTGCCTTCCCGCCGCTGCTGGGTTCCGGAAGCCAGGCGCTGGTGATGGTCTATCTGCTGGTGGGTCTGAGCCTGATGGGGCTGACGTTTGGCCCGATGGGGGCGCTGCTGCCGGAGCTGTTCCCGACGGAAGTACGTTATACCGGCGCGTCGTTCTCCTATAACGTATCGTCGATTCTGGGTGCGTCTGTGGCCCCGTATATCGCCGCCTGGCTGACCGCCAATTATGGCCTGTTCTATGTCGGCATCTATCTTGCCGCGATGGCCGGTCTGACGTTAATCGCGCTGATCCTTACGCACGAAACGAAAGATCAGTCGCTGTAATAAATTTGCCCCTCTCCTGTTCAGGAGAGGGGCAAATACTCACGCCGTGCGCAGGTTCTGCGCTGCTTTCACCATGTTCGCCAGCGCGCTACGGGTCTCCGGCCAGCCGCGGGTTTTCAGGCCGCAGTCCGGGTTCACCCATAAACGCTCCGCCGGTACACGCTGCGCCGCTTTTTTCAGCAGCGCTTCGATCCACTCCACGCTCGGCACGTTCGGCGAGTGAATGTCATACACGCCCGGCCCGATTTCGTTCGGGTACTCGAACTCTTCAAAGGACTCCAGCAGCTCCATGTCAGAACGCGAGGTTTCGATGGTGATCACGTCGGCGTCCAGCGCGGCAATGGAATCCATGATGTCGTTAAACTCGCAGTAACACATGTGGGTGTGGATCTGCGTGTCATCGCGTACCACGGCGGCGTTAATCCGGAAGGCTTCGACGCCCCAAGCCAGGTAGTCAGCCCAGTCGCTGCGGCGCAGCGGTAAGCCTTCGCGCAGGGCCGGTTCGTCAATCTGAATGATGCCGATGCCCGCCGCTTCCAGATCCGCCACTTCGTCACGCAGCGCCAGGGCGATCTGTTTAGCGATAGTTTCACGGCTGACGTCTTCACGCGGGAAGGACCAGCAGAGAATGGTCACCGGGCCGGTCAGCATGCCTTTTACTGGTTTGTCAGTCAGCGACTGGGCGTACTTCGCCCACTCGACGGTGATGGCTTCCGGGCGGCTGACGTCGCCAATCACCACTGGCGGTTTTACGCAGCGGGAGCCGTAGCTCTGCACCCAGCCGTTTTGCGTGAATACGAAGCCGTCGAGGTGTTCGCCAAAGTATTCCACCATGTCGTTACGCTCGGCTTCGCCGTGCACCAGCACATCCAGCCCTAAGCGTTCCTGTTCGGCAATTGCCTGTTTGATATGTCCGGCGATGCCGGTGCGGTAATTGCCCGCGTCCAAACGTCCCTGTTTGAAATCCAGACGCAGGCCGCGGATCTCGGTGGTCTGCGGGAAGGAGCCGATGGTCGTTGTCGGCCACGCCGGCAGGTTGAAGCGTTCACGCTGGGCTTTTGCGCGTTCTGCATAAGCACTCTGGCGCTGGCTGTCCTGCGGGGTGATGGCCGCCAGACGCTGCTCCACGGCGGGGTTATGTACCCGCGCTGAACTGCGACGCGCCTGGATCGGGGCGCTCCATTCTGTCAGTTTTGCCGTATCGCCGCTGTTCAGCGCATCGCGCAGCAGCGCCAGTTCTTCACATTTTTGTAGCGCAAAGGCGAACCAGCTTTTAACTTCTGCATCAAGACGGGTTTCCACCGAGAGATCGATTGGGCTGTGCAGCAGCGAGCAGGACGACGCCACCCACAGATCGCGTTTACCGACAATCGGCTGGATCTGCGCATATTTCTCTGTCAGATCGGCACGCCAGACGTTACGGCCATTAATTAAACCGGCGGACAGCAGCCAGTCGGACGGCAGACGGCGATGCAGTTCATTGACGTCATCCTTGCCGTGTACCAGATCCACATGCAGCCCCTGCACCGGCAGTGCCGTGATGGTGTCGAGGTTGGGCGTCACGCCTTCAAAATAGGTGGTCAGCAGCAGTTTGACCTGTCCGGTTAGGGCATCGTAGGCCGGTTTGAACGCGTCCAGCCACGCCTGCGGCAGCTCCAGCACCAGCGCCGGTTCGTCAATCTGCACCCACTCAACGCCGCGTTTCGCCAGCTCGCCCAGCACCTGCTGATAGACCGGCAGAATATCGTCCAGCAGGCTCAGACGATCAAACTGCTCGCCTTTCACTTTGCCGAGCCACAGGTACGTCACCGGCCCCAGCAGCACAGGTTTGACGTTATGGCCCAATGCCAGCGCTTCATCCACCTCTTCCAGCAGCTGCGTCCAGGTGAGTTTGAACTGCTGGCCTTTGGTGAATTCCGGCACCATGTAGTGATAGTTGGTGTTAAACCATTTGGTCATTTCTGCGGCCGCAGCCGGTTCGCCGGTCGGCGCACGGCCACGGCCAATGCGGAACAGGGTGTCGATGTCGACGGATCCATCGTTGTTCTGATGACGAGCCGGCACGTTGCCGAGCAGCAGGCTGGTGGTCAGAACATGGTCGTACCAGGCGAAATCGCCCACCGGCAGCAAGTCAATGCCCGCCTGTTTTTGTTGATCCCAGTGGCGGGCGCGCAGTTCGCGTCCCACCGCCAGTAATTCTTCACGGTTGGTGTTACCCGCCCAGTAGCTTTCTTGCGCTTTTTTCAGCTCGCGACGCAGGCCAACGCGAGGGAAACCGAGGGTGTGGTTGCGGATTGTCATAATTTCTTCCTCTAATGAATTATAAATCCTGTGGATTTTGAATTTAGGGAAGGCGGCAAGTTTGCTCATCCCCGGGAGCTCACATCAGTAAGTGACCGGGGTGAGTGAACGCAGCCAACGCACCATAAATTTAAAAGACATTGGATTTTTAGCCGTCCAGATGTTTACACATCTATAATTGGCAGTTACTGTATATTCCTCAAGCGCAAATTGTTCATGCCGGAGTGAAGGACTTTCATGATCGAGATTAAACATCTGAAAACGCTACAGGCGTTACGGAATAGCGGATCGCTGGCGGCGGCGGCAGCCACGCTGCATCAGACGCAATCCGCCCTCTCCCACCAGTTCAGCGATCTGGAGCAGCGCCTTGGCTTTCGGTTATTTGTGCGTAAGAGTCAGCCGCTGCGCTTTACGCCGCAGGGCGAGATCCTGTTACAGCTGGCGAATCAGGTACTGCCGCAAATCAGCCGGGCGCTTCAGGACTGCAACGAGCCGCAGCAGACGACGCTGCGCATTGCCATTGAATGCCACAGCTGCATTCAGTGGCTGACCCCGGCGCTGGAAAATTTCCGCGCGAAATGGCCGCAGGTGGAGATGGATTTCAAATCCGGCGTGACCTTCGATCCCCAGCCCGCGCTGCAACAGGGGGAACTGGACGTGGTGCTGACCTCCGATATTCTGCCGCGCAGCGGTCTGCACTATTCACCGATGTTTGATTTTGAAGTGCGGCTGGTGCTGGCCCCGGATCATCCGCTGGCGGCAAAAGCGCGTATTACGCCGGAAGATTTAGCCTGCGAAACGCTGCTGATTTATCCGGTGCAGCGCAGCCGGCTGGATATCTGGCGGCATTTCCTGCAACCGGCAGGCATCACCCCGGCGCTGAAAAGCGTCGATAACACGCTGCTGCTGATCCAGATGGTAGCGGCAAAAATGGGCATCGCGGCGCTGCCGCACTGGGTGGTGGAGAGTTTTGAGCGCCAGGGCCTGATCGTGACCAAAACCCTGGGCGAGGGACTGTGGAGCCGGCTGTACGCCGCCGTGCGCGATGGCGAGCAGCGTCAGCCGGTAACGGAAGCCTTTATTCGCTCAGCGCGGAACCATGCCTGCGATCATCTTCCTTTTGTGCGGAGCGCGGAGCGACCCACCGGCGATGCACCCACAGCGAAGCCACTATCACCGACCCACCAATGATAAAGCTGGGCCAGTGCGGCTGCTGATGCCAGATCGCCAGGTTAACCAGCAGACCGGCGGGCACATGCATATTGTTCATGATGCCCAGCGTGCCCGCATCCACCTGTGTGGCGCCATAGTTCCACATGAAGTAGCCAATGCCGGAGGCTGCCACGCCAAGAAACACCAGAATGCCCCATTGCAGCGTGGTTTCCGGTAATTTCTGCGCGTTGCCCATCATAAACCAGGCGATCGCCGCCACCACGAACGCGCCCATATAGAACCAGGCAAAGGCGTTATGCTGCGGCATCGGACGGGTTTCCATCAGGCGTTTATAGCCCACCATTCCCAGCGCAAAGCTGATGTTTGACAGCTGCACCAGCAGCAGGCCCATCCAGAAGTGATCGGTGACCTGATCGTAACGGATGATTCCCGCGCCAATCACCGCCAGCAGGGCGCTAAATGCATAGCCCCAGCGCAGGCGGCGCTTGCTCATCAGATCATAAATCAGGGTGATGTACAGCGGCGTGAGCACGGTGAACAGCAGCAGTTCCGAAACCGTCAGGTACAGATAAGCATGGAAGCTCAGCATATACATGATGCCGAGCTGCATGGCGCCCACCAGCATATAGAGCGCAATGGTTTTCAGATCGTGCCCGCGGGTGCGCAGAAAAGGTAAAAAGACCAGCGCCGCGAGGCCGACGCGCACCAGCACGGCGAAATAGCTGTCAACGTGACCGGCAAGGTATTCGCCAAACAGGCTGAAGGAAAACGCCCACAGAACGGTGGTGATGATCAGTAACGCCACAATGAATGTCTCTTTGATTAATGAGCACTCATTGTAGCGGACTTCATGGTTGACAACTGATTACTATTTAATCAATCGAGAAACAGTTTACGCAGATAATTGGGGACGGCGTTGTCGGCGTTGGTGCCGATGACTTCCAGTTCCGGATGCAGATCTTTCAGGCGCTGGTGCGCGTTCGCCATAATGCAGCCTTTACCGGCCATCGAGAGCATTTCCGCATCGTTCATGCCGTCGCCGAAGGCGATGCAATCCTGTAAGCCATAGCCCATCGCTTTGGATACCGCTTCCAGCGCATGCCCTTTCGAGACGCCGCCCGCCATCACTTCCAGACAGGTAAGCGTGGAAAAACTCACGTTCACGCGATCGCCCCAGCGGGCGTTGATCGCCTGCTCCAGCGGCAGCAGCTTTTCGTGGCTTTCGCAGCTGAAGAAAATTTTGCTGACGTTGTCGGCGTCCAGCAGGCCTGGCTCAAAGAGGGAATAGCTGAAAACCGCCTCTTTGAAAAAACGCATTTCATCGGGACGATGACGGTTAATAAACCACTCGTCGTCACGATAAACGTTGGTGAGAATATCCGGATTAGCATGCACCACGCCAAACAGGTCGCTGGCAATATCGCGATCCAGGTTATGAGTGAAGACCAGATTGCCATCGGTATCATGCACACGCGCACCGTTGGAGGTGATCATATAGGCTTTGATGCCGAGATTATCGCGGATCTGGCCCACGTCGACGTGGTGACGGCCAGTGGCGAAGACAAAGTTAACGCCCCGCGCGGTCAGCAGTTTTAACGTCTCTTTCGCATAAGGGGAAAGGGTATGGTCGGGCGAGAGCAGCGTGCCATCTAAATCAGACGCAACAACCTGATACATAAGAAAATTCAACCTCTGGACAAAGCGGGAGACCCGCCGGGTGAGTTATGCCTGTCGAAAAAATCGACGATGGCGTTAAGCGCGACTGAGCGCATAGCGTCCTTTTCAAAAAGGATCTCATGGTAAGCGCCATTAATGACCAGCGGTTTGCCTCCTTCACAGGGATGGCCCGCTGCGGCGCGAATTTCACAATAACGATCGTGCATGCGGTTATCCACTACCCGCTCTTCTTCTGCCTGGATAAGCAGCATGGGCGTGGCGTCGTTGGCGGCGCCTTCCAGCACCATCTCGCCCGCACGTATTCCTTCCCGTACCCAGTGATTCGTTGGCCCGCCGACGCGCAGCTGCGGATCGTCAGCATAAAAGCGCAAATTGCGCCGGTAGCGTTCCCGGCTGTGGGTCAGCACGTTGAGGCTGTAGGGCAGCGGCTGCCAGCGTCCGGTGCCGATGGCGTAGCTTTCGCGCATACGCGGGTTGCCTTCGGCCCAGTCAAGAATGTGCCGCACCATCCAGTCCGGCAGACGGATAACAATGCCAAACATCGGCGCGGTCAGCGCGATGGCATCACAGGCCTGCGGCGTATGTTGCAGAAACAGCGTGGAGATCGCGCCCCCCATGGAATGCCCCAGAATGTAACGTTTGCGCCACGGGCCTGGCGTCACTTCCTGCGCCCAGAAAGCCGCCAGATCGTCGACGTAATCATCAAAATTATCGACGTGACCGCGATGGCTGTCGGAAAGCAGACGCCCGGAGCGCCCCTGCCCGCGGTGATCGATGATCAATACGTCAAAACCGAGATGAAACAGATCGTACGCCACTTCGGCATACTTCACGTAGCTTTCGATGCGTCCGGGGCAGACGACAATCACCCGATCGTGGCCGGGCGCGCGAAAGCGCACAAAGCGGATCGGGATATTATCGACGCCGATGATTTCGGCTTCCTCGCGCTGACGCCAGAAATCGGTCAGCGGTCCGTGAGTGAAGGCCGCATACGCGTTTTCTCTTGTTTCCCAGTCCATTTTCTGCCGAAACATTGGGTCTGAACCCCCGACTGCCGTGTATTATCGTTTTTTCAGGCCGCGCTACACCGTACCCAAACACCAGGGTATTGTGGCACAAAAAATGTCATCCAGGGAGTTTCACATGACCTTCGAATGGTGGTTCGCTTACCTCATCACGTCAATTATCCTCAGCCTGTCGCCGGGCTCCGGGGCGATCAACACCATGACTACCGCCATGACGCACGGCTATCGCGGCGCGGCGGCGTCGATCAGCGGATTGCAGACCGGGCTTGCCATTCATATCGTGCTGGTGGGTATTGGCCTGGGCACGCTGTTCTCCCGTTCGGTGATGGCCTTTGAAGTGCTGAAGTGGGCGGGCGCGGCCTATCTGGTATGGCTGGGTATTCAGCAGTGGCGCGCGGCGGGGGCACTGGATCTCAATACGCTGGTGAGCACCCAGTCGCGCGGGCATCTGTTCCGCCGGGCGGTGTTTGTGAACCTTACCAACCCCAAAAGCATTGTGTTTCTTGCCGCGCTCTTCCCGCAGTTTATCGTGCCGCATCAGCCGCAAATCATGCAGTACGTGGTGCTCGGCACCACCACCATCGTGGTGGATATTATTGTGATGATTGGTTACGCCACGCTGGCGACGCGGATTGCGTCATGGATCAAAGGCCCGCGCCAGATGAAAGCGCTCAACCGGATCTTTGGATCGCTGTTTGTGCTGGTGGGCGCGCTGCTGGCCTCCACCCGTCATGCGTAAGTAAATCGGGAAAGCGGCTCGCAAATTTTGTTTTGTCGCAGTGCCAGAATGCCGCCACTGATGTCACCACGGACGGCATAACATGGCGCGAGCTGCGACACCCCATGATTCGGTATTCAAAACTTTCCTCTCCCGCGTGGAAACCGCGCGGGATTTTATTGACATTCACCTGCCGCCAGACCTGAGAACGCTCTGCGATCTGGATACGCTGCGCCTGGAATCCGGCAGTTTTGTCGAAGACGATTTGCATCCCTACTACAGCGATATTCTTTATTCGCTAAAGACGACCAGTGGTGATGGCTATATCTATGTGCTTATCGAGCACCAAAGCTCGCCCGATAAACATATGGCATTCCGGTTGATGCGCTACGCGGTGGCCGCCATGCAGCGCCACCTGGAGGCCGGGCATTCCACTCTGCCACTGGTGATCCCGGTGCTTTTCTATCAGGGGCGACGCAGCCCCTGGCCCTGGAGCCTGAACTGGCTGGACGACTTTCAACAGCCGCAGCTGGCCCGGCAGCTCTACAGTAGCCCATTCCCGCTGGTGGACATTACGGTGATCCCCGATGAGGAAATCATGCAACATCGCAGCATGGCGGCGCTGACCCTGATCCAGAAGCATATCCGCCAGCGTGATATAGCCCTGCTGCTGGACAGACTCGCCAGCCTGCTGCGGGAAAAGCACATGAGCGGACAACAAATTGCGGTACTGATAAAATATATGATTCAGGCAGGAGAAACGCATGACGTGAAAACGTTATTGTATGAACTGGCGCGCCGCGTGCCACAACAAGGAGACAAGCTGATGACAATCGCTGAACAGTTAAAAATGATGGGGCGGACAGAAGGACTCCTGCAAGGGATACAAGAGGGAATACAGGAAGGAATACGGGAAGGACTACAACAAGGGATACAGGAAGGACTACAGCAAGGACTACAAAAAGGGATAAGGGAAGGACTACAGCAAGGGATCCTCGAAGGTCAACGCGCTGCTCGACAGGAGATTGCGCGACAGATGCTGCAAAAGGGCTTCGACAAAGACGCGATCACGGATATGACCGGTCTGACGCAGGACGAGTTGCAGCACCTTTGCCACTAAAAATCACCCACCCGTCTTTTATGCCGGGTGGGGAAAAGTTAGCGGGAAATAATCAGATGAATGCCGAAGCCCGCGAACAGCGCGCCGGCAACGCCATCGATCCATTTCGCCATCCGCTGATAACCGCGACGCATCGACGGCAGCGCGAACAGGCTCGCCACGACGGTGAACCAGGCGAAGGTTTCCAGCGAGATCAGTACGAAAATGCCCCAGCGTTCCGCGGAGCCGACGTTATCGCCGACAAACAGCGAGAACACCGAACCGAAGTAAATAATCGCCTTGGGATTCGCCAGATTAGTCAGCAGACCTTTCAGGAAACTACGTCCGCTGGTCGCCAGTTCCACCTGCGGCGTCGGTGCGCTGCTGTCCTGCTTTTTCAGCGCCCCGCGCAACAACTGGTAACCCATCCAGCACAGATACAGCCCGCCGCCGACCATAATAATGTTATGCAGCCACGCCATTTTTTCGAGGATCAGGTGCAGGCCAAGCAGCGCCACGCCCGCCCAGACCATCACGCCCGTGGTGATGCCCAGCACGCCCATCATGGCTTCTTTACGTGAACGGCTAACGGCAGTCTGTGAAACAAAAAAGAAATCCGGTCCCGGGCTCATCAGTGCAACGATATGCACCAGCGCCACGGTCAAAAACAGCATTAACATAACTCGCTCGCGGGGAAATAAATGATCAGGATCTCATCCTGACACTTTTTTACGTGCTTGACTACTCGTCATCGTCGCCATCGACATGCGAACGGATCAGCGCCATAAACTCTTTGCCAAAACGTTCGAGCTTACGCATCCCCACGCCGTTAACGCTCAGCATTTCGCTGGCGGTGATCGGCGTCTGCTCCGCCATCTCAATCAGCGTGGCATCGTTAAACACCACATACGGCGGGATGTTCTCTTCATCGGCGATGGCCTTACGCAGTTTGCGCAGTTTGGCGAACAGCTTGCGGTCATAATTGCCGCCGAAGACTTTCGGGTTATTACGCGCTTTGATAGCCACCACGCGCGGCACGGCGAGCTGCAGCGGGACTTCCGCCCGCAGGAACGGACGCGCAGCCTCGGTAAGCTGTAGCGCAGAATGCTGGGCGATATTTTGCGTCACCACGCCAAGATGGATCAGCTGGCGGATCACGCTGACCCAGTGCTCGGTCGTATGGTCGCGCCCTTCGCCGTAGATTTTAAGTTTGTCATGACCCAGTTCGCGGATACGCTGATTATTCGCGCCGCGCAGCACTTCCACGACATAGCCCATACCGAAGCGCTGGCCGACGCGGTAAATTGCCGACAGCGCCTTTTGCGCATCCATCAGCCCGTCGTACCGGCGCGGCGGATCGAGGCAAATATCGCAGTTGCCGCACGGCTCCTGACGACCTTCACCAAAATAGTTAAGCAGCACCAGGCGGCGGCAGGTCTGCGCTTCAGCAAATGCCCCCATGGCGTTCAGCTTGTGGCGCTCGATATCCTGCAACTGACCAGGCGGCTTCTCTTCCAGACATTTACGCAGCCAGCCCATATCAGCCGGATCGTAAAACAGCATGGCTTCAGCAGGCAGACCGTCACGCCCGGCGCGACCGGTTTCCTGATAGTAGGATTCGATATTGCGCGGAATGTCGAAATGCACCACGAAGCGCACGTTAGGCTTGTTGATGCCCATGCCGAAGGCCACTGTCGCCACCACGATTTGCAGATCGTCGCGCTGGAACTTCTCCTGTACTTCAGCGCGTACGCTGTTTTCCAGCCCGGCATGATAGGCTCCGGCGCTGAAACCCCGGCTTTGCAGGCGGGCGGCGGTGTCTTCCACTTTCGCGCGGCTGTTACAGTAGATAATGCCGGATTTGCCTTTCTGATCCTGCACATAGCGCAACAGCTGATCGAGCGGCTTGAACTTTTCCATCAGCATATAGCGGATGTTCGGGCGGTCGAAGCTGCTGACCTGGATCAGCGGATCGTTAAGACCCAGCAGATGCACAATATCATGGCGGGTGGTGTCGTCAGCCGTGGCGGTCAGCGCCATAAACGGCAGCGCCGGGAAGCGCGTACGCAGCTGCCCCAGGGCGGCGTATTCCGGGCGGAAATCATGGCCCCACTGGGAAATACAGTGCGCTTCATCGACGGCGACCAGCGCCGGGTTCCAGTGAGCAAGATGCTCAAGGAAGTTATCCAGCATCAGGCGTTCAGGGGCGATGTACAGCAAGCGGATTTGACCGTTGCGACAGCCTGCCATCACCTCTTGCTGCTGCTCGCGGGTTTGTGTCGAGTTCAGACAGGCGGCGGCCACGCCGTTCGCCAGCAGTTGATCCACCTGGTCTTTCATCAGCGAGATCAAAGGCGACACGACAATGGTCAGCCCTTCCAGCACCAGCGCCGGGATCTGATAGCACAGGGATTTGCCGCCGCCGGTGGGCATCACGACCAGACAGTCGCGGCCTTCCAGCACGGTATCAATGATTGTTTGCTGACCGGGGCGGAATTGCTGATAGCCGAAGGTTTCCTGCAAGACCTGTTTCGCCAGCGATGCCTGATTCATTACTTCCGCCTGCGCCACATCTACCCCATTTACCTGAAATAAAAACAGGCGCTATTTTCAGCGCCTGCGAGTGAAACTGCAATGCCTTAGAACAGATCGTTTAGCATAACGCCAACGCCGACACGCGTCTGGTTAAAGTTGTAATCAATTAATGATTCGCCGTAACCGCTATAAACCTGAGTATAAAGACGGACATGGCGGGTGATCGGATAACTCACGCCCAGTTCTGCGCCGCCGTAACCGGTATTCCAGTTATATTGCCCTTTTGCGCTCAGGATAGCTTCCCCCAGCTGATAACCCACTTTCAGCTGGTAGTAACCCATATATTTGGTGATGTCCGGGTTGTCGTCGGTATCGCCCACCACGTACCAGGGCTTCACTTCCACCAGCCAGTTGCTGTTCTGCGCCATCAGGCGGGTATAAACACGGTTCCAGCTACGGGATGTCGGATCGGAGCGACCGTTAGAGTCGTGGTTAAAACCAAACTCCACATCGCGCAGCGTCCAGCCAGCCAGCTCGTAGTCGGTGGCAAAGCCGAGGAACAACTGGGGTTCGTAGTTGGTTTCGCGGAACGGGGATGACTCGCCGCTGTTGGAGAGCTGCCACCAGGATTTCTGCGTATAGGATGCGCCAAGCACCGAGTTCGGCCCCATGATCCCGCGCCAGAACGGGAAGGCCAGACTCAACTGAAACTTCACTTCATCTTTGCGTGAGTTTTTCGCCCAGTTGTAAGTTTCGATTGCCTCTTTGTTCAGATCGCTGGTGGCCGTGTAAATGGCATAGTTCGATTCATACGGATACAACGTAAAAGGATTATCGTGCTCTTGTAAAAGGTTGGCGATGATACTCCCCCGCACTGCCGGGGCGTCATGCACGGCTTTAACCGTCGCTTCCTGCGCAAATGCTGTAAACGGCAGCGCAACGGCCGCCAGAAACCAACCCAGAAACGTCCGCATCGGTCTTGCTCTCCTGAACAAAAAATAGAGGTGAATAATAATCAGACGCCCATTCTACATATTTATTAATTAACTGCGCAGTTATCGTTTCCGAAAGTGGAAATCAACATTGGCGAAGCATAAAATCAACATTTCTTTAACCAATGGATCAGGTGATTATGTCAGCCGTCCTTACAGCCGATGAAGCGTTACAGCTGGTCGGTGAGATTTTTGTTTATCATATGCCCTTCAACCGCGCGCTGGGACTGGAGCTGGAACGCTACGAAAAAGACTTTGCCCAGCTGAGTTTTAACAACCAGCCGATGATGGTGGGTAACTGGGCGCAGAGCATTTTACACGGCGGGGTAATCGCCTCGTCGCTGGACGTCGCCGCGGGGCTGGTGTGCGTCGGCAGCACCTTAACGCGTCACGATACGATCAGCGAAGATGAGCTTCGCCAGCGCCTGTCGCGCATGGGCACTATCGATCTGCGCGTCGATTATCTGCGTCCGGGCCGGGGAAACCGTTTTACCGCCTCCAGTACTTTGCTGCGTGCCGGTAATAAAGTGTCGGTTGCCCGCGTTGAACTGCACAATGAAGAACAGCTGCATATCGCCACCGCCACGGCGACGTATATGGTAGGTTGAGCGGCAGAGATCGGGTAAAATGTCGTTACTTTTTAGTAACAGATGTTGGATGTACCCATGGATGCAAAGCAGACGCGGCAGGGGGTATTGCTCGCCCTCGCCGCTTATTTTATTTGGGGTATCGCACCGGCCTACTTCAAACTGATCGATTTCGTTCCCGCCAGTGAAATTCTGACCCACCGCATTATCTGGTCGTTCTTTTTCATGGTGGCGCTGATTAGCGTAAGCCGTCAGTGGTCGCAGCTGAAGAAGCTTCTCAGTCGGCCGAAAAAAATCCTGCTGCTGGCCCTGTCGGCGGTGTTAGTTGGCGGCAACTGGCTGCTGTTTATCTGGTCGGTGAATAACCATCATCTGCTGGAAGCCAGCCTCGGCTATTTTATTAATCCGCTGGTGAATATTCTGCTCGGAATGATTTTCCTCGGCGAGCGTTTTCGCCGTATGCAGTGGCTGGCGGTGCTGCTTGCCGGTTGCGGCGTGCTGGTGCAGCTGTGGACCTTTGGCTCGCTGCCGATCATCGCGCTGGGCCTGGCCTTCAGCTTTGCGTTTTATGGCCTGGTGCGTAAAAAGATCGCCGTTGACGCGCAAATCGGCATGCTGATCGAAACGCTGTGGCTGCTGCCGGTCGCCGCCATCTGGCTGTTCGGCATCGCCGATACCGCCACCAGCCATATGACGCAGAACCCGTGGTCGCTGAATCTGTTGCTGATGGCGGCGGGCGTAGTGACGACAATCCCGCTGCTGTGCTTTACCGGCGCGGCGACACGTCTGCGCCTGTCCACGCTGGGCTTCTTCCAGTACATCGGGCCGACGCTGATGTTCCTGCTGGCGGTGCTGTTTTACGGCGAAGTGCCGGGCGCGGATAAGATGGTCACCTTCGGGTTTATCTGGGTGGCGCTGGCGGTGTTTGTGATGGATGCGCTCTATACGCAGCGCAGGGTCCGGAAAGGGTTGTGATGTTTTGCCGGATAAGCGAAGCGCCATCCGGCATAAACACTACAGCCAGTTACGGCGCTTGAAGTACAGATAGGGCGCCAGTCCCGCGAGCATCATCAGAATGATCGCCCCCGGATAGCCGAAGCTCCATTTCAGCTCCGGCATAAACTCGAAGTTCATACCGTAACTGGAAGCCACCAGCGTCGGCGGCAGGAACACCACGGACACCACCGAGAAGATCTTGATGATGCGGTTCTGCTCGATATTGATAAAGCCCATCGCCGCCTGCATCAGGAAGTTAACTTTCTGGAACAGGGATTCATTGTGCGGCAGCAGGGATTCGATATCGCGCAGGATCTCACGCGCCTGCTCCAGCTGACCGCCCGGCAGGCGCGCCTTACGCACCAGGAAGTTCAGCGCGCGCTGGGTATCCATCAGGCACAGCCGTACCTTCCAGCCGATATCTTCCTGCTCCGCCAGCGCCGACAGCGCTTCGTCGTACTCATCGCCCTGCTGGCCTTCCATAATGACGCGGCTCAGCTTTTCCAGGTCGCTGTAAATATTTTCGATCTCATCCGCCAGCTGTTCGATTTTGGTCTCGAACAGATCGAGCAGCAGTTCGTAGGCGTTGCCGTCGATCATCGCCTGGCTGCGGGCGCGCATACGGTATAACCGGAAAGCGGGCAGTTCACGTTCACGCAGGGTAAACAGACGGCCATCGCGAATGGTGAACGCCACGGTGGAGTTACCGGCGTGATCTTCCGCATCTTCAAAAAAGAAGAAGGAGTGAATGTGCAGGCCGTCTTCATCTTCAAAGAAACGTGCCGAGGCTTCGATGTCTTCCAGCTCGGGGCGGGTCGCCAGGCTTTGCCCCAGTTCGGACTGTACGCGGTGTCGCTCATCGTCATCCGGTTCGACCAGATCCACCCAAACGGCGTCAATAAGGGGTTGTGACTCTTCCGCTTCCAGACGAGTCAGGCGATTATTTTCCAGTTGAAATGCGCTCAGCATGACCGGGACTCCCAATGCAAAAATTATCGGACAGTTCGGTGGGCACACAGAAACAAATTGGGTTTCAGACCATTAAACAGCCTGACTCAGTGCGACGGGTAAAAAATGCGGTCGCTGACAACCACTAAGGCCATCAGCGCGAGGAGATAGCCTTAGGAGTTGTTCCTGGATGACAGGTAATTGAGCCAGCATCTACTGGGTGTGTCCAAGGCGAATGTCCTCTTAGCGTAATCGTGCGCGCATGTTACGCCAGCAGAAAAATGGCGTCAACACGCAACGGAACGGCTGAGGATATTAATTAACCTTCCCGGTATAAGGCTAGCAGAATATTACAAAATTATGATATTTTTCTGAATGTTACACCGTTTCCAGCTTCGCATAGGCGGCTACCAGCCATTTGATGCCCTGACCGGGGAACGCGATTTGCAGACGGCTGTGCTCGCCGCTGCCTTCCAGATTCACCACCGTACCTTCGCCGAATTTTGCATGGCGCACGCGCTGTCCCAGCTTAAAGCCGGAATCGCTTTGGGTGATGGGCGTACCTAACTGCTTGTGCGTCACCGGACGGCTGATGCTGGCGCGCAGACGCACCTCCTCCACGCACTCTTCCGGCAGCTCGCCGATAAAGCGTGACGGGCGGTGATAAACCTCTTTACCGTACAGACGGCGGGTTTCCGCATAGGTGATGGTCAGTTTTTGCATGGCGCGGGTAACGCCCACGTAGGCCAGACGGCGCTCCTCTTCCAGACGGCCGCCTTCATCCAGCGACATCTGGCTCGGGAACATGCCCTCTTCCACGCCGACGATAAATACCTGCGGGAACTCCAGCCCTTTCGCGGAGTGCAGCGTCATCAACTGCACCGCATCCTGCCAGGTATCCGCCTGCCCTTCGCCCGCTTCCAGCGCTGCGTGGGACAGGAATGCCTGCAACGGCATCAGATCTTCTTCTTCGTCGTTGTAGCTGAACTGGCGCGTTGCCGTCACCAGTTCCTCTAAGTTCTCCACGCGCGCCTGGCCTTTTTCGCCTTTCTCCTGCTCATACATGATGAACAGCCCGGAATCTTTGATCACCCGGTCCGCCTGCACGTGCAGCGGCATGTCGGAGGTTTCCTGCGCCAGGGCTTCGATAAGCTCCATAAAGCGTTGCAGCGCGCTGGCGGCGCGGCCCGCAAGGGCTCTCTCCTGCAATAGTTCACGGCTGGCCTGCCACAGGGTCAGCTGCCGGTCGCGCGAAGCCTGACGCACCACGTCCAGCGTACGATCGCCTATGCCGCGCGTGGGAGTGTTCACCACACGTTCAAAGGCGGCGTCGTCGTTACGGTTGGCGATCAGACGCAAATAAGAGAGCGCGTCTTTGATTTCCTGACGTTCGAAGAAGCGCATACCACCGTAAATGCGATACGGCATCCCCACCTGCAGGAGCGCCTCTTCCAGCACGCGCGACTGGGCGTTGCTGCGATAGAGAATGGCGCACTGCTCCAGCGCGCCGCCGCTGTCCTGCCAGGTTTTAATGCGGTTAACCACGAAGCGCGCTTCGTCGAGTTCGTTAAAGGCGCAGTAGAGCGAAATCGGATCGCCATCGATGCCGTCGGTCCACAGCTTTTTCCCCAGTCGCCCGTTGTTGTTTTCAATCAGGGCGTTGGCGGCACGCAGAATATTGTTGGTGGAGCGATAGTTCTGCTCAAGGCGGATAGTTTCCGCACCGGGGAAGTCGTTCAGGAAGCGCTGGATGTTTTCCACCTGTGCGCCGCGCCAGCCGTAGATCGACTGGTCATCGTCGCCGACGATCATCACCTTGCCGGTGTCGCCTGCCAGCAGGCGGATCCAGGCGTACTGAATGTTGTTGGTATCCTGGAATTCATCCACCAGAATATTGGTGAAGCGCTCGCGGTAGTGGTTGAGGATGTGCGGCTTATTGAGCCACAGCTCATGGGCGCGCAACAGCAGCTCGGCAAAATCCACCAGCCCTGCGCGATCGCAGGCTTCCTGATAAGCCTGGTAGACTTTCTGCCAGGTCTGCTCCACCGGGTTGCCGAAGCTTTGAATATGATGCGGGCGAATGCCTTCGTCTTTCTGACCGTTGATGTACCACATCGCCTGACGCGGCGGCCACTGCTTCTCGTCGAGGTTCATGGCTTTGATCAGACGGCGTAACAGACGCAGCTGATCTTCGCTGTCGAGGATCTGAAAATCCTGCGGCAGATTCGCATCCATATGGTGCGCGCGCAGCAGACGGTGCGCGAGACCGTGGAACGTTCCGACCCACATGCCGCCCTGGCTGTTGCCCATCAGCTGGCTGATACGGTGGCGCATTTCCGCCGCCGCTTTGTTGGTGAAGGTCACCGCTATAATGGAGTACGGCGAGCAGTTTTCTACCGTCAACAGCCAGGCGATACGGTGGACCAGTACGCGTGTCTTACCGCTGCCTGCGCCTGCCAGCACCAGCATATTGGTGCGCGAGGCGGCTACCGCATCACGTTGTTTGTCATTGAGGCTGTCGAGCAGGTAAGAAACGTCCATTGGCACCGCCACGTAGTAATCAGAAACAGAACGAATTGCCTGGTGGCGCTTCGCTTACCGGGTCTGCGTTATCGCAGGGCGGATAAGCAGAGCGCCATCCGCCAAAACCCTGGTATTTTATACAGAACTATTGGTGATTATATCAGCGAGGTCAGAGATGCCAACTGCGAAATTTCAAGGTGCGGCAATAAACGGCTGTCGGTGGCGGTCATCAGGCTGGCCCCTTGCGGTTTGATCCAGCACGCCTGCATGCCATAACGGATCGCCCCGGCCACGTCAGTGGTGAGGTCGTCGCCCACATGCAGGATCTCCCCTGCGGGCACGCCGAGCTTTTCCGCCGCCATCTGATACATATCGCTGAAGGGTTTCGAGCGGCCGTGCGGACCGGCGCGCAGCACAAAGGCAAAGTAATGACCCAGACCGAACCGTTCAGGCTCGGCGTTGCCATTGGTGATGGCCACCAGCGGCCACTTTTTGCCCAGCGCCGCCAGAGTGTCGTGCGTGGCCTGCGGCACATCAATGCGGCTGCGCCAGTGGGCGAAGTTTTCCATGGCGGCACGGGCGCCGGCATCGGCTTCTTCCGCGTTCAGTCCGGCGTTCAGCATCGCCTGCATCACTGCCCGACGCCGCCATTCGGTTACGTCATGATAAATATCCGGCTCGCTTTCGCGTAACGCCTGGCGCAGCTGCTGAAAATCGCTCTTTTGCAGCGCCTTCAGCGCCGGATGGTAATTTTGTACGAAAGTCAGCGACTCCTGTTCGGTACGCAGGATCACCGGATGGTTGTCATACAAGGTGTCGTCGAGATCGAACGTCAGGGCCGAAATGTGGCCCAAAGGACGGTAAAAACGCATTATTTCCCCCGTTTGGCGCGCGGATGCGCCGCGTCATACACTGAGGCAAGATGTTGAAAATCAAGGTGGGTATAGATCTGCGTGGTGGACAGGTTCGCGTGCCCCAGCAGTTCCTGCACGCCGCGCAGATCGCCGCTCGATTCCAGCATATGGGTGGCAAAGGAGTGACGGAGCTTATGGGGGTGAACATGGCTGTTCAGCCCCTGCTTGATACCCCACTCCGCAAAGCGTTTCTGCACGTTACGCGCGGAGATCCGCTTACCCGTCTTCGATAAAAAAAGCGCGTCCTCATCGCTGCCAAACAGACCGCGCAGATCCAGCCAGTGCTCGATCCAGCTTACCGCGTTACGACCAATCGGCAGGCGGCGCTCTTTGCTGCCTTTACCCATCACCCATACTTCGCCGGTTGATAAATCCAGATGTTTGATATCAAGCCCGACCAGCTCTGACAGACGCAGACCCGCGCCGTACATCACCTCCAGCATCGCCCGGTCGCGCACCGCCAGCGGATCGTTAAGATCGATATCCAGCAGGCGATTCACATCATCGACGTCGATATTTTTTGGCAAATGGCGCGGTGCTTTTGGCGCGGCGATGCCTTTAGCCGGATTGGCAGATAGCTCACCCTGCGACACCATCCAGTCGAATAAACTGCGCAGGGCAGACAGGCGCAGCGCAAGGCTGGCCGCGCCCAGGCCGTGGCGACGGCTACGGACCGCAATGGTGCGCACGCTGGCGGCATCGCAATCTGCCCAGCGGGTAATACCGGTTTCACGGGCGATTGCCATGATGGCATCGAGCTGACGCCGGTAGTTGAGCAGGGTAATGGGGCTGAGCTGGCGCTCAACGCCCAGGTAGCGCAGAAAACGGCTTACCGCATGGTCAAGAGAGGTGTCGCTCATATGCGCTCGATCCAGCGCTCCAGCAGCTCCGGCAGCATCAGGGCAATCTCCTGAAGCAGTTGGGTTCCCTGCCCTTGCTGATAATGGTGCACGTCACGGCTGCTGAACAGGATCACCCCAAGATCGCCGTCACGCCCCATCATCGACATCGCCACCGAGCCGATGGCTTTGGCGTCAGGGAGTATCACCAGTAATTCCGGGCCGTTCAGGGTACCAAGATAGTGATTTTCATGACCAAGGCGCTGAATACGCAGCGGCTCAAAGGCCTGACGGCTCAGCGCCAGATGGGTGAAGCCGGACGGCGCGCCAATGCGCCAGCGATCGGGAAATAAACGGATGCTCGCCCCCGCCAGGCCCATTTCACGCGCCCAGCGGTGGAAACGGTTGAGCAAATCCTCAAGGCTGCTGGCGGACGCCAGACGGCCCTGTAAACGCAGCAGGCGATAGAACAGGCTTTCGTTGGTACTGGCCTGCTCCATCAGCAGCGTCATATTCTCTTCGAGCACATTGATGTGATGCCGGGCGCGGGCCATCTGCCATTCGACGAGAGAGACGGCGCCGCGCACCGGGTGCGGCACGTGGAGGAGTTCCACGGCGCGCGCATTACGGATAAAGAACTCAGGATCGCGCAGCAGATACTCCACCACATCACTGTCATTGAGTGTGGCCGTCGCCTCCTGCTGTTCTTCCCCTGTCTGCTTCATAAATGAATAAATCCGTCGTAAACATGTGTCGCCGGGCCAGTCATATACAGAGGATGGCCCGGCCCCTTCCAGGCGATGTCGAGTCGGCCGCCTGGTAAATCCACGCGCACCTCTTCCGCCAGTAAGCCTTGCTGAATGCCGACCGCAACCGCCCCACAAGCGCCGCTGCCGCAGGCCTGGGTTTCGCCCGCGCCGCGCTCAAAGACGCGCAGCCGGATCTGTTCGCGCTTTACCACCTGCATAAAGCCGATATTAGCCCGCTCCGGGAAGCGCTCATGGCTTTCCATGGCCGGGCCGAGGGTTTCCACCGGCGCGCTGTCGACATCCTCCACCTGAATGACGCAGTGCGGATTGCCCATAGAAACCACGCCGCAGAGAATAGTCTGCTCGGCAACGCGCATAATATAGGTCTTTTCCGCTTTGTTGGCGCGAAATGGCACCGCGGACGGCTCAAAGTTTGGCTCGCCCATATTCACGCGCACCAGCTCATCTTCCGTGACGCTCAGCACCATGCGGCCATTGGCCGTGCTGACGCGAATATCGCGTTTATTGGTCAGCCCTTTCAGCCGCACAAAGCGGGCGAAACAGCGCGCACCGTTACCGCACTGGGAGACTTCGCTGCCATCGGCGTTAAAGATGCGGTAATGAAAATCGAGATCCGGATCGTAAGGCGGTTCGACGATCAGCAGTTGATCAAAACCCACCCCCAGATGTCGGTTGGACAGACGGCGGATCAGCTCTGGCGAAAAAAAGACATTCTGCGTTACCGCGTCGACGACCATAAAATCGTTGCCAAGGCCATGCATTTTAGAGAACTGCATCATCTACTCCATTCCCGCGGTTACAGAATAAAATCTGTTAGTAATTTACCTGAGTAGGGCCGTCATTGTTGCCACGATCGTTACGCGTTGGCGTCAGTTCTTGCTCGGTGCTTTCTACCTTTTTGGTCGGCGGCGGCGCTGACTTATCGGCTGGCGGGAAATAGAGCGGGCCTTTCAGACCACAGCCGGCCAGACTGCATAACGCAACGAAAACAAAAAGCGTTCGGAACACATTCTTCATTATGGTTTGCCTGTAAGTTCATGCTTGCTGTTTCTATCATCGCAGGAGAAGCCGCAAAAGCAAGAGTTTGCGCACCTCCTGCATTGGGAATTGTTTCGCGTTATACTCGCGGCATCACGAAAAAAAGGAAAAAAAATGAACGATTCAGAATTCCATCGCCTGGCCGATAACCTGTGGCAGACCATTGAAACCCGTCTGGATGAATGGGACGGCGACGGCGATATTGACTGCGAAATCAACGGCGGCGTGCTGACCCTGACGTTCGAAAACGGCAGCAAAATCATCATCAACCGTCAGGAGCCGCTGCATCAGGTGTGGCTGGCGACCAAACAGGGCGGCTACCATTTTGATTTGCAAGGCGATGAGTGGATTTGCGATCGCAGCGGCGAGCGCTTCTGGGATCTGCTGGAGCAGGCCGCCACGCAGCAAGCGGGCGAAGCGGTCAGCTTCCGTTAAGAGAAATACTGCTGCAACAGCGGAGCGTCGTCATCCTGATTGGCAGGAGGAACGGCGCTGATTGTCTGATTGCGGAACGGGATCACCTGCGCGCGCCCGTTCACCTGCACAATCTGATAGAACTGCGGCAGATTGAAGTTGATAAAGCTTGAGCCGTAGGTAAAGCGATCGTGCGACGAGGAGTAGAAGCGGCTGACGTCGCGTACCAGCTCCTCGGTGCTGCCTTCACAGTGGTGATACACCTCTGCGCGGTTGCTTTCATCAAGGATGTAGATCGTAAAGCCG
The DNA here is from genome assembly GCF_055804875.1 of Enterobacter sp. K510. Taxonomy (NCBI): domain Bacteria; kingdom Pseudomonadati; phylum Pseudomonadota; class Gammaproteobacteria; order Enterobacterales; family Enterobacteriaceae; genus Enterobacter; species Enterobacter sp. K510. The sequence continues at coordinate 193,674 of NZ_JBNRLQ010000005.1, read as the reverse complement.
TTGTTATCCGCCGAGGCTTCGAAGAAGAACTGAATAATGCCCTCGCTGGCAAAACCATCCACCACCGGCGGCAGTTTGACCTGATTGGTCTCGACCTGCACCGACAGCCCGTGCAGCTTGTTGTGGGAAATGGCACCGTAAAACTCGATCGCATTTTCCAGCTTCTGCACCGACACGTTCAGACGCTCAAAGAACAGTCCCCAGGTTTGCCCTGCCACGCGCAGCGCTTTGAAGCGCCCGGTTTCCTGACGGGTGCTGGACAGGCGTAATTCAATGCACTCGGACACCAGCTGCTGCACGCGGGTACGGATCAGACCGCGCAAATGCTGGCTGTAGCAGAACACTTCCACGCTGTCCGGCGGCGCGGCGTCCTGATGCATTTTGCCGAGAATGGTTTTCAGCGCTTCGATCATCGCCTGCTCGCCGTTGAAGTGCAGGGTACGCACTTCATTCCACGAGTTGCGATACAGCAGATCGACGCTGCCCACCAGGCAGTTCTGCTGCTCGCCGAAGCTGAACACATCCAGCTTACGGAAATCAAAATGCACCACCTGATTGCGGAAGGCCGCCGTCGGGTCATATTCCAGATTGACGATGATCGCCAGATGGCGAATTTCACACGGGCTGTAGAGCGCTTTCGGCGTCGGCGCGGGTAAACGCAGCGGGAAGTGGTGCGACACATCCGCCACCATTTCCTGTAGCTTCGCCAGATCCGCCACGCCGTTGCCCTTAATAAACAGCCGGGTGCGTGAAGTCAGCAGGCCGTTAAACCACGCCCAGGCCACCAGCTTATTCAGATAGCGGTTATATTCCAGCGGCTGATGGCTGATGATGGCGTCCATGCTTGGCGCACGGTTGTAGAGATACCAGCCAGCGCGGTTGGCACGGCCCGGCGGCACATGGATAAAGGTCAGATTCGGTTCCGAAAGATCCGGTGAAATCTGCGGGTTAACCAGCGTCACTTTGCCCGGCAGCGCTTCAAAGGCGGCATACAGTTTACGCGTCAGCACGCCGATATCCTGCGGACTGGCGGAAACGCTTAAATTATTGCGGCGCGCGAAACGGATCAGGTTGCGATAGGTTTGCATCATCGCATCAAGCAGTTCATTGTGCGCTTCGCGAACCTGTTCGATTTTCCAGTTGGCGCGGTTGTCGAGCATGGCAAGACGCTCATCGTCCCAGCCCCACTCTTTCACCAGCGAACTGACCACTTCACGACGCCAGCCCACGCAGGCGCGTTCGCGGCTCAGTTTTTCGCATACTTTCAGATAGAAGCAGCGGCGTACCAGGTCGAGACGGGTGAAATCTTCGATAGCGGTCAGATAGGCGGTCACGCGCTCCAGCATCATGCAGTAGTGATCGAGACCAAAAGAGACGATCTCGCCGTCGTGCAGACGCTGTTTGATATCTTTCGCCAGCAGGCGGGTATTCGGATATTCCCAGGAATAGGCTTCCAGCAGCAGCGTTTTCAGCACCGCTTTGTACGGGGAATCGATACTTTTATACAGCTGCCACAGGCTGGCGCCGAAGTACTCTTCGGCGGACAGGGAGCTTAAGCCGCCCAGATCCAGCCATTCGTTTGGCGTCAGCACGCCCTGCGCGTAAAGCGACATGACGTAATCGTCATAATGATCTTCTTCGTCGCCCGGCACCATATTCCACAGAATACGTTTCCCGGCCAGACGCACCGCGGTGCGATAGAATTCGTCGAGCAGCAAAATATGCTGCGTGGAGCCGCAGTCTTCGCCGCCGAGGCTGCCGCTTTCGTTATGCCTGAAACGGTTTTCATCGATCAGGAAGAAGCTAACTTCCACGCCAAGGGAGGCGGCCCAGCTTTCCAGCAGGCTGCATTTGCGCTGCAATAGCTGGCGCTCGTCGTTATCGAGCCAGGACTGATGGCAAACCCAGATGTCGAGATCCGAGGAACAGCTTTGCCCCACCGACGAGGTACTGCCCATGGAGTACACGCCGGTAATCGGCAGTTCGCCCTGTGGAGGGGTATCCTGCGGCGGCAAGTCGAGTTCGTTCAGATAGTGAAGTTGGGTTTCATCAGGCGTGTAAAGGCAAATACCACTGGGAACGTTACCGTCAAGGTAACCCGGCATCAGCGGATGGTGGTAATGCAGCAATGTAGGCAGCAGACTGTATACCTGCTGGAAAGCAGGCCCCATAGCAGCCAGCGCGCGATCGACACGCAGTTGGTTTATGGCATCCAGTCTCTGTTTCAGAGTCTCAATATAGAGGTACAAGACGTATCGCCTGATGTTTAAACCTTCCCGGTTGCGGTTGCGATGGCCTTCCCGTCACCGAACTGTTCAGATTTCAGTATTTCAAAATTACCCGTCGCCACGTTTTCGCCCTTGTGTTTTTAGGAGTACAGTCGAAAAAATGGTCTAAAACGTGATCAATCTAACACCTTGCCGATTGACCGTAAAGAAAGATGCACTACATACAAGTGTAGCATCAATCATTATGTGTAAATTCCCAAATACGGCTACGTCCCTCTTTCCCGCAATCCTCCGTGAAACCTGACACCCTATGGCAACAATGTTAGGATGGTCAGCGGACGATAATGACGGTAACAAGCATGTTAGACAATGTTTTAAGAATTGCCACACGCCAAAGCCCCCTTGCGCTCTGGCAGGCACAATACGTTAAGCAGCGCCTGATGGCGTGCCATCCGGGCCTGACCGTTGAGCTGGTGCCTATGGTGACGCGCGGCGATGTGATCCTCGATACGCCGCTGGCAAAAGTGGGCGGTAAGGGATTGTTTGTTAAAGAGCTGGAACTGGCGCTGATTGAAAATCGTGCCGATCTGGCCGTCCACTCAATGAAAGATGTGCCGGTTGAGTTCCCGAAGGGGCTGGGCCTGGTCACCATTTGCGAGCGTGAAGATCCGCGCGATGCCTTTGTCTCCAATAATTATGACAGCCTCGACGCCCTGCCCGCAGGCAGCATCGTTGGCACGTCAAGTTTACGCCGCCAGTGTCAACTGGCCGAACGCCGCCCGGATCTGGAGATCCGCTCGCTGCGCGGCAACGTCGGCACCCGTCTTGGCAAGCTGGATAAGGGCGACTATGACGCCATTATTCTGGCGGTCGCCGGTCTCAAGCGTCTTGATCTGGAAGATCGTATCCGCATGGCGCTGCCGCCTGAGCTGTCGCTGCCCGCCGTTGGTCAGGGCGCGGTCGGTATTGAGTGCCGTCTGGACGATACCCGCACCCATGCCCTGCTGGCTCCGCTCAATCATGCCGATACCGCGCTACGCGTAAAAGCCGAGCGGGCGATGAATACGCGGCTGGAAGGCGGCTGCCAGGTGCCGATTGGCAGCTATGCTGAATTAGTCGACGGTGAGATCTGGTTGCGGGCGCTGGTTGGCGCGCCGGACGGCACCGTGATGATCCGCGGTGAGCGACGCGGTAAGCCTGAAGAGGCAGAACAGCTGGGCATTTCCCTTGCCGAAGAGCTGCTGGCGAACGGCGCGCGCGAGATCCTGACCGAGGTCTATAAAGGAGAAGCACCCGCATGAGTATTCTGGTCACCCGCCCGTCCCCAGCCGGGGAAGAACTTGTGAGCCGTCTGTGCGCACAGGGCCAGGTGGCCTGGAGCTTCCCGCTGATTGAATTTACCCCAGGGCGGGAGCTGGCGCTGCTGCCGGAAGTGTTTGCCGCCCTGACGGCGAACGATATGGTTTTCGCCGCCTCACAACATGCCGTCACCTTCGCCAGCGCGCACCTGCGTAAGCTTGGCCTGCGCTGGCCCCACGCGCCGCACTATTTCGCTATCGGCCGCACCACGGCGCTGGCATTGCACACCGCCAGCAGTCTCAACGTGCGCTATCCTTCGGATCGGGAAATCAGCGAAGTGTTGCTACAATTACCTGAATTACAAAATATTGCAGGCAAACGCGCCATCATTTTGCGCGGCAATGGCGGACGAGAATTGCTCGGGGATACGCTGGCGTCGCGGGGTGCGGATGTCGAATTTTTTGAATGTTATCAACGCTGTGAGAAGTCTTACGATGGCGCGGAACAGGCGATGCGCTGGCAGTCTCGCAGGGTCACGGACATTGTGATCACCAGCGGCGAGATGCTGCGTCAACTTTTCGACCTGATCCCCGCCTGGTATCGTGAAAACTGGTTACTTCGCTGCCGCCTGATCGTGGTCAGCGAACGTCTGGCGAACCTCGCCCGGGAACTGGGCTGGCAGGACATTAAGGTCGCTGATAATGCTGACAACGATGCGCTGCTTCGCGCATTACAATAACTTTCATAATGGGAAGCCATAATGACGGAACAACAGAAAGACTCCGCCGTGGTCGATGAAACCAGGGAGGCGGTGGACACCAGTCCACAGCCAGAAAAAGCACCAGAACATGAACGCGCGAACGCGAATAAAACCAGTCTTGTGCTCAGCGCCATTGCGATTGCCATCGCGCTGGCCGCCGGGGTTGGGCTGTATGGCTGGGTGAAACAGCAGAACGCGACACAATCCGAAACCAGCGATGCGCTGGTCAATCAGGTTACTGCCCTGCAAAAAGCGCAGGAAACCCAGAAAAGCCAGTTCGAGGGCATCATTAAGCAGCAGGCTTCACAGCTGGAAGAGGCGCAGCGTCAGCAGGCGACGCTGGCGAAACAGCTTGAGGACGTGCAGCAAAAAGTCGCCACTATTTCCGGCACCGACGCCAAAACCTGGCTGCTGGCGCAGGCAGATTTCCTCGTCAAACTGGCCGGGCGTAAACTGTGGAGCGATCAGGACGTCACCACCGCTGCGGCGCTGCTGAAAAGCGCCGATGCGAGCCTCGCCGACATGAACGATCCGAGCCTCATCACTGCCCGCCGCGCCATTACTGATGACATCGCCAGCCTTTCCGGCGTCGCGCAGGTGGATTACGACGGCATCATCCTCAAAGTGAACCAGCTGTCCAACCAGATCGATAATCTGCGTCTGGCGGACAACAACGACGACGATTCTCCGATGGATTCCGACAGCAGCGAGCTGTCCAGCTCCATCAGCGAGTGGCGCGTCAACCTGCAAAAAAGCTGGCAGAACTTTATGGACAGCTTTATTACCGTGCGCCGTCGCGATGAGACGGCCGTGCCGCTGCTGGCGCCGAACCAGGACATCTACCTGCGCGAAAACATTCGCTCGCGGCTGCTGGTCGCAGCCCAGGCTGTGCCGCGTCATCAGGAAGAGACTTACAAACAGGCGCTGGATAACGTCTCCAGCTGGGTACGTGCTTATTACGATACCGACGATGCCAGCACCAAAGCCTTCCTGGACGATATTGATAAGCTGAGCCAGCAAAGCATCACCATGAACGTGCCGGAGACGCTGCAAAGCCAGCCGATCCTTGAAAAACTGATGCAGACCCGCGTGCGCAATCTGCTGGCACAGCCGGGTGCGGCCGCGGGTGAGGCTGCGCAAGACGCGCCTGCCGCTGCGCCGCAGGGAGAATAATCATGTTAAAAGTATTATTACTCTTTGCATTGCTGTTAGCCGGGATCGTGCTCGGCCCGATGGTCGCCGGGCATCAGGGTTACGTACTGATCCAGACGGACAATTATAATATCGAAACCAGTGTGACCGGCCTTGTGATCATTCTGATCCTCGCCATGGTCGTACTCTTTGTGATCGAGTGGATCTTACGTCGCATTATACGCACCGGGGCACATACCCGCGGCTGGTTTGCCGGCCGTAAACGCCGCCGTGCCCGTAAACAGACCGAACAGGCGCTGCTCAAGCTGGCGGAAGGCGATTATCAGCAGGTTGAAAAGCTGATGTCGAAAAATGCCGATCACGCTGAACAGCCGGTGGTGAACTACCTGCTCGCCGCTGAAGCGGCCCAGCAGCGCGGGGACGAAGCGCGCGCCAATCAACATCTGGAGCGCGCCTCGGAGCTGGCGGATAACGATCAGATCCCGGTGGAAATCACCCGTGTTCGCCTGCAACTGGCGCGCAATGAAAACCATGCGGCGCGCCACGGCGTCGACCGACTGCTGGAAATCACCCCGCGTCATCCGGAAGTGCTGCGTCTGGCGGAGCAGGCGTATATCCGTACCGGCGCCTGGAGTTCTCTGCTTGATATTCTGCCTTCCATGGCAAAAGCGGACGTTGCTGATGAAGCCCATCGTGATGCCCTTGCACAGCAGGCGTGGATTGGTTTGATGGATCAGGCCCGCGCCGATCAGGGCAGCGATGGCCTGAAAGCGTGGTGGAAAAACCAGAGCCGTAAAACGCGTCAACAGGTGGCGCTGCAGGTGGCGATGGCCGAACATTTAATCGAATGTGACGATCATGACACTGCCCAGCAGATCCTGCTTGATGGCCTGAAACGCCATTACGACGACCGGCTGGTCATGGTGATCCCACGGTTGAAGACCAATAATCCTGAGCAGGTGGAAAAAGTGCTGCGTCAGCAGATCAAAACCCAGGGCGATCGTCCGCTCCTGTGGAGTACGCTGGGTCAGTCGCTGCTTAAGCATGGTGAATGGAAAGAAGCCAGTCTGGCGTTCCGCGCCGCGCTGAAACAGCGTCCGGATGCCTTTGACTACGCCTGGCTTGCCGATACGCTGGATCGTCTGCATATGCCTGAAGAAGCCGCCACTATGCGTCGTGACGGTCTGCTGTTGACCCTTCAAAACAACCCGCCGCAGTAATTTCCCCCATCGTCACCCTCTCCCACCGGGAGAGGGCATAAAAAAATGCCCGTTCTGAAACCAGAACGGGCATTAACAGGTCTGTGTGACAACAAATCGGTGCTTCACTCAACGTTGTGTCCATGGTGTTTGATGAGGCCGAAGCGACATCTGTCTGTGGACGATAAGCACCATTAAATGGCTCTGCGTCATTCCTGAGTTTATGAGGCACTAAGGCGAACATAAGAGGTGGAATGAGCATCTACACATATATTATTGCACAACCCGTGCCAGATTTTTATCCCTAAATCTCGTAGCTCTGAATCTTTTAATATTTTTGGATTTTCATCACGTTACGCGTCAGGTCACAGGTCATTTTGTGATGTTGCGCGGGAAAATTGTCGCCATTAAGCGACAAAATGGAATCGTTATAAAAATATGCTTAAAAAACATCGGGATAACTGTCTCCTATCCGCGACATTCATCGGCGGCGACGTCGTCGAAAAGCAACAAGCAGGAAACAACAGGGAAAAGAGGTGATAACAGTGAGGAACGGCAGAAAACAAAAAACCCCGCCGAAGCGGGGTTCAAAATTGGTCGGCGAGAGAGGATTCGAACCTCCGACCCACTGGTCCCAAACCAGTTGCGCTACCAAGCTGCGCTACTCGCCGAAATACTGCTTTTTGACTTTTTAGTTAAATCAATTTGTGGTGCGAGGGGGGGGACTTGAACCCCCACGTCCGTAAGGACACTAACACCTGAAGCTAGCGCGTCTACCAATTCCGCCACCTTCGCATTCCACGGTACTCTTTGTAACTAATGGGGTGGCTAATGGGACTCGAACCCACGACAACTGGAATCACAATCCAGGGCTCTACCAACTGAGCTATAGCCACCACTGATATTCTTTCACGCGGCCCTGCTACCATCACAGGCCACCGCAGCTCCAGCACCGGGTAAATGGTGCGCCCGACAGGATTCGAACCTGAGACCTCTGCCTCCGGAGGGCAGCGCTCTATCCAGCTGAGCTACGGGCGCTTAGCGCCGTTGCGGGGGTGGATAGTACGGACTTCGGGCGTACCTGTCTAGTGCTTTTTAAAAGAAATCTCCAGAAAATGCGCGTTTGGTTATGCTTTGCGCATTTTGCTGCTTATTTCCCCAGCTTATCAGGCTGCGTATAGCGATTAAGGCCTAAAACCTTATAAACCACCGTGACTGCGGCGAGGAAGATGATGCCCACAAACAGCGACATACGGGTGTCCTCATTCAGGCCCATGCCAATCAGTACACAAATCAAAAACGCCATGGTGGCGTAGTTTGCCCACGGGAACAGCACCGAGCGGAACGGATGGGTGGCAATGGCCGCTTTATGCGCCTGACGGAAACGCAGCTGGCTTATCAGGATCACAAACCACGGCACCATCCCCGGCAAAACGCTGGCGCTGTAGACGTACACAAATACGCGCTGCGGGTTAGGGATGATGTAGTTCAGGCAGGAGCCAATCAGCAGAATGACGATAGAGATCGCCACGCCCGCCACCGGTACGCCGTTACGGGAGACTTTCGCCATTGCTGCCGGCAGCTGGCGGTTCTTCGCCAGCGCATACAGCATACGTCCACAGCTGTACATGCCGCTGTTACAGCCGGAAAGCGCGGCGGTCAGCACCACGAAATTGATGATCCCGGCGGCGGCGGTAATGCCGATTTTCGCAAAGGTCAGCACGAACGGGCTGCCGTTGCTGCCAATTTCATTCCACGGGAAAATGGTGACGATGACGAAAATCGCGCCCACATAGAAAATCAGGATGCGCCACAGCACTTTACCTACCGCGCTGCGCAGCGTGACCTGCGGGTTTTTCGCTTCGCCCGCCGTAATACCAATCAGCTCCACGCCCTGATAGGACGCCACCACGATGCACAGCGCCGTCAGGAAGCCTTTCCAGCCGCCCGCGAAGAAACCGCCATGTTCCGTCAGATTGCCAAAGCCAATCGCATGGCCGCCGTTGCCAAAGCCGAAGAAAATCACCCCCAGCCCTACCACAATCATCACAATGATGGTGGTGACTTTGATCATCGCAAACCAGAACTCAATTTCACCGTACAGACGTACGGCGGCAAGGTTTGCCAGCGCCACCAGCCCGACGGCGATCAGCGCGGGGATCCACTGCGCCATCTCCGGGAACCAGAACTGCACATACACGCCGATGGCGGTGATTTCTGAGATACCCACCGCCATCCACATAAACCAGTAGGACCAGGCGGTGAGATAGCCGAAGAACGGGCTCATATAGCGGTGCGCGTACACGGCAAAGGAACCGGCGACCGGCTCAAGGAATAACATTTCGCCCATGGAGCGCATGATGAAGAAGACGAACAGCCCGGCAATAATGTATGCCAGCAATACTGATGGCCCTGCCCATTTCAGGGTGCTCGCCGCGCCCATAAACAGGCCAACGCCTATCGTGCCTCCGAGGGCAATAAGTTCGATGTGTCGAGCTTCCAGCCCACGCTGAAGCTCCGGTTTGTTCTCGGCCATAAATCCTCTGTTGTGTCTGCTACTGTTCCCGGCGGTGCGGGTTATAGTTATGACTCAGTGCAATGCATTGAGTGGGCGAATGGTTTCTTAATTCGGGGAAAATGGCAAACGATGGTTAACAAAAACGTATGAGTTGCTCAATAAAAAAGCAGGCGGCGCATTGCACCGCGCTGCCTGTCGATTACATCTGGCCGCGATAGTGCCAGGCAAGATAGCGCAACAGCTTCAGTTGGCGGGTGAGGCGACTCGGTTGCGATAACAGGCGATACAGCCACTCAAGTCCCATACGCTGCCAGACTTTCGGCGCACGCTTCACATGGCCGGTGAAAACGTCATAGGTGCCGCCTACGCCCATATAGAGCGCCTGCGGATATACCTCGCGGCAATCCCGCATCAGGAGCTCCTGGCGCGGCGAGCCCATCGCCACGGTGACGATTTTCGCGCCGCTGTCGCGGATACGCTCAAACAGCGCCTGACGCTGGTCTGCAGTGAAGTAGCCATCCTGACTGCCGACAATATTCACCTGCCACTGCGCGCGCAGCTTTTCCTGCGTCTGGGCCAGCACGTCCGGCTTACCGCCCACCAGAAAGACGGGCGTACCCTCTTTTCCGGCGCGCGCCATCAGCTCTTCCCATAAATCCGCCCCGGCCACGCGCTCGACCTTCGCCTGCGGATACTTTTTGCGAATGGAACGCACAACGCTGATGCCGTCGGCATATTTATACTCTGCCGCTTCAATCAGGGCCCGCACCTGGGCGTCATTTTCCACGGCGAGCATTTTCTCGGCGTTGATCGCCACCAGCGTGCCCTGCTTCAGCGCGCCTCCGGCATAGAGGTGATCCAGCGCATGTTGCATATTCCGCCAGCCAATCAGCTTCAGCCCGCGCAGGGTGTACACCGGGGCGTCGGTTTTGTCAGTCATGGGATTCCTTATCAGACCTGTGAAAGGGTTTTGTGGGCGCGCAGCACGCGGGCATGGATCAGCCCGGCGCTGTCAAACAGCCAGTACAACAGTTTGGCCAGCACCAGACAGGCCCCAAAGACAACGAGGAAAAAGACCACCCGCGAGACGAACGAGTCCAGCCCTTCCCTTGCCAGCACAATCATGTTGAAAATGGCGCCGAAACAAAAGCTGTGCAGAATGGCCGCTTTATAACGATTGGTTTCCCGGTTGCCCAGCTGATACAGCCAGTCGAACCACTTAATGATCATCCCCACCACCACGGCACCGAGCGGGATAAACCATACGCCGCCCATCACCACCAGCGAACCGATCAGCGTTGGCGAGATAGCCAGCCCGGAGTGGTTATTCAGCACTTCCCAGGTAAAGTAATTGGCGGTATTCAGCACAATGCCAGGCCGGTCCGGCCACAGCCAGGTCGGGATAAACACATAGAAATCGCGCACAATGGGCGCCAGCCCCTGGAAGTCGATTTTGTCGTAGTTTTGCAGCAGCAGCGACAGGTTCTCCCACGGCGAGAAGGTATCGCGCGTCAGGTAGAGGAAGGTATAAAAAGCTTCGTCGCCGCTGACGTTCAGCCCGTAACGCTTAAGCGCCAGCCAGAACATGCCGACAATACCGAGCACCCCCGCCGCTGCCAGCATCCACAGCGAGATCCACCCGCGAATGATGCCGATAAATAAAAAGATGGCGAAGGCGATAATGATATTGGCGCGCGTACCGCCCACGATCATATAGGTCAGCAGGCCAAAAGCCACGGTGCTGACGAGGAAGAACAGCCATGCCCGCCCGTCCTGGCGCAGAAAATAGACCACCAGCATCGCCGGAATAAAGAAGTAGAAGAAACGCTTGAGCGCCACGCCGGAGACTTCGCTGGAGAAAATCTGGCTGTACGAATGCAGGCGGAACAGCAAAAAGCCGTTGTGCATAAAGAAAATACCCACGCTGACGAGCGCGATCCCCATCAGCATCACCCACGCCAGATGCGCTTCCACCCGATTAATGGTGAACAGCGGACGGCGTTCGCGTTCCTGCCCTACCGGGCGCAAACGGGTTTTATAGGTCACATAATAGATGGCATAGAAACAGGCCGCCGCCAGCAGGCTCTGCATCATTATGCCCGGCGGGGCCACGCCCACGTCGAAGCGGAACACCAGCACGCTGGTGAGCGGGAAACCGAAGAAGAAGGTCAGCAAAAACAGCAACGAGAAGAAAACGTTGAAGTTAAAGCGTACGCGGCGGAATTCAAACCACGTCAGCGTGCCGATAAACAGCGAGGCCAGCAGCCAGATGACCAGTAATCCGCAGAACTCAAGCTGACTCATGCCACCTCTCCCGCCGCGATACGCAGCGCCTGATGCCAGGGCGTCAGATAGTTAGGGCTGAAGAAGGTAATGGCGTTTTTATCCACCGCCGCCAGCTGGCGCTGCGCTTCGCGCACCACCGCCTCGTTCAGCGCATCACCGGTAAACAGCACCGGAATGTGCTGCTCCACCATATCCTGCCAGAACGGATTTTCACGATTGAGCACGCACGGCACACCCGCCTGGATCAGCAGACAGAGCGTGCCGATCCCCTGCTGACGGGCAAAGATAAAATAGCCCAAATCGCACTGGCGCAGTAAATCCAGGTATTCCGCAAATTCCATTTTCTCGCTGAGAATGCGCAAATGCTGCGGGCTGAACAGGGTTTCACCCGCCTGCCGGACCTGCGCGATATACGCCTCGTTATTCGCGGGATAACCCATAGGCACAATGACGTTCACCGTATCGCCAAACTGCTGGTGAATGGCCTTCAGCGCAGCGATATGTTCATTGCTGGGATCGCCGGAGTTGCCCACCAGCACGGTCAGTTTGCCTTCGCTACGTACGGCAGGCGCCATAGTATTGAGGGACGGATCCATGCGCGTCGGGAAGTAGAGCAACTCGCCGCGCACCTGCGGATGGCGACGGGCAAAAAATTGCAGATCGCCGCGCGTGGCAAAGATACAGCCGACGCGCGCCTGAGCCAGCCGCCGCAGCGGATAAAACAGGCGAAACTTGAGGCTCTGCGACACTTCATACAGATCCGCGCCCCAGGCATGCCAGTTGAACTGCTGCGGCTTGATCGCGCCACGCAGCAGCGCCAGCCACAGGTCAGTATTAAACTGACCATGAAAGAAAAAGCGCTGTCCGCGATCGGCTTTTGCCAGCGAGATGACCGCCTGCGCCAGGGATTTTTTGTCGGCAAAGAAACGCAGTCGCAGCGCGGGAAAAGCGGCGCTGTAGCCGTCATCCGGCCCGGCGATCATAAATTCGCGCGCATGCTCGCCTGTGGAGGCGAGGTGATCGTTAAAAAACCGCAGCACGGTTTGATTATGGTGTGGGATATTCGATCCCAGTACATGAATGAGTGCAGTCATACCCGTTTACGCCAGAGCAAAAACACGCCACAACAAATGGCGAAATAAACAATATAAGTAGCCATATAGGCCTGCGCTGCGCCTGCGGCGCCGTGCGCCGGGATCAGCACGCGGGAAAATCCGGTGAGCAGGGCAAACTGGCTGATTTCCGCCAGAATATAAAATTTCAGCGAGGCGCGGGCGATCACCAGATAGCCGAAGACGTAAGCACCCACTTTCAGTACATCGCCCACCAGTTGCCAGGCAAACAGGTCACGCATGGCAATAAATTTGTCAGAGAACAGCAGCCAGATGGCAACATCCCGCAGCAACCAGACGGTGAAACTCGCCGCCGCCACTGCCGGTAATACAAATTTCAGCGACTTGACGATCTCACGGGTGATGTCCTGTTTCGAGGTCAGGCGCGAGAGCGTCGGCAACAGATAAACGCTGAACGAGGCGGTAATAAACTGCAAATAGGCGTCAGAAATACTGCTGACCCCCTGCCAGATCCCCACTTCGTCCCAGCTGTAGTGCGCCGCGAGCATGTTTCGCATCATCACATAGGCCACCGGCAGGGTGACGGAGGTGATGAGCGCCATCAGGGTAAACTTTGCCAGCTGCCCGGCGAACAGTTTATCCCATTGCGGCTTCAGGTAACCCAGCGGAATAGTTTTACGGCGGATAAGCAGCACAGTCGCCGGGATCACCACCAGCGCCGGTACCAGCGCCAGCCCCAGTAACGCGCCCTGATAGCCGCCGAGGCGGAAGCAGGCGTAATAGGCCATCACGCCCACAATACTGCCGCAAATCAGCGCCAGCGCGTTTCCTGCCGCGTCACGAAAGCCTTTCATCACCGCCAGCAGGAAGTTCGCCCAGGCGATGCCCATCTGCACCAGCGCCACCAGCTGAACCAGCCCCTGGAAATGCGTATGACCAAAGAGTCCCTGGCTGATGGGTGCCGCCGCCAGCAGGAAAACCAGCGCCAGCAGCGTCGAGAAACCCAGCACCATCGCGGACGAGGTGCCGACCACGTTGCGTAGCTGCGTGGGATCGTCATGGTATTGCGCCACCAGCTTAGTGACGCCGTTGAAAATACCCGCCCCGGCCAGCACGCCGAGCACGGTCACCAGCTGGCGGAAGTTACCCGCCTGGCCGACGCCCGACGGGCCAAAAGCCACGGCGAGCAGTTTCACCACCAGCAGTCCCGCGCCAATCTTGACCAGCGTGGACGCGGCGGTCCATACCGAAGCTTTAGCCAGCGACATCTCAGTTAAAATAGCTCAGCAGAGTGCTGATAACCGTACGTTGATTGACCGGTGCCAGATTGTAGAACAGCGGCAGGCGAAGCAAACGCTCACTTTCCTGCGTGGTGTAACGGTCTTCGCCGTGGAACTCACCAAACTGTTCGCCCGCCGGGCTGGAGTGCAGCGGAATGTAATGGAACACCGCGAGAATCTCCGCCTCTTTCAGGAAGGCGATCAGCTTGCTGCGGTCGGCTTCATCGCGCAGTTTGATGTAAAACATATGGGCGTTGTGGCTGCAATCCGCCGGAACCGTCGGCAGTTCAATGCGACCGGTGCGTGCCAGCGGGGAGAGCGCGTCGAAATAGGTCTGCCACAGCGACAGGCGCTGCTGGTTGATGCGGTCAGCCGCTTCCAGCTGCGCCCACAGGTAGGCGGCCTGCAAATCGGCCATCAGATAGCTGGAGCCGATATCGCGCCAGGTGTATTTATCCACCTGACCACGGAAGAACTGGCTGCGGTTGGTGCCTTTTTCGCGGATCACTTCGGCCCGCTCAATCAGCGCGCGGTCGTTGATCAGCGTCGCGCCGCCTTCGCCCCCGGCGGTGTAATTTTTGGTTTCGTGGAAGCTAAAGCAACCAATATGGCCGATTGTCCCCAGCGCGCGGCCTTTGTAGGTCGACATCACGCCCTGTGCGGCGTCTTCCACCACAAAGAGGTTGTACTGCTTCGCCAACGCCATAATGGTGTCCATCTCGCAGGCGACGCCCGCGTAGTGTACCGGCACGATGGCGCGTGTTTTTTCGGTGATCGCCGCTTCGATGCGCGATTCATCAATGTTCATGGTGTCCGGGCGAATATCGACAAAGACGATTTTCGCGCCGCGCAGCACAAAGGCATTGGCGGTGGACACGAAGGTATAGCTCGGCATGATCACCTCATCGCCGGGCTGAATATCCAGCAGCAGGGCGGCCATTTCCAGCGACGCGGTGCAGGACGGCGTTAACAGCACCTTCGCGCTGCCAAAGCGTTGTTCCATCCACTGCTGACAGCGACGGGTAAAACCGCCATCGCCACACAGCTTGCCGCTTCCCATGGCCGACTGCATGTATTCAAGTTCACTGCCTACTACGGGGGGTGCGTTAAAAGGGATCATCATGTCACCTGTATAACCAGTAGGCGGTGCTTTCCACATTCGCACCGCTTTGAATGTAACGTTTAAGCGCGGCGGTATTTCCCGCCTGCGTCGCCACACGTAACCTTGTCAGCTGGCGCGTCTGCGTCCAGTATGACGCCGCCTGCATCAGGGCTTCACCCGCGCCGCGCCCGGCCAGCAGGCCAATACGCGCCTCATGGTCATTGAGCTGGCGCAGGGAGACAAACGCCCGGATGTCGCCGTCAGCGGCGCGGAAAACCAGGCACTGGTGATCAAACTCGCCTTTGACGGCGTTTTCAATCCACTGGGCGTAAAAACGTCCGCTGGCTTCTGGCGGATACCAGGGCGCGCGAAAACGGCTTTGCGCGAATGCCTGCGCCGCCAGCTCGCGCAGCCGCGGAATGTCTTCAGCGCCGGCGACCTGCGCCTGCGGATCGGCCATCGGCGCGCAGAGGTTCAGCGCGAGATCCACTTCCCCTTCCACCAGCTGAAAACCGCGCTGTTGCAGCGCGTCCAGCCGTGCCGCATCGCTGGCCGGAATTTTGACCTGCACCCGCTCCCAGGCGTTGAGATCGGCTTCGGTGATCGCCGGGCCGCTGTCGCTCAGGCGTACGATAGCGCTGCGCAGGCCGAAAAACTGGCTTTCCCAGGCAAGAGGCTCAACCGTACCGTGCAGCGGAAAGGACGGGGCTGTCATCGCCAGACGCCTTTGGTATCAATAATATACTGCTGCGTGATCGCATCGCCCGGAAGAGCTTTAAACTGCTGATGATCCACCAGCATGACGATGACGTCAGCTTTTGCCAGCGCGTCGTCAAGGCTCACCAGTTCGCCCAGACCGGCGAGTTTTTTCGGCAGCGCATGAATATTCGGCTCCACCATCAGGGTGTTGCCGCTGTGCCATTCGGCGATCTGCCGGGCGATTTCCATTGCCGGGCTTTCGCGTAAATCGTCAATGTTGGGCTTAAATGCCAGGCCGAAGCAGGCGATGTTAAGTTCGCTGGCGCGTTTGCCGCTCGCCGTCAGACAGTCGGCAACCGTGGCTTTCACCTGATTCAGCACCCACTGCGGTTTGCTGTCGTTCACTTCGCGGGCAGTGCGGATCAACCGCGCCTGCTGCGGGTTTTGCGACACGATAAACCACGGGTCGACGGCGATACAGTGTCCACCCACGCCCGGCCCCGGCTGCAAAATGTTAACGCGCGGGTGGCGGTTGGCGAGGCGGATCAGCTCCCAGACGTTAATGCCCTGGTCGGCGCAAATCAGCGACAGTTCGTTGGCAAAGGCAATGTTCACGTCGCGGAAGCTGTTCTCGGTGAGTTTGCACATCTCAGCGGTGCGGGCATTAGTGACCACACACTCACCTTCAAGGAAAATGTTATACAGCTCGCTGGCACGGGCGGAGCACACCGGCGTCATGCCGCCGATCACGCGGTCATTTTTGATCAGTTCAACCATCACCTGGCCAGGCAGCACGCGCTCCGGGCAGTAGGCGATATTAATATCCGCCTGCTCGCCCGCCTGTTGCGGGAAGCTCAGATCCGGACGCATTTCCGCCAGCCACTGCGCCATTTGTTCGGTCGCGCCCACAGGTGAGGTGGATTCAAGGATCACCAGCGCGCCTTTTTTCAGCACCGGCGCGATGGATTTGGCCGCCGCTTCCACGTAGGCCATATCCGGGTCGTGATCGCCTTTAAAAGGCGTCGGCACGGCGATCAGGTAAGCATCCGCCGCCACCGGCGTGGTGCTGGCGCGCAAAAAGCCGCCCTCAACCGCCGCTTTTACAACGCTGTCGAGTTCAGGTTCAACAATATGAATTTGCCCGCGGTTAATGGTGTCCACCGCGTGCTGGTTGATATCAATACCCACTACCTGCTTTTGACGGGAGGCGAAAGCCGCCGCGGTTGGCAGTCCGATGTAGCCAAGGCCAATGACAGAAATGGTTGAAAAGCTCATAGCGTTACCCGATTGTGTTTAAGTGCGTGCAAAATTCGACCGCAGGCCTCACCGTCTCCATACGGATTGTGCGCGTGGCTCATCGCCTGCCACGCATCAAAACTGGTCAGCAGGCGCGTGACTTCATCCACGATACGCTGTCTGTCGGTACCGATCAGCCTGACCGTACCGGCTTCCACGGCTTCCGGGCGCTCAGTGGTGTCACGCATCACCAGCACCGGCTTGCCTAATGAAGGCGCCTCTTCCTGAATGCCGCCGGAATCTGTCAGGATCAGCCACGAGTGGTTCATCAGCCAGAGGAACGGCAGGTAATCCTGCGGCTCGATGAGAATCACGTTATCCACGTGCCCCAGGATGCGGTTTACCGGCTCGCTGACGTTAGGGTTGAGGTGTACCGGATAGACAATCTGCACATCATCATGGGCGGCGGCGATGTCCGCCAGCGCGTGACAGATTTGCTCAAACCCGCGACCAAAGCTTTCGCGGCGATGACCGGTCACGAGGATCAGCTTTTTGGATTTATCGATAAACGGATAGCGTCCGGCCAGCTCGTTTTGCAGCGCCTCGTTGTTCAGCACGGTATCGCGTACCCAGAACAGCGCATCAATAACGGTATTGCCGGTGACAAAAATTTTCTTATCGGCAACGTTCTCCCGCAGCAGGTTGTGCCGGGCGTTTTCCGTGGGGGCAAAGTGGTACATCGCCAGATGACCGGTCAGGGTGCGGTTGGCTTCTTCCGGCCACGGCGAGGAGAGATCGCCGGTGCGCAGGCCCGCTTCCACATGGCCTACCGGAATACGCTGATAAAACGCGGCCAGGCTTGCGGCGATGGTGGTAGTGGTATCGCCATGTACCAGCACAACATCCGGCTTAAAAGATTCGAGGATGGGCTTTAGCCCTTCCAGAATGCGGCAGGTAATTTCTGTCAGCCCCTGACCCGGCTGCATAATATTAAGGTCGTAGTCCGGAACGATCGAAAAGAGATGTAACACCTGATCGAGCATCTCACGATGCTGCGCGGTGACGCACACTTTCGCCTCGAAATAAGGATCCTTTGCCAGTGCATGAACCAGAGGCGCCATTTTGATGGCCTCTGGTCGTGTGCCAAATACGGTAAGTACTTTCACAACGATTCTCTTCGATTAGATGATGAAGGCACGGCGGCCTTCATCTCAGACGGCGTTTAGTATGAGCGACGACGCGTTAACGCTACACCGGCTCCGACTAACGCCCCCACAATTCCCCACATGATCATCAGGAAAGCACGACGCGGACTGTCGCGTTTTACCGGTTCTTCCGGTGTGCGCAAATAACGATAAGTCTGAAAACGGGGATCCAGTGTGGGGCCGACGTTGAGCGTATTCAGCATGGCACGGTTTTGGTCATAGTCCAGGTCAAACTCCGGGCCGACGGAACGCAGGTTTTCGAGGCGCGCCTGCAGCATCGGACGGCCCAGCAGGAACATTTCTGAATCAGGCAGTTCGTCGGCCGGCACCTCGGTTTCACTGCGGGAAATATTGTGTTGTTCGGCAACTTTCAGCGCCTGTTCCACGCTGTGAACGCGGCGGTTGAAAATAGCGCGGGCCACCTCTTCCTGACGCTTGACCTGCGCCTTCATCTGAATAGTACGCGCCGCCCATGCGCCTTTCAGCTCATCATTCAGATGGCTGGCAGCGCGCTGGCTGGCAAAGGCCACATACTGACGCAGCAGATTGTTAGCGTCCGGCGCCGTTTCCGCCGTCAGCTTAACGTTGTCATTCAGGTTACGCAGGGCGTCGCCAGGCGTGTACTGGATGTTGTTGATTAATTCATCCAGCATCGCGGCATCGGCTTTGCTGTTACCCACTGTACGCTGCTTGTAATAATCGGTCTGTAACCAGAAATCACGGCGGGTGTCCCATGACGCCAGCTGCATAACAAATTCTTTATAGGCCTCGTCCATTACCGAAGGCTGATCGACCGGCGCCAGGCTGGCTTTAACATCCAGATTACGCAGGAACTGCTGCTGAGAGTAGTAGCCGCCAAGCATGTTCACGGTAGGCCGATCGGTCATTGCCGTGGCGCTCCACTCCTGACGCGCGAAAAAGGTATAGGGTAATACGATCAAGGCGAAAACCAGCGCCACACCTGCAATCCAGAATTTCCCTGCCCACAAAGTACGAAACAAACCACGAATATCCAGTTCATTCTCCGTACCTACTGATTGTGCTCCCGGTAATGGTTGAGTCATCGCTATCCCAGAATTACTTGGTTAATGGTGGATTATGTCTGCTTTTGCGACGGAGACGGCGTTTCACACGTTTAATGAAGCGTGCGACTTTCCATGCCCGTTTAATACAGTAGCCGTACAGGAAAAATGCTAGCAAGAATAATACCAACATCACCCATTCCGGTACGATATGTACATATTCCATCACAACGCCGATAGTGGCCAGCAAGGCGGCCGCGAGCGTGATAAGGACAAATGCCTGACGGGAGGTAAAGCCGGCACGCATAATAAGATGGTGGATGTGCTGACGATCCGGTGAGAACGGGCTCATGCCCTTACGCAGACGACGATACATAATCGCCACCATGTCCATTAATGGAATAGCGATGATCCACAGCGCCGTGACCGGGCTTATGGGATGGCGTTGGCCCTGAGTGGTTTCCAGCAGGATCCAGATCACGGTAAAGCCAATCAGCGTACTGCCCGCATCGCCCATAAACACTTTATAGCGGCGGCCAAGCACGCCAAGGTTAAGCAGAATATAGGGCAGGATGGCGGCGATCATGGCGAAGCACCACATCGCAAGGCTGGTCTGACCGTCGAACCACAGGATGATGCCAATGGCCCCGAAGGAGACGCAGGACAACCCTCCGAGCAGACCATCAATACCATCAACCATATTAAAGGCATTAATGGCGGCCCAGACGGCAAACAGCGTCAGGAAGAAACCGAACGGTCCGAGCACCAGTTCCCATGAGCCAAAAATATGCCCGAGGCTGAGGAGATAAAGCTTGCCGACAGCCATCATGACGATGGCGATAAGCGCCTGAATAGTGGCACGTATTTTAACGCTGATATCAAAACGATCGTCTAACGCGCCCACGAAGACAAGTACGCCCGCACAGGCCAGATAGAGAGCAGCATGAGGTATGTAGTAATCAGCAATGTAGAAGGTGAAGCAAATCCCGGCGTAAACAGAGATACCGCCCACCAGCGGGATCAGCCCCTGGTGTCTTTTACGGAAGTTTGGCTTGTCCACCAGACCGATTTTCTTCGCGATTTTCCGTGCGAAAAAAAGAAAGATAAAAGTGAGTAAAAAAATACTGAATAACTCAGTAACCGCAGTGAGTAAATTCACAATGCATGCTCTCAGCGAATGTTGATCCTGGAAGTATAACGACGTTGACCTTGCTCAAGAAGCAATAAAGCGGGTCATACACAGGGTCTGTTGTATGTTTTTCAATCAATTAGGCCATTCTTATAGTGAATGTTCCGTAATATCGCGCGCTGCCCGAAGCATCTTGTGGCTCCGTGGTTATAGCGTATATTCCGCAAAAGAAAAACGCCACGTAAAACGTGGCGTTTCGGGGCTTTATTTGGATTACGCGCACTCCGTCAAGTGAGAAACTGCGCGTTTTTCCCGCATCTTCACATCAGCCTGTCGATGCAAACCGCCGTCAAATCATTCACCAGAACCAGCAAAATTGATAAGACTTACGAACGTTTCATCATGTCGAAGAATTCGTCGTTGGTTTTGGTCATCGCCAGCTTGTTGATGAGGAACTCCATTGCGTCGATCTCGCCCATCGGGTGAATGATCTTACGCAAAATCCACATTTTCTGCAGTTCTTCCTGCGTGGTGAGCAACTCTTCTTTACGCGTACCTGAACGGTTGTAATCGATCGCCGGGAACACACGCTTCTCAGCGATTTTACGCGCCAGATGCAGTTCCATGTTGCCGGTACCTTTAAATTCTTCGTAGATAACTTCATCCATTTTAGAACCGGTATCGACCAGCGCGGTGGCGATGATGGTCAGGCTGCCGCCCTCTTCCACGTTACGTGCCGCGCCGAAGAAACGCTTCGGACGATGCAGGGCGTTGGCATCCACACCACCGGTTAACACTTTACCGGAAGCCGGTACCACGGTGTTGTAGGCGCGGGCCAGACGGGTGATGGAATCGAGCAGAATGATAACGTCTTTCTTATGCTCAACCAGACGCTTCGCCTTTTCGATCACCATTTCAGCGACCTGAACGTGGCGGGAAGCCGGTTCGTCGAAGGTGGACGCAACCACTTCGCCTTTCACCAGACGCTGCATCTCGGTAACTTCTTCCGGACGTTCGTCAATGAGCAGAACCATCAGCACGCAATCCGGGTGATTGTAGGCGATGCTCTGGGCAATGTTTTGCAGCAGCATGGTTTTACCGGCTTTCGGCGGTGCCACAATCAGACCACGCTGACCACGACCAATCGGCGAGGCCAGATCGAGAACGCGGGCGGTTAAGTCTTCTGTAGAGCCGTTACCACGTTCCATACGCAGACGAGAGTTTGCGTGCAGCGGGGTCAGGTTCTCAAACAGGATTTTGTTACGCGCGTTTTCTGGTTTGTCGTAGTTAACTTCATTGACTTTCAACAGCGCAAAGTAACGTTCACCCTCTTTGGGCGGGCGAATCTTACCAGAGATGGTATCACCAGTGCGGAGGTTGAAACGTCGGATTTGGCTGGGGGAAACGTAGATGTCATCAGGACCGGCGAGGTAGGAGCTGTCTGCGGAGCGGAGGAAACCAAATCCATCCTGCAAAATCTCCAGCACACCGTCGCCAAATATATCTTCGCCACTCTTAGCGTGCTGCTTCAGGATGGCAAAAATGATGTCCTGCTTGCGCATACGAGCCTGGTTCTCAAGCCCCATATTTTCGCCGAGAGTGATCAGCTCAGAAACCGGCGTATTCTTTAATTCGGTAAGATTCATAGTGGTGTGGGTTCTTAAACTCGGGGTAAATCTCGAACTTAATTTGTGAATGGTATGGCAGGGTCATCCATGCCTGTTTTAGCGGCCATCAACTCATGTCTGTTCGCTGCCTGCTTACGGGAAGAACACAGAACTGAAACGACAAGACGGATTGAGTGACAAGCCCGGAATCTATCTACTTCTCTCGCGGCGATGGTGCTCAGCGGGAAGTATCGGGTACAAACTACAAAGGTATGTTTAAAACGAAGTCAAAACAAACTTAGCACGACTGAAGCCGGGCGTCCAGCGATCCCAAAAAATTAGGAACGCAGCACGCCAGGCTGGGTTTGCGCTGGATTATGCCAGGTTGGCGTCCAGGAACTCTTTCAGTTGACCCTTAGACAGCGCACCGACTTTGGTGGCTGCTACTTCGCCGTTTTTGAACAGCAGCAGGGTCGGAATACCGCGGATACCATACTTAGGCGCAGTGCCCGGGTTCTGGTCGATATTCAGTTTGGCAACGGTCAGTTTGCCCTGATACTCGTCAGCGATTTCATCCAGAATCGGAGCGATCATTTTGCACGGACCGCACCACTCTGCCCAGAAATCGACGAGGGTCAGCCCTTCAGCTTTAAGTACATCCGTGTCAAAACTGTCGTCAGTCAGGTGAATAATTTTATCGCTCATATTTAACTCCACAGGAATAAGCCTGGCGTGCTGATGTAGCATGAAACTACAACGTATTGATGCCACATTAACCAACTAAAGGTTGACTTTATTTCACCGGATACGCTTTCGTAAAGCAATAGTAAGCTGATATTCTACCACACTATGAGCAAAACACATTTAACAGAACAGAAGTTTACCGACTTCGCCCTGCACCCTAAGGTGATCGAAGCCCTTGAAAACAAAGGCTTTCATAATTGCACACATATCCAGGCGCTGGCGCTCCCGCTAACGCTGGCTGGTCGTGATGTAGCAGGACAGGCGCAAACCGGTACCGGGAAAACGATGGCGTTTCTGACGTCAACGTTTCATTATCTTCTCTCTCATCCGGCGATCGCAGACCGCAAGGTGAACCAACCGCGCGCGCTGATCATGGCGCCAACCCGTGAACTGGCGGTGCAGATCCATGCGGATGCCGAACCCCTGGCGCAGACTACCGGCCTGAAATTAGGCCTCGCCTACGGCGGCGATGGCTATGACAAACAACTTAAAGTCCTGGAAAGCGGCGTCGACATTCTGATCGGCACCACCGGGCGTCTGATCGATTACGCAAAACAGAACCACATCAACCTTGGCGCGATTCAGGTGGTGGTGCTGGATGAAGCCGATCGTATGTATGACCTGGGCTTTATCAAAGACATTCGCTGGCTGTTCCGTCGTATGCCTGCGGTCACTGAACGTCTCAACATGCTGTTCTCCGCCACCCTGTCCTACCGCGTACGTGAACTCGCTTTTGAACAGATGAACAACGCTGAATATGTGGAAGTCGAACCGGAGCAAAAAACCGGCCACCGCATCAAAGAAGAGCTGTTCTATCCGTCTAACGAAGAAAAAATGCGTCTGTTGCAGACGTTGATTGAAGAAGAGTGGCCGGATCGCGCCATCATTTTCGCCAATACCAAACACCGTTGCGAAGACATCTGGGGCCATTTAGCCGCCGACGGGCACCGTGTAGGCCTGCTGACAGGCGACGTGGCGCAGAAAAAACGCCTGCGTATTCTGGAAGAATTTACCCGTGGCGACCTGGACATCCTGGTAGCGACTGACGTGGCCGCGCGCGGTCTGCACATTCCAGCCGTTACGCACGTCTTCAACTACGATCTGCCGGATGACTGTGAAGACTACGTGCACCGTATTGGCCGTACCGGCCGTGCGGGCGCAAGCGGTCATTCCATCAGCCTGGCCTGCGAAGAGTACGCGCTGAACCTGCCGGCGATTGAAACTTACACCGGCCACTCTATTCCGGTCAGCAAATACAATCCGGACGCGCTACTGAAAGATCTGCCGAAGCCGTTGCGCCTCACCCGCGCCCGTCCAGGCAATAATCAGCGCCGCCCTGGCGCACCGCGTAATCGTCGTCGTCCGGGTTAAAAAAAGATGCTCACCACTACTTCGCTATACGCCGCAATAGATTTAGGCTCTAACAGCTTTCATATGCTGGTTGTACGCGAGGTGGCGGGGAGCATACAGACCCTGAGCCGCATCAAACGCAAAGTCCGCCTGGCGGCGGGTTTGAGCAGCGATCTTGTGCTCTCGCCCGAAGCCATGGAGCGCGGCTGGCAATGCCTGCGTCTGTTCGCAGAACGTTTGCAGGACATCCCGCAGGTACAAATTCAGGTGGTCGCCACGGCGACGCTGCGCCTGGCCGTCAACGCCCATGTCTTTATCACGAAAGCGCAGGAAATCCTTGGCTGCCCGGTGCAACTCATCAGCGGCGAGGAGGAAGCGCGCCTGATTTATCAGGGCGTGGCGCACACCACCGGTGGCGACGATCGCCGTCTGGTGGTGGATATTGGCGGCGCCAGCACCGAACTGGTGACCGGCACCGGCGCGCAGGCCACGTCCCTGTTCAGCCTGTCGATGGGCTGCGTCACCTGGCTTGAGCGTTACTTCACCGACCGTAATCTGGCGAAAGAGCATTTCGACGAGGCGGAACGCGCCGCGCGCGAGGTGATCCGCCCGGTATCGGGCGAACTGCGCGCGCACGGCTGGAAAGTCTGCGTCGGCGCGTCCGGCACGGTGCAGGCGCTACAGGAAATCATGATGGCGCAGGGCATGGACGAGCGCATCACGCTGGCCAAACTTCAGCAGCTCAAACAGCGCGCCATTCAGTGTGGTCGTCTTGAGGAGCTGGAAATCGAAGGCCTGACGCTGGAGCGGGCGCTGGTTTTCCCGAGCGGGCTGGCGATCCTTATCGCCATCTTCACCGAGCTGGATATTCAGTGTATGACTCTGGCAGGCGGCGCGCTGCGCGAAGGCCTGGTGTACGGCATGCTGCATCTGTCGGTGGATCAGGACATTCGCAACCGCACGCTGCGTAACATTCAGCGCCGTTTTATGGTCGATACCGAACAGGCTTTGCGCGTCGCGCAGCTGGCAACCCGTTTTGCCGCGCAGGTGGAAGGCGTCTGGGATCTCCAGCCGCTGTCGCGCGATCTGCTGGTCAGCGCCTGTCAACTGCACGAAATCGGCCTCAGCGTCGATTTTAAATCCGCGCCGCAGCACGCTGCCTATCTGGTACGCAATCTGGATCTGCCGGGCTTCACCCCTGCACAGAAAAAGCTGCTGGCGACCCTGTTGCTTAACCAGACCAGTACGGTCGATCTCTCCTCGTTGCATCAGCAAAACGCCGTGCCGCCGCGCGTGGCGGAACACCTGTGCCGTCTGCTGCGTCTGGCGATTATTTTCGCCAGCCGTCGTCGTGACGATTTGTTGCCGGCCATCACCCTGACGGCGGTGGAAGAAAGTCTGACGCTGTCCCTGCCGCATGACTGGCTGACCAGCCACCCGCTGGGCGCTGAGCTTATCGATCAGGAGTGTCAGTGGCAGAGCTACGTCCACTGGCCGTTAACCGTCCTGTAACGCCTTTTTATTCCACCCTCTGCCTGCGCATAAAAATTCATCATAACCACAGCCAGCAGCATTTTATTCCATCACACCTGCCTTTGCCCGATTTGCACCGCGCCTGCGCTGGCGTTAAGGTGGGGCAAATTCAAAGAGACCGACAGACCACCTGCTATGACATTTTCACTTTTCGGCGACAAATTCACCCGCCATTCAGGCATCACCCGCCTGATGGAGGATCTCAACGACGGCCTGCGCACGCCTGGCGCCATCATGCTCGGCGGCGGCAACCCGGCGCAAATCCCGGAAATGACCGATTATTTCCACCAGCTGCTTGCCGATATGCTCAGCTCCGGCAAAGCCACTGATGCATTATGCAATTACGACGGTCCACAGGGTAAGTCAGAGCTGCTGGTCTGCCTTGCACAAATGCTGCGGGAAACTCAGGGCTGGGATATTGAGCCGCAGAATATTGCACTGACAAACGGCAGCCAGAGCGCGTTTTTCTACTTGTTCAATCTGTTCGCGGGTCGTCGTGCCGATGGAAGCACCAGAAAAGTGCTGTTCCCGCTGGCGCCGGAATACATCGGCTATGCCGATTCCGGCCTGGAAGAAGATCTTTTCGTCTCGGCGCGCCCCAACATTGAACTGCTGCCGGAAGGCCAGTTTAAATATCACGTTGATTTCGAACACCTGCACATCGGGGAAGAAACCGGCATGATCTGCGTATCGCGTCCGACCAACCCGACCGGTAACGTGATCACCGATGATGAGCTGATGAAGCTGGACGCGCTGGCGAATCAGCACGGCATTCCGCTGGTCATCGATAACGCCTATGGCGTGCCCTTCCCCGGGATCATCTTCAGCGATGCGCGCCCGCTGTGGAACCCGAACACCGTGCTGTGTATGAGTCTCTCCAAGCTCGGCCTGCCCGGCAGCCGCTGCGGGATCATCATTGCGGATGAAAAAATTATCTCGGCGATCCGCAATATGAACGGCATTATCAGCCTCGCGCCCGGCGGTATCGGCCCGGCAATGATGTGCGAGATGATCAAGCGTAACGATCTGCTGCGCCTGTCCGAAACGGTTATCAAACCCTTCTATCAGCAGCGCGTACAGGAGACGGTTGCGACAATACGCCGCTATTTGCCGGAAGAGCGCTGCCTGATCCACAAGCCGGAAGGAGCCATTTTCCTCTGGCTGTGGTTTAAGGATCTGCCGATCACCACCGAACTGCTGTACCAGCGTCTGAAAAAACGCGGCGTACTGATGGTGCCGGGCGACTACTTCTTCCCGGGCCTCGACAAACCCTGGCCGCACACGCACCAGTGTATGCGCATGAACTATGTTCCTGATCCGGACAAAATCGAGGCAGGCATTAAAGTGCTTGCCGAAGAGATTGAATTCGCCTGGCAGGAAAGTCAGGTTTAAAAAGAATATATCCGGGCTTGTGTGATCAAGTCCGGAATATTTCGCCGCCCGTAGTTACGCCCCATATTAAAATAATGTTTTTGATGCGATATATCCGCATCAGTTATTAGCATGCTTATTAACTTATAAATAATTTAATTGGGGCTACATATCCTTGTGGGGTTTCAGCGCCGCTTACGCTTCCACATAAAAAATAAATATATTGATAAACAAGGATTTTTTTAAATACACTTTATTTGATTATTAGGAATAATCACAATTTATTAACTTTATTTAAAAATACATGCAACAAAAGTTGTTGCCGTCAAAAAGCTACTTACACTCATTAATACGCCGTCCGGCGTTTTATTTAGTGGAGTATGATCATGGCTACTAATAACGTTAGCCACCTGAGCGTCATTACGGTGGCCGTACTTCTTGCATTCTCATTATCTGCCTGTAGCGGCGGCGGTTCTCATTCCAGTGTGAAAAAAACGCCAACCGCAGGGACGAGCACAGGAGCGGGGACTAACGATGGGACGTCAACGGCGAACAACGGCTCGGGCGGCGGAGGTTCCGGCGGTACGGGTACAGGCGCTGGCGGCAGCGGCGCGAATGGCGGAGCTGGAGGTTCCGGCACAGGTACAGGTGGATCGGGTTCCGGCGGCAACGGATCGGGTTCTGGCGGCAGCGGATCCGGCGGCAGTACAGGTGGTGGTGGCGGTACGGGTGGCGGTGGCTCTGACGGCGGCTCAGGCGGCACAGATACTGCCGCTAACGGCGCGGTCAGCACCATTCTCAGCGATACCGGTGAAACCCTTTCCGGTGTAGGTACCACGCTCGATAATCTCGGTAGCCAGTTACCCACCAGCAATCCGGTGACCTCCACCGTGGCGACCACCGTCAGCGGCGTTGGCACCGCCATTGATACCACCGGCAGCGGCATCACCAACGGTATCGGCGATCGTTCAAACGTCAACGGTGTGGGCACCACATTAAGCGGCGTGACCACTACAGTGACCTCGCTGGGCGGCACCGTGTCTGACGTCGGCACCAATCTTGCCAGCACAACCTCAGGATCGTCACTAAGCGGCGTAACCGGCGCGGCGGGGGCCGTCGTTAACAGCACCGGTCAGGTCGTCAGCGGTACGGGCACCGCATTAACGAACGTCGTGCAGAGTGATGGGGTGTCCCGCCTTACCACCGGCACCACCACGCTGGTCAAAAACACCACCGCAGGCGTGGAACGTGTTACTCAGGGCGTGGGCGGCGCTACCGGTCTGGGCACGCCGGTCAACAATCTGCTAACCAGCGTAGGCACAGGCGTTACCAGCGTGGGCAACAATGTCAGCAGCAGTAATTCCGGACTGAGCGGCGTCGGCCAGGTGGTCAGCAATCTCGGCCAGACGGTGACGGATGGCGGCGGCGTGGTAAAACCGGCCACCGTGACCACGCCTCCGGCCAGCTCAACGGGTGGTATCGCAGTGGATGCGACGGCGGATGCCAGTAAAACCGGTCTGGTAGCCAATGTCGGCGCCACGGTCAATAACCTGACTGCCGGACTGACCGCCAGCGCCGGGACGACAACCAGCAATGACACCAGTGGAACGACCGCCTCAGGTCCGCTTAGCGGCGTGACCGGTATCGTTGGCGGACTATTAAAACCGAAACAATAACACGCTGTACCGTGCCCCCGCCCGGGGGCACGTTTTCCTGAAGGGAATGCATCATGAGACTACACCTCTGCTATGCGCTCATGTGCGGCGCGGTGCTCGGCATCGCCCGGGCGGATACCCTCCCCGCCATTATCGATCCGGTTAACCCGTCAAAAGCCGTTCCCGGTGAACAGGATCCCACCGCGGTTCAACGCCGTGTGCCGACGGTGACGGTGCCGAAATCCGCCACGCAGCTCACCCCGGATACGCCGATCCTGGTCAAACATATTCAGTTTATTGGCGGCAAGCTTTACCCGCTGAAAAGCCTGCTTGCCCCCTTTCGCCCTTATGCGGGCAAAACCGTACCGCTGAAAGAGATCATCCGGCTGGTGAATGACATTACCACCCGCTACCGGGCCGATGGCTATCCGCTCTCTTATGCCTGGCTGCCGGACAATAATTTTCACCATGGCAAAATTAACATCGTGCTGGTCGAAGGGTATGTTGCCCACAGTGATATTAAGAGCAACAACGCCAGCATCGCCGCACGCCTGAAGCGGCTGGCGGAAAAAATGATGACCGAAAAGCCATTGCGACAGGAAACATTCGATCGCTACAGCCTGCTGATGACCCGCACGCCGGGCACCAAAGTGGATGTGAATGCGCAGCTGCCGAAGAATATTTATGGCGCGGCGGCGATGAAAGTGGACGCCAGCCAGCCGCGTATCTGGGATCTCTCTTCCACGCTCGACGTGCGCAGAGGCGAAAACCTGGCGCTGGTCAACGGCACCTTGAGCAACCTCACAAGTTATGGCGATCAGCTCGGCGTCGCCACTTTTATCCCGCTGGACGGTGAAACCCGCAAGACTTATGTCGGGCTTAATTATCAGCAGTTCCTCACTGACGAAGGGCTGAGTATGCAGCTTCGGGGCAGCTTTTATCGTGACGATCCTGAGGAGTTCACTCCCTTGCTTAATCTTAACGGGTTCACGGTGGATGCCCGCCAGCAATCAACGCAATACAACGGCGGTATCAGTTTTGGCTATCCGCTGCTGCTCACCCGCCAGAAGCAAATCAGCCTTTCCGGCGGCGTGGACTACACCAACAAACGTAACGATATCGACCTGCGGGCGCGCGGCTTCGGGCAGACCATTCCGCTGGAATCCCAGAGCCAGCATACCCGTTATCCGGCGCTGGATCTGGGGATCACCGGTTACCGGGAATTCAGTAAGGCCAGCATTAACGCCCGGCTGAACCTGCGCCAGGGGCTGGATACCTTTGACGCGGACGTCTCCCCCGCAGCGGGTACCGATCTCAGCTTTACCCGCTGGAAAGGCAACCTTGATGCAGGCTGGATGATGACGGAGAAATGGCGACTGAGTTCATCCATGGAAGGCGTCTGGTCTGATACGACGCTGCCGGATCCGGAGCGCGTACAGTTCGGCGCACAGCGTTTCGGGCGCGGCTATCAGGACGGCGAAGCCAGCGGCGATTACGGCTATGGCGGTCAACTGGAGCTGCGCTACCTGCACAGTCGTAAAGAGAGCAAATGGCTGGCGACGGTACAACCCTATGTGCTGGCCGACACCGCACGCACCTGGTATAACGCGTCCGGCTTTCGCCAGCAGCGGTTAAGCTCGGTGGCGGCAGGCGTGATGGTCGGCGATAACAAACACTATACGCTGGCGGTGGAAGCCGCCCGTCCCACAGGCGATCTGCCCACCGACAACCGCCGTCGCGACTGGCGCTATAACCTCACAGTGACGTGGAATTTTAATAACTTACGTTAATGGAGTGACTGAATTTTCTGTAAACCGATAATAATTTCATGAATTTATATGTTCCTTGCAGTAGCGCCGTTTCCAGACGGCGGGCGTTAAGCCGGTGTGCTTACGGAAAATTTTTCTGAAATAGCCGACATCGCTGAAGCCGCACAGCGTGGCAATCTCTTTCAGCGAACACGCATCGCTGAGTAAAAACTTTTCTGCCGTCCGCACCCGCTGGCGGTGGATCGCTTCCGTCAGCGTGAGGTGAAACGTCCGCCGGTAAACGCGCCCGAGGTAATCGGCATTGCAGTGTAATTCCCGCGCGAGCGTGGCGGTGGAAACGGGCAGATGATACTGCGTACGAATAAGCTGCTGCGCTTTCCAGGCAAAAGACACTCCCCGATCGTCTTGCTGCGTTTCGGCACTTCCGGTCAGGGTAATTTGTTGCAGGATCAGTAATAAAATAAGTTCCAGAGCGACACTGCGCGTTAATTTTTCCTGTTCGCTCAGAAACTGGCGGAACAAGGAAATAACATATTGCGGATCCTCTGGCGTAGTATGCTGCGGTACGGTAAGCGTTAGCGTCGACTCAACAGGCAGGCTGCTTTCCTGCACTTCAAAATGCAGCCAGTAGAATTTAAGATCGGCGGGAAAATCCTCCACGCCTACGTGACGCCGCTGTGGCCATAATAATAGACTTTGCCCGGCGCTAACCTTAAATAGCTGCCCTTCTTCCTCGATCGTCAACGTCCCCTTTTCGACGAAAATCACTTCCCATGAATTCAGTTTACGAGCCGGATGACGCCCCATACCGCGTGAAATAAATAAACCGCCATTTTGCACTTTAATCGGATGTATTATGGATAAATTAAGCATGAATATTCAATTTCCTGTTCTTATCGCCAATAATTAAAGGCTTATAAATTGATTATTAATGAATTATTCCCCGTCAGCTCGATCGGCTTCACACTTTTCCGATGAGGTCGGGATCGTCATCTTTTTATACTTCTTTGTTGCCTTGTGGGCGGTAATAATCCGGGCAGAATTAATAAGGTCATAACCCATAATAACGGCCTGTGGTGTTTCACGGGCAACGTAAAAACGGCCTCTCCACGCTGCGAGGAGTTATCGATGACCTCTACATCTCTGTCTGAAACAGATATCGCCCATTCTAATCACGACGCCCTATTATCGGTACGCGAAAAAATAGGTTACGGCCTGGGCGATGCCGGCGGCACGGTTATTACCTGCCTGATAATGAATTTCCTTACCTTTTTTTATACCGATATTTTTGGACTAACACCGGCGTTGGTCGGCACGCTGTTTATCGCCTTACGCGTCTTTGATGCTATTTCCGATCCGGTGATGGGCATTATTGCCGACCGTACGCAAAGTCGTTGGGGACGATTTCGTCCCTGGCAGCTGTGGGTGGCCATACCGATTGGCATTATTGGTTTCCTGACCTTCACCGTACCGGATGCCAGCATGGGCGTAAAAATTGCCTGGGCGTTCGGCACCTATCTGCTGCTGTCCGTGGGCTACACGGCGATTAACGTTCCTTACTGCGCGCTAATCAATACCATGACGACACGGCACAATGAGGTGATTTCGTGCCAGTCCTGGCGCTTCGTACTGTGCGGCGTGGCGGGTTTTCTGGTCTCGGTTGGTCTGCCGTGGATGGTGGACGTGCTGGGCAAGGGCGACGCCGCCCGGGGTTATCAGCTGGGCGTTGGCGTGCTGTGCACGCTCGCCGTGGTGATGTTTTTATGCTGCTTTTTCTGGGTCCGTGAACGCGTGCCGCTGGCGCTGATGGGTAAATTTACCCTGCGCGAACACCTTGCCGGGCTGCGTAAAAACGATCAGCTGTTACTGATGCTGGTGATGTCATTCCTGCTGATCAACGTGTTCAATATTCGCGGCGGCGGCTACATGTATTTCATCACCTACGTGCTGGAGGGCAGTACGGCTTATACCTCGCTGTTTTTTACCATGGTGACTTTCGCCTCGATTTTAGGCTCGGTGATTGTTAACCCCCTGACCCGACGTATTGATGCCGTAAAACTGTATTACTACACCAATCTGGTCCTGGCCGCGCTGGCTGTCGGGATGTGGTTTTTACCGGGCGGCCCGGCGTATCAGACACTATGGCTGGCGGTCATTCTTGGTAACGGCGTGATCCTCGGCTTCACGCTGCCGCTGCACTTTTCGCTGATGGCCTTTTCCGATGACTACGGTGAATGGAAAACCGGCGTCCGTTCTTCCGGCATGAACTTTGCCTTCAACCTGTTTTTTATCAAGCTCGCCTGGGCATCCAGCGCCGGGATCATCAGCCTGCTTTTTATCGTCGTCGCCTACCAGCCCGGCGCAGACAATCAAACTCCCGCCTCGCTACAGGGCATTACGGCGATGGAAACGCTGTTGCCCGCCCTTTTCCACCTGCTGCTGGCCGTCACTATTCGTGCCTGCAAACTTAATAACCCGATGATGTCGCGTATTGCCACCGATTTGCGTCAGCGCCATGTTCAGTCTTGAGGAGAAGATAATGAAAGTAATGGAAACCGACCTGCACACGCTCAAGGTCACCGATCCGTTTTTAGGCGAGTATCAGCGTCTGGTACGCGATGTGGTGATCCCTTACCAGTGGGATGCACTGAATGATCGTATTCCGGATGCCGATCCCAGCCATGCGATTGCTAATTTCCGCATCGCCGCTGATCTGCAGGAGGGAGAATTTTACGGCATGGTTTTTCAGGACAGCGATGTGGCGAAATGGCTCGAAGCCGTCGCCTGGTCCCTGTGCCAGAAGCCCGACCCCGAACTGGAAAAGACTGCCGATGATGTCATTACGCTCATCGCCGCCGCACAGTGTGATGACGGGTACCTCAATACCTGGTTCACGGTTAAAGCGCCCGGCGAGCGCTGGACGAATCTTGCGGAATGCCATGAATTGTACACTGCTGGCCATATGATCGAAGCGGCGGTAGCTTATTTTCAGGCCACCGGGAAACGTGTTCTGCTCGACGTGGGCTGCCGTCTTGCCGATCACATTGATCGTGTATTTGGCCCGGGCGTGGACCAGCTGCAGGGCTATGATGGGCATCCGGAAATCGAACTGGCCCTGATGCGCCTGTATGAAGTCACCGGCGAGACGCGTTATCGCGATCTCGTGGCCTACTCCGTTGAACAGCGCGGCACTCAGCCGCATTTTTATGACAGTGAATTCGAGAAGCGTGGCGGCACCTGGCACTGGCCGAATCATGGCACCGCGTGGATGGTGAAAGACAAGGCCTATAGTCAGGCGCACGTACCGCTTTCAGAACAGGACAGTGCCATCGGTCATGCGGTACGTTTTGTCTATCTGATGACTGGCGTGGCGCATCTGGCGCGTCTGGCCGGAGATGAGCAAAAACGTCAGGATTGTCTGCGGTTGTGGCAAAACATGGCACGCCGTCAGCTCTATATTACCGGCGGCATCGGCTCGCAGAGCCGTGGTGAAGCGTTCAGTCACGATTACGATCTGCCGAACGATACGGTGTATGCAGAAAGCTGCGCCTCCATTGGCCTGATGATGTTTGCCCGGCGGATGCTGGAAATGGAAGGCGACAGCCATTATGCCGACGTCATGGAGCGCGCACTATACAACACGGTGCTCGGCGGGATGGCACTGGACGGCAAACACTTCTTTTACGTTAATCCACTGGAAGTGCAGCCCCGTTCGCTGCCATTTAATCATATTTATGACCACATACAACCGGTGCGCCAGCGGTGGTTTGGCTGCGCCTGCTGTCCGCCGAATATCGCCCGTCTGCTGACCTCCATCGGCCATTACATTTATACCCCACAGGCAGATACCCTGTTTATTAATTTATACATTGGCAACCGGGCAGAGATTCCGGTTGGGGAGCGAACGTTGCGCTTACAGCTGAGCGGCAATTACCCGTGGCAGGAAAATCTTACCCTGCGTATCGAGTCGCCGGAGCCGGTGGAACATATCCTGGCCCTGCGCCTGCCGGACTGGTGCCCCAACCCGACAATTACGCTGAATGGCGGCCCGGCCATGGGTGAGATTCGCAAAGGTTATCTGCATCTTCGCCGTGTCTGGCAGGAAGGCGATACGCTTTCCCTGACGCTGCCAATGCCCGTGCGTCGGGTGTATGGCAACCCGCTGGTGCGCCATCAGGCTGGTAAAGTCGCCGTACAGCGCGGACCGCTGGTGTATTGTCTGGAACAGGCCGATAACGGCGAAGAGCTGCATAATCTCTGGCTGCCGGAGGACAGTGTCTTTACTACGCTGGACGGTAAGGGAATTTTTGCGCATAAAGTGCTGATTCAGGCGGATGGTTATAAACGTACCGCCGCACAGGCCGAGCAGCAACCGCTGTGGCATTACGATACTTCTCCCGTCAGACGTACCCCTCAGAAGCTGACGTT
This sequence comes from Enterobacter sp. K510, assembly GCF_055804875.1. Lineage (NCBI taxonomy): Bacteria > Pseudomonadati > Pseudomonadota > Gammaproteobacteria > Enterobacterales > Enterobacteriaceae > Enterobacter > Enterobacter sp. K510. The sequence goes on along the minus strand of NZ_JBNRLQ010000005.1, from coordinate 159,029 downwards.
TATTCCCTGGTTCAGTTGGGCGAATCGAGGCGAAGGAGAGATGCGTATCTGGGTGAATGAAGAGTAACGGCATATTAGATCCGCGCGGGAATTCAGCCCATAATAGTAATTCATTAAACTCAACAGGATGTTGTATGGATACTGAAAACCGCGCGGTGACCGACATGAAACGTATTAAGGCCCGCAGCATTTATCGTTTACTGCTTATCGGCCTGAGTATTCCCATGGCCGTACTGGGCTTTATCTTTGGCTTATTCGCCTGCTTTGGCTACGACACCGTGAGCTGGAACCAGCAGTATATTCATGGTTTGCTTGCACTGCCGGTCGGGCTGCTTATCGGCATTCTTATGAGTGCGATCATGACGGCCATTCTTGGCTCACTGAGCTGCCTTGGGCTTTGGATCTACAGCCGCTTCAGGCCGCTGAGAATCGCTGTACTGGATTAATCTATCCTGCCACCCCGTCATAATTTAAGAATAAGTGAAGGTGTTTATTACCTTACTTTACGTTGCGCTGGCCTGCCTGAACCATACTTAGCCTGAGCGGTTATCACAGGAAAAAAACTATGCAGTATTTTATTGGTTTTGACGTGGGTGGTACACACATCAAGCACGGCGTGATTGATGAGAATGGCGAGGAACTGACCTCGGACGAGTACGACACGCCGGAAGACGTTGAGACGTTTAAGCAGAAATGGCAGGCGGTGGTTGAGGGCTATCAAAAGGAGCACGACATCGTCGCCGTTGGCATCAGTTTCCCCGGATACATCAACATCCGTACCGGCGTTGCCATGAAAGCCGGAGCGCTGGACTTTATGGACGGCATTAACCTGCGCGAGCTGTTTGCGGAACTCAGCGATCTGCCGGTGATTGTCGAGAACGATGCCAACTGTGCCGCGCTGGGCGAGCGCTGGCTGGGTGCGGCGCAGGATTACGACAACGTCGTCTGTATCACCGTCGGCACCGGTATCGGCGGCGGCATTATCTTTGACGGCGAACTGTATCGCGGATCGCATTTCCGCGCCGGCGAGTTTGGCGTGATGCCGGTCGGTAACGACGGCGAATGCATGCATGAAGTGGCGTCCGCCAGTGGTCTGATGGAAGCCTGCCGCCGTGCGCTGGCGCTGTCCGCCGAAGAGATGCCTCACGGCAAAGAGATTTTCGAACGTATGGACAGTGACGTGCATCTGCGCGAAGCCGTTAATCAGTGGGCGCGCTTTCTGTCGCGTGGCATTTACAGCGTGATTTCCATGTACGATCCGCAGGTCGTGCTGATTGGCGGCGGGTTAAGCGAGCAGGAGAAAGTTTATCAACTGCTCGATCGCCATCTGGAAACCTTCGAGATGTGGGAATTTCTGAAAGCGCCCATCCTGCCGTGCAAGCTGGGTAACCAGGCGGGCAGGCTCGGCGCGGTATGGCTGGCAAAACAGCAGGTTAAAGCCGGGTAAAAACCCGGCTGGATTCAGCTATTTTCCGGGAACAGCTGTGCATCCCGCAGCAGATGGTCGTTGCCGCGTCGGCGGGTAAAGCCGATGCGGTCAAAATATTCGAGGATCTGGATCGCCAGCTTACGCCCGACGTTCAGCCGATCGCGGAAATCTGCTGCGCAGGTTGATCCCCGCGCCTGATCCAGTTCGCGGATCATACTGGCAAAGGCGACGATCCGATCGTTACGGTAATAGCGATCTTTGACGATCGCCGTTATCAGTCCCTGCTGCGCCGCCTGTCGTAATACACTCCGCATTAACTGCTCATCCGTGCCCGTTTCCCGCGCCAGATCGCGTACCCACCAGGGTTCATCAGCAAACAGCGGTGCCGCACGCTGCCAGATCGTCGCCTGCTCTTCGGTAAAACCGGCTTTGTGTTCCGGCAGATGCAGCCAGCCATGATGGCTGGCAATGTCGCCGCTTTCCCGCATCCGCTCGATTAACGTCAGCACCAGCGCGTCGTCTTCCATCGGCAGCGCCATGCGCCGCAGACGCTCGCGTCCGGGGCCGGGCTCGTCTTTATGCTGTTCGTGATAGGTTGCCAGGGTGTCGAGCAGTTTGCGCTGCCAGCCTGCGGCCACTGCTGCGCTCAGTACGCTATCCCCCGACTGGATCAGCCCGTCATTGCGGGTTAAGGCGTCAATTCCGCTGCGGCTTAACTGCCGCGCCCAGCCGAAGCGGCTCAGGGAGACGGCACCGCGGATCAGGTGCGCCGCCAGCGCGCTGGCATCGTCCTGCGCGGCGGCAAGCGTGGCGAGCCAGTCCAGATACGCTGTTTTACGTTTGCCACGGCGGGGCGGATCGAGCATCACCACCCGCGCGCCAGCCAGCGTGATACGCGCCGAAATATCACGCAGCACCAGCCGATCGTTATCCGCCAGCCACAGCGGGCTGTCGAGCACCAGCTCGGCCAGATCGTCGGTCAGCAGCGAGACGCGGCCGGTGATATGGCTGGCGGCATGGTGAATATGTAATGGCTGCCACTGCGTCAGGGGCGTATGACTTTGCAGCGCCACGATAACGCGGGACGACGGCTCCGACGCCGCCTCGCTGAGCAACCAGTCGCCGCGGTTAAGCGCCTCTTTTTCAGCATCGCCGGTAATGTTCAGGGCGATACGCTGCCCGGCGATTGCATGATCGACCGGCTGGTTTTGCGCATGCAGACCGCGCACGCGCATGGGTTTGTTGATGCCGGTCAGCCACAGGGTATCGCCGGTGCGCACCTCGCCCGACAGCGCCGTGCCGGTCACCACCAGCCCTGCGCCCTTCACGGTAAAGGCGCGGTCAATCGCCAGCCGGAAACGCTGATGCTGCACGTGTTCCCGCTCCGGGAGATGGAGCAGATGCTCGCGCAGTTCATCGATGCCGCGTTGGGCGGTCGCGGCGGTGATAAATAGCGCCGCGTCGGTAAAGCCGTATTCACGCAGCGTGGCGCGCACCTCGTCCTGGACGGCGGCAATGCGCGCCTCGTCCACCCGGTCGGCTTTGGTCAGCGCCACGGTCAGGGTTGGCTGGCCGGTCAGCTGCAAAATCGCCAGATGTTCGCGGGTCTGCGCCATCACGCCATCATCACAGGCCACCACCAGCAGCGCGTGATCGATACCGCCGACGCCTGCCAGCATATTGGCGAGAAACTTTTCATGGCCCGGCACATCAATAAATCCTGGTACGCGGCCATCAGCCTGCGGCCAGTAGGCATAACCCAGATCGATGGTCATGCCGCGCTTTTTCTCTTCCGGCAGGCGGTCGGCATTTACACCGGTGATCGCTTCCAGCAGTGTCGTTTTGCCGTGATCCACATGTCCGGCGGTGGCAATAATCATTTCAGTAACATCTCCAGAAAACGGGTTTCGTCCTCAAGACAGCGTAAATCGAGCCACAGGCGGCCATCGGTGATGCGGCCAATCACCGGGACTTCACCTGTGCGCCATTGCGCCGCGAGCGTTTCAAGCCTGCTGCCGCGCCCGTCCTGCGGGGTGAAGGTCAGGGCCACGCTCGGCAGCCGATCCACCGGCAGGGAACCGCTGCCAATCTGCGACAGACAGTCTTCGATCTGCACATGGAAGTCAGAAAAATGCGCGGCCAGTACCGGCTGAAGTTTTTCCGCCAGGGCGCGGATCGTCGCGGTATCGCGGGTCAGCAATCGCAGCGTCGGCAGATCCTGCGTGAGTTTTTCCGGATGCAGGTAGAGGCGCAGCGTGGCCTCCAGCGCGGCGAGGGTCATCTTGTCTGCCCGCAGCGCGCGTTTTAACGGGTGCTGTTGCAGACGGGCAATCAGCGCTTTTTTGCCGACGATGATCCCGGCCTGCGGGCCGCCGAGCAGTTTATCGCCGGAGAAGCTGACCAGGCTGATGCCCGCGGCGATCAACGCCTGCGGCATGGGCTCTTTCGGCAGGCCGTACTGGCTGAGATCCACCAGCGAGCCGCTGCCTAAATCCACCACCACCGGCACGTCCCGCTCGTTGCCAATAGCTACCAGTTCCGCTTCGTCCACGGCTTTCGTAAAACCTTCGATCTGATAATTACTGGTATGCACTTTCATCAGCAGCGCAGTATTGTCGTTGATGGCCTGACGATAGTCTTTCGCGTGGGTGCGGTTAGTGGTGCCGACTTCATGCAGCTCGCAGCCTGCCTGGCGCATGACGTCCGGAATGCGAAATGCGCCGCCAATCTCCACCAGCTCGCCGCGCGACACCACCACTTCCTGGCCGCTGGCCGTAGCCGCCAGCATTAACAGTACCGCCGCCGCGTTGTTATTGACGATACAGGCGTCTTCCGCCCCCGTCAGACGGCACAGCATGGCGGCCAGCGCGCTGTCACGATGTCCGCGCCCGGCACCATCCAGATCGTACTCCAGCGACACCGGAGAACGCATCGCCTGTGCCACCGCCTCGATCGCCGCTTCCGCCTGTAATGCCCGCCCGAGATTGGTGTGCAGCACGGTGCCGGTCAGGTTGATCACCGGACGGATAGCGCTCTGCTGCTGATGGTGAAGATGCTGACGTGTGGCCCCGGCCCAGTCAGCGCTCCAGTCCGGCAGCGTCTGGCTGTCGTGAATGGCGGCGCGGGCCTCGTTCTGCAACAGGCGCAGCGCCTCCACCACCCGCGTATGGCCAAAAGTTGCTAACAGCGGGCGGAAGGCGTCATCACGCAATAAACGGTCGGTTGCCGGGATCTGGCTGAACAGGGAACGATTTTCAGGGGTCATGACACTGCCTTGCTGTGATTGGCCCCTCCGTCGGGAAGGGGTCGACGTGAGGGGATTGTACAGCGTCTTTGCTCAGGCTGTCATAATGCGTATCAAGCCTTTGGCGGTTCGGTGCGGGCAAAGCTTTCGCGCTGGAAGAGCGTTTCCACCAGCTTCACCAGCTGCGGACGCTCCACGCACCAGCCCGGCGACACGCGGCGGAAATTCAGATAGCCAATCGCACAGGCGACAGCGATGTTCGCCAGATCGAGGGACTGCGACTGCAACACGCCGTTGGCGGCGTATTGTTCCAGGGCATCCAGCGCGCGGCTGATTTTTTCCCGCTGGCGCACCAGTTCGCTTTCCGACTGCTGTGCTGCCGGACGGGCCTGCTCGCGCACGGAGGTCAGCGCCGCATCCATAATGCCGTCCGCCAGCGCTTCCAGCTGGCGCACCCGTAATGCCGCTTTCGCATCGGTGGGCAGCAATGCAGGCGCCATACCCAGCTGTTCCAGATATTCCGCAATAATGGGGGAATCAAACCAGGTTTCGCCGTCATCAGTCACCAGCGCGGGTACTTTACCAAGCGGGTTAAATTGCGAAACGCCATTCTCTGCGTTATAGGGCATTTCGTTGATGAATTCGAAGGTGATGCCTTTTTCCAGCAAGATCACGGAAATCTTCCGCACGAAGGGGCTGGTGTAGCTGCCAATCAGTTTCATGGCCGTGTCCTTAATCGCCTGTGAAGAGATAATTATGGCCCACCGCCGCACAAAAGGCAGGGGCGCTTTCATAAATGTGAAAAGTCTGTTCCGTAAGGTGTCGGCGGTGTAAGGAAGTTACATCTGCCGTCTGCGTCTACATCACAGTTTGCCTTTGATCACAGTCAGAAAACTCCTGACAAAAATATCTTGTGATTAAGATCACAAATAAATAACAAAGTCATGAAACGCAAATGTGATTAACATCACATTAACAGCCATTCTGCGTCGATTTTTTCGGCGGTGTTCTTTTTTTACACCACTGTTTTGTGAAGTTGATCACGCCTTATCCCCGGATACACCCTATGTTTATGTGATTCAGATCACACCAAAGGGCGCTATCTGGACAGAAAGACGATTCGGTGCCAGATTTCGCCTCACACACATCATGGGTCCGGCTACCTCTGCCGCCACATTAACAACAAACCTCGGGCTTCCGGCCTGTGCGCTAGCAAACATAAGAAGGGGTGTTTTATGTCATCCGATATCAAGATCAAGGTGCAAAGCTTTGGTCGGTTCCTTAGCAATATGGTAATGCCCAACATCGGCGCGTTTATCGCCTGGGGTATTATTACTGCACTCTTTATTCCGACAGGATGGTTACCTAACGAAACGCTGGCGAAACTCGTCGGCCCGATGATTACTTATCTGCTGCCGCTGTTGATCGGTTATACCGGTGGTCGTCTGGTTGGCGGCGAGCGTGGCGGCGTGGTCGGTGCTATCACCACCATGGGCGTTATCGTGGGCGCAGATATGCCGATGTTCCTCGGCGCGATGATTGCCGGTCCGCTGGGCGGTCTGTGCATCAAGAAATTTGATGCCGCGGTAGATGGTAAGATCAAATCCGGTTTCGAAATGCTGGTGAATAACTTCTCCGCCGGCATCATCGGTATGATCCTCGCCATTCTTGCCTTCCTCGGCATTGGCCCGGCGGTTGAAGTGCTGTCTAAGGCACTGGCTGCGGGCGTTAACTTCATGGTTGTCCATGACATGCTGCCGCTGGCGTCCATCTTTGTTGAACCGGCGAAAATCCTGTTCCTCAACAACGCCATCAACCACGGTATCTTCTCGCCGCTGGGTATTCAGCAGTCTCACGATCTCGGCAAGTCTATCTTCTTCCTGATCGAAGCAAACCCGGGTCCGGGTATGGGCGTGCTGCTGGCGTATATGTTCTTCGGTCGCGGCAGCGCGAAACAGTCTGCGGGCGGTGCGGCAATCATCCACTTCCTGGGTGGTATCCACGAAATTTACTTCCCGTACGTGCTGATGAACCCGCGTCTGCTGATTGCGGTGATCCTCGGCGGTATGACTGGCGTGTTCACCCTGAGCGTGCTGGGCGGCGGTCTGGTGTCTCCGGCGTCTCCGGGTTCTATCCTGGCGGTGCTGGCAATGACGCCGAAAGGTGCCTATTTTGCTAACCTCGCGGCAATCTTCGCAGCGCTGGTCGTCTCTTTCGTTATCTCCGCCATTCTGCTGAAAACCAGCAAAGTGAAAGAAGACGACGATATTGAAGCCGCAACCCGTCGCATGCAGGACATGAAAGCCGAGTCCAAAGGCGCCTCTCCGCTGACTGCGGGCGAAGTGTCCAACGACCTGAGCCATGTGCGTAAAATCATCGTCGCCTGTGATGCCGGTATGGGCTCGAGCGCCATGGGCGCAGGCGTGCTGCGTAAGAAAGTGCAGGATGCGGGGCTGACTAACATCTCCGTGACCAACAGCGCGATCAACAACCTGCCGGGCGATGTTGACCTGGTGATCACGCACCGCGACCTGACCGAGCGTGCGATGCGCCAGGTGCCGCAGGCGCAGCATATTTCGCTGACCAACTTCCTCGACAGCGGCCTGTACACCAGCCTGACTGAACGTCTGGTTGCCGCACAGCGCCACGTGCAGAATGAAGAGAAAGTGCGCACCAGCCTGCAGGACAGCTTCGACGAAAGTAACAGCCACCTGTTCCGTCTGGGCGCAGAAAACATCTTCCTGGGCCGCACGGCGAGCACCAAAGAAGAAGCCATTATTTTTGCCGGTGAGCAGCTGGTAAAAGGCGGCTACGTTGAGCCGGAGTATGTGCAGGCGATGCTGGATCGCGAAAAACTGACCCCGACCTATCTGGGTGAGTCCATCGCCGTGCCGCACGGTACGGTGGAAGCGAAAGACCGTGTTCTGAAGACCGGCGTGGTATTCTGTCAGTATCCGGAAGGCGTGCGCTTCGGTGATGATGCCGACGACATTGCCCGTCTGGTTATCGGTATCGCCGCCCGTAACAACGAGCACATCCAGGTGATCACCAGCCTGACCAACGCGCTGGACGACGAATCTGTGATTGAGCGCCTGACGCACACGCAGAGCGTTGAAGAAGTGCTGGCCCTGCTGAACAAGTAAAGGTACGCCCTTTTCCCTCTCCCATTGGGAGAGGGTTAGGGTGAGGGGAATTCGCCTCCTCACCCCAGCCCTCTCGGGTAAAAACATTGATGAAGGTAATTCTATGAAAGCATTACATTTTGGCGCAGGTAATATCGGACGTGGTTTCATCGGCAAACTGCTGGCGGACGCGGGGATTGAGCTGACATTCGCCGATGTGAATCAGGCAGTGCTCGACGCCCTGAATGCCCGTCATAGCTATCAGGTTCACGTTGTCGGTGAAAATGAACAGGTGGACACTGTTTCCGGCGTTAACGCGGTCAACAGCACTGGCGATGAAGTCATCGATCTCATCGCGCAGGTGGATCTGGTGACCACGGCGGTTGGCCCGGTGGTGCTGGAGCGTATTGCTCCTGCCATCGCCAAAGGTCTGTCAAAACGTAAAGCCCAGGGTAACGACACGCCGCTGAATATCATCGCCTGTGAAAACATGGTGCGCGGCACCACGCAGCTGAAAGGCCACGTGTTTAACGCGCTGGCGGAAGAGGATAAAGCCTGGGTGGAAGCGCATACCGGCTTTGTGGACTCCGCTGTAGACCGTATCGTGCCGCCGTCGGCCTCCGCTACCAACGATCCGCTGGAAGTCACCGTGGAAACCTTCAGCGAATGGATCGTCGACCAGACGCAGTTCAAAGGTACGCCGCCGAATATTCCGGGCATGGAACTGACCGATAACCTGATGGCCTTCGTGGAGCGTAAGCTGTTCACCCTGAACACCGGCCACGCCATTACCGCCTATCTCGGCCAGCAGGCCGGTTTGCAGACTATCCGTGATGCCATTCTCGACGAGAAAATCCGTACTGTGGTAAAAGGTGCGATGGTGGAAAGCGGCGCAGTGCTGATCAAACGTTATGGCTTTGAAACGCAGAAACACGCCGCCTATATCCAGAAAATTTTGGGTCGTTTCGAAAACCCCTATCTGAAAGATGATGTGGAGCGCGTTGGCCGTCAGCCGCTGCGTAAACTGAGCGCGGGCGATCGCCTGATCAAGCCGCTGCTGGGCACGCTGGAATACGACCTGCCGCATCACAACCTGGTGCTGGGTATTGCCGCCGCGATGCACTATCGCAGCGAGCAGGATCCGCAGGCGATTGAGCTGGCGCAGTTGATTGAAGAGAAAGGCCCGCAGGCGGCTCTGGCACAGATTTCCGGGCTGGACGCGGCGAGCGACGTCGTGACCGAGGCCGTTAACGCGTACAACGCAAAGGCATGATGCCAAACCCGGCGCGGAGCTTTCCGCGCCCGAACAACAGATTGTCGGATATGCAGGCAATAATGGAAGAAACCCAGGCCTTTGAAAACCGTGTGCTTGAGCGTCTTAATGCAGGCAAAACCGTACGCAGCTTTTTGATCGCCGCCGTCGAGCTACTGACCGAGGCGGTGAACATTCTGGTGCTTCAGGTTTTTCGCAAAGACGATTACGCGGTGAAATATGCCGTTGAGCCGCTGCTGGACGGCAACGGCCCGCTGGGCGATTTGTCGGTGCGTTTGAAACTGATTTACGGGCTTGGCGTCATCAGCCGCCCGGAATACGAGGACGCCGAGCTGCTGATGGCGCTGCGGGAAGAGCTGAATCACGACGGCAACGAATACGCTTTCACCGACGACGAGATCTTGGGCCCCTTCGGTGAGCTGCACTGCGTCGCCGCCCTGCCCCCCGCGCCGCAGTTTGATCTCAGCGATGCCGATCTCTATGCCATGCAAAAGCAGCGTTATCAACAGGTTGTACGTTCCACCATGGTGCTTTCCCTGACAGAGCTGATCTCCCGCATCAGCCTGAAAAAAGCCTTTCAGAAGTAACCGCCCGCGGTTTAGTGTATCCTTAGCGCAATATCTCCCCGATTCAGAGTCCAATTGTCATGAAAGAAGTTGAAAAGAGTGAAATTAAACGCCTGAGCGATCGCCTTGACGCTATCCGCCACCAGCAGGCTGATATTTCGCTGGCCGAAGCCGCCGATAAATACGCCGAGCTGGAAAAAGAAAAAGAGACGCTGGAAGGCGAAATCGCCCGTTTGCGCGCCCTGCACGGGCATAAGCTGAGCAAAGAAGCGCAGAAACTGGCGGATATGCCGTTCCGTCGCGCCATCACCAAAAAAGAACAGGCCGACATGGGCAAGCTGAAAAAAAGCGTGCGTGGCCTGGTGGTGGTGCATCCAATGACCGAATTAGGTCGCGAAATGAAGTTGACCGAGATGACCGGCTTTTCGAAAACCGCATTCTGATCCCCTGCTTTCTGGCCTCTCCCCATATGCGGGAGAGGTTTTTATCTGCGCTTCCCTTCTGATGTGGTCCTACCAATCCTGCCCCTGAGTCCTGTTCCGCTCACAGATATATCATTTCCTGTCACACATGCATTGCCAGTCAATAACATTTGGTTAACCATTCATTGTCATTAACCCTACAAACCTTAACTGGCAGGGCCACTTTTACAGACAGTGTGACGCGCAGACGAGCGCAGACTCGCCGCGCGACAGGATAAATGGCCCTCAGGAGATCTTCATGAGCCTCTGGCAACAAAATTACGATCCGGCAGGGAACCTGTGGCTGTCGAGCCTTATCGCCTCGTTACCGATCCTGTTTTTCTTTTTCGCCTTAATTAAGCTCAAGCTGAAAGGCTACGTCGCCGCCAGCTGGACGGTTGCCATCGCGCTGGCCGTTGCCCTGTTCTTCTACGATATGCCGGTGGATAACGCCCTCGCCTCGGTGGTGTACGGCTTCTTCTATGGCCTGTGGCCGATTGCGTGGATCATCGTCGCGGCGGTCTTTGTCTATAAAATCTCGGTCAAAACCGGCCAGTTTGAGATCATTCGCTCGTCCATTCTCTCCATTACGCCGGACCAGCGCCTGCAAATGCTGATCGTCGGCTTCTCGTTCGGGGCCTTTCTGGAAGGGGCCGCGGGCTTTGGCGCGCCGGTCGCCATTACCGCCGCGCTGCTGGTGGGGCTGGGCTTTAAACCACTGTATGCCGCCGGGCTGTGCCTGATCGTCAACACCGCGCCGGTGGCGTTTGGCGCGATGGGTATTCCCATTCTCGTGGCAGGCCAGGTGACCGGCCTCGACAGCTTTGAAATCGGCCAGATGGTGGGCCGTCAGCTGCCGTTCCTGACCATCATCGTGCTGTTCTGGATCATGGCGATTATGGACGGCTGGCGCGGCGTGAAGGAAACCTGGCCTGCGGTGATCGTGGCGGGCGGCTCCTTTGCCATCGCCCAGTACCTCAGCTCTAACTTTCTCGGGCCGGAACTGCCGGACATTATCTCCTCGCTGGTCTCGCTGGTGTGCCTGACGCTGTTCCTGCGCCGCTGGCAGCCGGTGCGCATTTTCCGTTTTGACGACGTAAATGCCACCACGGGCGATGCCGCCGTTACGCCGAAATATTACTCCCGCGGTCAAATCATACGTGCCTGGTCGCCATTCCTGTTCCTGACTGCCACCGTCACCCTGTGGAGCATTCCGCCGTTCAAAGCGCTGTTTGCCCCTGGCGGCGCGATGTATGACTGGGTGATTAATATCTCCGTGCCGTATCTGGATAAGCTGGTGGCGCGTATGCCGCCGGTGGTGAGCGCGGCCACGCCTTATGCGGCGGTGTATAAGTTTGACTGGTTCTCCGCCACCGGCACGGCCATTCTGTTCGCGGCGCTGATCTCCATCGTCTGGCTGCGTATGAAGCCGAAAGAGGCGCTTTCCACCTTCGGCAGCACGCTGAAAGAGCTGGCGCTGCCGATCTACTCCATTGGTATGGTGCTGGCGTTCGCGTTTATCTCCAATTATTCCGGGCTGTCCTCGACGCTGGCGCTGGCGCTTTCCCATACCGGCAGCGCCTTTACCTTTTTCTCGCCGTTCCTCGGCTGGCTGGGGGTGTTCCTGACCGGCTCCGATACCTCATCGAACGCGCTCTTTGCTGCCCTGCAGGCGACCGCCGCCCAGCAAATTGGCGTCTCGGATGTGCTGCTGGTGGCGGCGAATACCACCGGCGGCGTGACCGGCAAAATGATTTCGCCGCAGTCTATCGCCATCGCCTGCGCGGCGGTGGGGCTGGTGGGTAAAGAGTCCGATCTGTTCCGCTTTACTGTTAAACACAGCCTGATTTTCACCTGCATGGTGGGTGCGATCACTACACTTCAGGCATACGTTCTGACCTGGATGATCCCATGATAGTGATGCCCGTGCGTCTGTCCGACACCATCGCCGATCGCTTACGTGCGCTGATAGACGAACAGCAGCTTGAGCCGGGGGCGCGTTTGCCCGCCGAGCGCAAACTGGCCGCCGAGCTGGGCGTCTCCCGCAATTCCCTGCGGGAGGCGATTGCGAAGCTTATCAGCGAAGGCGTGCTGCTCAGCCGACGCGGCGGCGGCACCTTTGTGCGCTGGCCGCAGGAAGACTGGTCAGAGCAAAACATTGTCTACCCGCTGAAAACCCTGATGGCAGACGATCCGGACTACAGCTTCGATATTCTGGAAGCCCGTCATGCCATTGAGGCCAGCACCGCCTGGCACGCCGCCCTGCGCGCCACCGCTGCGGATAAAGAAAAAATTCAGCTCTGCTTTGACGCCACCCTGAGCGATGACCCGGATCTCGCTTCGCAGGCGGACGTGCGCTTTCACTTAGCCATCGCCGAAGCTTCGCACAATGTAGTGCTGTTGCAGACCATGCGCGGCTTTTTCGATCTGCTGCAACTGTCAGTGAAACAGAGCCGCCAGCGGATGTATTTCGTGCCGCCGGTGTTCGCGCAGCTCACCGAACAGCATCAGGCAGTGATGAACGCGATTATGGCCGGTGACGCCGACGGCGCGCGTAAAGCGATGATGCTGCATCTGGAATTTGTGCATACCACCATTAAACGATTCGATGAAGATCAGGCCCGCCAGGCGCGTATCACCCGTCTGCCCGGTTAACCCAATAAACTGTCAGGGAGAAACCCATGATTATTTCCGCCGCCAGTGATTACCGCGCCGCCGCGCAGCGCATCCTGCCACCCTTTCTTTTCCATTACATCGACGGCGGTGCCTACGCGGAATATACGCTACGCCGCAACGTGGAAGATCTCTCGCAGGTGGCGCTGCGTCAGCGCGTGCTGAAAAACATGTCCGATTTGAGTCTGGAAACCACGCTGTTTAATGAAAAACTGTCGATGCCGGTGGCGCTGGCTCCGGTCGGGCTGTGCGGCATGTACGCGCGGCGCGGCGAAGTGCAGGCGGCAGCGGCTGCCGATGCGAAAGGCATCCCTTTCACCCTGTCGACGGTATCCGTCTGCCCGATTGAAGAGGTCGCCCCGACCATTAAGCGTCCGATGTGGTTCCAGCTGTACGTGCTGCGCGATCGCGGCTTTATGCGTAACGCGCTGGAGCGCGCCAAAGCGGCAGGTTGTTCAACGCTGGTGTTTACCGTGGATATGCCGACGCCAGGCGCGCGTTACCGGGACGCCCATTCCGGCATGAGCGGCGCCAACGCGGCGATGCGCCGTTACTGGCAGGCGGTGACGCATCCGCAGTGGGCGTGGGATGTCGGCGTCAATGGCCGTCCTCACGATCTGGGCAACATCTCCACCTACCTCGGCAAGCCGACCGGGCTGGAAGATTATATTGGCTGGCTGGCGAATAACTTCGATCCATCGATTTCCTGGAAAGACCTGGAGTGGATCCGCGAATTCTGGGACGGCCCGATGGTGATCAAAGGGATCCTCGATGCAGAAGATGCGCGCGATGCGGTGCGCTTTGGCGCAGACGGCATTGTGGTATCGAACCACGGCGGCCGCCAGCTGGACGGCGTGCTCTCGTCTGCCCGCGCGCTGCCCGCCATTGCCGATGCGGTGAAAGGTGACATTGCGATCCTTGCAGACAGCGGCATTCGTAACGGGCTGGACGTGGTGCGAATGATTGCGCTCGGCGCGGACACCGTGCTGCTGGGCCGTGCCTATCTGTATGCGCTGGCGACCCACGGCCAGGCAGGGGTGGCGAACCTGCTTAACCTGATCGAAAAAGAGATGCGCGTGGCGATGACGCTGACCGGGGCGCGTTCTATCAGCGAAATCAGCCGCGACTCGCTGGTGCAGAACGTTGAGCATGAATCGGTGTTTGCGCCGGTGAAAACAGGCGATGCCGCCTGATTTTTGCTATGCTGCCCGCCATTATTGAGGGGGCAGCATGCTGAACATCGTCTTATTCGAACCTGAAATCCCGCCGAATACCGGGAACATTATCCGCCTGTGTGCCAACACCGGGTTTCGCCTGCACATCATCGAGCCAATGGGCTTTACCTGGGATGACAAGCGTCTGCGCCGCGCCGGGCTGGATTATCATGAATTTACCGCGGTGGTGCGTCACGCTGACTACGCCGCTTTTGTGGCGGCGGAAAATCCGCAGCGGCTGTTTGCCCTGACAACCAAAGGCACGCCAGCCCACAGCGCGGTGAGTTATCAGGACGGGGATTATCTGATGTTTGGTCCGGAGACGCGCGGTCTGCCTGCCGCAATCCTGGATGCGCTGCCCAAAGAGCAGAAGATCCGCATCCCGATGATGCCGGACAGCCGCAGCATGAACCTGTCTAATGCCGTCTCCGTGGTGGTGTATGAAGCCTGGCGTCAGCTTGGCTATCCGGGCGCGGTACTGCGCAGCTAGCGTTAAATACCGTCGCCGTACTCGAAGCGGTGATTCGCGCCGTTAAAATGCTGATCCATATCCATCGCGGGTTTGTCTGACTCCGGCTTGCCGACAATGCGGGCCGGTACGCCCGCCACTGTGGTGTGCGGCGGCACCGGTTGCAGCACCACCGAACCCGCGCCAATCTTCGCGCCGCGCCCGACTTCGATATTGCCGAGAACTTTAGCCCCGGCGCCAATCATTACGCCTTCACGGATCTTCGGATGGCGATCGCCGCTGGTTTTGCCGGTCCCGCCGAGCGTGACCGACTGCAAAATCGAAACGTCGTCTTCCACCACTGCCGTTTCCCCCACCACAATGCCGGTGGCATGGTCGAGCATAATGCCGCGGCCAATCTTCGCTGCCGGGTGAATATCCACCTGGAAGGACACCGATACCTGATTTTGCAGGAAAATCGCCAGCGCGCGGCGGCCCTGATTCCACAGCCAGTGACCGATGCGGTAAGACTGCAGGGCGTGAAAACCTTTCAGGTAGAGCAGCGGCGTGGAGTATTTATCCACCGCCGGATCGCGGGTGCGCACCGCCTGAATATCGCAGGCGGCGGAGGCGATCATTTCCGGATCGGCGGCGTAGGCTTCTTCCACCACTTCACGAATGGCGATGGCGGGCATGATTGGCGACGCGAGTTTGTTCGCCAGCATATAGCTCAGCGCGCTGCCGAGGTTTTCGTGTTTGAGTAAAGTCGCGTGATAAAAACTGGCCAGCATTGGCTCACAATCGGCCAGCGCCCGGGCTTCGGCTTTAATATTATTCCAGACGAGATCCAGTTCTTCACACGGCATTGCATACTCCAGGCGAAATAAAATGACCGGCCACTCTGCGATGGCCGTGTCAGTGATGAGGATTAGGGAGCCGGATGGCTGGTACGCTCATCCTTACGGGAGCGGCCTAACAGGGTCAATGCTGCCTCGCGCGCATTTTTTCCGCAATACAATACTTGATAAATTTCCTCGGTTATTGGCATTTCGACACCAAAGCGGTGTGCCAGCTCGCGGACTTCTTTGGTATTGCGGTACCCTTCAACCACCTGGCCGATGCTCTCCTGTGCGGTTTTTACGTCCATGCCCTGACCTAACGCCATCCCAAAACGACGGTTACGGGACTGGTTGTCGGTGCAGGTTAAGACCAGATCGCCCAGCCCCGCCATGCCCATAAAGGTGGAGGGATCGGCGCCCAGCGCTACGCCCAGACGGGACATTTCGGACAGACCACGGGTGATCAGCGCGGTACGCGCATTCGCGCCAAAACCGATGCCGTCAGACATGCCCGCGCCGATAGCAATGACGTTTTTCACCGCCCCGCCCAGCTGCACGCCGATAAAATCCGGGTTGCTGTAGACACGGAAACTTTTGCCGCAGTGCAGCAACTGCTGCAAATCCTCAGCGAAAACCTCATCGGTGGAGGCAAGTGAGATGGCCGTCGGCAGACCTGCCGCCAGCTCTTTGGCGAAGGTTGGCCCGGAAATTACCGCCAGCGGAATGGCATCGCCCAGCGCTTCACGCGCCACGTCCTGCAACAGACGGCCCGTTTCGGCCTCTAAGCCTTTGGTCGCCCATACCACGCGCGCGTCGTCGCGCATCAATGGTTTGATTTGTCGCAGCACATCGCCAAAGACATGGCTTGGCACCACCACGAGAATATTGCGGCTTGCGGCAAGCGCCGTGGCTAAGTCGCTCTCAAGGTGCAGCGTGTCGGGGAAAGGCACATCCGGGAGGAACGCCACGTTGCAACGGTCGTGTTGCAGTGTCGCGATATGTTTGGGATCGTGGCCCCAAAGCACCACTTCGTGGCCATTTCTTGCCAGGGTAATGGCAAGAGCGGTGCCGTAAGAGCCGGCACCGATCACAGTCATATGAGCATTTATCGTACTCATCAGGCATCCTGAGGTTGTTCGGTACCTTCGCCTGCCTGCTGCTGCAAATAGTTCATGAACAGCGCATCGAAGTTGACCGGTGCAAGGTTCAGCTGCGGGAATGTACCGCGGGAAACCAGGCTGGTGATGCATTCACGGGCATACGGGAACAGAATGTTCGGGCAGTATGCGCCTAAGCAATGCGCCATCTGGGTACCTTCGATACCGCCAACGGAGAAGATACCAGCCTGCTGGACTTCGCACAGGAAGGCCGTTTCTTCGCCCAGGCTTGCGGTCACGGTGACGCGCAGCACCACTTCATAAACGTCTTCAGCGAGCTGGCTGGAAGCTGTATCCAGATCCAGTTTCACTTCTGGCTGCCAGTCTTTCTGGAAAACGTGCGGCGCGTTTGGCGCTTCGAAAGACACATCCTTGGTATAAATACGCTGGATCTGGAAAGCCATTTCGGTGTTATTTTGTTCTGACATGAGTAGTCCTTAGTGTTGTCCTAAATACGCTCTAGCGTAACAGGGGATCGAGTCCACCACGCGCGTCCAGCGCATACAAGTCGTCACAGCCGCCAATGTGCTGTGCATCAATAAAAATCTGCGGCACGGTCGTACGGCCACTACGTTGAATCATCTCTTCGCGCTTCACCGCATCGCCATCAATCGGCAGCTCTTCGAAGGCAACGCCTTTGCTGTTGAGCAATGCTTTTGCGCGATGGCAAAACGGGCAGGTCGCTTTGGTGTAGATTTCAATGTTGGCCATGACAGCACTCCACTTATGATTTATTTACCGCGAACAAGCGGGAGGTTTTCACCACTCCAGCCAGCTACGCCATCTTTCAGTACATAGACTCGTTCGAAGCCCGCTTTATTCAGCTCGTTCGCCGGAGCCTGGGCCTGCATACCGGCACCATCTACCACAATAATGGGTTTGCTTTTATTTTTCTCAAGCTCGCCGAGGTTATTGTTTTTGATATCGTTAGGCAGCACGTTGTGCGCGCCCGCGATGTGGCCTTTGCGGAAATCATCACGCTGGCGCAGATCCACAACCACCGCATCTTCTTTGTTGATCAGACGCGTTGCTTCACCACGCGTGATGACTTTAACTTTCGACACCAGACCCTTAAAGGTGGTGAACAGCACCGCCGCCAGTAAGACAACCCATGCGATACAAAGTATGGGGTGACGGCTAACAAATTGCATAATTTCTTGCATGGAGGGCAACAACTCCCGACTCAATGATTAAAAACCAGGAAAGGAGTATACCTGTGCGGTGTAGCAAATACAGCCAGCGAGCACAACGGAATGCATTTTCTGCGGCGCGTTACGAAAAAAATGCCTGAAGCCATTAAAAACACAGCCCTTCCCCACCTCATTCTTTGATCTTCTGCGGCTATTTGATCGATTCAGCTGTAGTAAAATTACGCAAATTTTTGACTCATAAGCATGAGGTTGTCGCAATGTCGGTTTCTAAAAAACCTATGGTACTGGTGATCCTGGATGGCTATGGCTATCGTGAAGACCAGCAGGATAACGCTATTTTTAACGCTAAAACGCCGGTCATGGATGCCCTGTGGGCGAAACGTCCGCATACGCTGATTGACGCATCCGGCCTGGAAGTGGGTCTGCCGGACCGTCAGATGGGCAACTCTGAAGTCGGTCACGTCAATCTGGGCGCGGGCCGTATCGTCTATCAGGATCTGACCCGTCTGGACGTAGAAATCAAACAGGGCACCTTTTTCAGCAACCCGGCGCTGACCGCTGCGGTGGATAACGCCACCGCCAACGGCAAAGCCGTGCATATCATGGGCCTCCTGTCAGCGGGCGGCGTGCACAGCCATGAAGATCACATTCTTGCGATGGTCGAACTGGCAGCTCAGCGCGGCGCAGAAAAAATCTATCTGCATGCTTTCCTGGATGGCCGCGATACCCCGCCACGCAGCGCAGAATCGTCCCTGAAACGCTTCGAAGACAAATTTGCTGAACTGGGCAAAGGCCGCGTCGCCACTATTATTGGTCGCTACTATGCGATGGACCGCGATAACCGCTGGGATCGCGTGGAACAGGCGTACAACCTGCTGACGCAGGCGAAAGGCGAGTTCCAGGCCGACAGCGCGGTCGCAGGTTTACAGGCGGCATATGCCCGTGATGAAAACGACGAATTCGTTAAAGCGACGGTGATCCGCGCCGAAGGCCAGGCAGATTCCGTGATGGACGACGGCGATGCGCTGATTTTTATGAACTTCCGTGCCGACCGCGCCCGCGAAATCACCCGCGCCTTTGTGAATGCCGATTTTGACGGCTTCGCCCGTCAGAAAGTGGTGCAGTTAAGCGATTTCGTCATGCTGACCGAATACGCCGCCGACATCAAAACGACGGTGGCTTACGCACCGGCGTCCCTGGCGAACACCTTTGGCGAGTGGATGGCGAAGCATGACAAAACCCAGCTGCGCATCTCCGAAACCGAGAAATACGCCCATGTGACCTTCTTCTTTAACGGCGGCGTTGAAGAGTCGTTTGCCGGCGAAGATCGCATTCTGATCAACTCCCCGAAAGTGGCGACTTACGACCTGCAGCCGGAAATGAGCAGTGCAGAATTAACTGAAAAACTGGTCGCGGCAATTAAAAGCGGTAAGTATGACGCCATCATCTGCAACTACCCGAACGGCGATATGGTAGGGCATACCGGCGTCTTTGAAGCGGCGGTTGCCGCTGTCGAAACCCTGGATAACTGCATCGCGCAGGTCAGCGAGGCGGTAGAGTCCGTGGGCGGTCAGCTGCTGATTACCGCGGATCACGGCAATGCTGAGCAGATGCGCGACCCGGCAACCGGCCAGGCGCATACTGCCCACACTAACCTGCCGGTGCCGCTGATCTATGTGGGCGACAAAACCGTGAAAGCGGTGGATGGCGGCAAACTTTCCGACATCGCGCCGACCATGCTGGCGCTGATGGGCATGGAAATCCCGCAAGAGATGACTGGTAAGCCGCTGTTCATCGTGGAATAATCGCTCCCCATGAGGGGAAAGGCGATTTTTTCAAACACCTGGACTGTGTCGATCCGGTCCGTGATCTACGCCAGCGCGCTCAGCGCTGGCGTATTGTTGTGCGCCTTTTCAGCCCACGCGGATGACCGCGACCAGTTAAAATCCATTCAGGCAGACATTGCCGCCAAAGAACGTGCCGTTCGTAAGCAACAGCAGCAGCGCAGCACTCTCCTCGCCCAGTTAAAAGCGCAGGAAGAGGCGATCTCTGGCGCCGCCCGCGCCCTGCGCGAAACCCAGAACACTCTCGGCCAGCTCAATAAACAAATTGATGAGATGAATGCGTCTATCGCCAGACTGGAGCGTCAGCGCGCCAGCCAGGAGCGTAATCTGGCCGCGCAGCTTGATGCGGCATTCCGTCAGGGCGAACACAGCGGGATGCAGATGATCCTCAGCGGCGAAGAAGGCCAGCGGTCGCAGCGTCTGCAGGCCTATTACGGCTATCTGAATCAGGCGCGTCAGGAAACCATCGCCCAGCTCCAGCAAACCCGCGAAGAAGTGAACTCTCAGAAAGCCGAGCTGGAAGAGAAGCAGAGCCAGCAGCAAACCCTGCTTTATGAGCAGCAGGCACAGCAGGCTAAGCTTGAGCAGGCGCGCAACGAGCGTAAGAAAACCCTCGCAGGCCTGGAGTCGTCCATCCAGCAGGGCCAGCAACAGCTGAGCGAACTGCGGGCTAACGAATCACGGCTGCGCAATACCCTTGCCCGCGCCGAAGCCGCCGCCAGAGCGCGGGCGGAACGTGAAGCGCGCGAAGCCCAGGCGGTGCGCGATCGCCAGAAAGACGCCTCGCGCAAAGGCACCACCTATAAGCCGACGGAAAGCGAACAGTCGCTGATGTCCCGCACCGGCGGCCTGGGGTCGCCACGCGGCCAGGCCTACTGGCCGGCACGGGGCACTATCCTGCATCGTTATGGCGAACAGTTACAGGGTGAGCTACGGTGGAAAGGGATTGTGATCGGCGCCTCTGAAGGCAGCGAAGTAAAAGCCATTGCCGATGGCCGTGTGATCCTCGCCGACTGGCTGCAGGGCTATGGTCTTGTGGTGGTGGTTGAACACGGTAAAGGCGACATGAGTCTTTACGGCTATAATCAGAGCGCGCTGGTCAGCGTGGGCACGCAGGTGCGTGCCGGTCAACCGATTGCCCTTGTGGGCAGCAGTGGCGGTCAGGGCAGACCTTCACTCTATTTCGAAATTCGCCGCCAGGGTCAGGCGGTCAATCCACAACCGTGGTTGGGAAGATAAGTTTTGCTTCAATTTCGTCGTCTGATTGTTGCTGTTGTCAGCGTTCTGGTTTTCACCGCCCCGGCGTTTGCCGGAAAACTCGCCATCGTGATCGATGATTTTGGTTATCGTCCGCACAACGAAAATCAGGTGCTGGCGATGCCTGCCGCCATCTCTGTTGCCGTGCTGCCTGATGCGCCTCATGCGCGGGAAATGGCTACCAAAGCGCATAACCTGGGCCACGAAGTGCTGATTCATCTGCCGATGGCCCCGCTCAGCAAACAGCCGCTGGAAAAAGACACCCTGCGCCCGGACATGAGCAGCGATGAAATCGAGCGCATCATCCGCAACGCGGTAGACAGCGTGCCCTATGCCGTTGGCCTGAATAACCATATGGGCAGCGCCATGACCTCCAGCCTGTTTGGCATGCAGAAGGTGATGCAGGCGCTGGCGCGTTACGATCTCTATTTTCTCGACAGTATGACCATCGGCAACAGCCAGGCAATGCGCGCGGCGACGGGCACCGGCGTAAAGGTGATCAAGCGTAAAGTGTTCCTCGACGATACCCAGAACGAAGCCGATATTCGCCGCCAGTTTAACCGCGCGGTGGAGCTGGCGCGGCGTAACGGCTCGGCGATCGCCATCGGCCACCCGCACCCGTCGACAGTGCGCGTCCTGCAACAAATGCTGCCCACTTTGCCGCCGGATATCACGCTGGTGCGTCCGGGCAGCCTGCTGAACGAGCCGCAGATCGACACCTCAAAACCTGTGCTGACGCCGCCCGCCAGCCAACCGCAGGCACCGCGCAACCCGTTCCGCGGCGTGAAGTTGTGTAAACCGAAGACAGCCCCTGAGCGCGTTGATGCGACGCGATTCTTTAGCGTGCTGAGCGAAAGCATCAGCGAGAGTCCGCTGGTGAAATACGTGCAGGGCCAGTGGCAGGGATGGGGCAAAGCCCGCCAGCAGGCGGGCTGATGATCAGATCAGGCGGCGATTTTTTTGCGTTTTCGGCAACGCCGCCTTTTCATCCTGATGAATATACCAGGCTTTGAAATATTTCAGAAAACTATAAAGCGTGGCATATAAACCGGTTACCACCCCGACTTTCCCGCTACGCCATGCCCCGCTAAACAGATACCATTTAAAAAACGCGCCTATGGCGCTTATTATGCCGCGCCCGATTGACGGTTTCACCTGCTGATATTTCACCAGCCGCGAGGTATAGCTGTTGAGTTTGTTGAAAACTTCATGCAAAGAATAAAAGGTGTCGTGGCGCACGCGTCCGGGAATTTTTACCGAGGTGCTAAAGCCTTCGACTTTATCGTCCACCGGCCGATCGTTAAAACGCGCATGCTGTCGGTTGAATAATCGCACCGGAAAATCGGGGGACGACACCGGATAAAGGGTTCGCACTTCTTCCCCCAGCACATACCAGTAACGGGAAAGCCGCCACGCCTGGTCAGGGGGAGGCGTCTCTCCCGCTTTCAGACGTAAAATAAAATCAATGGTTTCGGGATCCAGCACTTCATCGCTGTCCAGACATAACACCCAGTCATTGGTCGCCAGACTGATGGCATAGTTCATCTGCGCGCCATGCATAGTGTAAGGGTGGTGGTGAATAACCAGTTCATATTCATGACATATATCCAGGGTGGCATCGCTGCTCCCGGAATCCACGACAATAATTTCATCCGCCACCGCTAAAACGGGCGGCAGAACCTCACGTAATAATCGCGCTGAATTACAGGTCAGCAGACACACGGATAAGGTGAACATACAGTCAATCGCACCTGTGAATAGGATCGTCAATGCATGTTATAACCGGATATTAAAAAAGGTGATAAAGAAATCATGCTTTCGCTATTAAAAATGCAGAAAGATGTGATGGGGCTAAAAAGGCACCCGAAGGTGCCTTTTATTTAATCCCAGCTCAGAATGACTTTTCCTGACTGGCCGGAACGCATGGCGTCGAAGCCTTCCTGGAACGCGTCAATGGGGAAGCGATGAGTGATGATCGGTGTTAAATCCAGACCAGACTGGATGAGCGCCGCCATTTTGTACCAGGTTTCGAACATCTCACGACCGTAAATGCCTTTAATGAACAGGCCTTTAAAGATCACTTTATTCCAGTCGATGGACATTTCTGACGGCGGTATACCCAGCAGCGCAATACGCCCGCCGTGGTTCATGGTGTCGAGCATGGTGCGGAACGCTGCCGGCGCGCCGGACATCTCCAGACCCACGTCAAAACCTTCGGTCATGCCCAGCTCGGCCATCACGTCGTTCAGGCTCTCGTTGGCAACGTTGACCGCGCGGGTGACGCCCATTTTACGCGCCAGATCCAGACGGTATTCATTCACATCGGTGATGACGACATGGCGCGCGCCGACGTGTTTCGCCACCGCCGCCGCCATGATGCCAATCGGGCCTGCGCCGGACACCAGCACATCTTCGCCCACCAGATCGAAAGAGAGCGCGGTATGCACTGCGTTGCCGAACGGATCGAAAATAGACGCCAGTTCATCGGAGATATTGTCCGGGATTTTGAAGGCGTTAAACGCCGGGATCACCAGATATTCAGCAAAGCAGCCCTGACGGTTGACGCCCACGCCGATAGTGTTGCGGCACAGATGCGTACGACCACCGCGGCAGTTACGGCAATGACCACAGGTGATATGCCCTTCGCCGGAAACGCGATCGCCGATTTTAAAGCCTTTCACTTCCTGACCGATGCCGACCACCTCGCCGACATATTCATGGCCCACGACCATAGGTACCGGGATCGTCTTCTGTGACCATTCGTCCCAGTTATAAATATGCACATCCGTGCCGCAAATTGCGGTTTTACGGATTTTAATCAGCAGATCATTATGTCCGACGTCTGGCTGCGGTACATCGGTCATCCAGATCCCTTCCGCTGGCTTCAGCTTGGATAAGGCTTTCATTACAGGTCCTCAGGCAATCACGCCAAGTTTTTTACCGATGCGGGTAAAGGCTTCCACCGCACGTTCGATTTGCTCAGGGGTATGCGCCGCCGACATCTGGGTGCGAATACGCGCCTGACCTTTTGGCACCACCGGGAAGAAGAAGCCGGTGACGTAAATGCCTTCTTTTTGCAGTTCGCGGGCAAAGTTTTGCGCGACAACGGCGTCACCCAGCATCACCGGGATGATGGCGTGATCGGCCCCCGCCAGCGTAAAGCCTGCGGCGGTCATTTTTTCGCGGAACAGGCGCGCGTTGGACCACAGACGGTTACGCAGCTCGCTGCCTTCCGCCAGCATCTCCAGCACTTTGATGGAGGCGGCGACAATCGCCGGGGCCAGCGAGTTGGAGAACAGATACGGACGGGAGCGCTGACGCAGCCATTCCACCACTTCTTTGCGTGCCGCCGTATAACCGCCGGATGCGCCGCCGAGGGCTTTACCGAGAGTGCCGGTAATGATGTCGACACGGCTCATCACATCGCAATACTCATGGGTGCCGCGGCCGTTTTCGCCGACAAAGCCTACCGCGTGGGAATCATCCACCATCACCAGCGCATCGTATTTGTCCGCCAGGTCGCACACGCCTTTCAGGTTGGCGATCACGCCGTCCATTGAGAAAACGCCGTCGGTGGCGATCAGCACGTGACGCGCGCCGCCGTCGCGGGCTTCTTTCAGACGCGCTTCCAGCTCCTGCATATCGTTATTGGCGTAACGGAAACGCTTCGCTTTACACAGTCGCACACCATCAATGATCGAGGCGTGGTTCAGCGCGTCGGAAATAATGGCGTCTTCCGCGCCCAGCAGGGTTTCAAACAGACCGCCGTTGGCGTCGAAACAGGAGGAGTACAGGATCGCATCTTCCATGCCGAGAAATTCAGCCAGCTTCTGCTCCAGCACTTTATGGCTGTCCTGCGTCCCGCAAATAAAACGCACCGACGCCATGCCGAAACCATGTGAATCCATGCCCGCTTTGGCGGCCGCGATCAGGTCCGGGTGGTTCGCCAGGCCCAGATAGTTGTTGGCGCAAAAGTTGATCACCTGGCTGCCGTCGCCGACGGTAATGTCCGCCTGCTGCGCCGAAGTGATGATCCGTTCTTCTTTAAACAACCCTTCCGCACGCGCGGTTTCCAGGTCATGGCTTAACTGTTTGTAAAAATCCCCACGCATTGCAATTCTCCAGACTGGACAAATTTCGGCACATATTACCCAAAGCTATACGTTGATACGAGATGACGCATCATCCATTGTTCATTTTGCAGCATAAATCACGTGTCGTCGGGAAGGTTGGCGGTGAATGGCTGAAGGGTCTGCAATGTGATGGTATGATAAGAAATATTCGTGTCCGGGATTGTCCCGGCGCGCCTCAATTCAAAGGTCACAGTTATGATTATCGTTACCGGCGGCGCAGGCTTTATCGGCAGCAACATCGTTAAAGCGCTGAATGACAAGGGCATCACTGACATTCTGGTCGTGGATAACCTGAAAGATGGCACTAAGTTTGTAAACCTGGTGGATCTGAATATCGCCGACTATATGGATAAAGAAGACTTCCTGATCCAGGTGATGGCAGGCGAAGAGTTCGGCGATATCGAGGCGATTTTCCATGAAGGCGCCTGCTCGTCCACCACCGAGTGGGACGGCAAGTACATGATGGACAACAACTATCAGTACTCTAAAGAGGTGCTGCACTACTGCCTGGAGCGCAACATTCCGTTCCTGTACGCCTCCTCTGCGGCGACTTACGGCGGCCGTACCTCTGACTTTATTGAATCCCGCCAATATGAAAAGCCGCTGAACGTCTACGGCTACTCCAAGTTTTTGTTTGATGAATATGTGCGCCAGATCCTGCCGGAAGCGACGTCTCCTGTCGTCGGTTTCCGCTACTTCAACGTCTATGGCCCGCGCGAAGGTCACAAAGGCAGCATGGCGAGCGTGGCCTTCCATCTCAACACCCAGTTGAACAATGGCGAAACGCCTAAGCTATTCGAAGGCAGCGAAAACTTTAAGCGCGATTTCGTCTACGTGGGCGACGTGGCGGCGGTCAACCTGTGGTTCTGGGAAAACGGCGTGTCCGGTATTTTCAACCTCGGCACCGGCCGTGCAGAGTCCTTCCAGGCGGTGGCTGATGCGACCCTGGCGTTCCATAAAAAAGGCAGCATTGAGTACATTCCGTTCCCGGAAAAACTGAAAGGTCGCTACCAGGCGTTCACCCAGGCGGATCTGACTAACCTGCGCGCCGCAGGCTACGATAAGCCGTTCAAAACCGTGGCCGAAGGCGTGACGGAGTATATGGCCTGGCTGAACCGCGACGCCTGACGATGAAGATCCTTGTGGTAGGCCCGTCATGGGTGGGCGACATGATGATGTCGCAAAGTCTCTATCGCACGCTCAGGGCGCGCTATCCTCAGGCGATTATTGACGTGATGGCACCCGCGTGGTGCCGTCCGTTATTGTCGCGCATGCCGGAAGTCAACGAGGCGATTGCCATGCCGCTGGGACACGGTGCGCTTGAGCTTGGCGAGCGGCGCAGGCTCGGGCACAGCCTGCGTGAGCGACGTTACGATCGCGCTTACGTCCTGCCGAACTCCTTTAAATCCGCGCTGGTGCCGTTCTTTGCGGGCATCCCGCACCGTACCGGCTGGCGCGGTGAAATGCGTTATGGCGTGCTCAACGACGCCCGCGTGCTGGATAAACAAGCCTGGCCGCTGATGGTGGAACGCTACGTGGCGCTGGCCTGGGACAAAGGCGTGATGCAGTCGGCGAAAGATCTGCCGCAGCCGCTGCTGTGGCCGCAGTTGCAGGTCACGGAGGCGGAAAAAGCCCGGACCTGCGATGCGTTCGGCCTTTCCGCTGAACGTCCCCTCATCGGCTTTTGCCCCGGCGCGGAATTCGGCCCGGCCAAACGCTGGCCGCACTACCATTACGCAGAGCTGGCTAAGCAGCTGATCGACGAAGGTTATCAGGTGGTGCTGTTCGGATCGGCGAAAGATCACGACGCCGGTAATGAGATCCTCGCCGCCCTGAGCATTGAGCAGCAGGCCTGGTGCCGCAACCTCGCCGGTGAAACTCAGCTGGAACAGGCAGTGATTTTACTCGCCGCCTGTAAAGCCGTGGTGACGAATGACTCCGGCCTGATGCACGTCGCCGCGGCCCTGAATCGCCCGCTGGTGGCGCTGTACGGCCCCAGTAGCCCCGACTTTACCCCGCCGCTGTCGCATAAAGCCCGGGTTATTCGTCTGATCACCGGCTATCACAAAGTCCGCAAAGGCGACAGTGAGCAGGGCTATCACCAGAGCCTGATCGACATTACGCCTGAGCGGGTGCTTAATGAACTTAATGCGTTACTGCTGGCGGAAGAAGGGTAACGGATGCGGGTTCTGATCGTAAAAACCTCGTCGATGGGCGATGTGCTGCATACGCTGCCCGCGTTAACCGACGCCATGCAGGCTATTCCGGGCATTCGTTTTGACTGGGTGGTTGAAGAGGGCTTCGCGCAGATCCCCGGCTGGCATGCCGCCGTTGATCGCGTGATCCCGGTGGCGATCCGCCGCTGGCGTAAGGCGTGGTTTTCCGCGCCGATCCGCGCCGAACGGCAGAAATTTCGTGACGCCGTCCGCGCTGTACAATACGACGCTATTATTGATGCGCAGGGCTTAGTGAAAAGCGCAGCGCTGGTGACGCGCCTGGCGCGCGGCGTGAAGCATGGTATGGACTGGCACAGCGCCCGCGAGCCGCTGGCGAGCCTGTTTTATAATCGTCGTCATGCCATCGCCAAAGCGCAGCACGCGGTGGAACGCACCCGCGAGCTGTTCGCCCGTAGTCTGGGTTATGCCCGACCGCAAACCCAGGGTGATTACAGCATTGCGCAGCACTTCCTGACCGACCAGACGCAACCTGCTTCTTACGCCGTGTTCCTGCATGCCACTACCCGCGATGATAAGCACTGGCCTGAGTCCCACTGGCGCGAGCTGATCGCCTTGTTGCAGCCCACCGGACTGCGCATCAAGCTGCCCTGGGGAGCCGCCCACGAAGAAGCGCGCGCAAAACGGCTGGCGCAGGATATGGATCACGTTGAGGTACTGCCGCGCATGAGTCTGGAAAAGGTGGCGCGCGAACTGGCAGGCGCTGCCTTTGTGGTGTCGGTGGACACCGGATTAAGCCATCTGACCGCCGCTCTTGATCGTCCTAATATCACGTTATATGGCCCGACCGATCCGGGATTAATTGGCGGTTATGGCAAAAATCAGGTCGTTTGCCGCCCTGAACATTCATCGCAGTTAAGCGATCTCCCCGCCGCTGCGGTCCTGGAAAAATTACAGCCCTTGCTGGCAGCAGAGAATGTCCATGTCTGACTTTTTCACGGCTGAACGCCCGCCGAAACGGGTACTGATCATCAAGCTTCGTCATCATGGTGATGTGCTTTTAACCTCGCCGCTGTTTACCGTGCTGAAAAAAAACTGGCCGGGCGTGGAAGTGGACGCGCTGGTCTATGACGATACACAGGCGATGCTCACCAGCCACCCCTATATCGATCGGGTGCACACCATCGGGCGCAACTGGCGTAAACAGGGCTGGCTGAAGCAGCTGAGCCTGTATCGCCAGCTGCGTAACTCCCTGAAAGCGCGGGATTATGACGTGCTAATCAACCTGACCGAGCACTGGCACGGCGCACGGCTGGCGCGCAAGCTGAAGCCGCGCGTTTCCGTCGGCTTTAAGCCGGATAAACGTAGCGGGCTGGCGCGCTGGCGCTGGGTGAAATCTTTTACCACGCTCTATCCGGCGATCCAGGACAACAGCCGTCACATGGTGGAAGTGAACCTCGACGCGCTCCGGCGCATTGGCATCCATCCGGCGAGCGTGGAAGACAAACGCACGCTGTTCGTGCCGGGCGAGGACGCGGAAACCTCCGTGCTCAACAAGCTGGCGGGGTTTGGCCTGGTGGGGAAAGATTATGTGCTGGTGCATCCCACCTCACGCTGGATGTTCAAGGCCTGGCAGATTGACAAGCTGGCGGCCACCGTGGATGCCATTGCCGCACGCGGCATTCCGGTGATCCTCTCCGCTGCGCCATCGAAAGAAGAAACCGCCTATATGGATCAGCTCCGCGCCGCGCTGACGCAGCCGGTGTTCGATCTCAGCGGACAGCTGAATCTGAAAGAGCTGGGCGCGCTGATGAAACATGCGCGGCTCTACTTTGGCGTCGACTCGATGCCGATGCATCTGGCCAGCGCCGTGGGGACGCCGACGGTGGCGATTTTTGGTCCGACCGGGGCGATTAAGTGGGCGCCCTGGGGCGTGGCCTATCGGGTAATTATCGCAGGCTTCACCTGCCAGCCCTGCGGGAAAGCAGGCTGCGGCGACAGCGGCGTGTCGGACTGCATCACCGCCATTACGCCACAGCAGGTGCTGAGCGCCATTGATACGCTGCTACTGGAAAATCCGGCATGAAACTGGCGATTGTCCGACAGACCTATAACCCCAACGGCGGCGCGGAGCGGTTTGTTTCCCGTGCCCTGAATACCCTGGCGGGCGACAGTTCGCTGGACGTCACGCTGATCGCCCGCCAGTGGGAGAACGCCACCGGCTGGCAGACGCTGACCGTCGATCCGCCCTTCCGTAACCGCACCGCCCGGGAAGCTGGCTTTGCCCGCGCGGCGTCTCAGCTGTTTAACCGCTTCGACATTGTGCAGAGCCACGAGCGTATTCCCGGCGCCACCATTTTCCGCGCCGGTGACGGCGTGCACGCCACATGGCTTGAACAGTACAGCCGCATTCTGTCGCTGCCGAAGCGCTGGTCGCAGTCCTTCAGCCCCTATCACCGCTACATTTTGCAGGCGGAGCAGGCGATGTTCACCCATCCGGCGCTGCGCAAAGTGATCTGCAACTCTAAGATGGTACGGGATGACATTGTTCGTCGCTTCCGTCTGCCCGCTGACAGGCTGACGGTGATTTATAACGGCGTCGATACCGCCCATTTCCATCCGGACGTACGCAAACTGACGATGCGGGAGACGCTGGCGATCCCAGCCGATGCGCCGGTGCTGGCCTACGTCGGTTCCGGCTTTGCGCGTAAAGGCGTGGCGACAGCGCTGGCGGCCATCGCGGCGCATCCCGGCGTCTGGCTGCTGGTCGCCGGACGCGATAAAAATGCCCGTAAATTTGAAAAGCAGGCGCAGTCGCTGGGCGTGGCGGATCGGGTAAAATTTCTCGGCCCGGTGGCGGATGTGCGCCAGGTCTACGGCACGGCGGATGCGCTGATCCTGCCTACCCTGTACGATCCCTTTCCAAATGTCTGCGTGGAAGCGCTGGCCTGCGGATTACCGCTGTTTACCAGCCCCGGATGCGGGGCGGCGGAATGGATCCGCGAAGGGGAAAACGGCTGGGTGCGCGATGCGCTGGACGTTTCCGGCTACCGGCAGGCTATCGGCGAATGGCTGTCGGGTCGCGAGGCGGGAAAAGCGTACGCCATCAATGCCCGCACCACCGCCGAGCCCTGGACGCTCGACCGCATGGCGCAGGAGTTACAGGCGCTTTATCGCGAACTATTACGCTGAATCGCGTCGGAAAAAACCTTTTCCATCGCGCTTAACATGCAGTCCCGCGTGAGATGGGCGAGAAGATAATCATACCCCTGCTGCGCCAGCTGATCGCGAAGCGCAGCATCTTTATGCAGCGTGACAATCGCATCACGCAGCGCCCCGGCATCACGCTGGCCGACCAGCAGGCCGGTCTGGCGGTCAATCACCGCATCCGCCGTACCGCCCGCGTCGGTGGCAATAGTAGCGATGCGGCTGGCGAGGGATTGCAGCACGCCCTGCGGCACGCCTTCCATATCGTGGGACGGGCTTAACGCAATATCAAACGCCGGGAACCACTTCTCCGGCGCAGCCTGATGCCCCGCCATCAATACGCGATCGGCTAAACCCAGCCGCGCAATCGTCTGCTCCAGCGCCGCACGGTGTGGACCTTCGCCGACAATCGCCAGCTTGATCGCCGGATTAGGGATCTGCGCCAGCGCCTCCAGCAATACGCCGTGACCTTTGTTGGGGCGCAGGTGCGACACCACGCCGAGCCAGAAATCATCCGCCGACAGACCGCACTGCTGGCGCGCCGCCTGTTTATCCGCCGGATGAAAACGTGCCGGATCGACGCCGCTGGGTACGGAGGTGGTTTGTTCCAGCGGCACGCCAATCGCCGTCATCTGATGCCGCAGCGCTTCGCCCGTGGTGACGATATGCGCGCAGGCGGTGCGGAACAGCCAGCGGCTGCCGGCATTATTGCGCGGTAAACCGGATGCATGACGGGTGCGCACCAGCGGCACCGGGCGTGAGAGCGTCAGGTTCGCCAGCGCCACCAGCCAGGTATCGGCTGAGTTATGGCTATTGACCACGTCCACAGTCTGCCGGTTGGCCTGCAGCCAGCGGCGTAACGCCAGCAGGTTCGGCACATTTTTCCGCCTGAGCGGAAGCGTCACCACCGTCAGCCCGGCATTCTGCGCCAGCGCATGCAGCGGCGCGCTCTCCGGACAAAGAATGGTCACCTGATGACCACGCTGGATCATACCCAGTGACTCATTGATGATGCGCAATGGCTGACCGCCCTTACCGCCATCGGCTTCTGTGTGAACAATATGCATACGCTTCCTGTGAGTGGCTAACGACCTCATTAATCGAATCATTATATACTTGCAGGCCCGCCTGACGCACATTCATCGCCCGCTCAGTGATAATCTTACTTACAAACATTATTCTTCTTAAGTTGTGCTATCTATGGTAATTTTCCTGCGCTTTCACAAATCTCTCCGCCCTGTCGTGGAATTCTTGTGCTGCTGCGTTACTACCCGGTCACCACGCCGAAATCCTTAACTAGCCTAAATAATTATGACGAAAACTCGTAACATCCTGACAGGCCTGTTAGTTCTCTATACATTAGCATTATGCTTCGCCTGGCCGATTCCTAACGATCAATTACCGTTTCATCGAAATGGCCTGATTTATCCTTTAATTGCTTTATCTGTTGGCCTTTTCTTTTCTTCACCTGAAGCCCGCACTCGTTTAAATTTCAGACAGATTAAGTTTGTTCTTATTGCCGTCTGGGTATTAACTTTCTTTATTCTGATTAATGGCTTTGTTGTCACTCCCGATATTAAAGAAATGGTTTCGGCGTGGAGCGGCCAGTGGTTACGACCGGTCCTGCTATTTTGTGCCGGTATGGTCATGTTACCTGCCATACAAACCGCCTTCCCCAACTTTTCCGCGGCCCGTCTGTTTACGCTGATCGTTTTATTCTTCTGGGGCGTCATCTGTATCCATCTGCTGGATACCCTCTGGCTGTACTGGCGTGATGGGTATATTCACTGGGGGGAAACACGGATTGTCTTTAACCGCACCCGTATGAGCTTCCAGGTGAATATGATCACCGGTTTTCTGATTGCCGAGTTGCTGGCCCGTGGCTTATTACACCAGCGTTTTCTGCGTCTGAAGACGCCGTTTTTGATAGCGATTTTACTATCCAACCTGGTTTGTACAGCGCTCGTCGATACACGCTGGGGAACCATTGGGCTGGTAGGCAGCCTGTTTTCAACCTTTGTATTGCTCAGCATGCATCATATGCGCCGCAGCAAAGTTGTCCTGATGAGTGGTATTTTATTGCTGCTTATCGGTGCATCTTTGGTATTAGGTTATGCCTCCTGGAAAACCGATCCACGCTGGCAAACGCTTGAGAGCGATGCGGTTGCAGGCTGGAACGCACCGTTGAGCAGTTTTTGCTATAACAAAAATAAGGGAACTATACCTGTTAACAGTCAGGGCAGGCCGATGAATCACTCGAATGGTTGCCGTGCCAGCTTCTTCCATCAGGGCTGGGCAATTGTCGCTGAACATCCGGCAGGCATGGGTCCACGCAAAGAGGCCTTTAACTATATCCTGCGCCGGGATTTACAATCGGATAAAATTACCGTTCCGCACAGCCACTACGGCTTAATCGAATTTGGTCTGCAAAACGGCATTGCGGGGATTGCGGGCTGGCTGATTTTGCTGATGGGCTGCTGGTATATCGGATGGCGGCAGTTCCGCCGTGGCAATACCATGGCAGGCATGTTCCTGCTGCTGTTCACGGTAGGCTTCTTCTCACGTACGCTGGTCGATCATAACCTTAAGGATCACTACCTTGAGCAATATATGATGCTCACTGGCCTGCTTATCGGCATCTGCTCGTTGACGCCGCGCAATGAGAAACAATCCACTTCCTGACGGTAATGTTCCTGCACCAGTGGTTTTCTTTATCACTTAGTAGATAATAGCCACCGCTGGTGCTGCCATACCCCGGCAGAACTCATT
Organism: Enterobacter sp. K510; assembly: GCF_055804875.1. Taxonomy (NCBI): domain Bacteria; kingdom Pseudomonadati; phylum Pseudomonadota; class Gammaproteobacteria; order Enterobacterales; family Enterobacteriaceae; genus Enterobacter; species Enterobacter sp. K510. The sequence continues at coordinate 126,068 of NZ_JBNRLQ010000005.1, read as the reverse complement.
CAGATAATGGCTGTCGAAAAGCCACCGCATTGCCCGCTTTTACGGAGAAAGCATGTCAGATACCCCGCAATTGAGCCTCGTTGTCGCCGTCTATAATGGTGAAAAGTTTCTGAGCGCTTTTTTTGACAGCATCAAAAGTCAGAACCTGAACAGCCTCGAATTGATTATCGTAAACGACGGTTCGACCGATAATTCTGCGGCGATCATTGCCCGCTACGCCGATAAATTCAGCGATTATCAGGTTATCGATCAGCCCAATCAGGGGGTTTCAGCGGCACGCAATACCGGGCTGGCGGTTGCCCGAGGTGAGTACATTGCGTTTCCGGATATTGACGATGTGATCTATCCGGGGATGTATAACCGCCTGCTGGAAATAGCCAGAAAGGGCGATCTGGATGTGGCAACCTGTAATGGCACCTACATTTACGATGATGGCCGCCCGGCGAAGAAGATTTTCCCGTCCGATAAGCTGCCCTCAACGGGCGTGCTGGATGGGCCGACCTGGCTGCAAAAAGCGCTGTCGTCACGTAAATTCCTGCATGTGACCTGGCTGAACATCTATCGCCATGCTTTTATCAAAGCGCAGGGTTTTACCTTCGAGCATGGTCTGCGCCATCAGGATATTCCCTGGACAACGGAAGTGCTGCTGACCGCGAAACGTGTGCAGTACATCGACGAAACCTATTACGACTACCTGATTCATTCGGCTTCCGTGTCCCATACTCCGGGCACCGACGACACCCGTATGCGCTCGGCTCGCCACTACATGAAAATCCTTGAGATGCTGCATGCGATTAACCAGCGTTATCCGCAACAGGTTAAGCGCGTACCCGCCTGCCACTGGCAAATTGCCAAAGAGGGGCTGGGTATTCTGCACAGCATCAATAACATTGAGGATGCGGCGAAAAAGCGTGAGATCACCGCAGAGCTGTTTTCCCGCGGGATCTGGTCCATGATCTGGCAAAACGCGCGCGGTTTCCGTCAGCGCTGGCGTCTGGGACGCCGTTACTTTCGTCTTAAGAAACTGATTAAATAAAGCGAACCTATGAATAAGCTTAAATTGCACGCCGTATCCCGGGCGGATTTTATCGCCAAAAACTACGCCGATTTTGATGCGCTGCTTGCCGCAGGAACGGATCCGAACACCATTCCTGAACGTTTCTATTGCGGCGGACGCGGTGGCTGGACATTCCAGACCACGCTGGCTCTGAAGCACTATTACGGTGATGCAATCGAGTGTTCATTCGGTTCCGAATGCCGTCCTGATGCGATCAATCTGATGCATAACGATGACTTCGGCTCACGGGTCAAACCCTGGAAAGGCGTCACTGTCGTCGCCCGCGCCGACCGCCCGCCGGTAATAGGCGCTGACTATGTTGTCGATCAGAACCCGGAAGTTGACGGCCACAGCAACCGCATTTTCGTGCCCTACTGGCCGCAGCCAGGCGTTCAGCCGCGCGAGCGCACCGATGATAGCGTGCAGACGGTGGCCTACTTTGGCCGGGTGGACAGCTTCCCGGAAGAGTACCGCAGCGAAGCGTTTAAACAACGTCTTGCAGAACAGGGCATCACCCTGCGTATCTCCTTTGATAACTGGGTGGATTACCGCGATGTGGATGTCTGCGTGAGCTTCCGCAAATCTCATGACCACAAGCTGGCCCGTAAGCCAGCCAGCAAACTCATCAATAACTGGCTGGGTAAAACAGTCATGGTGTGCGATGACGAGCCGTCATTCCGCGCTATTCGCGAGAGCGAACTGGATTATCTGATTGCCAAAAACCCTGACGAAGCCTTTGCCGCCATCATGCGACTGAAAAACTCGCCGGAGTTATTCCGTCAAATGCGCGAGCAGGGCGAAAAACGGCTACAGGTTTACTCCCGTGAAGCCGTAGCTGCCCGCTGGTATGCCTTGTTTGAGGATATCTGGCGTAAAGGCTTACATAACCGTCCGACGGTCGTCCGCGCGGTGCGCTTTGGTTTCGGTAAAGCCATTCGTCCCCTGACCAAGAAATTCTAAAACCATTCGGGTTAAAACATGTTCAGATCGTCATTGCTGTCCCGCCCTTCGCTGGGACGAAATCTGCTTAAGACCATTATTCTTACGCTGATTTTTACGGCGTTTTTTGCGCTTTCCGAAATTATTGTCAGCCTTAAAGACACAGCATACAGCCCGAAATCGGGTGATATTGCGCTGTATGTGATCATCTCTCTGCTTGCGGCGGTCAGCATTCGTTTTATGCTGACGCGCGTGCTGCTGGCGATCACCTATATCGTGCAGCTATCTGAGGCTATCTACCACCAGTTTTATGGGCAGTTCTATGGCCCGAGCGAAGTGTGGCTGGCGTTTGTTGAAACGAAAGATATTGCCAGCGGTATTACCGACAGCCTCGGTGCGCTGGGCATTTATTTTGTGATCATGCTGGTGGCGATCGTCTTCGCGCTGGTGTTTGCCCGCCGTATTGGGCCGCACTGGCACAAATGGGTTGCCGCCCCCTGCCTGCTGGCGATAGCGGTGATGTTTTTAGGCCAGTTCTACAAAGCCATCGACGGCCAGATGTATAAATTCAATCCTGACCTGCGCCACTCCCTGCTGCGCAACGGCCTGTCAGCGATGAGCTTTAGCGCGGTAAGGCTGATCCCCGAAGCGCTGTCGGGCGAAAACCAGAATATCGCCCATTACGAGCCTTACCAGGTCACGCCGGTTGCAGACCACCAGAACGGGAAATATTCGGTGATCCTGGCCATTGGCGAGAGTCTGAACCCGCATCATGTCAGCGCGCTCGGCTATGAAAGAGAGACCACGCCAGAACTGAAAGCGCTGATGGATCAATACCAGGGCAGTGGACGTCTGATTGTCTCTAACGCCGTCTCCACACGTGTCGCCATTCCGATGCTGGTCAATAACCTGCGCGAGCCGGATAACTTCTCAGCGTATAAAAGCAAAGCGACCAATATTTTTGCCAATGCGAAGAAACAGGGTTATCAGACCGCGTTTATTTCAGCGCAGGGTCTGGAAGGGCTGAGCAACTGGATTGGCATTCATGACATCGATTTTTGGGAAGATACGCAGGTGCGTCCGGCCCCGGATGTGGGCGCTGACCGGATCCTCACCCCGTCCGTTGAAAAAGCCCCGCTGGACTGGAATAAACCCTTCATGATGGTGCTGAACAGCCGCGCACCGCATATTCCTTATGAGCGGAACATTCCGGCCGGATTCGCGAAGTTTTCCACCCCGCATCTTGATGATGACGTGGCGCAGAAAAAGAATGAATATGACGATGCCGTTCGTCTTTACGACAAGGAGCTGGCTTCTGCGATCCGTACGGTGATGGCGAAATCGAAACTGCCGGTGCTGGTCTTTATCACCTCCGATCATGGTGAACGCGTCGGGGACGGCGGGCTGTTCGGGCACTCCGTCGTGGAAATGCCGATTGCGCAGGTGCCGTTCATCTATTTCAGTAACGATCCGGCGATGTCGCTGAAAAACATCAGCCCGCAGATGCCGCTGAACCATTTCCAGCTGGCGACGCTGATCAATAAAGTGCTGGGTTATCAGGTGACGAACCCGAATCAGAAAGATGACAGCTACTTCATCACCGGCGGTGATATTCGGGGTCTTTCGGAGCGGATCACCTATCATCTGAACGAACTCCCGCCAGCAGAGCAGTAATCGTTTTTCCCGCGCACAGGGCTTTTCTGCCCTGTGCCGTCCAGTGGTTCTTCGTTTTCCCCTTTCGCATTGTACGAAACAGTGGCAAAAGCGTGACCAAAAGCGCCAAAAGTATAGCTTTAGCCCGCTTTAATGCTTAGAATTTGCCCGCCGAAACTCAAAAAACGGATAATCGCTTGGAATTGTTGTATACCGCCCTGCTCTATCTTATCCAGCCGCTGGTGTGGCTGCGTTTGTTGCTTCGCAGCCGCAAGGCTCCTGCGTATCGTAAACGCTGGGCTGAACGCTATGGCTATTGCAGTAACAAAGTGAAGCCGGACGGTATTCTTCTGCATTCTGTGTCGGTGGGGGAAACCCTGGCGGCCATTCCGCTGGTGCGTGCGCTGCGCCACCGTTATCCATCTCTGCCCATCACCGTGACCACCATGACGCCCACCGGCTCGGAGCGCGTGATGTCGGCCTTCGGCAAAGATGTGCACCACGTCTATCTGCCTTACGATTTACCCTGTGCGATGAACCGTTTTCTGGCGACCGTGCGACCAAAACTTGTCATCGTTATGGAAACCGAGCTGTGGCCGAATATGATTTCCGCGCTGCATGCCCGTAAAATCCCGCTGGTGATCGCCAATGCGCGTCTGTCGGAACGCTCAGCAAAAGGCTACGGCAAGCTGGGCAACTTTATGCGCCGTCTGCTGGGCAAAATTACCCTGATCGCCGCCCAGAATGACGAAGACGCCGAGCGCTTCCTGAAGCTCGGCCTCAAGCGTAATCAGCTGGCCGTTACCGGCAGCCTGAAGTTTGATATTTCCGTTACGCCGGAACTGGCGGCGCGCGCTATTACGCTGCGCCGACAGTGGGCGCCGCGCCGTCAGGTGTGGATCGCCACCAGCACCCACGATGGCGAAGAAGAGATTATTCTTCAGGCGCACCGCAAGCTGCTGGAAACCTTCCCCGATTTACTGCTGATCCTGGTGCCGCGCCATCCGGAGCGTTTTAAAGACGCGCGCGATATGGTGCAGAAAGGCGGCTTCAGCTTTACCCTGCGCAGCACCGGCGAGATCCCGTCCGGCAGCACGCAGGTGGTGATTGGCGATACCATGGGCGAGCTGATGCTGCTGTACGGCATTGCCGATCTGGCGTTTGTGGGCGGCAGCCTGGTGGAGCGCGGCGGCCATAACCCGCTGGAGCCGGCGGCGCATGCCATTCCGGTGCTGATGGGCCCGCACACCTTCAACTTCAAAGATATTTGCGCCAAGCTTCAGCAGGCGGATGGCCTGATCACCGTTACCGATGCAGATTCGCTGGTGAAAGAAGTCTCGACCCTGCTGACCGATGAAGATTATCGCCTGTGGTACGGCCGCCATGCCGTTGAGGTGCTGCACCAGAATCAGGGCGCGCTCTCACGACTGCTGCAACTCCTGCAACCATATCTGCCGCAGCGGAGCCACTAATGCGCCTCTCGGTGGTGATGATCGCCAAAAACGGCGCCGATCTGTTGCCGGATTGCCTGGCTTCGGTGGCCTTTGCCGATGAGATCGTGCTGCTGGACTCCGGCAGCACCGATGACACCCTCACTATCGCCCGCAACGCCGGGGTCAAGGTCTTCACCAATACCGACTGGCAGGGCTACGGTATTCAGCGCCAGCGGGCGCAGGCGTATGCCACGGGCGATTATGTGCTGATGATCGACACCGACGAGCGCGTCACGCCGGAACTCGCCCGGGCCATTCAGGGCGTGCTGGCCTCCCCTGCGCCAGATACCATCTACAGCATTGCCCGCCGTAACTATTTTCTTGGCCGTTTTATGCGCCACAGCGGCTGGTACCCGGATCGCGTGATGCGTCTGTATCCGCGCGAAAAGTATCAGTACAACCGCAATGCCGTGCATGAATCCCTGGAAAGCGCAGGTGCGTCGGTGGTAAACCTGCAGGGCGATCTGCTGCATCTGACCTGCCGCGACTTTGCCAGTTTCCAGCAAAAGCAGTTCAGTTACGCCACCGCCTGGGCGAAAGAGCGCCATCAGCAGGGCAAGAAGACCAGCATTACAGGTATCTTTGCGCATACGATCGGCGCGTTTATGAAAACGCTGGTGCTGCGCGGCGGCGTGCTCGACGGCAAACAGGGCTGGCTGCTGGCCGTGGTGAATGCGCAGTATACTTTTAATAAATATACCGGGCTGTGGGCGCTGAACCACGGCTACTCAGAAAAGAGCGCGCCATGACGACAAAAGCCATTTATCCCGGCACTTTCGATCCCATCACCAACGGCCATGTTGACATCATCACCCGTGCGGCCTGCATGTTTGACAAGGTCATCATGGCGATTGCCGCCAGTCCGGGGAAGAAACCGCTGTTTAGCCTGGATGAACGCGTTGAAATGGCGCGTCAGGCCACCGCGCATCTGGCTAACGTTGAAGTCGTCGGTTTTAGCGATTTGATGGCGAATTTCGCCCGCGATCAGCAGGCCAATATCCTCATTCGCGGTCTGCGGGCAGTGGCTGACTTCGAATATGAAATGCAGCTCGCTCAAATGAACCGTCATCTGATGCCGGATCTGGAAAGCGTCTTCCTGATGCCGTCAAAAGAGTGGTCGTTTATTTCGTCATCGCTGGTCAAGGAAGTGGCCCGTCATCATGGCGACGTCACCCACTTTCTGCCTGCGCATGTGCATCAGGCGCTACTCGCTAAGCTACAGGCGTAGCGCCCGCACGCTTTACTTCTGGCAGTTGCGGCAGTAAAAAGTAGAGCGCTGGGCATGTTTGCTGGCCACAATGGGCGCGGCGCAAATCCGGCACGGCTGGCCTTCGCGGCCATACACCTGCAACTCCTGCGCAAAATAGCCGGGTTTACCGTCGCTTTGCAGAAAGTCTTTCAGCGTGGTGCCGCCCTGCTCGATAGAGCGCAACAGTACGGCCTTGATCACCCGCACCAGTAATTCGCACTCCTCCGCCGACAGCGACGACGCCAGACGATCGGGATGGATCCCGGCGGCAAACAGTGATTCACTGGCGTAAATGTTACCGACCCCCACCACCAGCTTGTTATCCATCAGCCAGGGTTTGATAGCGATTTTCTTTTTCGCGCTTTTCTGGCGCAGATAGTCTGCGTTAAAGGCGTCGCTGAGCGGCTCGGGGCCTAAATGCGCCAGCACGTTATGGCCTTCAAGGGACGACGTCCACAGCCAGGCGCCAAAGCGGCGGGGATCGGTGTAGCGCAGCACTTTGCCGTTGCTCATCACCAGATCGACATGGTCATGTTTTTCGGCTGGCATTTCATACGGCAGGATGCGCAGGCTGCCGGACATGCCAAGATGGATGATGATCCAGCCGTCAGGCAGCTCCAGCAGCAGATATTTGGCGCGACGCTGCACGCTCAGCACCGGTTTGTCGCTCAGGGCATGGATTTCATCGGAAACAGGCCAGCGCAGGCGTCCGTTGCGCACGACAGCATGCAGAATAGTTTCACCCACCAGATGCGGCTCAATGCCACGGCGGCTGGTTTCCACTTCAGGTAATTCAGGCATGATTTCTCCGGAGGCTGAATGCAAAAAACCCCGCACAGGCGGGGTTCTTGTACATCAAAGCGAAAATTATTTAATTTTTGCTTCTTTGTAAAGCACGTGCTGACGGACAACTGGATCGAATTTTTTCAGTTCCAGTTTTTCCGGCTTAGTGCGCTTGTTCTTCGTGGTGGTATAGAAGTGACCAGTACCAGCAGAAGAAACCAGCTTGATTTTCTCACGAATACCTTTAGCCATGATTTATTTCCTCTAAGTACTTAGTACTTTTCGCCACGGGCACGCAGTTCGGACAGAACTGTATCAATGCCTTTTTTATCGATTACACGCATACCTTTAGCAGATACACGCAGTGTGACAAAACGCTTCTCGCTCTCAACCCAAAAACGGTGAGAGTGCAGGTTCGGCAGGAAACGGCGTTTGGTCGCGTTCAGTGCGTGGGAACGGTTATTACCGGTCACCGGACGCTTGCCAGTAACTTGGCAGACTCGGGACATGTCTATTCTCCAAAAATCAAATTAGCTCGAGCTTCGTATAGGGTTATGGCGCCTCGTCAGGCTGCAAACCTGGCCTCTGGCGGTTCAATGTGAACCCACAATGCCAGGCCCATAATGCCAAACCCGAGATTCTCAAAGGTGGCGTAGTATACGCTGTGTAATCGATGTGCTCAAGTCCCGAACAGACAAAGATCCCAATGGATCGCGTAAAGTGGCCTAAATCCAGCCACGTTCGGCAAATGAAACATACTCTCCACGGCCAATTACCAGATGGTCTACCACCCGGATGTCCATGAACTGGCAGCACTTTACCACATGTTCGGTGATGATTTTATCGGATTTACTGGGCTCCGCGCTGCCCGAAGGATGATTATGCGCAAGGATCACGCCGACGGCATTAATTTTAATGGCTTCGCGGACAATTTCACGCGGATGCACCTCAACATTGGCGATAGTGCCGGTAAAAAGGCGGCAATGCTTGAGGATCCGGTTCTGGTTATCAAGATAGATCACCATAAAGATCTCGCGCTCTTCCGCCGTTAACTGACTTTTTATAAAGGCTAATGCGACATCCGGGGACATGATGGCAAACTCCTCTGCCACCTTAACCTCATAGAAACGGCGCGCCAGTTCGGCAATGCCTTTCAGTTGGGCATACTTTGCCAGCCCAATGCCGCCCACCTCGCTGAACGTTTCAAATTCCGCGGTCAGCAGACCATACAGCGAGCCAAAATGCCCCAGCAGATGGTGCGCCAGCGCCATGACATTTTTTCCGGGTGTGCCGGTGCGTAAAAACAGCGCCAGTAATTCAACGTCGCTGAGCGATTTGACGCCAAACAGCAGCGTTTTTTCACGCGGTAGTATAGATAGCGTTTCTTCCATAATGTCACCTCCCTGTTGAGCGCCTATCCTGCCACAAAGCGGGTTAACGGCTTTGCGTAGCGCCTCGCAAAGTGCGCAATGCGCAAAAGCACGCCAAATGGAGGATTGTGATAAAATGCCCGCCTTCTGGTGAAATCCAACAGGAAAGAATCATGATGAGTCTGGCCGGTAAAAAAATCGTTCTTGGCGTCAGCGGCGGTATCGCAGCCTATAAAGCGCCGGAGCTGGTGCGCCGTCTGCGCGATCGCGGCGCGGAGGTGCGTGTCGCCATGACCGAGGCCGCCAAAGCCTTTATTACGCCTATGAGTTTGCAGGCGGTGTCAGGCTATCCGGTTTCCGACAGCCTGCTCGATCCGGCAGCCGAAGCGGCAATGGGACATATTGAGCTGGGAAAATGGGCCGATCTGGTGATCCTGGCCCCGGCCACCGCGGATTTAATCGCCCGCGTTGCCGCCGGGATGGCCAATGACCTGGTGTCGACCATTTGTCTTGCCACCCCGTCTCCGGTCGCCGTGGTGCCAGCCATGAACCAGCAAATGTACCGCGCCGCCGCCACCCAGCATAATCTGGGCGTCCTGGCTTCCCGCGGCTTGCTGCTGTGGGGGCCGGACAGCGGCAGCCAGGCCTGCGGCGATGTCGGTCCGGGGCGAATGCTCGACCCGCTGGAGATTGTCGATCTGGCCGCGGCGCATTTTTCGCCTGTCAAAGACCTGCAACATCTGAATATCATGATTACCGCAGGCCCGACCCGGGAGCCGCTGGATCCGGTGCGCTACATCACCAATCACAGTTCCGGGAAAATGGGCTTCGCTATTGCTGCTGCTGCCGCCAGACGTGGCGCGAACGTCACGCTGGTCAGCGGGCCGGTCACGCTTGCCACGCCGCCGCAGGTTAAGCGCATTGACGTCACCACGGCGCTGGAAATGGAAGCGGCAGTACAGGCCAATGTGCAAACGCAGCAGATTTTTATTGGTTGCGCCGCTGTGGCAGACTACCGTGCCGCCGCCGTTGCCGATGAGAAGATTAAAAAGCAAGGCGATGAAATCACACTGAAAATGGTGAAAAACCCGGATATCGTAGCGGGCGTCGCCGCGCTGTCCGCGCATCGCCCCTATGTTGTTGGATTTGCTGCCGAAACGAATAATGTGGAAGAATACGCCCGGCAAAAGCGCAGCCGTAAAAATCTGGATCTGATTTGCGCCAATGACGTTTCCGGCGCGCAGCAGGGTTTTAACAGCGATAACAACGCACTGCACCTGTTCTGGCAGGACGGCGATAAAGTCTTACCGCTTGAGAGCAAGGCACTTCTGGGCCAACAACTACTGGACGAGATCGTTACCCGTTATGATGAAAAAAATCGACGTTAAGATTATGGACCCGCGTGTTGGGCAGGAATTTCCGCTGCCAACCTATGCCACCTCCGGCTCTGCCGGTCTTGACCTGCGCGCCTGTCTTGATGACGCCGTAGAACTGGCGCCGGGCACCACCACTTTAGTTCCGACCGGACTGGCGATCCACATTGCTGACCCAACGCTGGCAGCGGTGATCCTGCCGCGCTCAGGGCTGGGACATAAACATGGCGTGGTGCTGGGTAACCTGGTGGGCCTGATCGACTCCGATTATCAGGGGCAACTGATGGTTTCCGTCTGGAACCGCGGACAAACCAGCTTCACCATCGAACCTGGCGAGCGCATCGCCCAGATGGTTTTTGTGCCGGTGGTACAGGCAGAATTTAATCTGGTGGAAGATTTCGACGCCACCGTACGTGGTGAAGGCGGCTTCGGCCATTCAGGCCGTCAATAAGCGGCTTTATAAACGCATCCCACAGCGCCATAAAGTAATAACATTACCGCAAACTTCAGTTTGCGGTCGCTGCGTGGATGCCCGCCTGACAAGTGCTTATTTTCAGGGGTATTTTGGAACATGGCAGAAAAACAAACTGCGAAAAGGAATCGTCGCGAAGAAATACTTCAATCTCTGGCATTGATGCTTGAATCCAGCGACGGCAGCCAGCGCATCACGACGGCGAAGCTGGCAGCCTCCGTTGGCGTTTCAGAAGCGGCGTTATATCGTCATTTTCCCAGTAAAACGCGTATGTTCGATAGCCTGATTGAATTTATCGAAGATAGCCTGACCACGCGTATTAACCTGATCCTGAAAGACGAAAAAGACACGACCACGCGTCTGCGTCTTATCGTGCTGCTGGTGGTGGGATTTGGTGAACGTAATCCAGGCCTGACGCGCATTCTGACCGGTCACGCGCTGATGTTTGAGCAGGATCGTCTGCAGGGTCGCATTAACCAGTTGTTCGATCGTATTGAATCGCAACTGCGCCAGGTGCTGCGCGAGCGGAAAATGCGTGAAGGCGAAGGCTATACCGTGGATGAAGCACTGCTGGCAAGCCAGTTACTGGCCTTCTGTGAGGGAATGCTGTCGCGCTTTGTACGCAGCGAGTTCAAATACCGTCCGACAGAAGATTTTGACGCCCGCTGGCCGCTAATGGCCGCGCAGCTGCAGTAACGTTAAGTATGCCCGGTACGCGTCGCGCCACCGGGCAAAATTTATTTAAACGCCAAATTCATCGCGGTACGCCTGTACCGATGCCAGATGATCCGCCATCTCAGGCTTTTCTTCCAGATACGCAATCAGGTCTTTCAGCGTGATGATTGAAATCACCTGGCAGCCATAGTCACGCTCGACTTCCTGGATCGCCGAAATCTCGCCGCGTCCGCGCTCCTGACGGTCAAGGGAGATCAGCACACCCGCCAGGGTCGCGCCATGCGCCTGAATAATCTCCATCGACTCGCGGATGGCGGTTCCGGCAGTGATCACATCATCCACCAGCATAATGCGGCCCTGTAACGCGCTCCCCACAAGGCTTCCGCCTTCGCCGTGATCTTTGGCTTCTTTACGGTTAAAGCAGTAGGGCACATCACGCTCATGGTGTTCCGCAAGCGCAACGGCGGTGGTGGTGGCAATGGGAATGCCTTTGTATGCCGGGCCAAACAACAGGTCAAAATCAATGCCGGAGTCCACCAGCGCTTCGGCATAAAAACGGCCTAACAGCGCCAGATCGCGGCCGGTGTTAAACAGCCCGGCATTAAAGAAATACGGACTTTTGCGTCCTGATTTCAGGGTAAATTCACCAAACTTCAGTACCTGCTTGTTAAGCGCAAATTCAATAAACTGGCGCTGATACGGTTTCATGGATTTGCTCCTTAAGCTTTTTTCAGACATAAAAAAGGCGACTATCAAGTCGCCTTAAAATCAATTCTCTAACGCCGCCTTCTGCATGGCGACGATGGATTCGATGCCTCCCCGGGCCAGTGCCAGCAACGAGAGCAACTCTTCGTGGGTGAATGGCTCGCCTTCGGCGGTACCCTGCACTTCAATGATGCGGCCATCTTCCGTCATCACCACGTTCATGTCGGTTTCAGCGGCGGAGTCTTCAACATACTCCAGATCGCACAGCGCTTCACCCTTGACGATGCCCACGGATACCGCGGCAACCATGCCCTTCATCGGGTTGGTTTTAAGCTTACCTGCCGCCACCAGCTTGTTCAGCGCATCGGCCAGCGCCACGCAGGCACCGGTGATAGACGCGGTACGGGTGCCGCCATCCGCCTGGATCACATCGCAGTCCAGCGTGATGGTGAACTCACCCAGCGCTTTCAGATCCACGGCGGCGCGCAGTGAACGGGCAATCAGGCGCTGAATTTCCAGGGTACGGCCGCCCTGTTTACCTTTGGCCGCCTCGCGCGCGTTACGGGTATGCGTCGCGCGGGGTAACATGCCGTATTCGGCGGTGATCCAGCCCTGTCCCTGACCTTTCAGGAAACGCGGCACGCCTTCGTCAATGGACGCGGTGCACAGAACTTTGGTATCACCGAATTCGACGAGCACGGAACCTTCAGCGTGTTTTGTATAATTTCGGGTCAGGGTGACGGGACGCACCTGATTGGCACTACGGCCTGCTGGACGCATGATGATTTCTCCGGCTTCTACGAATGTGGCTGCGCATTATACGGATTAAAGTCGCTTATTCCTATCCTGTGTAAGCCCTGAAAGCTATAATCCCCCCATCTCTCCTTCAAAACAGGAACGTTTATGATCCGCAGTATGACAGCCTACGCCCGCCGTGAAATCAAGGGGGAATGGGGCAGCGCAGTCTGGGAACTGCGCTCGGTAAACCAGCGTTATCTGGAAACCTGGTTCCGCCTGCCGGAACAGTTTCGCAGCCTCGAACCCGTAGTGCGCGAGCGGATCCGCACGCGTCTGACGCGCGGCAAAATCGAATGTAACCTGCGTTTTGAGCCTGACGTCAGCGCGCAAAGCGAACTGATTCTGAATGAAAAACTGGCTAAGCAGCTGGTAACCGCCGCGAACTGGGTCAAAATGCAGAGCGACGAAGGCGAAATCAATCCGGTGGATATTCTCCGCTGGCCTGGCGTGATGGCCGCGCAGGAACAGGATCTGGACGTGATTGCCGCAGAAATCCTCTCGGCTCTCGACGGCGCGCTGGACGACTTTATCATCGCCCGCGAAACCGAAGGCCAGGCGCTGAAAATCCTTATTGAGCAGCGTCTTGAAGGTGTGAGCCAGGAAGTTGCTAAGGTACGTGCGCAGATGCCGGAAGTGCTGAAATGGCAGCGTGAGCGTCTGGTCGCCAAACTGGAAGACGCCCAGGTACAGCTGGAAAATAATCGTCTTGAGCAGGAACTGGTGCTGATGGCGCAGCGCATTGATGTCGCTGAAGAACTCGATCGCCTCGAAGCCCACGTAAAAGAAACCTACAACATTCTGAAGAAGAAAGAAGCGGTAGGCCGCCGTCTGGACTTTATGATGCAGGAGTTTAACCGCGAGTCGAACACCCTGGCGTCCAAATCCATCAACGCTGACGTGACCAATTCTGCGATTGAGCTGAAAGTGCTGATCGAACAGATGCGTGAGCAGATCCAGAATATCGAATAGTAATATTCATCAGTAACTTAATCCCTTTAAAAAGCCCGCCTGATGACGGGCTTTTATTATTCAGGGTACGGCATTTAACCTCTCCGCATTACTCCCTTTTTAGAAAAAATCTGTTAATAAGATCATATTTTATTACCATTACGGCGGGTAACGCTAAGAAACTTCTTATGAAGCTTGGTATACTCGCCGCCTTTCTGGTTCCGCACAGACATTTCACAGGTTATGGCATGGCAAATCTTTCTTTATCAATTGAGAGCACTGAACGCTACTCAGTCGATAGTCAGTTCCGTCAGGACATTAATCTGCTACGCGGGATCGCCATTGTATCCGTTGTTTTTTACCACTTTGCCGCACAGTTATTACCCGGTGGCTTTGCCGCAGTAGATGTGTTTTTTGTTATCTCTGGTTTTCTGATGACAAAAATCATCGCCGGAGGGCTGGAAGCGCAGACATTCAGTTTGCTGCGATTTTATACCGCGCGTTGTAAAAGGATTATTCCGGCGCTTCTGGCGTTGTGTCTTCTGTTGCCATTATTGATGTGGTTCTGGCTACCAGCGCTCGAATTCCGGCGACTCGGTAACTACATTAGCTACGCTATCCTCTTTATTTCTAACATAAAATTAAATAAAGATGCAGGAGGATATTTTGCTACCAGTTCACATGAAAACTGGCTCCTCCATACATGGTCTCTCTCGGTAGAATGGCAGTTTTATCTGGCACTGCCGCTGTTATTAATGGCGTTACATCTGGTCAGAAAACGCATCAGCATGATGTTCTCATTGATGCTGCTCGCCATATGCTCTTTTATCGGCTGTGTGATTTATGCCAGCGCAGGGAATCTTTCTTCTCTGTTTTATCTGATGCCGTTTCGCGCATGGGAGATGCTCTGCGGCGGTCTGGTGTGGTTTATTTCACAGCGTTATACCTTCTCCCGCGCCCGGGCACGCCTCTGCGCGCTGGCCGGTTATCTGATAATAGCCGCCTCAGTGGTGCTGATTACGCCGGATGGCGCCTGGCCCGGATACCTGACGCTTTTTCCCGTCCTGGGCACTATGCTGGTCATCGCAAGCAATTACCAACCGCTGGCAGAAAGTATCGATCGCCATTGTCGGTGGATTGGTCTTAGCTCATATTCGGTGTATTTGTGGCACTGGCCGATCGCCGTTTTTATTGTCTACGCCGATCGCCAGCACGATGCGTTATGGATCACCAGCGGCATAGCACTCTCATTTCTGCTGGGCTGGTTGTCATGGGTATTAATTGAGCAACCGGCGAACAAGTCCCTGTCCCGCTTATCTGCTCCGGCATTCTGGCTGGTGGTGCTGGCAACGGTGTCAGGCTGTTATATTTTTGGCAATCTCGTTAAGTATCAAACGCTGGTGAATTCTCCCAATCCGTTGGTTAATCAGATTGCCAACGAAGCCGAAAATAAAAACCGCGCAGCCGATCCTAAAACGTCGCTCAGTTATTACGGTACTGGGCCGCTGGCTGCCGTTATCGTGGGTGACAGTCATGCCGAGGCCACAGCCACAGCGCTTGCCGCCGCCGCACAGGGGCATGGTTCGGTGATGGGTATGACATGGTCCGGATGCCCTAACCTTTCTGATGCCCACGTCGATAAAAACGAAGGCTGTTACAAATTCAACAAATCCCTTGCCGCACGGCTTGCGGATATCCCGTCCACAACACCGGTGGTTATCGTCAACAGGCTGGGTCATTATGCCGAAAGCCATCTGGTACATTTTGATGATAAGAACATTGTTGGGATCCAGTATTTGCATACTTATGCCGAGTCGATGATCTTGATGGCCTGCGCGCTGAATCAACATCATAAAGTTTACCTGGTTCGTCCTGTCCCTGAAATGAATGTCAATGTACCCCGCTACCTTTCCCATGCTCTGATGATGGGTAAACAGCCGCAGGATGTCTCCATCCAGGAGGCGGAGTATCGTAAGAAAACAGAATTTATCTGGCAGGCGCAGGACAGAGCAGTCAATCAGTGTGGCGTTAAGGTTATCGATCCTTCCCGCTGGTTATGTACAGATGGCCGCTGTATGGGCAGTAAAAACCTGCAGCCTCTCTATTTTGATGACAATCATCTGAGCGAAACAGGCAACCGCGTACTGGTGCCAATGTTTAAAGAAATTTTCCGTTAAGCCCGAGATATGCCATACAATTTCTAATGCATTTTTGTTGGCTTTTCTGCTTCTGAAGGCAGTGCTGGTCAAAAAATGCATAAGTTATAGTAATCAATTAGCCTGACCCTGAAAAAATCTCAATCGAGATCCCTACCACTAATCGCTACCCTGCGCCTTCACTAACGGGGGCGTGCATGCTGTTACACATTCTTTATATTATCGGGATCACCGCTGAAGCCATGACCGGTGCGCTGGCGGCCGGGCGTCGCCGTATGGATACTTTTGGCGTCATTATTATCGCCACCGCGACTGCCCTTGGCGGCGGTTCCGTGCGCGATATTCTGCTGGGGCACTACCCGCTTGGCTGGGTAAAAAACCCGGAATACGTCATTATCGTCGCCACCGCTGCGGTGCTGACAACTATTGCCGCGCCTGTTATGCCGCATCTTCGCCGCCTGTTTCTGGTGCTGGACGCGCTGGGCCTGGTGGTGTTTTCCATCATCGGCGCGCAGATTGCGCTCGATATGGGCGAAGGGCCGATCATCGCTACTATTGCCGCAGTCGTGACCGGCGTCTTCGGCGGCGTACTGCGGGATATGTTCTGCAAACGTATTCCGCTGGTGTTTCAGAAAGAGCTGTACGCTGGCGTTGCTTTCGCCTCTGCGGTGCTCTATATCGCTCTGCAACATTATGTCTCCAGCCACGATGTGGTGGTCATCGCCACCCTGCTGTTTGGTTTTACCGCCCGCCTGCTGGCGCTGCGCCTGAAGCTGGGTTTACCCATCTTTCACTACACGCATAACGTACATTAATCCGCCGTATTAAAAGCCGCTTACCCCCTGTTCGCCCAGCCATGCCGTCAGCTTTTCCAGCGCGGCATGGTGCGTAAAGGCCACCAGTTGCCCGGCTTTTTCCCGTCCGATACCAGGCAATTGCTGCCATTGCTGTTCAGTTCGTTCCAGCAGTTGTTGCCAGCGATGATCTCCCGCCGCCTTCAGCGCGCCCTGAGACAGCGGCGTATCCAGGGCGATAACCCAGCGAATAAACGGGCGCTTACGGGCCAGCTCAAACTGATGCCACAGTTTTTGCCCTCTGGCCGGTGAGATCCCCGGCGTATGCTGCAACTGCTGAGGCGTTAACCTCAGCCAGGAAAAGATATGCTCGAACCGCCAGGCCTGGTGCAGCGTGCGCCAGGCCGCCTCCCCCAGCCCGGTTAAATCCAGCGCCTGCGGCGAGCTTAGCCACTCCAGACGGGCCAGAAATTGCGCTTCACACTCTGGCGCCGCATAAAAACAGGTCAGCGAATTAAAACGGGATGAGGGCGGCGCGGGCTTGTCCCGCGAAGCGTTGCGCCATGCCACGCCGTCAATCCGTGGGATCCCCTGGCCGGCAAGGCTGATTTGCAGCTGATCGCCGGGGGCGATGTCCAGCTCCTGCCAGCGTCGGACCGAGCCGATATTGACCCGCCCCACGCGTTTATCATCCAGCTGTACCGGCTCAAGCTCTGCCACCACCGCGATTTTCCCGCTGCGCCCGACGTTAAAGCGGATATTTTTCACTTCCGCCACCTGTACAGCTGGCGGATATTTCCATGCCACCACCCAGTCGCCCTGCCCCGGCAACCACTGCTGGCCTGCCGGTTCACGCGCCGCTCTGACGATCACGCCGTCAGTGACAAAGGGCAGCGGCGCGGCAAACCAACGGGCGCGAAGAGTTTCCACGTCACCCACGTCTTTTACCGGCTGGCTGAACTGCAAAACCCACTTAAAGCCCGCCTCGTTAAGCTGCTGCAGACGTTGCGCCATATCCTGTGGGCCGTCCGGCCATGCCCAGACAAACAGCCCCAGTTCGTGGGTTAACGGGGAAGGCCCCTGCCGCATCAGCGCCCCTGCCACTTTTGCCCGCGCATTCATGCCGCCCATTTCCTGCTGAATATGGTTATCACGCAGAAGAAAAATCTCGCCCTGCAGGACACTGTTTGCCAGCGGGCCGCTTATCTTTTTGGGCAGCGAGGGGACCTGTCGCACTTTATCCGTCCAGTCTTCTCCTTTCAGGCCATCGCCGCGGCTGATGGCCTGCGCCAGCTCACCCTGACGATAAACCAGCGTAACGGCCACGCCGTCCACTTTCGGCTGGATCCACAGGTCGCGCTTGTTTGCCATCCATTGCGTAAGGGCGGCTTTATCCGCAAGTTTCTTTACGCCCGTATGGGCGACAGGATGCAGGATGGTGCCTGTGCCCGGCGGTGCTGGTTCATCAAGCGGCAGGGGCGGCGCAAAGCAGCGCTGCCAGTGCGCCAGCCGGGCGCTGAGCCTATCGTAAACTTCGTCGCTGACGTCGCTTTTACCCTGCCGCCAGTAGGCGTCGTTCCACTGTATGATTTGCTGCTGAAGCCGCGCGATCTCCTGCTCTGCCCGTGCAGGCGGCCATACCGGGCATGCCGCCCGGCTGCCGCCGCTTAAGAACAAGATGAACAGTATCCATCCCACACGCTTAACCATGTTCTGCCTCCCTTGCTGTGTTCGCTCCGGTATAGCGCGCTGCCTGGCGCAAGACGAGCAGCAAAAAGCCGCCTTGCGAGGCGGCTTCCGGGAATTTTGCGCTGTTGCTGCAAACGGCAGACAATTCAGGAAAACGCCTCGCAAAACGCAATAATCTCGTGCAAAAGTGTGACAAAGGCTACGTCACGTAGCGGCGACGTGTATAATAGGCACGTATGTAGACATTCCCGTTCGTTCATCACATACAAAAGATACTCATGGCTCAAGGCACGCTCTATATTGTTTCCGCGCCCAGTGGTGCGGGTAAATCAAGCCTCATTCAGGCTTTGTTAAAGACCCAACCGTTGTACGACACCCAGGTTTCTGTTTCACACACCACGCGCGCGCCGCGTCCGGGTGAGGTGAACGGTGAACACTATTTCTTTGTGGATCATGATGAATTTAAGAACATGATTGGCAGAGATGCGTTTCTTGAGCATGCGGAAGTGTTTGGTAATTATTACGGCACCTCGCGCGACGCCATTGAACAAGTTCTGGCGACGGGCGTGGACGTTTTCCTCGACATCGACTGGCAGGGCGCGCAGCAGATCCGCCAGAAAATGCCGCAGGCGCGCAGCATCTTTATTCTGCCGCCGTCGAAAGACGAGCTGGATCGTCGCCTGCGCGGTCGCGGTCAGGACAGCGAAGAGGTGATCACCAAACGCATGGCGCAGGCGGTTGCAGAAATGAGCCATTACGCCGAATATGATTATCTGATTGTGAATGATGATTTTGATACCGCCATCAGCGATATGAAGACCATTATTCGTGCTGAACGTCTGCGTATGGGTCGCCAAAAACAGCGACATGACGCTTTAATCAGCAAACTATTGGCAGACTGAACGTACTTTCAGTATCATGCCCAGTCATTTCTTCACCTGTGGAGCACTTTAAGTATGGCACGCGTAACTGTTCAGGACGCTGTAGAGAAAA
Organism: Enterobacter sp. K510; assembly: GCF_055804875.1. Taxonomy (NCBI): domain Bacteria; kingdom Pseudomonadati; phylum Pseudomonadota; class Gammaproteobacteria; order Enterobacterales; family Enterobacteriaceae; genus Enterobacter; species Enterobacter sp. K510. Next base: position 106,921 of record NZ_JBNRLQ010000005.1, on the reverse strand, counting down.
TTGGTAACCGTTTTGACCTGGTACTGGTCGCCGCGCGTCGCGCTCGTCAGATGCAGGTTGGTGGTAAAGATCCGCTGGTTGCGGAAGAGAACGATAAAACTACCGTTATCGCGTTGCGCGAAATCGAAGAAGGTCTGATCAACAACCAGATCCTCGACGTACGTGAGCGCCAGGAGCAGCAAGAGCAGGAAGCCGCTGAATTACAGGCCGTCACCGCGATTGCTGAAGGTCGTCGTTAATAACACTGCAGGTCACCCTTGTATCTGTTTGAAAGCCTGAATCAGCTGATTCAAACCTATCTGCCGGAAGAGCAGATAAAGCGTCTCCAGCAGGCGTATCTCGTTGCACGTGACGCTCACGAGGGCCAGACACGTTCAAGCGGTGAACCCTACATCACGCACCCGGTTGCGGTAGCCTGTATTCTGGCCGAGATGAAACTCGACTATGAAACACTGATGGCCGCGCTGCTGCATGATGTGATTGAAGATACCCCCGCCACCTACCAGGACATGGAACAGCTGTTTGGCAAAAGCGTTGCCGAGCTGGTGGAAGGGGTGTCCAAGCTTGATAAGCTTAAGTTCCGCGACAAGAAAGAGGCGCAGGCCGAAAACTTCCGCAAGATGATTATGGCGATGGTGCAGGATATCCGCGTCATTCTCATCAAACTGGCTGACCGCACCCACAATATGCGCACGCTGGGCTCACTGCGCCCGGATAAACGTCGCCGCATCGCCCGTGAAACTCTCGAAATCTACAGCCCGCTGGCGCACCGTTTAGGTATCCATCACATCAAAACCGAGCTTGAAGAGCTGGGCTTTGAGGCGTTGCACCCGAACCGTTATCGGGTGATCAAAGAGGTGGTGAAATCTGCGCGCGGTAACCGTAAAGAGATGATCCAGAAAATCCTCTCTGAAATCGAAGGCCGTTTGCAGGAAGCGGGCATTCCCTGTCGCGTAAGCGGACGCGAAAAGCATCTCTACTCCATTTACTGCAAAATGGTCATGAAAGAGCAGCGTTTCCACTCGATCATGGATATTTACGCCTTCCGCGTCATCGTCCACGATCTGGATACCTGCTACCGCGTGCTCGGTCAGATGCACAGCCTGTATAAGCCGCGTCCGGGGCGTATGAAAGATTACATCGCCATTCCAAAAGCGAACGGCTATCAGTCTTTGCACACCTCGATGATTGGCCCGCACGGTGTCCCGGTTGAGGTGCAGATCCGCACCGAAGACATGGACATGATGGCGGAAATGGGGGTTGCCGCGCACTGGGCTTATAAAGAGCACGGAGAGAGCAGCACCACGGCGCAAATCCGCGCGCAGCGCTGGATGCAGAGCCTGCTGGAACTGCAGCAGAGCGCCGGTAGTTCGTTTGAATTTATCGAGAGCGTTAAATCTGATCTCTTCCCGGATGAGATTTATGTTTTCACACCGGAAGGGCGCATTGTCGAATTGCCTGCCGGTGCCACCCCGGTCGATTTCGCCTATGCCGTGCATACCGACATCGGCCACGCCTGCGTGGGCGCGCGCGTGGACAGACAGCCGTATCCGCTGTCGCAGCCTCTCGCCAGCGGCCAGACGGTTGAAATCATCACCGCACCTGGCGCCCGCCCGAATGCCGCATGGCTCAACTTTGTCGTCAGCTCCAAAGCCCGCGCCAAAATTCGCCAGATGCTGAAAAACCTCAAGCGCGATGACTCTGTAAGCCTGGGTCGCCGTCTGCTTAACCATGCCCTTGGCGGCAGCCGCAAGCTGGCGGAAATCCCGCCGGAAAATATTCAGCATGAGCTGGAGCGCATGAAGCTGGCGTCCCTTGACGATCTGCTGGCGGAAATCGGTCTTGGCAATGCCATGAGCGTCGTGGTCGCGAAAAACCTGCAACAGGGTGAAACGGCGGCTCCGGTGCAGGCGGGTCAGGGCCATGGACATCTGCCGATCAAAGGCGCTGACGGGGTGCTCATCACCTTCGCGAAATGCTGTCGTCCTCTGCCGGGCGACCCGATTATCGCCCACGTCAGCCCTGGTAAAGGGCTGGTGATCCACCATGAATCCTGCCGTAACATCCGTGGCTATCAGAAAGAGCCAGAGAAGTTCATGGCGGTGGAGTGGGACAAAGACACGGCGCAGGAATTTATCACCGAAATCAAGGTGGACATGTTTAACCACCAGGGTGCACTCGCAAACCTGACCGCGGCAATCAACACGGCCTCTTCCAATATTCAGAGTCTGAATACCGAAGAAAAAGATGGCCGCGTGTACAGCGCCTTTATCCGCCTGACCGCGCAGGATCGTGTTCATCTGGCAAACATCATGCGTAAAATCCGCGTATTGCCGGACGTGATTAAAGTCACCCGTAACCGAAACTAGCCTAATGAATGCACAGCGTTATGCGCGAATCTGCGAAATGCTCGCCAGGCGTCAGCCTGATCTGACGGTCTGCATGGAGCAGGTCCACAAGCCCCATAACGTCTCTGCTATTATCCGTACTGCAGACGCCGTTGGCGTGCATGAAGTGCACGCCGTCTGGCCGGGTAGCCGTATCCGCACCATGGCCTCTTCCGCAGCGGGCAGTAACAGCTGGGTGCAGGTTAAAACCCATAGCACCATCAGCGACGCCGTTTCACATCTCAAAGGCCAGGGCATGCAGGTTCTGGCGACACATCTGTCTGATAAAGCCGTCGATTTTCGCGAGATCGATTACACCCGTCCGACCTGTATTCTGATGGGTCAGGAGAAAACTGGCATCACGCAGGAAGCGCTGGATCTGGCGGATCAGGACATCATCATTCCCATGATCGGCATGGTGCAGTCGCTTAACGTCTCCGTTGCCTCCGCCCTCATTCTGTATGAAGCCCAGCGCCAGCGGCAGAACGCCGGTCTGTATAAGCGGGAAAACAGCATGCTGCCGGAAGAAGAACAGCAGCGTTTGCTGTTTGAAGGCGGCTATCCGGTACTGGCCCGCGTGGCGAAACGCAAAGGTCTGCCTTATCCCCACGTCAACACGCAGGGCGAAATCGAAGCCGATGACGCGTGGTGGGCCACCATGCAGTCAGCGAAATAACCATGAAAGGCCGCCTGCTTGACGCCATTCCGCTAAGCTCGCTGACCGGCGTGGGCGCGGCGCAGAGCAGCAAGCTCGCCAAAATCGGCCTCGTCAACGTGCAGGATCTGCTCCTGCATCTGCCTTTACGCTACGAAGATCGTACCCAGCTTTACACCATCGCCGATTTGCTGCCGGGCGTTTATGCCACGGTAGAAGGCGAAGTGCTGAACTGTAACGTCACCTTTGGCGGCCGTCGCATGATGACCTGTCAGATCAGCGACGGCAGCGGCATTCTGACCCTGCGCTTCTTTAACTTCAGCGCGGCGATGAAAAACAGTCTGGCGACAGGAAAACGCGTGCTGGCTTACGGCGAAGCAAAGCGCGGCAAATACGGCGCGGAGATGATTCATCCGGAATACCGCGTACAGGGCGACCTCAGTAGCCCGGCGCTGGCGGATACCCTGACACCCGTTTATCCGACGACCGAAGGCATCAAACAGGCGACGCTGCGCAAGCTGACGGACCAGGCGCTCGAACTGCTGGACACCTGCGCCATTGCCGAACTGCTGCCCGCTGAATTAGCCCAGGGCATGATGAGCCTGCCGGAAGCGCTGCGCACGCTGCATCGCCCGCCGCCGACCTTACAACTTGCCGATCTGGAAAGCGGTCAGCATCCCGCCCAGCGCCGTCTGATCCTCGAAGAGCTGCTGGCGCACAATCTCAGCATGCTGGCCTTACGCGCCGGTGCGCAGCGTTTTCACGCCCAGCCCCTTACCGCACAGGATGAGCTGAAAAATCAGCTGCTGGCGTCACTGCCGTTTAAGCCGACCGGCGCACAGGCGCGGGTGGTGGCTGAAATCGAACATGACATGGCGCTTGATATTCCGATGATGCGTCTGGTGCAGGGCGACGTCGGCTCCGGTAAAACGCTGGTGGCGGCCCTTGCCGCCCTGCGCGCCATTGCCAATGGCAAACAGGTGGCGATGATGGCCCCGACCGAACTGCTTGCCGAGCAGCACGCTAACAATTTCCGCGCCTGGTTTGCCCCTCTCGGCATTGAAGTCGGCTGGCTGGCGGGTAAGCAGAAAGGCAAAGCGCGAGTGGCGCAGCAGGATGCCATCGCCAGCGGTCAGGTGCAGATGATTGTCGGCACCCATGCCATCTTCCAGGAGCAGGTGCAGTTTAACGGCCTGGCGCTGGTGATCATCGACGAACAGCATCGCTTTGGCGTGCACCAGCGGCTGGCGCTGTGGGAAAAGGGCCAGCAGCAGGGTTTTCATCCTCATCAGCTAATCATGACCGCCACCCCTATCCCGCGTACGCTGGCGATGACCGCCTATGCGGATCTCGATACCTCTGTCATCGACGAAATGCCGCCGGGACGTACGCCCGTCACCACGGTGGCCATTCCCGACACGCGCCGCAACGATATTATCGATCGCGTACGCCAGGCGTGCATGAGCGAAGGCCGCCAGGCTTACTGGGTGTGCACGCTGATCGAAGAATCCGATTTGCTGGAAGCCCAGGCAGCCGAGGCCACCTGGGAAGAACTGAAGCTGGCGCTGCCGGAGCTTAACGTCGGTCTGGTTCATGGCCGCATGAAGCCCGCCGAAAAACAGGCGGTGATGCAGGCGTTTAAGCTGGGCGAGCTGCATCTGCTGATCGCCACCACCGTCATCGAGGTAGGTGTGGACGTGCCCAACGCCAGCCTGATGATCATCGAAAACCCGGAACGCCTGGGCCTTGCGCAACTCCACCAGCTCCGGGGCCGCGTCGGTCGTGGCGCGGTGGCGTCCCACTGCGTACTGCTTTACAAATCCCCGCTGTCAAAAACCGCGCAAAAACGCCTGCAGGTGCTGCGCGACAGCAATGATGGCTTTGTGATTGCGCAAAAAGATCTCGAAATTCGCGGCCCCGGCGAACTGCTCGGTACCCGACAGACCGGCAATGCTGAATTCAAAGTGGCCGATCTGCTGCGCGACCAGGCGATGATCCCTGATGTACAGCGCCTCGCCCGTCATATTCATGAGCGTTATCCGGAACAGGCGCTTGCGCTGATCGAGCGCTGGATGCCGGAAACCGAACGCTATTCCAACGCCTGACGCAAATTTTCAGCCATTCACTCTGACATACGCATAACGCTATATCCCGGCCGCTTTTTATCCCTTTTAATTATGAGATTTTTTGCTGGCAAACGTTTGCTTTTACCATTCAGTCCGATAAAATCCCCGCTTTTCCATCATGGGATCGCCAGAGATGTCCGTTAACACCGTCGAGTCTGAAAATGCGCAACCGGTTGCGCCGCAGCATAATAGTGAGCTGATCTACCGCCTGGAAGATCGCCCGCCGCTGGCACAAACGCTTTTTGCCGCCTGTCAGCATCTGCTGGCAATGTTTGTCGCGGTCATCACCCCGGCGATGCTGATTTGTCAGGCGCTTGGCTTACCGGCTCAGGACACGCAGCACATCATCAGCATGTCGCTGTTCGCCTCTGGTGTGGCGTCCATTATTCAGATCAAAGCGTGGGGGCCGGTTGGCTCCGGGCTGTTATCCATTCAGGGCACCAGCTTTAACTTTGTGGCCCCGCTGATCATGGGCGGCACGGCGCTGAAAACCGGCGGCGCGGATGTGCCGACCATGATGGCGGCGCTGTTTGGCACCCTGATGCTGGCAAGCTGTACCGAAATGGTCCTTTCCCGCGTGCTGCACCCGGCGCGCCGCATTATTACGCCGCTGGTATCCGGCGTGGTGGTGATGATTATCGGTCTGTCGCTGATCCAGGTCGGCCTGACCTCTATCGGCGGCGGCTATGGCGCCATGGCCGATCACACCTTCGGCGCGCCGAAAAACCTGCTGCTGGCGGGTGCGGTACTGGCGGTGATCATCCTGCTTAACCGTCAGCGCAACCCTTATCTGCGCGTGGCCTCGCTGGTGATCGCTATGGCGGTGGGTTATATCCTCGCCTGGGCGCTGGGTATGCTGCCGGAGAATACTGCGCCGACCAGCAGCGATCTGATCATGATCCCCACCCCGCTCTATTACGGTTTAGGTATCGACTGGAGCCTGCTGCTGCCGCTGATGCTGGTATTTATGATCACCTCGCTGGAAACCATCGGCGATATTACCGCCACCTCTGACGTTTCCGAACAACCGGTTTCCGGGCCGCTGTACATGAAGCGCCTGAAAGGCGGCGTGCTGGCGAACGGCCTGAACTCCTTTGTGTCGGCGGTGTTTAACACCTTCCCGAACTCCTGCTTTGGTCAGAACAATGGCGTGATCCAGCTGACCGGCGTGGCCAGCCGTTATGTCGGTTTCGTAGTGGCGCTGATGCTGATCCTGCTCGGCCTGTTCCCGGCGGTGAGCGGCTTCGTGCAGCACATTCCTGAGCCGGTGCTGGGCGGCGCGACCCTGGTGATGTTCGGTACCATTGCCGCTTCCGGGGTGCGTATCGTGTCCCGCGAGCCGCTGAACCGCCGCGCGATCATGATTATCGCCCTGTCGCTGGCGGTCGGTCTGGGCGTTTCCCAGCAGCCGCTGATCCTGCAATTTGCGCCGGACTGGCTGAAGAATCTGCTCTCCTCGGGGATCGCCGCGGGCGGTATCACCGCTATCGTGCTGAACCTCGTTTTCCCGCCTGAGAAAAACTGATTTTCACGGCGGCAGCGGGGCTTTCCTGCTGTCGCCGTTACACGCTTTCACCATTCCCTCCTTGAGCATTGCGCATAAATCGTGCATAAATTCCCTGTCTGCATAGAGGAAGGGAAGACGATGAAACTCATTGGAAAGCTGCTGATTTATCTGCTGATCGCGCTGCTGGTGCTGATTCTTGCGGCCTATTTTCTGATCCAGACGCGCTGGGGCGCAGCGCAGGTGGGCCACTGGGTTACGGATAACAGTGACTACCAGCTCACCGTTGAGGCGGTGGATCACCGCTTTTCTTCGCCTTCCCATGTGCTGTTAAAGAGCGTTACGTTTGGCCGCAAGGGCCAGCCCGCTACCCTGGATGCGAAAGCGGTGGATATTGGGCTGAGTAGCCGTCAGTTCACCGATCCGCTGCATGCCGATACTATTTTGCTGTCAGACGGGACGCTGAATTTATCTCCGGATACCGCGCCGCTGCCCTTCCAGGCCGACCGCCTGCAACTGAACAATATGGCGTTCAACAGCCCGGCGACCGGCTGGGATCTCAGCGCCCAGCGCGTCACCGGCGGCGTCAGCCCCTGGCAGCCGAAAGCGGGCAACGTGCTCGGCAGCCAGGCGCAAATCCAGGTGAGCGCAGGCTCCATGACGCTGAATGGCGTCCCCATCAGTAATGTCCTCATTCAGGGCAGTATCGACAACAATGAGGTGACGCTGAGCACCATTGGCGCGGATATGGCGCGCGGCTCGCTCACCGGTACCGCCCGCCGCACCGCCAACGGCGGCTGGATTATCGACAGCCTGCGTCTCAATGACATCCGCCTGCAAAGCGACAAATCCCTGAGCGATTTCTTTATGCCGCTCACCACGCTGCCATCGTTGCAGATTGGCAGGCTGGAAGTGACAGATGCGCGCCTGCAGGGGCCGGACTGGGCGGTAACCGATCTGGATCTGAGCGTGCGCAACCTGACGCTGAGCGAGGGCGACTGGCAGAGCGACGACGGCAGGCTGTCGATGAACGCCAGCGAATTTATCTACGGCTCGCTGCACCTGTTTGATCCTATTGTGAATACCGAGTTTTCTCCCCAGGGCGTGGCGCTGCGCCAGTTCACCTCACGCTGGGAAGGCGGCCTGCTGCGCACCTCCGGCAACTGGTTGCGCGACGGCAAAGCGCTGGTGCTGGATGATGCCGCCATCGCCGGTCTGGAATACACCCTGCCCGCCAACTGGAAACAGCTGTGGATGGATCCTCTCCCCGGCTGGCTGAATGCCGTGGTACTGAAAAAATTCAGCGCCAGCCGCAACCTGGTGATCGACATCGATCCGGCCTTCCCGTGGCAGATCACCGCGCTGGATGGCTACGGAAATAACCTGCTGCTGGCGCGGGACGGTAAATGGGGCGTCTGGGGCGGCAGCGCCAAACTGAACGGCGCGGCGGCGACCTTTAACCGCGTCGATGTGCGTCGTCCGTCGCTGGCGCTGGCTGCAAACACCAATGCGGTCAACATCAGCGAGCTGAGCGCCTTTACCGGCCAGGGTTTACTGGAAGCCACCGCTGTGGTGTCGCAGCTGGCTGATCGCCAGGTGAAAGTGAGCCTCAATGGGCGCGGCGTGCCGGTGAACGTATTGCAGCAGTGGGGCTGGCCTGCGCTGCCGATTTCCGGCGATGGTAATATTCAGCTAACCGCCAGCGGCAACGTAAAAGCGGATACGCCGTTAAAGCCCACGGTGAATGCGGAACTGAAGGTGCTGAACACAGAGAAACGGCAGGTGACACAGACGATGCGCAACGGCGAGGTGAGTACCGCGCAGCCGGAAACCACACCCTCTCCCTGACGGGAGAGGGTTAACACTCAGAGCGTAACCACCAGCGTATTCTCCTGCGCGGTGATAACTGTCCCCCACTCGCTGCCCGCCTGTGAGCCGCCCTGTACGGCGCTCACCTGCGGGATATTGCGCAAACACAGCGTCCAGTTGCGGGCATCACCGGTGCCGGTGAGCGTGATGCGATCCCCTTCCCGCCGCGCCTGTAGCGTGAAGGCCACTGAGCCATCCTCCGCCGGGACTTCGCAGCGGGCTTCACGGCCATCTTCCAGGCTGAACAGCTGAAAAGCCGTGCCGTCGTTCCACGCATAGTCCGGCTTCCGATCATTATTTCCCAGCGCCAGCAGGGTGTTATCCCGCACGTAGACCGGCAGGCCCAAGAAATCATGCTGCTGTTTGTGCCAGCGGCTGCCGGTAAGCTCATCGTTGCGCCACAGGTGCGTCCAGCGGCCTTCCGGCAGATAAAACTGCACATCGCCCGCTTCCGAGAAGACCGGCGCGACCATCACCGCATCGCCGAGCATATACTGGCGGTCGAGGTAGTCGCATGCCGGATCGTCCGGGAACTCCAGCATCATGGCGCGCATCATCGGCGTGCCCGCGTCACGGGCCAGCGCGGCCTGGCGGTACAGATACGGCATCAGGCGGCATTTCAGCTGCGTGAAGTGGCGCACCACGTCGCAGGACTCCTCATCATACGCCCAGGGCACGCGATAGGATTTGCTGCCATGCAGACGGCTGTGGCTGGAGAGCAGCCCGAACGCGCACCAGCGCTTATAGACGTGCGCCGGGGCGGTGTTTTCGAAGCCGCCAATATCGTGGCTCCAGAACCCAAAGCCGGACAGGCCAATCGACAGCCCGCCGCGCAGGCTTTCCGCCATGGATTCGTAGTTGGCGTAGCAGTCGCCGCCCCAGTGCACCGGGAATTTCTGCGCCCCCACCGACGCCGAGCGGGCGAACAGCACGGCTTCTTCCTCGCCCACCGTCTCTTTCAGCACATTCCACACCAGTTCGTTGTAGATATAGGCGTAATGGTTATGCATCTTCTGCGGGCAGGAGCCGTCATGCCAGGCCACGTCCGTCGGAATGCGCTCGCCGAAATCGGTTTTGAAGCAGTCGACGCCGATGCCCACCAGCCCTTTCAGCTGCTCCGCATACCACCGGCAGGCTTCCGGATTCGTAAAATCATAGATAGCCAGCCCCGGCTGCCATTTATCCCACTGCCACAGCGAGCCGTCCGGGCGTTTCAGCAGATAGCCTTTCTCTTTCAGCTCGTTAAATACCGGTGATTTCTGGCCGATGTACGGGTTGATCCAGACGCAGATTTTCAGCCCTTTCGCCTTCAGGCGTTTGATCATGCCCTCCGGATCCGGGAAGGTCACCGGATCCCACTGAAAATCGCACCACTGGAAGGCTTTCATCCAGAAGCAGTCAAAATGGAACACGTGCAGCGGCAGATCGCGCTCTGCCATGCCGTCGATAAAGCTGTTCACCGTGGCCTCGTCGTAGTTAGTGGTGAACGAGGTGGTGAGCCACAGGCCGAAGGACCACGCCGGCGGCAGCGCCGGGCGACCGGTCAGCTGCGTATAGCGGTTCAGCACCTCTTTTGGCGTCGGCCCGTCGATCACAAAATATTCCAGATATTCAGACTCCACGCTGAACTGCACTTTGGAGACTTTTTCTGAACCGATTTCAAAGGACACGCACCCGGGATGATTCACCAGCACGCCATACCCGCGACTGGTGAGGTAGAACGGAATATTTTTATACGCCTGTTCGGTGCTGGTGCCGCCGTCGCGGTTCCAGGTCTCCACCGTCTGCCCGTTGCGCACCAGCGCGGTAAAGCGCTCGCCGAGGCCATACACGGTTTCGCCGACGCCCAGGTCCAGCCGCTCAAACAGATAATTGCGGTTGCTGGCGGTGTCCTGCACGTAGCCATTGTTTTTCACCTGGCTGCCGGTGATGCGCACGCCATTGCGCAGAAAATCCAGCGACCAGCCGTCGCCTTTGGTGACGCGCACGCTTAACGCGCCGCTTTTCAGTTCGGCGAACTCTGCCGTATTCTGCATCTCGACAGGCACGTCCTGCACATTCAGCGGATAATGCGGGCCGTTGTTCAGCGCGCCCTGAAAGTGTTCCATACGCACGCCGACCACGCCTTCCTGCGGCGAGAAAAAGCGCAGCGTAAACAGCGGCGTGTCGAGCTGCCAGGTCCGTTCACGCACATCGCGCGGTGCGGCGTACACCACCATCTCATTGCCCTGCTGTTCCACATCAAACACCTGGATTGGGTGAATGAGGTTCAGCCCGGGCTGAATAAGCCAGTTTCCATCACTGATTTTCATTATCGGCTCCTTTTAATGCGGTAATTCTTTGGCAACAGGTTTCTCGTTAAATGCCTGTTCGTTACGACGCGTGCCCTGCGCCAGCTGCTCCAGTATTTTCACAAGGAACGGCGTTTTCAGGGTGTAGTAGCGTTTCGCGATGATCGCGCTGAGGAAATAACAGGCCGCCGGGACGAGAGTGAACAGCGCGATAATAATGGTGATGGTGGTGCTGTTCTGGGTTTTGGCCGCCGCGTCATAGCCACCGCCCGCCAGCGCCCAGCCGATGAGCGCGCCGCCAATCGCCAGACCCAGTTTCAGCACAAAGAGCGTGCCCGCGAAGCTGATACCGGTCAGGCGCTTGCCGTTACACCATTCGCCGTAATCGACGGTATCGGACATCATCACCCACTGGATTGGCGTCACCAGCTGATGCAGCACGCCGATGATAAAGATGAAGGCAAACATGGTGAGGCTGGCGCTGACCGGCACAAAGAACATCGCCACGCTGAAAACCGTCAGCAGGGCGTTGGTCCACCAGAAGATGCTGACCTTGCATTTCCAGTCGGTAAGCGGCTTCGCCAGCGCGCTACCGATCAGGTTTCCGACGCAGTAAGTGGTGAGGAAGGCGACGAACACTTCCGGCGTGCCGAGGATCCAGGTGACGTAGTACATCATCGCGCCGCCGCGCACGCAGACCGCCAGGATGTTGAGGATGGTCAGCAGGCCGACGATGCGCCACTGGTCGTTATTCCAGATGTCGCGCAGATCTTCACGCATCGGCGTGGTGTTCGGCGGCACCTGGATACGCTCTTTGGTGGTAAAGAAGCAGAAGGTCAGCATCAGGAACGCCACCACCGACAGTACGGCAATGCCGCCCTGATAGCCCAGCGCTTTGTCTTCCCCGCCAATCAGGTTCACCAGCGGCATCATCAGCACGGTAGAGAGCATACCGCCCGCCGTCGCCAGCACGAAGCGCCAGGATTGCAGGGAGATACGCTGCGCCGGGTCGTTGGTGATCACGCCGCCCAGCGCGCAGTACGGGATATTCACCACGGTATAGAGCAGGGTCAGCAGCGTGTAGGTGACAGCGGCGTAAATCATTTTGCCGTTCATGCTCAGATCGGGCGTGCTGTAGGTGAGTACACAGACGATGCCGAAGGGCAGCGCGCCAAACATCATCCACGGGCGGAATTTACCCCAGCGGCTGCGCGTACGGTCGGCGATAAGCCCCATGCAGGGGTCGGAAATCGCATCCAGCGCCCGGGCCAGTAAGAACATGGTGCCGACAAACCCGGCGGGGATGCCGAAAATATCCGTATAGAAAAACATCATGTACATCATCACGTTATCAAAGATGATATGGCTGGCGGCGTCACCCATGCCGTAGCCAATCTTCTCCTTCACAGAAATAATCTGACTCTTCATCTTTCATCCTTTTGCTCGGAAGTACGCCGATACCGGTTGCAGACGTTTTAAACCATCGTTCCGGAAGCGGGTATTCCGTTTTCTGGTTATCAGATTACGATTCTTGTTTTATGTGATCGGGGTAGCTGAAAATGAGGCAGGAGGATAAGCAATGGATTTAATAGGGTTTTAACCAAAACCAGACGAAGGTTTGACGCAGATCTGATAAAAAAGTGTGACGGGGTATGTGGTTACAGCAGGAAAGTGGCTATAATGCGCCCCGCCTCCATGTAGCAATGAAGGCTGGGAAGATCGTCGTCTCCGGTGAGGCGGCTGGACTTCAAATCCAGTTGGTGCCGCCAGCGGTGCCGGGCAGGTTCGACTCCTGTGATCTTCCGCCACTTGTGGCGTGAATCCTCTGCAATGTTCTCCAACTTAACGCAAATTTTGCGAACTACCCCCACGTTTCATTTCTGTTTTTTTACTCCTGTTTGTTTTCACATACTATGTTGATAACCGTGTTTATGGCATTCATGGTAACGTCGTGAATGCTTAACATTCTGATAGGTCCCAGATAATTTTCGTCCAGCGTTAAAGGAGGCAGCATGACAGAGGAACTTTCAGGCCAGGCTCCGGCAGGCGAGTTTATTATGTTTGCCAGTGATGACGGCGAAGTGCGCGTGGAATGTCGCTTTGAACAGGAGACGCTATGGCTCCCTCAGGCAACTATCGCAAATCTTTATCAGATTACCCCGCAGGCCGTTACGCATCACATCAAAGGGATCTACGAAGAAGGCGAACTTGAACAAAATGCAACCTGTAAGTCTTACTTACAAGTTCAGCAGGAAGGCAGTCGTCAGGTAGGTCAATAGGCTTCACTGCAGCCTTCCTGCATAGCTGGCGGATTAGTTTTTCTGCAATCGCATCTTGCAGGCATCTTTCACCCACTTACTAAAATTCCCTTTTCCCGCCGCTTTCTCAATCTGTTCCAGAAGCTCATCTTCAAAACGAATGTTCTTCATCGTGCTTTTGGTGCGGTCAAAGGTTGGTTTCTTTTTTTCTTGCATGGTAGGTACCATTTCGGTTAGTTTATACGTATGTGGTACCTACCACATACACGCAGGAATTAAACAACGCTCCGATGTGCGGTAACACAGCCGGAGCGTCTAACCTCACCAACTATCAAGGAGTTGATTATGGCTGATCCGCATTCTACCCCAGAGTCAGAGATTAAAAAAAGCGAGCGTTCCGTGATCGTGGGCTATCGCCCGCGTGGCCGGGATAAAAGCACGCCGAACCTGATCCTGAAAGGGAAATGGTTACGGGAAGCGGGATTCGATACCGGACAACAGATCACGGTAAAAGTGATGAACGGATGCATTGTGCTGATGGCTTACAACGAGCAGGAGCAGCGGCTTCAGGATGAACTGAAAGCGGCGCAGCAGAGGATAAATAGGATCGAATCGACGCTGGCAGCGCTCAATTAATGTCACTTCGTGCCGGATTAACTCTTGGATGATCCGGCATGATAGGTGTCTGGCTCAAATCTGTGGCACCCACAACTTAATTTCATTTTGCGAGAAGCCTTCACGATTTACACGCCAGCGCTTTTCACCCGATACCGTTATCGCATAATGCATCAATACCTGTCCCGCTGGCTTCGCTGATGCTTTTATGAACACCGCCATGCTAAACTTAAAAGGAGTTATCAAATGTTATTAAATGAGGTTGCATCAATGGATTCCTCTGCGAAACAGACCATTCGCGCACAGATCCCGTCAGAGCTAGCTGCTGCGGTTGAAGATCTGGCGGTTGAGCTGAACCGCTCAAAAAGCTGGATTGTCAAAGAAGCGCTGACGTCTATGCTGGCCGAAAGAGAACGCCGACATCAACAGATTGAGGCTGGTCTTGCTGATGTGGATGCTGGCCGGGTTGTTAGCCAGAAAGAAATTATGCATTTTGCTGAGCAGCTAAAGAAATAAAATTAAATGGAAATTTCATGGACGATTAAAGCTCAGGGAGATTTAGAGCGGATCTATCGCTTCGCCCTCCAATATAGCCGTCAGCATGCGAATAGTGTGTTAGATCGTTTAATAATGGCTACTTCCGATTTAACGGTTCATCCGGCTATCGGCATACGGCAAACACGCTACGCACCGCGAGAGGTTCGAAAGGTATTATTTGACGATTATGAAATCCACTATGAAGTAAAAGGGAAAAATATTTTTATTCTGGATTTATGGCATACAAAGGAAGATCGTTAAAATTACTTCTCAATATCAGCATGATGCATAAGTAACTTCAAACGAACAAATGCCGACCGTGAATATGTACCATTGTTTATCCTGCCCGTTCCTTGTATTTACGAATCTTCCCCACCTCACCCCTTCACCATGAACCGGCTATACGCCGCAGGGGTGATGCCTGTGACGCGGCAAAACACCCGGCGCATCACGTCGGCACCGGAAAAGCCGCTCATAGCGGCGAGAGTTTTTGCCGGTAGCTTTTTCTGCTCCAGCAACTGACGGACCTTTGCCACGCGCTCGCGTTCCAGCCACTGTTTCGGGGTAATACCCAGTTCCTGCCGGAACAGACGCGACAGATGCCGCTCACTGATGTGCAGATGCGACGCCATCATCGATACCGTTTTCACCGTCTCAATGTGCGTGATCGTCCAGCGCTGTAATTCCTGAAACGCCGTGCGCCCGTCGAGGGAGACGCCGTTGCCGCGTATAAAATGTGTCTGATTCACCGGGCGGCGGAAGAACATCACCAGCTGCGCCGCCACGTCCTGGGCGATCTCCCGGCCTAAATCCTCCTCCACCAGCCGCAGCGCCAGATCCAAACCCGACGTTACGCCTGCCGCCGTGCGCACCCGATCATCTTTTACAACCAGGGAATCGGCAGTAACGGTGACGCCAGGATATAACGCCGCCAGCCGTGCAGCGCAGGCCCAGTGCGTCGTCACCCGTTTGCCTTCCAGCAATCCAGTGCGGGCCAGCAGCAGCGCACCGCTGCACACTGAGCCAAAACGCTGGCTGCGCTGACACAGCCCGGCGATCTGCGCCGTTGCCGTCTCATCCGGCACAAAACGGTCGATATCAGGGGCACCCGCCACCAGAAACGTGTGCGGCGCATAGTCTGTACTGTTCGCCAGCATAAGGTCAGCGGCGAGCCGCACCCCGGAAGATGCCAGCACTTCCGGCGCCGCTACCGAGATCACCTTGTGGCTGTACACCTGGCGCTTCATCAACCGGTTGGCTTCCGCGAACACATCCAGCGGCCCGCACACATCCAGCAGTTGCACGCCTGGCACCGCCAGAATGGCTATTTCATAACGCATTGCGATCCCCGTGTCGTAAAAGGTCAGTATGTCCTTAAACGTCTTTAAACCACGCTTTAAGATATGAATGATGCGTCTTATTCTGGACAAAGACAACCCACAGGAGAGAAAGATGAGTATGAACATCACCGGGATCCGCGTTCCCGACAGCAAAATGGCGCGCGAGGCGACAACCTTCATTCGTGATACGGAATCGGACCTGCTGTTCCATCATTCCAGCCGGGTTTACTACTGGGCGGCGCTGGCGGGTCAGCAGCGCGGGCTGACGGTCGATCAGGAATTACTTTATGTTGGCTGTATGTTTCATGACATTGGCCTGACGCATGAACATTGCAGTTGCGACAAGCGTTTC
The DNA here is from genome assembly GCF_055804875.1 of Enterobacter sp. K510. Lineage (NCBI taxonomy): Bacteria > Pseudomonadati > Pseudomonadota > Gammaproteobacteria > Enterobacterales > Enterobacteriaceae > Enterobacter > Enterobacter sp. K510. The sequence continues at coordinate 90,987 of NZ_JBNRLQ010000005.1, read as the reverse complement.
GAAGTCGATGGCGCAAACGCGGCGCGGGCGTTTCTGGAAGGCTTTGGCGTAAAACCTGCCGATATCGATAAGGTATGGACGGCCATTGCGCTGCACACTACGCCGGGCATCCCGGAATTTATGGCGCCGGAAATCGCACTGGTGACGGCAGGAGTTGAAATGGACGTGCTGGGAATTGGCTATGACAACTTCAGCGATGCGGAAATCAGCGTGGTGACGGATCTGCACCCGCGTCCGGCGGCGTTTAAAGAAGAGATTATTCAGGCCTTTTATGACGGTATTAAGCATAAAAAGCAGACCACGTTCGGCAATGTGAAAGCGGATGTTATTCAGGATAAAGAACCGGCGTTTTCACCGCTGAATTTTTGCAGCGTGATCCGTCAGTCGCGCTGGAAGGGCTAACCGGCCAGGCGGCGCAGCCCGGCTCCCGGCGCTGCACCGCATCCCCCTACAAAAAGTGAATATGCTTTTTGCCGTTGTAGCGGGAAATTTCAATTCTGGCTTCAACGTGAAACACCTCGCGCAGCATCTCCTCGGTCAGCACGTCGTCCGGCGTACCGCGCGCCACTATGCCGCCGTTCTGCATCACCACCAGCGAATCGCAGAACATGGCCGCATGATTCAGATCGTGGATCGCCACAATACTGGTGACCGGCAGCGCGCTGATCAGTCGCATCAGCTGCATCTGGTGGTGAATATCCAGATGGTTTGTCGGCTCGTCGAGCAGGATCTCCGAGGGTGACTGCGCCAGCGCGCGGGCAATGTGTACCCGCTGACGCTCGCCGCCGGACAAGCTCTGCCAGCCCTGCTGCTGGCGGTCGAGCATCTCCACGCGCGCCAGCGCGGCGGTGACAATCTCGTCATCCGCATGCGTCCACGGCGACAGCGGTGAATGGTGTGGAATGCGCCCCAGCTTCACCACATCGATCACCTTAATGTTGGAGTCTGTCGCCGCATGTTGCTCCACAAAGGCCACGCGCTTCGCCAGCGCTTTTTTGCCGACCTCGCGCACATCGCCGCCGTCCAGCATCACCCGGCCCGCGTCGGGCCGACGCAGTCCCGCCAGAATACGCAACAAAGAGGATTTCCCGGAGCCGTTCGGCCCCAGCAGCCCCATGGTCTGGCCTTTGGGCACGCTGAGCGACACATCATTAACAATGACTTTTTTTCCGATACGCCAGGACAGATTTTCGGCACTGATACTCATGAAAATTTCCCTGAGCGATAAAGAATAACGGCAAAGAACGGCACGCCAACCAGCGCCGTCACCACGCCGACCGGCAGGCTTTGCGGGGCGATCACCGTGCGGGAAGCGATATCTGCCAGCACCATCAAAATCGCGCCCATCAGCGCCGACGCCACCAGCAGTTTGCGGTGCAGCGGACCGAAGAAGTAGCGCATCATATGGGGCACCACCAGGCCGACGAAGCCGATGGAGCCAGCCATGCTGACGATGGCGGCGGTCATCAGCGCCGTGACGGAAAACAGGATCAGGCGGATCACGCCGACGGGAATACCCAGCGATGCCGCCGCGTCATCCCCGAAGGTAAAGGCGTCGAGCGCTTTCGCGTGGTACAGACACACCGCAAGGCCAATCACCACAACCATCAGCACCAGCTGAAACTCCGGCCAGCGCACGCCGCTGAAGCTGCCGAGCAGCCAGAACATCACATCGCGCGCCTGCTGCGCATTGGCAGAGGTGCTGATGGTGTAGGCGGTCAGGGCGTTGAAGAGTTGCGACGCCGCCACACCGGCAAGAATGGTGCGTTCATTGCCGCCCCGCGCGCCGTTGGTCAGCAGCGCGACGAACAGGAAGGCGGCGAAAGCGCCGATAAAGGCCCCGGCGGAGAGCGATACCGCCCCTGCGCCCACGCCCAGCACCACCACGGCCACCGCACCGGTGGAGGCACCGGCTGACACGCCCAGCACGTACGGCTCCGCCAGCGCGTTTTTCAGCAGGCTTTGCAGCACCGCGCCGCAGATAGCCAGCCCCGCGCCGCTACAGGCGGCAACCAGCGCCCGGCTGAGACGAAAATCCCAGATCACCGTCTCATGGATGCGGTTTAAGGTTACGCCGGTCAGACCGAGCTTATTGGTGATGGCGAAAAACGTGGTTTTTAACGGGATCGACAGCTCGCCCACCCCGACGCTGAAGGCGATGGTGATGCCAAGCACCAGCACCGCACCCAGCAGCAACACCACGGAACGCATATTTTCAACTACCGAGCGGGACGCCACAGACATCAGTTCAGACCCAGCTTCTCTAATTGCGCCGCCACCTGCTCCGCGCCATAAATCGTGCGCACGGTCGGGTTCATCGCCTGACCATCCATCACCACGATATGGCCTTTTTTCACCGCATCCAGCTGGCTGACCGCCGGATCGGTTTTCAGGAATTTAATTTTTTCTTCCGCGCGATCCAACACCCAGCGATTACGGTCGAGGCTGGCGACGACAATCACGTCCGGGTTGGCGCTGATCACGCTTTCCCAGCTCACCGTCGGCCATTCGGCATCGGTATCAAGTGCAATGTGACCGCCCAGCATATTCGCGATAAAGCCGGAAGCGCTGTTCTTGCCGCTCATGTGCGCATCGGCTGACGGCGAGGCGCTGGAGAACCAGAAGACGAACGACAGATCTTTATTGCCCTTATGGAATCTCTCTCGCAGATCGGCTTCACGCTTTTTGAAGCTCGCCACCAGCGCATCACCGCGATCCTGCACGTCGAAAATCGCCGCCAGGTCGTTAATTTCTTTGTACAGCTGGGTCATGTCCCACATCTGTTTGCGACTGCCGTAGATGTCGCCGGTGTTTTTGGTGGTGGTGCAGACGCCCGGCGATAAATAGCTGTTTACGCCCACGGCGGCAAAATCTTCGCGTTTAGCGACTTTACTGTCCGGCCCGAGCAGCAACGGCAATTGGGCCGCCACAAAATCCGGCTCCTGTGCAAGAATGGACTCCAGCGTCGGGATCTCCACGGTCAGCACTTTGACTTTTTCATTCTGCTTCGCGAGTTCCGGTAAGACTTTTGTCGGCCAGAAAGCGCTGGCGGCCATTTTGTCCTGCAAACCGAGCATCAGCATGATTTCTGCGGAGTTCTGCCCCAGCGCCACCACGCGCTCCGGCGCTTTGTCGAAGGTGACTTTCGTGCCACAGTTATCAATGGTTAACGGATAATGCGTCGCCAGGGCGGATGCCGTACTCAGGAAAAGTATTCCTAAAGCTAAAAGCGTTTTCTTTAAAACCGGCATTCGTCTTACTCCAGAGGATCGGTGGCTACGCGCAGGTAAATGCAAATCATTCTTAAGTGGTGGACTTATACCCATCGCAAAATATATTGTCAATTTTCATCACTCAACTTCGGTTATGGCATGTTTTCGACTTCGACAGACGCAACAAAACGCACCTCCCCTTATCTGCTTTCCGGCTGCCAGCTGGTCTTCAATATTGGCTTCTATGCCGTCGTGCCTTTTCTGGCGATTTACCTGCGCGACGACCTGCTGCTGTCGGGATGGGTGATCGGGCTGATCATCGGTTTGCGCACTTTCTCGCAACAGGGAATGTTTCTGGTGGGCGGCGCGCTGGCGGACCGCTTCGGCGCGCGGGTGGTGATCCTCAGCGGCTGTCTGGTGCGGGTGAGCGGCTATCTGCTGCTGGCGCTGGGGGAGTCGTTCTGGCCGGTGGTACTGGGCGCCTGTCTGACGGGCGTCGGCGGGGCGCTGTTCTCCCCTGCCATCGAAGCGCTGCTGGCGAAGGCCGGGACGCAGAGCGAAGCCGACGGCAAGCGCAGCCGCCAGGAGTGGTTCGCGCTTTTTGCCATCTGCGGGGAACTGGGCGCGGTGCTGGGGCCGGTGCTCGGCGCGCTGCTGGCGGGATTTGGTTTTCAGCGCGTGGCGCTGGCCGGAGCGGGAGTGTTTATCGTCGCGCTGGTGGTGCTGTTTTTCAGCCTGCCCGCCACGCCGCGCAGGACCAGCGAACTGAAGATCACCCCCTGGTGGGAGACTTTCCGCCAGCCGCGTTTTGTGGCTTTTATCATCGCCTACAGCGCCTATCTGTTCAGCTATAACCAGCTCTATCTGGCGCTGCCGGTGGAACTGCGCCGCTCCGGCAGCCGGGAAACCGATCTCGGCCCGCTGTTTATGCTCGCCTCGCTGCTCATCGTCTGCCTGCAACTGCCGCTGGCGCGTTTTGCCCGTCGCCTCGGCCCGTTGCGCACGCTGCCGCTCGGCTTCGGGCTGTTAAGCGCGTCGTTCGCCAGCGTGGCGTTTTTTGCCGCTGACGTGCCGCCCGATAACTGGCAGCGGCTGATCCCCGCCATTTGCATGGTGACGCTGTTAACGCTCGGGCAGATGATCATTGTGCCGGTGGGCATGGATTTGGTGCCGCGTTTCGCCGGAGAACATAACCTCGGCGCGCATTACGGCGCGCTTGCCTCGATGGGCGGCGTGGCGGTGCTGGCGGGTAATTTTCTGCTCGGCGGGCAGCTCGACCACGCGCTGACGCCCTCCCCGCAGGCGATTATGCCCTGGCTGCTGCTCGCCGCCGTGCCGCTTTGCAGCGCCATCGCCATGCTGGCGATCTGCCGCCCGCTGCAACAGCGTTAACGCGGGGCGGCCAGTCGGTCTGCGATCGCCGTCATCTGCGCGCGCAACATGCCGTGCAGCTGGCGGATCGCCGGGGAAAATTGCTTACGGTGCGGGCAGATGAGATTAAGCGGTGCCGCCTCGCCGGCAATGTGCGGCAACAGCACTTCCAGCCTGCCGGCGGCGACATCGGCGCTGACGTCTATCCAGGATTTATAAACGATGCCCATTCCGGCAATCGCCCAGCGGCGGGCGACGTCAGCGTCATCGCACAGCATCCGGCTTTTCACCGTGATCTGGCGGCGCATGCCGTTTTCCTCAAACGTCCATTTATCGTGGACATGGCTGTTCATGGTGTACAACAGGCAGTGATGATGAGTTACATCGCCGAGCGTCGCCGGACGCCCGTGCGCGGCCAGATAGTCGGGGGATGCCACCAGTACACGGCGGTTTTTCTCCGCCAGCGGCAGCGCAACGTAGCTGCTGTTATCCAGCACGCCATAGCGGATCGCCACATCCACCGGATCGCGAAAAATATCGCTGATCTGATCGGACAGCGACAGCCGCAGGGTGATTTTCGGATGCTGCGCGCAAAAATCGGTGATCAGCGGCAGCAGCACATTGCGGCCAATATCCGACGGCACGGCGACTTTCAGCTCGCCCTGGAGTTCATCATCGCTGCTGTGCACACTCTCCTGCCCCGCCTGCACCACCGCCAGCATCTCCTGGGCGAACGGCAGGTATTTTTCCCCTTCCGCCGTCAGCCGCAGGCTGCGCGTGGAGCGCACGAACAGCCGCTTATCCAGATCGCGCTCCAGCCGGTGCACGGCGGCGCTTACCTGGCCCGGCAATAAATCCGCCTCACGGGCGGCATTCGAAAAACTGCCTAACGCCGCGGCGCGCACAAACAAGGTCACATCTTCGAGGCGGATCATGACGCTCTCCGGAACAGGAAAAAACGGCCTTCATTGTTGCCAGAAACTCGCCAGCGCGCACCTGATTTTCATCTTTAAAGAGAAAGTGCTGCACCGCCGGACAGGTTTTTCTGCATCGGATTTGGCGTTATTCTCAGGCGAACAACCGTTACGTTTCACTTTTTGGAAAGGAAAAAATCATGACGCTTAATGATGCCGTGCTGAGCCGCCACACCGTTAAAGCTTTTGAACCCGGCCAGACTTTGCCGGAAAACGATATTGAAACCCTGCTGAACGTGCTGCAAAACAGCCCGTCGTCGGTGAACTCCCAGCCGTGGCATTTTGTGGTGGCCTCCACCGCCGAAGGCCGCGCCGCGATCGCCAAATCCACTGGCGGTGCATTTTCCTATAACGAAGCAAAAGTGCTGAATGCTTCCCACGTGATCGCCCTGTGCATGAAAAGCGATCTGACGGAAGAGCATCTGCAGAACGTGCTGGAACAGGAGCAGAAAGATGGCCGCTTCGCCAGCGAAGAAGCCAAAGCCGGGCAGGATAAAGGCCGCCGTGGCTACGTGGATATGCATCGCTATGAACTGCGCGATGTGCCGCAGTGGATGGAAAAACAGGTATATCTTGCGCTGGGTGGTCTGCTGCTGGGTGCCGCGATGCTCGGCATCGACGCCACGCCAATGGAAGGTTTTGACTCCCGCGAGCTGGATCTGGCGCTGGGACTGCGTGAGAAAGGCTTAACCAGCGTGGTGCTGGTGTCGCTGGGCGTGAAAAGCGATGAAGATTTTAACGCCAGCCTGCCAAAATCCCGTCTGCCGCGTGACGAGATTTTTACCTTTATTTGAGCAGCATCCCGGCGTTTACGCCGGGATAGGAATTAACGCGTTCTGCGATCCGGGATAATTAAATCGCCGCGCAGTACGCAGGCACCCAGTACGCTTTGCGTTTTTTCGGTAAGCCAGCTGACAATACGGGCAGCCATGGCGTCCATCGAATACTCGATAGCGGGAATGCTCGGAATGCCCGGTAATTGCAGCGAACCGGCAAGGCTGAATACCATAATGTCGCCCGGCACCGATTTATTAAACGCCTGAAGCTGACTGATCACCCGCTGCGCTTCCTGCTCGTCGGCCACCAGCAGCGCGTTAAAGTTCAGCGTGGTCGCGTTGTTAAGCAGGACCTGTAAGGCGACGGACGAACTGGTGGAATCCATAAACACCAGATTACGATTAAACGGCAGGAAATTGTTTTCCAGCGCGTGTTTGTAACCCAGCAAAACCTGATCCGCCGCGCCGCTGGTATCCGGGTGGATGACGGCAATCTGGCGTCGGCCCTGGCTTATCAGGTAATTACAGGCGGTTTCGGCGGCGAAAGCGTGGTCAAACTGAATGCTGTTGGGAGATTCCGCCTCGGCGCAATCCACGAGGATCACGCTCTCATCAATGTTGCCCAGCGGAAAACGTGCGCCAATGATCAGCACGTCATCGCACAGGCCGCAGGTCAGCTCCTCCAGCGCATTCATCACGCCCGCTTTATTATTGGCAAAACGCAGCAGCAGATGTTTCTGATGCTGGCTGAGATGTTTCTCAAGGGCGTACAGGTAACCGGTGGTTTGATTAACGTTATCCTGGGCGCAAATGACGCCGATACAGCCCGTGGACTGGCTCAGCAAAGACTGGGCGATGACGTTTGGCCGGTAATTCAGTTCATCAACCGCTTTTAACACCGCAAGGCGGCTGGCTTCCTTGACCCCTCGCGACCCACTCAACACCCGTGAAACTGTGGCTTTTGACACCCCAGCTAAACGTGATACGTCGTTGATTGTAGACATCTTTATCCCCTGGGAGGCCCGGCGAGGGCCAAAAAATTCCAAATCGTACAATGGCTCATAATATCGCCAGTTGCAGTATAACCGCTTTCCATTTTTCATGGAAACCGATTTTCCAAACGCACTTTCCTGCTATCAGAATAGCCGCAAAATCTGTGATGCAGCGCTAATAAAGAACGCTTATAAATTACAGAGATTGACGGGCTTCACAATTCATCCGCGAAAAAATGGAAACCGGTTTCCGTTTGTTATCCAATCAGCTCCGCAATAACTTTTAACATTTTGAGGATGGTTGTCGATGGTCAAGATCATGCTGTGTTGTTCCGCGGGCATGTCCACAAGTCTGCTGGTCAGAAAAATGGTCGAAGAGGCGCAAACCCGGGGTTTGCCGGTGGAGATTGATGCCTATGGCGTGGCGGAATTTGATACGCAGTTCTCACGCTACCAGGTGGTGTTGCTCGGTCCACAAGTAAAATACATGTTAAATACGCTCTCCGAAAAGGCTGCCACCTGCGGCATACCCGTTCAGCCCATCAACCCGATGGATTACGGTATGCAGCGCGGTGATAAGGTACTGGACTATGCTCTGTCGCTCATCGAGGCGGCGCACTAAAAAGGTGTTCCTATGAGTTCGTTATATCAGTCAATGGTTGCCGTCATTGAACAATCCATCACCCCGCTGGCGGGCAAACTGGGTCAGCAGAAATACGTTATCGCCATTCGTGATGGCTTTACCGCCGCGCTGCCGTTCATGATCATCGGTTCGTTTATGCTGGTGTTTATCTTCCCGCCGTTCTCCGCCGATACCACCAACAGCTTTGCCCGTGGCTGGCTGGATTTTTCCCAGACTTACCGCGAACAGCTGATGCTGCCGTTTAACCTGAGCATGGGCGTGATGACGTTTTTTATCTCCGTCGGCATCGGCGCCAGCCTCGGGCGGCAGTTTAATCTCGATCCGGTGATGTCCGGTCTGCTGGCCTTTATGGCGTTTTTGCTGGTCGCAGCACCCTATGCGGACGGCAAAATCTCTACGCAGTATCTGTCCGGCCAGGGGATTTTTACCGCGCTGATCACCGCGATTTACTCCACCCGCATGTATGCTTGGCTGAAACAGAACAACATTACCATCCGTCTGCCGAAAGAAGTGCCGACCGGCGTGGCGCGCTCGTTTGAGATCCTCATCCCGGTACTGGTGGTGATCGCCACCCTGCATCCGCTGAATCTGTTTATTGAAGCGCAGACCGGCATGATCCTGCCGCAGGCGATTATGCACCTGCTGGAGCCGCTGGTATCCGCGTCGGATTCCCTGCCTGCCATTCTGCTGTCGGTGCTGCTGTGCCAGATCTTCTGGTTCGCCGGTATCCACGGTTCGCTGATTGTCACCGGCATCATGAACCCGTTCTGGATGGCGAACCTTTCTGCCAACCAGGCCGCGCTGGCCGCGGGCGCTGCACTGCCGCACGTGTATCTGCAGGGCTTCTGGGATCACTATCTGCTGATTGGCGGCGTAGGCTCCACCTTACCGCTGGCGTTCCTGCTGCTGCGCAGCCGTGCGACGCACCTGCGGACTATCGGCAAAATGGGCATCGTGCCGAGCTTCTTTAATATCAACGAACCGATCCTGTTCGGCGCGCCGATCATCATGAACCCGATGCTGTTCATCCCGTTCGTCTTCGTGCCGATGGTTAACGCCTGCCTCGCGTATGGCGCGACCCGTCTCGGCTGGCTGGCGCAGGTCGTCTCCCTGACGCCGTGGACCACACCGGCACCGATAGGCGCGTCCTGGGCCGCCAACTGGGCGCTGAGTCCGGTGGTGATGTGCCTCATCTGTATGGTGCTGTCGGCGCTGATGTACCTGCCGTTCCTGCGTGCCTATGAGCGCTCGCTGATGAAAACCGAAGAGCAGAAAGCGCAGACCACCAGCCCGCTGGCGGAAACGGTCAGCCAGTAATGAATAAGGAGAAGGTTGAGATGAAATACGCATTTCCCGCGCATTTCTGGTGGGGTAGCGCGAGTTCGGCGCTGCAAACCGAAGGGGAAAGCCAGCACGGCGGTAAAAGCGCAACGACATGGGATCACTGGTACGCCAGCCAGCCGTGGCGCTTTCATCAGCAGGTAGGCCCTGCGGATACCTCGACGTTTTACCAGCACTGGCGCGAAGATATCGCGCTGATGAAACAGCTGAATCACAACAGTTTCCGCACCTCGATCAGCTGGTCACGGCTGATCCCGGACGGAACCGGCGAGGTGAATCCGCAGGCGGTGGCGTTTTACAACAACGTCATCGACGAGCTGCTGGCGCAGGGCATTGCGCCCTTTATCACCCTGTTCCACTTCGATATGCCGATGGTGATGCAGGAGAAAGGCGGCTGGGAAAACCGCGAGGTGGTGGAGGCTTTCAGCCGTTATGCGCAGGTCTGCTTTGAGCTGTTCGGCGATCGCGTGATGCACTGGTTTACCTTCAACGAGCCGATTGTGCCGGTGGAAGGCGGCTATCTGTATGACTTCCATTACCCGAACGTGGTGGATTTCAAACGCGCAGCCACCGTGGCCTATCACACTGTGCTGGCCCATGCGTCGGCGGTGCGCGCATTCCGCACCGGGCACTACGCCGGGGAAATTGGTATCGTGCTGAACCTGACGCCGTCGTATCCGCGCTCGCAGCATCCGGCGGATGTCACCGCCGCGCACCATGCGGATCTGCTGTTTAACCGCAGCTTCCTCGACCCGGTGCTGAAAGGCGAATATCCGCCCGATCTGGTGTCGCTGCTGAAAGAGTACGATCAGCTGCCCGCCTGCACGCCGGAAGATGGCGCGCTGATCGCCGAAGGAAAAATCGACCTGCTGGGCATTAACTACTATCAGCCGCGCCGGGTGAAATGCCGTGAAAACGCCGTTAATCCTCAGTCGCCGTTTATGCCGGAGTGGTTGTTTGATTATTACGAGATGCCAGGGCGGAAAATGAATCCGTATCGCGGCTGGGAAATTTACGAGCCGGGTATTTATGACATCCTCACCAATTTACGCGTCAATTATGGCAACCCGCGCTGCTTTATTTCTGAAAACGGTATGGGCGTGGAAAATGAACAGCGCTTTGTAGAAGACGGCAAAATTAATGACGATTATCGCATTGAATTTGTATCCGGGCATTTGAAGTGGCTGCATAAAGGGATCAGCGAAGGCTGTAATTGCCTTGGTTATCACATGTGGACCTTTATTGATAACTGGTCCTGGTGTAACGGCTATAAAAATCGCTACGGTTTTGTCCAGCTGGATCTGAAAACCCAGACGCGCACTGTCAAAAAAAGCGGGGAATGGTTTGCCGCCACCTCAGCCAACAATGGTTTTAACGAAGAGTCTTTAACATGATCGAATTAGAAGAAGCGGTAATGGAAATTATCGTCAATGCCGGGCAGTCCCGCAGCCTGTGCTTTGAAGCCCTGCGCGCGGCGCGCGCGGGCAACATCGACGAAGCCAAAAGCCTGCTGCGCGAAGCCGACGGCTATTCGCGCCAGGCGCACCATATGCAGACAAAACTGATTGAGCAGGATGCCGGCGAAGCCCGCCAGCCGATGACATTAATTATGGTTCATGCCCAGGATCATTTAATGACGTCATTACTGGCCCGTGAATTATCCGAAGAAATCGTCCAGCTGTATCAACGTTAATTTATTTATCAGATAACGGAGAAATCGTTACGAGAATATTTTAATACATCTGTACCCACAAATAATATGACATGGTGATAGCACAATTATTCCGTTTAATACGGGCGGGATGATTATTGTCTGAAAATAATTTACTACATTGAGACAAACATGAAATTAAATAAAAAACTTCCGGTGGCGCTGGCGGTCATGGCTGCGCTTTGCTCAGGAAACGTAGTGGCACAGGAATTTACTCAGGAACAGATCGACGCCATCGTGGCAAAAGCGGTGGATAAAGCCCTGGCGGAGCGCCAGGCGAAAATGGACGCGGCCATTGCGAAGAAAGCCGACGTCATCACCGAGCCGCAAAGCACCGCCCAGACGCCGGACATGGCGATCCCGTTCGGTGTGAAGTTCACCGGCTATGCGCGTTACGGCGCGCAGTTCCAGAGCGGCGATCAGAAATTTGTCGGCGTCGATGGCTCTTATAACGGCTCCTCGGCGATTGGTCGTCTGGGTAACGAAGGCAACGGCGGCGAGTTCCAGCTTTCCAAAGCCTTTAAAGGCTCGAACGGCGCCATCTGGGACATCAATGTGATGATCGATCACTGGGGCGACGAGGTGAACCTGAAAAAAGCCTATGCCGGGGTGACCAACATTCTGGAGTCCAACCCGAACGCCTATATCTGGGCGGGTCGTGACTTCCATCAGCGTCCGCAACAGGGCATCAACGACTACTTCTGGATGAATCACGACGGCCAGGGCGCGGGGATCAAAAACTTCGACATCGGCGGCGTGCAGTTTGACCTGGCCACCGTGGCCGCCGTGGAATCCTGTAGCCCGGAAGTGATGAATGACGAAGGCAACCCGTCGCGTATTACCTGTACCGGCGGCTCCGGCACCGGCGATAAAGGCAACTATGCGGTGACCTCGAAAGTTCACGGCATCAAAGCCGGTCCGATCGACGTGGAGCTGTACGCCAACTATGGCTTTGATTCGAAAGCCGTCGACAGCGATGAGCGTCTGAAAGCCTGGCAGGGCGGCGTGGTGCTGAGCCACACCGGCGACAGCGGCGTGAATAAAGTGATCGCCCGCTACTCCGATAACTCGGATAACAGCGTCTACAACAAAACGGACGAGCTGACGGCGATCTACGCCAGCTTTGAAGGTAACTACAAGTTTACCCAACAGGCACAGGTCGAATACCTGCTGGCGTACCACGACTATTCGAACGATGCGAACAACATCGACGATCGCCGCAACTACAACGCCATTGTGCGTCCGATGTACTGGTGGAACCAGGTGCATTCCACCTGGCTGGAACTGGGCTGGCAGAAAGTTGATTTCGACCAGGGCGGGGATAACCACGGCTGGAAAGCCACGCTGTCGCAGAACATCTCCATCGACATGGGACCGGAGTTCCGTCCGATGCTGCGCTTCTACGTGACCGGCGGCAAGGTGGATAACGAACGCACCGCGCGTATCAACAATACCGATGATGAAACCCTGGATTCGTTCAACGTCGGCGCGATGTGGGAAGCGTGGTTCTGAGTAGTGTGATGTGTCACGCCCGGCGGCGCAGGCTTGCCGGGCCTACAGATGTAAAAGCCGGGTAAGGCGCAAGCCATCACCCGGCATAATGACCGTTAACCCTCAATGCACCTCTTTTACGCGAACTTTCGCGGCCACCAGTAGCGCCGTGAGCAGCATCAGGCTACCGGAGATAACCAGCGGCGAGAGCAGGCCGAGGTTATCGAGAGCATAACCGCCAACAGCGGCGCCACAGGTATTGGCAAGCTGGATCACCGCCACCTGAAGTGATCCGGCTTTTTCTGCCTGATCGGAAAGCGAACGGGTGATCCACGTCGACCAGCCCACCGGCACCAGCGCAAAACCTAAGCCCCACACCATCGCAATAGCGGCGGCCACGATCTTATTACTGCCCCACAGCATCAGCACCAGCGCACTGACCGCCAGTAACAGCGGCGCGCAGGTCAGCGCCAGTTTCAGCGATCTTTTCAGGAACAGCGATGACATAGATGTGCCGACAAAACTGGCGATACCGAAGCTCAGCAGCACCAGCGTCAGGCCGTCCACGTCGAAACCGGCCATGCTCATGTAAACCGGGCGGATGTAGGTAAAGAAGGCGAACTGCCCGGCAAAAGCCATGAAAATGGCGCACATCCCTGCGAACACGCCAGGACGTTTCAGAATGCCGAACATATCCTGTTTGTGCTGCATCGGTTCGCCCGGCAGCGACGGCAGCGCTTTCCAGACCCAGATTGTGCAGATGACGCCCATCACGGCGGCGGCATTAAACACGTTACGCCAGCCGATAATGCCGCCGAGGAAGCTGCCAAGCGGGGCTGCGATCACCAGCGCAATGGACACCGCGCCGAAGATCACCGACAGCGCTTTCGGCACGGTGCGCGCCGGCACCAGTCGCATGGTCAGCGAAGCGGACATCGCCCAGAAGCCGCCGAGCGCGACGCCCAGACAGGCGCGACCCAGCAGCATCAGCGTGAAGTTGTTGGCAAAGGAGACCAGCAGGCACGAAAGCGTCAGCAGCACGGAGAATAAAATCACCACGTAGCGCCGATCGATGGTGCGAATGGTCTGGGTAATAAACAGGCTGGCAAACATGGCGACAAATGCCGTCACCGTGACGGACTGCCCGGCCACGCCTTCAGAAATGCCTAAGTCCTGCGCCATCGGCGTTAACAGGCTGACCGGCAGAAATTCCACCGTAATTAAGCAGGCCACGCAAAACGCGACGGCAAACACTGCCGACCAGTTTGGTCGCTGCTGTCCTTCTTTATGCTCACTCATGTCGTCCCCTGCGTCGGTATTGGCGAGAAAGTTGCGCAGTGTAACATTGTGAGTGTGACGTATTTAACGTTTTAGCAACTTTAGTGCGGATTCAGGATTTTCCCTCTCCCCAGGGGAGAGGGGAAAAATCAGTGCAGCCAGTGCACGCCGTCGTCCGGCATAAAGAGCGCGTTATAGCGTACCTGGAAATTATTGATTTCCGCCACGTCCGGCTCCAGCTCGCGCAGGAAGCCGAGCGCCTGACGCACCTGGGCGTCGGTCAGCGGGGCGGCAAGGCGGGCTTTTTTCAGCAGACGGTACCAGTACTGGAGGTTTTGCTCGCTGGCGTCGACAATACATGCCTGCCACACCAGCAACACCTGCGCGGCATTTTGCAGATGTGCTTCATCCGGGCGCGCCAGATACTGAATGTACTCCGCACCGGCGGCTTTTCCCATCTGATCCAGCATCGATTCCACCGGCACCGGTGTGATGCCGAGCCGTTCATTCAGACGGCGCACCGCCCGACGGGAATCTGATGTTAATACCCTAAATCCCACGACAAACACGACGACCAGCGTCGCCAGCGTTAACCAAATCATGAAAGCTCCAGCACCTTTTGCGAGCGCTTATCATAAGGGTAAACGCGGCGACGTACAGCCTCAGTTTATGCCGTAATGCCGGTGGTGACCGTGAAACGCCGGGTTTCCTGGGGCGCCAGCATCAGCAGGCTACCGTTACGCTCTGCCGCCAGAAATCCTTCCGGACGACAGGTCGCCGGCAGGGCAAAGGCCGCCACCTGCTGATCGCCGTTATATAAGATCCAGCGCGTGACATAATTGAACTCGGCGCTGGAAAAGCGGGTGACAAAGGTGGTGCCATCCGGCCCGGTCATCCTGAATTCCGGCGCCGCGGTGTAGCGATCGAGTTTATCGGCAAAGAAGACAATTTCCGGATCGTAAAACTGCGGCTCGCTTAACGTTGTCAGCGTGGCCTCACCCTGTCTGATGCGTTCGTTAAACGCCAGCCACTGTTCGGTGGGCTTCACGTGCGCCGGAACAGACTCCCGCAGCGCCAGCGCCTCATCCGGCAGGTTCTGGCTGAACGCCGCCTGCGGGACATAGGCGTAATTCATATGGCACATGTACTGCAACGGCATCGCCACCGACGCCAGATTGGTCACCGCCATATGGATGTCGAACAGCGCACTGGCGCTATGCAGCGTGACCGACGGCTGCGCTTCGTAGTGATGCCCGAAGCCCATCACATACTCGTAGCGCCCGCCGATACGCAGTGCCTCGCCGTCCAGCTCCAGCCAGGCGTCGTCCATCGCCGCGCAGGCCATTTCACCGTGCAGCGGGTGATTATCTTCCGGCGACGGGCAGCCGTTTGCCAGCAGCCCGGAGTGGAAAGCGAAACAGCCGTAGGTATCGACGATCTCTTTGGCCGGTTTCGGCTGGCGGAACATGTTTTTCATGGTCAGGTCATGACCGTCAAATTCCGCGTCCCAGATCATCTGCCCCAGCCACGGCAGGATCACCAGATGCCCGCGCGTGTTCGCCACTTTCAGCCCTTCCACGCCGCTGGCGTAACGAAAAGCGGTGACCCTGAAGTCGCTGTTTTCCAGCAGGATTTTCGGCTGCGCGGTAAATAACTCACGCCACAGTGTCAGTCGCGTTGCCATGAGGTGCCTCCTTATTAACCACTTTCGATTCACGCCAGAAATAGATGCCGACATAGACAAAGCACAGCATGGAAACCACGAAGGAGAGTTGCAGCGAGTGGAACAGATCTGCCGCATAGCCCTGCACCGCCGGAACCACCGCCGCGCCGACAATCGCCATCACGATCACCGCGCCCGCCATTTCCGTGTGCTCGTTATCCACCGTGTCCAGCGTCCCGGCATAGATGGTCGCCCAGCACGGCCCGAACAGAATGCTCACCGCGACCGCCACGTAGACCGCGGTAAAGTTTGGTGCGAGCGCCACATAGGCCAGGAAAAGCGCGCCAATCACTGAATAGAGGATCAGCACTTTTTCCGGGTTGAAGCGGGTCATCAGGAGGTTGGCGACAAATTTACCGATAAAGAAGCAGATGAAGCTGTAGACCATAAAGTTAGAGGCATCGCGCTCGTTGATGTCACCTAACTCCAGCGCCAGACGGATAGTGAACGACCACACCGCGACCTGCATACCGACATAAAGGAACTGCGCGATAATGCCGCGACGGAAGCGGGCGTTACCCGCCAGATAGCGCAGCGTGTCCATTGCCGACGGGCGCTGGCGTTTCGTGGTCTGCGCCACTTTGCAGGTCGGGAAGCGCGTCAGCATAAACAGCACCATGACCACCACTAGCACCATGATCATGTACTTATAGGGTTCGAGGGTGTTTTCCAGCATCAGCACTTTAAAGTCATGCATCTGCGCGGCGTTCATGCCCGCCATCTGTTTTTCCAGGCTGTCGCCTTCGGAAAACACCAGATATTTTCCGAGCAGAATGCCCGCTATCGCGCCAACCGGATAAAACGTCTGGCTGACGTTAAGGCGCAGGGTGGCGTGGGATTTTGGCCCGAGCATCGAGCTGTAGGTATTAGCAGCAGTTTCAAGGAAACTTAAGCCGATGGCGATAGCGAAGATCGCAGCGAGGAACATGGTGTAGGTGGCCATGTGCGACGCCGGGAAAAATAACGTACAGCCGACAATATAGAGCGTCAGGCCGATTAAAATCGCCATCTTATAACTGCTTTTCTTAATGACCAGCGAAGCCGGAATAGCAATTAAAAAATACCCGCCGTAAAATGCGCTCTGCACTAAGGCAGAGGCGAAATTACTTAATGAAAATACGCTTTTAAACTGCGTAATTAATATATCGTTTAACGCAGCAGCGCATCCCCATAACGGGAACAGGCAGGATAACAAAATAAACTGGAACAGAGGGGTTTTATTCAGATACCCGTCGGGCATCTGAACGATGTTTTTATCGTTCATAGTGCTACCTTTTACGTTGCAGGGTTTATTATTATTCGTTTAACGCCAGAAACTCATTGAATTGCTCAATGCTGGGGTAAGACGACTGGGTGCCTTTGCCCGTTACGCTGAAGGCGGCGAAACGCGAGGCTTTTCTCATGGCGGCTTCGACATCACCGCTCTGGACGTAGTAGTGGGCAAAGCAGCCAATAAAGGCATCGCCTGCGCCGCTGGTATCAATCGCATTCACTTTGATGGCCGGAACATGCACGTCGCTATCCCGCGTCATCCACAACGCGCCTTTCTCGCCCATGGTGACGATAATATTGTTCAGCCCTTTGTCGATCAGGCTGCGGGCCGCCAGACGGATATTATCAAGGTGATCAACCGGCATACCGGTGAGAATTTCCAGTTCGGTTTCGTTCGGCACGAAGAAATCACATTTGCAGGCATAGGACATATCTAATTCACGCAATGCCGGGGCGGGATTCAGTAAGACTTCGATGCCGTGTTTTTTACCAAACTCAATAGCGTGATAAACCGTTTCCAGCTGCACTTCGAGCTGTAAAACGATGAGCTTACATTTTTTCAGGTCCTCCGCCGCGCGGTCGATATCTTCCGGCGAGAGGAATTTGTTCGCGCCCTTAATAATCAGAATGCTGTTGCTGGAATTCGGATTGACAAAAATCGGTGCAACGCCACTGCTGGTGCAGGGCACTTTTTCAACGTAAGTGGTGTTGATGCCCCAGGATTCCAGATTACGGATAGTGTTGTCGGCAAATATGTCATCGCCCACTTTGGTCAGCATCAGCACTTTCGAGTTGAGCTTCGCCGCCGCCACCGCCTGGTTTGCGCCTTTGCCGCCGCAGCCGATTTTAAACGCCGGCGCTTCGAGGGTTTCGCCCTCTTTCGGCATCTGGTGGGTGTAGGTGATCAAATCCACCATGTTGGAGCCGATGACTGCAATATCCATTTTTACTACCTCTCTGAAACAATCACATAACAATGATATTATCGTAACACTAACATGTTATTTTAGTATCATTTGTGACTTGTCTCGCGATTACAGGAACATTTTACGCGCCGTTATTCCCGCTTTCCGGGGAAAATGTTACTTTAGGAACATCAGCGTTCAGGCCTGTATTGCGGAGAAAGTGAATGGAAACCAAGCAGAAAGAGCGAATTCGTCGGCTGACGGAGCTGCTCAAAAAGACCGATCGCATCCATCTGAAGGAGGCGGCGCGTATGCTGGAAGTTTCTGTGATGACCATCCGCCGCGATTTCAGTCAGGATGATGAACCGCTGCCGCTGGCGCTGCTGGGCGGTTACATCGTGATGGTGAATAAGCCCGCCGCCCCGTCTGCCAGCCAGCCTGCCGCGCCGGTGGCCGGGCATCATCGCGACGATGTGCCGATGGCGATCCTCGCCGCCGGGCTGGTAAGCGAGAACGATGTGGTGTTTTTCGATAACGGCCCGGAAATGCCGCTGGTCATCAGCATGATCCCCGACGACATCGCCTTTACCGGTATTTGCTATTCCCATCAGGTATTTATGGCGCTTAACGCGCGGCCCAACACCACCGCCATGCTGTGCGGCGGCACCTATCGGGCGAAAAGCGATGCGTTTTACGATCCGGTGAATGCCTCGGTTCTCGATTCGCTCAACCCGCGCAAAGTCTTTATTTCGGCCAGCGGCGTGCATGCGCAGTTCGGCGTCACCTGGTTTAACCCGGACGATCTGCCGATGAAACGCAAAGCCATGGAGCGCGGGCTGCGCAAGATTTTGCTCGCGCGATATGCGCGTTTTGATGAGGTGGCGCAGGCGAACATTGCCCCGCTCGCCGCTTTTGATGTGCTGATCAGCGACCGACCGTTACCGGCTGATTACCCTGACCGCTGCCGTAACGGCTTTGTGAAAGTGCTCACTCCCGGCAACGGGAGTGAGTGAATCGCGGTTTACTCGAAAAACAGCCCCAGTTTGTTGAACACGCCGGGATCCGTCTGGTGGCGGATCACCTGCACCACATCTTCCAGCTTGTCGATCTGGCTTATCATCTGCTCCAGACGCTGATCGTTGGCGACCAGTAGCCAGATGCGGCTTTGCTCGCCGCCCTGTAGCGGCAGACAGAGAATGCCTTCGACGTTAAAGGCGCGCCGGGCGAACAGGCCGCAGACGTGGGTCATTACGCCGGGATGGTTACGGACGGTGAGTTCAAGGATCACATTGTCATGTTCGGAATGTTGCATGGCTTATTCTCCCACCATCTCAGTATTGGCCGCGCCCGGCGGCACCATCGGATACACTTTTTGTTCGGCGTCGATACGCACGTGGATCAGCGCCGGGCCAGGGCGGGAAATCGCCGCCTGCAGGGCAGCCTGCGGATCCGCTTCGCCATTTAAATCACAGCTGTAGAGCCCGAATCCGGCAGCGATCTGCATAAAGTTCACCATCCCCGGATAGGTAGCGGCAAACACGCCCTGCTGATAGAACAGGCTTTGCTGCTGATGCACCAGTCCCAGCGCTTCGTTATTCATCAGAATGATTTTCACATCGAGATTATTTTCCGCAGCGGTAGCCAGCTCCTGAATGTTCATCATCAGGCTGCCGTCGCCGGAGAAGCACAACACTTTGCGGTCCGGGTTCGCCAGCGCCGCGCCAATGGCGGCGGGCAGACCAAAGCCCATGGTGCCGAGGCCGCCGGAGGTCAACCACTGGCGCGGGCGGTTCAACGGATAGGCCTGCGCGGTCCACATCTGATGCTGGCCCACGTCGGTGGTGATAATAGCGCTGTCGTCCACACAGGCTGCTGCCGCACGGATAATACCGTAATGGGAAAGCGGATCGTCCATCCCCGGCATGTTTGCCGGAAACTCCTGTTGCAGCTGCGCCACCAGATCGCGCCAGGCCGCGCGCGGCTGCGCCTCGATTTGCGGGATCAGCTCCGCCAGAACCTCGCCGACATCTCCCTGAATGGCGATATGCGGCTGACGGATTTTGCCCAGCTCCGCACGATCGATATCGACGTGAATGATTTTCGCGTTCGGACAGAACTGCTCCGCTTTGCCAATCGCCCGGTCATCAAAACGCGCTCCCAGCACGATCAGCAGATCCGCTTCCTGCAAAATAAAGTTGGTGCTGCGCGCGCCGTGCATCCCCAGCATCCCCAGCGATAACGGGTGCGCTTTCGGCAACATGCCGAGGGCCATCAGCGTCATGGTGGTAGGCAGATTGGCTTTTTCCGCCAGCGTGCGCACCGCCTCCGGCGCGTTGATCACCCCGCCGCCGAGATAGAGCACCGGGCGCTGCGCCTGGTTAATCATGGTCGCGGCATCGCGCACGCTTTGCGATTCATAGATCGGTGCCGCCGCCACGCCGCCAGGCTCGGGGAGCTCGCTCAGTTCGATTTCAGTGGTCTGAATATCCTTGGGAATATCTATCCACACCGGGCCGGGACGGCCTGACTGCGCGATGCGGAAAGCGTCGCTTATCACCTGCGGCAGTTCGCGGATGTCACGCACCAGATAGTTGTGCTTGGTGATGGGGATAGAGATGCCGTAGGTGTCCACTTCCTGGAAGGCATCGGTGCCAATCATTGAGGAGGGAACCTGACCGGTAATGCACACCAGTGGAACCGAATCGAGACGCGCGTCAGCAATGGCGGTGACCAGGTTGGTCGCGCCCGGCCCGCTACAGGCCATGCACACCGCCGGTTTGCCCTGGGTACGCGCCATGCCCTGGGCGATAAAACCGGCGCCCTGCTCATGACGGGCGAGCACATGGCGGATCTGCGTGCTCTGGCTTAATGCGTCATACAGCGGCAGCACGGTGCCGCCGGGAATGCCGGTCACGATGGTGATGCCCTGGCGCTCCAGTAAATGAACGATTAATTGCGCGCCGGTAAAGCGCTTTGTCTGTGATGTTGTGTCCGAAATTGCCATGCTCCAGTCCTGTTCTTCTGGGCCGACTTTCCGGGGAGGTCACAATAAAAAACCCCGCCCGGTTTGCGCCGGCGGGGTTTGGAATCGTGTGTTCCGGACCCTACGGCGCGATGCCGACGACCACCACCACACGCACGACGACCACCGCGGCGAATGGCGCGGTATTTAGTAGGGTCGAGGTCAGCATGGATGGGTGCATTAGGGTTCTCAGTTCATTTTTTAACAGGATTCATACAAGCACAGGATGCCGCCGGTGACAATGGTTTTGTGCGGCGGGGGGTGAAAATGCGTGAACGATCACGATTTTCTGCAACCTGAATGAGTGATATTAGTTATTCATTTCCTGTAATAAACGGGTGTTGATATACAGCTTTTCCCGGCCAGCAACGGTATCTTCAAGCACACCCAGCCCTACCAACTGTTTAAGGTAAACGGATGCCGTTTGCCGTCTGGCTATCCCGGCTTCGACCAGGTTTTCGATGCGACAATAAGGCTGTGCAAACAATATTTGCACCAGTTCCCAGCTATAAATTTTGGGTAACTTTTCCCGAATAAGCAGCGCCGTATTTTCAACCAGCGCCCGGATGATAGAAATTTTATTACGGGTCCAGACCGCCGTATTTTCAACTGCGTTAAGCATAAACAGGATCCATTTTTCCCACTCCCCATTTTCTGTCACGCCTCGTAGCTGTGCGTAGTATTCATTCCTATGTGCCAGGATATACCGGGAGAGGTACAGCACGGGGAGACTCAGCAAACCGGCCTCAATTAAAAAAAGGATATTGAGGATACGGCCTGTGCGTCCATTGCCATCAGGGAAAGGGTGAATACACTCAAACTGATAGTGAGAAATAGCCATTTTCACTAATGGATCCAGATCATCCGTGCTGTGAATAAAGGTTTCCCAGTTAGTTAGTAAATCGCGAATAACCGTTTCACCTTCCGGCGGTGTGTAGATCACCTTCATGTCCTGATCGCGCAATACGGTGCCGGGCGTTTTACGCACATCAGTCTGCACGGCGCGCAGCGTTGTGCATATTTTAATGGCTGAACTTGCACAAAGAGGGTATTTATCCAGCTCGTTAATCCCCTGATAGAGCGCGGTGCGATAACGTAACGCCTCTTTCGTCGCGGGATCGGCATGCTCCTCTCTGGAAGCGTACTGAAAAAGTTGATCGCTGGTGGTGACAATGTTCTCGATGCGTGATGAATCCTTTGCTTCGAGCATCGGTAACAGGTTTATCAGTAGCCCCTGGTCAGGCAACAACTCTCCCGCCGCCTTCAGTTCTGCCAGCGCTGCACGCGCGCCAATGCACGCTTTGAGTACCGCACGGGTTTCTACTCTCTCTATATCAGGCGGCAGATAAGGTAATTGGTTGTAAGGCTGTTCTGGCTTCCACATGTTCATTAAATTCCATTTTATCGACATGAACTCATATTATGTCGATACCATCGACATGTCACGCAGTCATGTCGATAAAATCCATTTTTTTAGACATGAACGTACCCTATCTCGCTGCTCATTCACGCACTGAAAGGTTTTCCCACACTTTTGCAACGGTCATCATCAGCCATCACGACTACTATTAAAGGCAGTTAATTCATTACAGTCACAAGAGAAAGCGTATGTTTAATGCTCTACATAAACTCTTTACCAGCCCCGAGAGGCTTCTTAACGTTATCGACCGCAACAAGGTGCAGGAATCGATTGAAGAGGGCGAGCGCATCATCATTGATGAAGACGGCAATGCCAGCGTCAATATTCACTGTCCGGCGGTGGTCGAGGATTTTGCCCGGCACGTTGAAGCACTGAAAAGGGTATAGGATGGGAACGGCTATTTTTATGGTGTTGATGGTGTGCGGTTACTGGTACACCAGCCGCGACCTGTCGACACGCCTGAAATTCCGCCGGACTTTCGGCTGGGATGTCTATTTTCTGGTGGCGCTGTACGGCTGCATTTTTGTCTTACAGGGCATCATAGCGACGGCCATCGTCTGGCTCGGACTGCTGCTGACGTCGGTATTGATGAACGCCCTGCCGGAGCTGTTCGGCAGCGAAGATCACCGCTATCAGATGACCTTTATGAACTGGACCTTTCTTGGCATCCAGGCCCCGGTAGTGATCATGCTGTTCTTCGCCATTCTGTTTTGCCTGTACCGTTCGAACTGGGCGCGCAGCGCTAATCTCGACAGCGCTGGCAGAAAGAATCTCTATAAGCATCTGTCGCGGGCTAATGGCATTGAAGGGTTGCTCTTTCAGTGCATGGAAACCGGGCAGCTGGTGTGGCTGACGCTGAAATCTCAGCGCGTGTACATCGGTATGATCCACACCGCCACGGTGGACGGCGATTCCTTCAATAACATCGTGCTGATCCCGATGCTTACTGGCTACCGCGATGCTAAAAGCGCGGAAATGAAGATCGAAAATAACTACAGCGCGCTCTATGCGCGGCAAAATATTACCCTGACGTCGGAGCCGCATTCGGCCTTTCATTTTCGTAAGGTGATTTTGCTCGATCAGGTGGAAAGTTTGTCGCTTTTTGATCCCAGCCACAGCCTGGCGCTGGGGTACGGTAAGGACACCGACAGGGATGAGGATTAGCGCTTCGCAAAAGAAAACGGCCCTGCATGAGGGCCGTTATTCTTTTAAACCCCTGGCACAAAACAGGTTTGTGCGATGAGGTTTTATCGAGCGTTTGCGGAGTGGTGAGCCGCAGAACACACTGTGCTACGTCAACTCTCACAGTATATGTTGAATCGGCAACAGGCGCAATTTTGCGCAATATGAGTATCGGTCAAAGATCGCATTTCGTCCAAAAAATACTGTTCATGCATACAGTCTTTTTCTATACTGGTTATGTTTTCAGAGTGTGCGATACGGGGCTGCTAATTTGTCGGGCGCGAATGAGTCCTGGCTGAAACGGGTGGTGCCGTCAGTGCCTTAACCCCGGGAGTGCACACTGTGATACGCCAACACACACAACCTCGTTTCGCCATGCCTGCCCCCAGGCCAACGGAGCGACAGCGTGTGAAAACGGCTGGTGACAGGCAGCGGAAAGGTAAGCCAGTCGGACGTACTCCTTACGCCATAAGGAGAAGCGTATGAGCGGAGTGGATATGGTAGTTCTGATCCTGAAACTCATTGTTGCGTTGTTGCAACTGCTTGATGCCATCCTGAAATTACTCCGGTAATTCAGGTTCAAGCCGCACCGAAGAGGGGCGGGCAACCGCCCCTCTTTCACCTTCTGCTTCAACCACAGCCTGCTGGCTTCTCCGGAAATATGTGTTACATTTTTATGACATTTCTTCCGGTCGCTGCCTGTTATGACACTCTCCGTTTTCCTGATTTTGCTGTTTGCCGCGCTGCTACATGCCAGCTGGAACGCCATTGTTAAGGCGGGGAGCGATAAACTCTTTTCGGCGATCAGCGTCAGCGGATCGGCGGCCCTCATCGCCTTAGCGCTGCTGCCGTTTTCGCCGCAACCGGCGTGGGCAAGCGCCCCCTATCTCGCCCTTTCCTGCGTGTTACAGGTGGTGTACACCGTGCTGGTGGCGAAAACCTATCAGGTTTCCGATATGAGCCAGACCTACCCGCTGATGCGCGGCACCGCGCCGCTGCTGGTGGCGCTGATAAGCGTACTGGCGCTGGGTGAGCATCTGTCGACGATGGCGTGGATCGGCATCGCGGTGATCTGCCTTGCCATACTTGGCATGGCGTTTAACGGTCGCGCCAGTTCGCGCAAAGGCATTGCGCTGGCGCTGATCAACGCCTGCTTTATTGCCGGTTACACGCTGGTGGACGGCACCGGCGTGCGCTTATCCGGTACCGCGCTAGGCTATACGCTGTGGACCTTTTTCATGAACGGCGCCTGCCTGCTGGTCTGGGCGATGATCGCCCGCCGCCGGGAGGCGTCGCGCTACCTGCGTACAAACTGGAAAAAAGGGATTTTTGGCGGCCTCGGCACCATGGGCTCTTACGGTCTGGCGCTGTGGGCGATGACCCAGGCTCCGCTGGCGGTGGTCGCCGCGCTGCGGGAAACCTCGATTTTGTTTGGCGCGCTCATCGCCTTTCTGCTGCTTAAAGAGAAAGTTTCCGGGATGCGGATTGCCGCCGCCTGCGGCATCGCGCTGGGGGCCATTTTACTGCGTCTCGCCTGAGTTAAACTGGCAATATTTGTTGCCACAAATTCTTTACATTTCCCCGCTGTCATCCTTCTTTCATTCACGCCATGCATGATTGCTTCCGCCGGGCGCTGTGGTAGATTCCTCTCGAATTCAGCGGCCTGACCAGGCTTTTATTCTCCTTTTTCTCAATCTGGTAAAGTATTACGCGACATGAAACGGGACAGAAACGTTAATTTGTTAATGATGCTGGTGGTGTTAGTGGCGGTCGGCCAGATGGCGCAGACCATCTATATACCGGCGATTGCGGATATGGCGCTGGCGTTTAACGTGCGGGAAGGCGCGGTGCAGAGCGTCATGGCGGCCTATCTGCTGACCTACGGCGTCTCACAACTTTTTTATGGCCCGCTTGCCGACCGGGTAGGCCGCCGTCCGGTGATCCTCGCCGGGATGTCCATTTTTATGCTCGCCACGGTAATGGCGATCGCCGCCCCCAGCCTGACGGTGCTGATTATTGCCAGCGCTCTACAGGGCATGGGTACCGGCGTCGGCGGCGTGATGGCGCGCACCCTGCCGCGCGATCTTTATGCCGGTTCGCAGCTGCGCCAGGCGAACAGTCTGCTGAACATGGGCATTCTGGTCAGCCCGCTGCTGGCGCCGTTGATTGGCGGTCTGCTTAATACGCTGTGGGACTGGCGGGCATGCTTCGGCTTTTTACTGCTGCTGTGCATCGGCGTTACCCTGAGCATGGCGCGCTGGATGCCGGAAACCCGTCCGGTGGACGCGCCGCGCACCCGGCTTATCGCCAGCTACAAAACGCTGTTCGGCAACGGGTCATTTACCTGTTATCTGCTGATGCTGATTGGCGGCCTTGCGGGGATCGCGGTATTTGAAGCCTGTTCCGGCGTGCTGCTCGGCGCGGGTCTGGGCCTCAGCAGTATGGTGGTGAGCATTCTGTTTATTCTGCCGATCCCGGCGGCGTTTTTCGGCGCATGGTTTGCCGGGCGGCAGAACAAACGCTTTTCCACGCTGATGTGGCAGGCGGTGGCAAGCTGTCTGCTCGCCGGGCTGATGATGTGGATCCCCGGCTGGTTTGGCGTGATGAACGTCTGGACGCTGCTGATCCCGGCGGCGCTGTTTTTCTTCGGCGCGGGGATGCTGTTCCCGCTTGCCACCAGCGGCGCGATGGAGCCGTTTCCGTTTCTGGCGGGCACGGCGGGGGCGCTGGTGGGCGGTCTGCAAAATATTGGCTCCGGCGTGCTGGCCTGGCTGTCCGCCATGCTGCCGCAGAACGGGCAGGCTAGCCTCGGGATGCTGATGACGCTGATGGGGCTGCTGATCCTGTTGTGCTGGCTGCCGCTGGCGTCGCGCTTTGCCCATCATGAAACGGCGGTTTAGCGTCACACGCCGGGGCGATCATCGTTTTTAACAGCGGCGCGGGGTCAGGACGCCACGCGCCCTCTTCCCCGTCGTAAAACCGGGCGTCGGCACTGATAGCATAAGGAATGTTGGCCCGCTTCAGCTCGCAGGCCGTAAAGGTGGCGAAGGCGAGCTGTGCGGCCGTCGGCGCGCTTTTACTGGCTTCACCCACCGCCCAGCTTCCCACCCAGCTGACGTGCCCGGTTTTCTGCTGCCAGCGCAGCACTGCATTGATGTGCGCGTGAATGGCGGCTTTCCCGGCAGGCGTCGGGGAAGATTTACCGTTATTTTTTTGCGGCCCTGCGCCCGGCATATGCCACTGCGCCAGCACGTAATTCTGGCTATGCGGCGGCAGCTTCAGCTCCGTCAGCGCTTCCGGCGCTGACCGCAGGCGCGGCGCGACAAAAATCATGCGCCGGGGGTCGATGCCATGCAGGGTTTTGATCAGCCGGTCATAAACGCGGTTCAGCGCCGCCTGATCGCGATTGAGCTTTTCCGCCGGTTCATCGATCAGATCAAAGCCAAGCAGCGGATGGTCAGTACCAAAATAGCGCGCCACCCGGCTCCACCACGCCACTAACGCCGCCTCGTTTTTCAGCGGATCGGCCTTCAGGCCGTCGGCCTGATACGCGATGATCGGGATAACGCCGTACTGCTCGCACGCCTCCACCAGTTTACGCAGGTGCACCAGCCGCGCCTCGGTCATGTTCTGCGCCACGCGAATACGCACGTGATGAATACCCAGCGCCGCAAAATCTCTGACCACCAGCGGGTCGAATTCACGGATGCCGCGTTCAGTACGCGCCCAGTCCACCTCCATACCCGGCCCCAGCTGTGCGGCGTAACGGGCAGCCGTCAGCGGCGGCGCGGCATAAGCGGCGCTGGCAACAAAGAGTAATGCGCTGGCGATCACGGTTTTAGTCACGATAAACCCTGCATGAAATGGTGTGGTAAAGGGGTGAGCACAGGCAGGCTACAACTATTCTGCGATCACTAACAATACCTGGCGGATATGCGCGCTCGCGAACAGCAGGGAAAGCGCCAGCACCGCCAGCGCAATGAAGAATTTATCCCGTAACGCCGCCGGTTGCACAAAGTCGCTGTGGCTGACATCCATCAGGTTACGCCTGCGGGTGTAACGCCAGAGGATCAGCCCGGTGAGCGCCAGCACCGCCAGCGAGATCCAGAAGGTTATCCCTGATTCATACCAGTGATGTCTGATGGCCAGCGCAATCAGCGCCCCGTAGCCCAGCAGCGTGCGAAACCAGGCAAGGGACGTGCGCTCCGGCTGCAGGCCAGGATCCTGCTGGCGACGCGCTTTGCGGCTATCCGGCATAAAACACCAGCACCATCACCACGGCGGCGACAAGCGTCAGAATGAGGCTGATTACCAGCAGCGTACGGGTATAGGGCAGATCTTCTTTCAGCCGCATCGCCTTCTCATTGCGCAGCCAGCGCAGGTATCCATAAATCGCCAGCCCGCCTGCGAACAGGCACAACAGCAGCGCCAGCAGTTCGCGGATCAGCGGCGTGGCAAAATCCGGCGCGAGCTGGTCAAGCCCGACGCCCGCCGCTAAAAACCCGAGCGCGGTGCGGATCCACGCCAGAAAGGTACGCTCATTGGCCAGCGAGAAGCGGTAATCCGGCGCTTCGCCGAGGCGGGAAATTTTCATGGTGGCAGCTTCCCTGATTAAACGGATGAACGCCAATTCTAGCTGAGGTGCAGGCTGTAGGGCACTATTAAAGGTGCCGGATGGCGGCGTAAACGCCTTATCCGGCCTACGGTATAACTTTGTAGGCCGGGTAAGCGTATGCGCCACCCGGCAATAACCCGTCAGAACTTCTGCTTTTTCTCCTCCACTTTTACACCCTGGGTTGGCATACCGGTGTCGTAATCGCGTACCACCGGCGAATGGTTATCGTCCGGACGCGGACGGAATGCGCCCATCCAGCGCGGCGATGCATCCTGTCGCCACGGGCGTTGTCGCCACTGATATGTGCGGAACGGATCGCGGATGGTGTCCATGTATTCGAGCAGCGCATCATGCAGCTGATTGCGGACAGTGGCATAGCGCGGATCGTTAATCAGATTCACCCTTTCACTGGCGTCATTCGCTCTGTCATACAGCTCATCGCTGGTAAATAAATTGATCACCAGTTTGTAGCGATCGGTCACCCAACAGCGCACCGGAATAAAGCCACCAAAGCTGTCATGTTCAATTTCATAGCGGTTGAACTCCACCATCACGCCACGCTCAGATAGGCCGTTGAGGATGTTTTCGCCGGGCAGAATGGCGGGCTTGTTTATTCCCGCCAGCGCCATCATGGTCGGCAGCACATCAATATGGCTGACCGGCGTATCGACATGGTGCGGCGTACCCTGCGGCGGGCGCATAATCAGCGGGATGCGGGTGATGTCATCATACATCGCCGCCCCTTTGCTGATGAGCTGATGCGCGCCCATCATCTCGCCGTGATCGGAGGTATAAATCACCCAGGTATTTTGCCGCTGCTGTGGGGTGAGCGCATCGATCACCCGGCCAATCTGGTCGTCGACAAAATCATTACAGGCAAAATAGAGCGGATGATGATAGCGGCCATCGCTTCCCACTGGCGACGGCATGGCCTGCGCCCAGAGGCGGTGATGTTCAGGTTTGTCTTCCAGCGTGTCATGCGCCTTGTCGCCCAGCTCGTAATAAAAGTCCTGATACTTTTCCAGATACTCAACCGGACAGGTAAAGGGATGGTGCGGCTCGTCATAGGAAACCACCAGCAGGAACGGCTGCTCGTCACGCACAGGCTGGCGTAAAAAATCGACGGCACGATGGCTGATACGGTGCGCCCAGGTAAAGGTTTCATCGATACCGTTCGCCCGCAGATCCTCAATACTGTTCAGCCCGTTGCGCCACAGGCCGATCTGCTGGTCAGTCAGTTCCGCCAGATAATTTGCGCCGTCGTACCAGTAGTCTGCATCCCATTCCGGCGGGCAGATGCCGGTGCCGAAATAGTCGTGTCCGTCGAGATGCCATTTGCCGATGTAGCAGGTGTGGTAGCCCGCCTCTTTAAAGTAGCGTCCCATGGTGGCGATGTTGTTGCCCGGCGCGAGGTTGTTGGTCCACGGCCCGGACTGGCTGGAATAGATGCCGGTAAACAGACCGGCGCGGGCGGGCGTACAGACGGGCGCACAGGTATAGGCTGAGTTAAAGCGGATCCCCTCCTCTGCCAGCCGATCAATATTATTCGTATTCAATGGCTTGCCGCTGTAGCAGCCCACCATATTGGTGGCCTGGGTATCGGTCATAATGAACAAAAAGTTGGGGCGGTTCATGCGTTATCCTTAGCGCCAGAGGCACCTTTAGCCGTTGTCATCGTGCTGTAAATCAACCAGATAACCACGGCGGCGGTAATGGCATAGCTGATGATCATCAGCCACTGGGTGTGATAGCCGCCAAACTGCGCGAGGCCGGAATAGACGCCGATCATCGCGAACAGTATGCCGACGGAGGCGATCCGGGCGTTTTTCCACGGCTGCATATCCACCGCGAAGGCGTCCTGAAACTGAAATGGTGTGGCGCGCGGTTTAATGATGCCGATGACCAGCATCACCACCACGTTGATGCAGAACGTACAGGCGAGGACATACAGGAAGTGGAAATCAAACTTCACCAGATAGTTGATGGTGATATAGCTGACGATCCCCAGCCCCATCGCCACCTTCGCGGCCAGCGCCGGAATACGCGGAAAGAAAAAGCCCATAATGATGATCGTCACCAGCGGGACGTTATAGATGCCGTTGAGCTGCTTCATCCAGCTGTATAAGCCTTCCGGCGCACGGGCGATCCAGGGCGCGACCAGCACGGAAATAATGGCGATAACGAGTCCGAATTCTCGCCCGATATGCACTAACCGCTCAGGCGTGGCGTCCTGATTAATGATCCGGCGATAAATTCCCATACTGAATAAGGTGCTGGCGCTGTTTAAAAAGCCATTAAAGGTGCTGATCACCGCGCCGAATAAGACGGCGCCAAAGAATCCCACCAGCGGTACGGGAAGCACATTGTTCACCAGTGTCGGATAGGCCAGATCCGCTTTAGGTAAATCCTGATAGAGGTGAAAAGCGATGAGGCCCGGCAATACCAGCACCAGCGGATCGAGCATTTTCAGCACCGCCGTTAACAGCGCGCCTTTTTGCCCTTCGGCGAGACTTTTCGACGCCAGCGTGCGCTGCACAATGCCCTGATTGGTACACCAGTAAAAAGTGTTTACCAGGATGAGGCCAGTGAATGCCGCGCCAATCGGCAGCGGATCGGACGCCCCGCCTATCGAGTTTAACTTTTCTGCATGAAGGGTGGTGAGCTGTTCAACGCCACGCAGAAAACTGCCGTGCCCCATCGCCATCAGGCCAAAAACAGGCACCAGCAGACCGCCAATGACCAGACCAATACCGTTTATCGAATCGGCAACCGCCATCGCGCGCAGCCCGCCGATCACCGCATAAACAATACCCGCCAGCCCAAGTAAAATAACCAGCAGCCAGATTGCCGCGCCCTGCGAAATACCCAGCGAGTCGCCGACATGAAACAGACTGTTCAGCGCCAGTGCGCCGGAATAGAGCACGACCGGCAGGAAGCAGACGCCGGTGGCGATCAGAAAACAGAAATCGATAATAATGCGCGTCGTTTTATCGTAGCGCTCTTCCAGAAAATCGGGAATGGTGGCAATGCCGCGCTGCAAATAACGCGGGAGGAATATCAGCGCGAGGAAGATTAGGGTCACGGCGGAAGTCACTTCCCAGCCCATCACCGACATGCCGCTCCGGTATGCCTGCCCGGACAGGCCTACCAGCTGTTCGGTGGAGAGATTGGTCAGCATCAGCGACGCGGCGATCACCGGCGCTTTCAGCGATCGCCCGGCAAGAAAATAACCCTGTTGCGAGCCGGTGTCGGTTTTGCGAACCTTCCACCAGGTTATTACTGCGACCAGTAGCGTAAAACCGACAAAGCTCAGAATTTGTAGCGTATTCATCTCGTAGCCTTATTTTCATTATGTCCCGGCGAGCCGGGTCAGGCAGTCAGATTTCTTAAAATACAAACTTCAGATCCCCGAGCGATTTATTTTCTGGTACGTTCAGGTTGTGGACATCATTCTGCGGCGGGAATTTAAAATGAATGGAAAATTGCAAAACTCGCATGTAAAAAACGAACCCACGTACAATATTCCGTTGGTTCTTGATGAAAGTGTGATCTCCAGCGGTATTTCACTGATCGCCTTATGGCATACCCTCGCCGATGAAAGCTACCGCGTTTACTGGCCGCGCGATAAGAAAAAGCCGTTGATCGCCAATTCATGGGTGGCGGTTTATACGTTGCAGGGCTGCGGAAAAATCATTTTGCGCGACGACGCTGAAATTATTCTTAACGGCAATTGCGTTATATTTTTAAAACCGACGGATATAAAATCTTATCACTGTGCGGGATTGCTGTGGGAGCAATACTGGATGGAGTTTATTCCCACCACCTTAATGGAAATACCATTATTACAGCAAGGCGTTATCTGTAATGGCGAGCTATTTAATCACGAGCTTAATGAAGTCGCTTTATTAACACGCAGTGGCGATGCAATGAAAAATAATCTGGCGGTGGCATTTCTGACCAAGATGATATATCAGTGGATTTGTCTGATCGCCGAAAAGGGCACCAAAGACGCACAGCAAGTGCAATTTGAAAAACTGATCACCGCTCTGCATGCGGCGCCGCAACAGCGCTGGACGGTGAATGAAATGGCGCAGCGCATGCAGTGCAGCGCGCCTTATCTGCGCCGCCTGTTTCTGCGTTATACCGGCAAAACGCCAAAAGAGTACGCACTGCATGCGCGTCTGGATCTGGCGCTGTCGCTGTTAAAACAGCAGGGAAACAGCGTCAGCAGGGTGGCGGATATGCTTAATTTCTTTGATTCTTTTCACTTCAGTAAGGCGTTTAAGCAGCGCTTTGGCTATGCGCCATCGCAGGCGCTTGCGCAGTCGGGCCGGCATCAGAACAATACCGGCCCGGCAGGATCAACTTAATCGCGGCCAGTAGTCTTTATTGGCTTCGATTAAGTCATCAAGGATCGCTCTGGCGACAGAGGCGCTCGGCACAGTTTTTGAGAGCGTGATGGCCTGCCACAGTTTCAGATATGCCCCCTGCTCCCAGGCATCGACCACCAGTTTTTCCACCGCCACCTGCTGGCTCATCAGCCCTTTCTGGAAATGCGGGATAGTGCCGACCGTCAGCGGCTCCGGACCGTTTTTGCCCACCAGACAGGGGATCTCCACCATCGCGTCGGCATCGAAATTGGCGATAGCGCCGTTGTTCGGCACGATCAGCAGCATGCGCTCCTGGGTGTTAAAGGCGATGGCGGCGGCCAGGTCGACGATATAAGAAGCGTGTTCGTCAATTTCCAGCTCCCCGGCTGCGGAATGCCCGGCCTCAATAATGGCGCGACAGGCGCTGAACACGTGCTTCTCCCGGTGATCCATCACCTCGTTTGCCCGTGTGCGCCCGGGGTTAGCGTGCGCGACGACATAATCCGGGAAGAGATAATATTTCAGATAGGTGTTGGGCAGCGTAGCCGGATCCAGCGCCTGCACGTCCTTCGCTTTGGCGAAGGTGTCGTTCCAGCTCGCTTCCGTATGCTCGTCATTTGACGGAGGAATATACCCGTGTTCAGACACGTACTGGCGCAGCGCGGGCATTAAATCGTTACCGTCCAGGTCCTCTATCCCATGCCACCAGCCGAAGTGGTTCAGCCCGTAATAGCGGGTGATCATCTGTTTGCGGTCCTGCAGACCGAGGATTTGGGCCATGCGCCCTTCGATGCCAATAGGCATATCGCAGATGTTAAGGATTTTCGCCGTCGGGCGCAGCCGCCGCGTGGCTTCCGCGACAATCGCCGCCGGATTGGAGTAGTTCAGCATCCAGGCGTCCGGCGACCAGGTCTGCATATAATCCACCAGCTCCAGCACGCCGCCAATGGAGCGCATTCCGTAGGCAATACCGCCCGGCCCGCAGGTTTCCTGACCGACCACGCCGTGGCGCAGCGGGATCTTCTCGTCTTTTTCGCGCATCGGGTATTTGCCCACGCGGATATGCGCCATCACAAAATCGACGTCGCTGAACGCGGTTTGCGGATCGGTGGTGTAGCAAAAATCGATGTCCGGGGCTTGCTCGCGCAGAATGATTTTGCAGGCTTCGGCAATCACCTCCTGCCGCGCGCCGTCGTTGTCATAAAACTTCAGCGCCCGTAACGGCAGGCGATGTTGATTAGCGAGTAACATCAACACGATACCTGGCGTAAAGGTGCTGCCGCCGCCGGCAATAACAACCGAGAATTTTTTCATGATATGACCTCTGTCATGGGGGAAGGTTGGTTTGATAAAGGGACTCTCATCAGGCTTTCCAGCTGATCGCGCAACTGGGGAACGTGCAGACCGATGATCACCTGAATACCGTTGCCGCTGCGCACCACGCCGTGCGCGCCGAGGGCTTTGAAAACGTCGTCGCTGTGCGTTTTCGCCATGTCGACCAGCGTGATGCGCAGACGCGTGGCGCAGTTGTTAAGCGTTGCAATATTGCCCGCGCCGCCGAGGGCCGCGAGGTAAGCCGCGGCCGGATTTTTCTCTGCCGTCGGGGTTTGCGCCTGCAACGCTTTGTAATCCGCTTTGCTGTACAGCTTAATTTCCGCGTCGTCGCGTCCCGGCGTTTTCAGGTTGAAGCGCAAAATCAGCGTGCGAAACACCACAAAGTAGATCGCGGTAAAACTCAACCCGATGCCGAGCTGCGTGAATATCATCGGGGCATGATTGTTAAACATCGGGATCCAGTTCTGGGGCAGCATGGTGTCAAGGAAGCCGCCGCCCAGGTTTCCCACCACGCCGCCCATATACATCAGCGTCGCCATGGTCGCCGCCAGCACCGCATGGATGGCGAAAAGCACCGGCGAGATAAACAGAAAAGTGAATTCCAGGGGTTCGGTGATGCCCACCAGCACCGCCGTTAATACTGCCGGGATCAGCAGACCGGCGATTTTTTTGCGATTATGTACGGCGGCGGTGTAGTAGATCGCCAGCGCAATCCCAGGCGAGGCGAACACCTTTGAATTACCGAATAAGCCGAATCCGCCTTCCGGAAAGAGCGTTTTCAGCGGCGTAGTGGTCTGGCTGAATTCCAGCAAATGGTTGGCCCAGTACACCTGAATACCGCCTTCTACCGCCGCCGGGCCGAACATAAAGGGGCCGTAAATAAAATGGTGTAATCCGGTTGGGATCAGAATGCGTTCCAGGAAGGTATAAACCCAGACGCCCGCTGCACCGGCGCTGCGTAAAAAAGCCTGCAATGATTCAATCCCAAACTGTACTTTCGGCCAGCCCCAGAGTGTTAACCATGCGCAGGGCAGCATCATTAAAAACGCCAGGATAACCACGAAAGAGGTGCCCTGAAAAACACCTAAAAATACTGGCATGGGTTTATCGAAATAGCGGTTATGTATCGCCGTTACAATACCGGCAATGACAATGCCGCCAATAATACTGGTATCCAGCGTTTTAATTCCGGCAATAGTGGTTAAACCGCTTCCGGCAACAGCATCAATACTAAAGTCAACGCCGAAAAAAGTGCCCCAGGCTACACCCATGGCATTAATAAAATAATTCCATGTCATAAAGCTAATCAGTACGGCTAAACACGCCCGCGCCTGCGCTTTATTTGCGAGGCCAACAGGTAATCCCACAGCAAAAACCAACGGCATATTTCTGAATACTGTCCAGCCACCTTCTTCAATAATATTAATCACTTGTGCAAAGAGTGAATCAGGCGATGTTAATGCTTCGCCTACAAAAAGCGGATTCTGCAATAATATTGCTAAACCGACGACGATCCCTGCAAATGGAAATAGCAATACCGGGGTGAACATAGCGCCACCAAAGCGTTGTATTTGACTCAGCATTTTCATAATCCTTATAAATATTGCATATAACTTCCGGAAGGGCTGATAATGGATAACTGCAATAATCATAAAGCAGGGCAGACACGGCGCTTATTTAATAAATAATTATTTTGTGATGCTGCACAGGATTTTATTTCGGTGCACCTGTCTATATTTTAGGAAATAAGCAGACATGTCATAAATAATGCGGTAGTGATAGCAGAACAGGGACGCCTGATGACTGACGAGCAGGGAATGAAAATGACAAAAAAGAGGTCTAAAAGTGATCTATAAATCGCTGGCGGAAACATTACGTGCCCGGCTGAATGAAAAAGAGATGCAGACGGGAAGCGTGCTGCCCGGCGAGAAAACGCTGGCGCAGGAGTATGGCGTGTCGCGCATGACCATGCGCAGAGCGCTGGCTGTACTTGTCGAACAGGGGCTGATTGAACGGCGGCACGGCAGCGGCACCCGTCTGCTGAAAAAGGATGTGCACCACGAAACCCGCAATCTCACCGGCTTTTGCGAAATTATGAAAGCGCAGGGGCGCAGCGTGATGAGCGAGGTGCTTGAATTCGAAGTGATGCCCGCCCCACCCGCGATTGCCAGTCAGCTACGTCTGCAAATCAATGAACGCATCTACTATTCACGCCGGTTACGCTATGTGGATGGCGCGCCGTTGCTGCTGGAAGACAGCTATATGCCGGTGAAGCTGTTTCACGACCTGGCGCTGGTGCATCTGGAGGGATCGAAATTCGACTACATCGAAAAAAACTGCGGGATAGATATTAGCGGGAATTATGAGAGCCTGACGCCGGTGCTGGCGGACGGGGAGATGTCGAGACTACTGAAGGTAGCTCGCGATACGCCGTTATTGCGGATCACGTCGCTGTCCTACAGCGACAGCGGCGTGTTTCTTAATTATTCCATCATGTACCGCAATGCCAGCGATTATCAGGTGGATTACCACCTGCGGCGTGGCCGCTGACGCTTAACCTATCCCCCAGAACAGTACCGCCAGCAGCTGCGGGGTGATGATGCGCAGAAACATCACCAGCGGGTAGACGGTGGCATAGGAGAGCGCCGCCGCGCCGCTGGTGGCGTGCAGACCACTGGCGAAGGCCAGCGCCGGGGGATCGGTCATTGAACCGGCCAGCATGCCGCACAGCGTCAGGTAGTTCATTTTGGTGAAGATACGCGCCAGCAGGCCGACGGCGATCAGCGGCACGGCGGTAATAAGGATGCCGTAGCCCATCCAGTTAAGGCCGTCGCCATTGATCAGCGTGTCGATGAAATCGCCGCCGGATTTTAAGCCGACCACCGCCAGAAAGAGCACAATGCCCAGTTCGCGCAGCGCGAGGTTGGCGCCGGGCGGCATAAACCAGTACAGCTTACCGATGCTGCCGATTCGCCCGAGAATGAGCGCCATAATCAGCGGTCCGCCCGCCAGCCCGAGCTTTAACGCCACCGGAAAGCCCGGCACATACAGCGGCAGAGAGCCTAACAATACGCCAAGCCCGATGCCGATAAACACCGGCAGCATCTGCACCTGCTGGAGTTTTTGCTGCGCGTTTCCCACTTCGGCGGCCACCGCGTCAATAGACGCTTGCCGCCCCACCAGGTTGAGAATATCGCCAAATTGCAGGCTGGCGTGGCTGCTCGCCACCAGCTCCACCCCGGCGCGATTAAGGCGCGAGATCACCACGTCGTAGCGCTGTTTAAGGTGCAGATCGCGGATTTTTTTGCCGAGCACTTTTTCGTTGGTCACCACCACGCGCTCGACGTGCAGATCGGTGCCGCGTGTGGACAGCGAGGTATCCACCTCCTGACCGATGACCACCAGCGCGCTGCGCAGATCCGCTTCCTGACCCACCAGATGCAGCAGATCGCCGTGCCTGATGATCGTGGACGGCGACGGCACCATCAGGGTGTCATCGCGTTTCAGGCGGGAACAGATGATCCTGTCGCTGTTGAGCACCGGCACATCCTGGATCGCCATGCGGTTCAGGTTGGGGTTTTCCACGCGGATATTAATGGTTTTAAGCTGCGGATGGCCGTTCCCGGCGCTGTGCTCGTGCTGCTGCGCTTCCTGGTCGATATTGACGCGGAACAGCCGCCGCATCAGCCACATGGTCAGCAGAATGCCGCAGATGCCGAATGGATAGGCCATCGCATAGCTCATACCCATCTGATCGACGACATCCCCCGGCGTGCCTAAATCACGCAGAATTTGCTGCCCCGCTCCCAGCGCAGGGGTGTTGGTGACCGCGCCGGAGAAAATCCCCAGCACTACGGGTAAAGGGATAGCAAAGAGTTTATGCAGCAGCGTGGTGACCAGCCCGCCCATAATGACGATCAGCACGGCGAACAGATTGAGGCGTAATCCTGATACGCGCAGCGAGGCGAAAAAACCCGGCCCGACCTGAATGCCGATGGTGTAAACGAACAGGATCAGGCCGAACTCCTGCATCACGTGCAGCATGTCGCTGCTGAGGCCAATCCCGGCCTGATCGACGAAGTGCCCGACGATAATGCCGCCAAACAGTACGCCGCCAATACCAAAGCCCACGCCGCGGATTTTGATATTGCCGATCCACAAACCCACGACAGCAACCAGCGCCAGAATACTGACCGTTAACGCTATCTCACTCATAAAGGGATCCTTGTGAATAACACTATTATTTACAGGGATTTTCGCAGAGCGCAGCGCGGCTGTATGGGTGGTGGCGCACAAAAGGGAGTAAGCAGAAACAAGCAGGCCGGGTCAGCATGGCGCTGGCCCGGCCAGAAGATCAGAGGTGATAAAGACTTAGCTGTTCAGCGCAGGGCGTTCGCTGATGGCGATACGCTGCGGCGCGATGGCTTCCGGCACGTTGCGGGTCAGATCGATATGCAACAGGCCGTTGTTGAAGGTCGCGTTAGCCACTTCCATATGTTCGGCCAGGGTGAAGCCCAGGCTGAACGGCTGGATGACCAGACCCTGATGCAGCCATTTCGGCTCGCTGGCGGGTTTTTCCGGCGTGCCTTTAATGGTCAGACGCTGACCTTCAAGCTGGATCTCTAAATCGTCCTGACGGAAACCGGCCAGCGCCAGCGTGATGCGGTAGTGGTTATCGTCGCTTTTTTCGATGTTGTACGGCGGGAATGACTGGCTTTCTGCCGAGCTTTGCAGCGCGCTGGCCAGTTTGTCAAAACCGATCCACTGACGCAGAAGTGGGGATAAATCGTAGTTACGCATGGTTTTCTCCTTCTGAGAAGCGAGTAAATATCTGCCTGTATGAAGACAGGCATCTGCTCCCTGACGGCGAGCAAGGTGATTCGGGCACGCCCGGGCGTGCCCTGGCAATTAGTTGATTTCGATACGGCGCGGTTTGTTCGCTTCCGGAATGACACGTTCCAGATCGATGTACAGCAGACCGTTAACCAGGTTAGCGCCACGTACGTGGATATTTTCGGCTAACTGGAATTTACGCTCGAAATTGCGTTCGGCGATGCCCTGATAGAGATAAGTACGCTCTTTTTGCTCAGCGGCATGAGCGCCTTTCACCACCAGCATATTGTCCTGAGCGGTGATCTCCAGCTCGCTTTCTGCAAAGCCAGCAACGGCAATGGCGATGCGGTAATGATTTTCGTCAACCAGTTCAACGTTATACGGAGGGTAACCGCCGTTGCTTTGGGTCTGATTATTTTCTAACAGGTTGAACAGGCGATCGAAACCAATAGCAGAACGGTAAAGCGGAGAAAGATCGAAGTTACGCATAAATAAGCTCCTGAAATCAGCGAGAATTTTCAGCCTTCCACCATGGACAGGCTTGTTGGCCCCCGAACACCCCGCAGGCGTGTTCTTTCCGGGACATTACCTAAAATGGGTGCAGTCATTTTCTTTTCAAGGGTGTTTGTCTGACTTTTTTTTGCACTTTCGCAGTCATTGCATAGACTGGGTTACAGCATAAATTGTTAAATTGCGATGACCGCCACAGTGTGGCGCTCCATCACTACTCTTTTACGTTCAGGATCGCTATAAGCGTGTACGGCCACTCACTATGATCAAATCGTTATGAAAAACATTCTTCTAATACTGGCTGTCGTAAGCGGGATGATGTCGATCGGCGGTTGCTCCAGCGTGATGTCCCATACCGGCGGCAAAGAGGGTCTTTACCCCGGCACCAGCGCCAGCACAAAAATGCTCGGCGACGATGACACCAGCATCGGCATGAAATCGCTGGTGGCGCTGGATATGCCTTTTACGGCGGTAATGGATACGCTGCTGCTGCCCTGGGATTTATTCCGCAAAGATAATTCGCTGCGCTCACGCGTCGAGAAAAGCGAGCAGGCGAATCTGGCGACCAACTCGGTGATCCCGCCCGCCGTCGCGCCCTGATTTACAATCCGGTGGCCGTTAACCACAGTTGACGGTATCCCTGCGTCTCTTCCATCCAGGCGATATGCCGCCCGTCCGGCGAAAAGACCACCGCATCTGCGGCCGGGACATTTTCGTGATCGGTAGTCAAAAAAGTGATGTCGCCGCGTTGCGCGTCGCACATCGCGATGCGGTTTTCCAGCACAAAGCCCAGCGCCCTGCCTGACGGATGCCAGTTAAACGCCGACTGAATATCCCGGGCGTTATGGGTCAGCTGACGCGGCTCCCCGCCCTGGGGCGCGATCAGCCACAGCTGAACAATACCCTGCTCATCGCGCATCAGAAAGGCAATGTCGGTCGCCTGCGGATTGCTGCGCACCCAGTGGCGCGGGGTGTTCGCCAGCCCCGGAAAAGCGCGATCGTGAGTAAAGGTAAGGCGTTTTTGCTGTACGCCTGCGGGCGGCGCGGGCAGCGTATCGGGCGTTCCGGCTAAAGGCCGATCGCCCGCCTGCTTCCAGCCCGCCTCTGTGCGCGGCAAAGTGACGATAAACAGCTCCGCCACCTTCTCCCCGCGAAGGGACAATGTATCGCCGATAAACGCCAGCGCGTCGTTCCCCACCCAGCCTTCTTCATAAGCCCGGTTGATGTCATCGCTGCCGGGCCGCGGTGTGGCGGTTGTTTTACTGACCAGCACGCACCAGTGGCTGCCGCCGTATTCCCGTGGATGCGTGCGCGGCGGTTCCACCGGACCAAAGGGCGCTGCCACGCCAACGTTGCGCAAATCCAGCGCCGGGGAGAGCGTATGCATGACGTGATCGTTATAGGTAAAGCTGACGTACTCACCGTTCGGGCTGTAAACGTGAACATGGCTGCCGCCGCGCAGCGCACCGGGCGTGAAAGGCACGGTGATATCCATCGCATCCAGATTTTGGGTGTGACCCGCATGCGTCACCACGCCGCGCCGGTGGTGAAAATCGTAGTGCCACTCGGCGTCGGGGTTTTCCGGCCCGTGGATAAAGACATATTTTTCCGCCGCCGGATGCACCGTCACCACGCCGACATGCGCCCCCTCAGGGGCGGTATAAATCACCTCAACCGCACCGGTGTGTATATTGACGCGCTCAATGGTGCGCCCGGTAAAAGAGGCGCCCGAAGGCCGTACGTCGTAGACCAGCCACTGGCTGTCCGGCGTCCAGGTCCGGGTATTGGTCAGCTGATGGTGTTGTGCGGCAAAGGTGATCTGTTTCATGTCGTTTTGCGTCTTCAGGCCGATCAGTTCAGGACGAATTTTTCGATAGCGTAAGCGACACCATCTTCCAGATTGGATTTGGTGACGAAATCCGCGACCTCTTTCACCGAGTCGATGGCGTTATCCATCGCCACGCCAAGACCGGCGTATTCGATCATCGCGATGTCGTTTTCCTGATCGCCGAGGGTCATGATCTCGTCAGGCGTAATGCCCAGCGTATCGGCCAGCGATTTCACACCGGTGCCTTTATTGACGCGTTTATCGAGGATTTCGAGGAAGTACGGCGCACTTTTCAGCACGGTGTATTTCTCTTTCACTTCTGCCGGAATACGCGCAATGGCTTTATCCAGAATGGCCGGCTCGTCGATCATCATCACTTTCAGCAACTGGATCGCCGGGTCCATTTTTTCCGCTTCGCAGAACACCAGCGGGATGGTGGCCACGTAGGATTCGTGCACCGTGTAGTAGCTGATGTCACGGTTGGCGGTGTAGAGCGTATTGCGATCCAGCGCGTGAAAGTGCGAACCCACTTCGCGGGAAAGCTGTTCCAGATAGCGGTAATCGTCGTAGCTCAGGGTGGTCTGCGCCACTGTGCTGCCATCGCTCGCTTTTTGCACCAGCGCGCCGTTGTAGGTGATGCAGTAATCACCTGGCTTATCCATGTGCAGCTCTCTCAGATAGTTGTGTACCCCGGCATAAGGACGCCCGGTGGTCAGCACAACGTTAACGCCCTTCTCACGCGCCGCGGCAATGGCATTTTTAACCGCAGGTGAAATGGTATGGTCCGGCAGCAGCAATGTACCGTCCATGTCGATTGCAATGAGTTTGATAGCCATGAGTTCCCCGCAGTAAATGAGTCTTAACGCATGCTAACGCGATTCTGCCGAAAAAACACGGTAAGAAAGGGGGATGGGATCCGGGGAGAGGATCCTCCTTTTGCGGCCAAAAAAAAGCCCGGTAGCGCTGACGCTTACCGGGCCTGATGCTGTAGCCCCGGTTAGCAACGCGCCACCGGGGACAAACGGCTTAGATATCGATGTTCGCGGCTTTCAGGGCGTTCTCTTCGATAAAGGCGCGGCGCGGTTCAACGGCGTCGCCCATTAAGGTCGTGAACAGCTGATCGGCGGCAATAGCATCTTTCACCGTGACGCGCAGCATACGGCGGCTGTCCGGATCCATGGTGGTTTCCCACAGCTGCTCCGGGTTCATCTCGCCCAGCCCTTTATAACGCTGGATAGACAGACCACGACGGGACTCTTTCACCAGCCAGTCCAGCGCCTGCTCGAAGCTGGCAACCGGCTGGCGACGTTCGCCACGCTCGATAAAGGCGTCTTCTTCGATCAGGCCGCGCAGTTTCTCACCCAGCGCGCACAGACGGCGGTATTCGCCACCGACAATGAACTCATGCTCCAGCGGATAATCGGTATCCACACCGTGAGTACGTACGCGCACGACCGGCTCGAACAGTTTCAGCTCGGCGTTCTCGCGCACCGCGACGTTCCAGGTGCTGCCGTGCATTTCGTTTTCATTGAGCGTGTTGATAAGCTGAGTCACCCAGCCCGTCACTTTCGCTTCGTCGGTGAGATCGTCTTCATTCAGCGTCGGCTGATAGATAAGCTCTTTCAGCAGCGCGCGCGGGTAGCGACGCTCCATGCGGCCAATCATTTTCTGCGCGCCATTGAATTCAGCCACCAGTTTTTCCAGCGGCTCGCCAGCCAGAGCCGGAGCGCTGGCGTTGGTGTGCAGCGTGGCGCCGTCGAGAGCGATAGCGATCTGATACTGATCCATCGCTTCGTCGTCTTTGATGTACTGTTCCTGCTTGCCTTTCTTCACTTTGTACAGCGGCGGCTGCGCAATGTAGACGTGGCCGCGCTCAACGATTTCCGGCATCTGACGGTAGAAGAAGGTCAACAGCAGCGTACGGATGTGCGAGCCATCGACGTCCGCATCGGTCATGATGATGATGCTGTGATAGCGCAGTTTGTCCGGGTTGTACTCGTCACGGCCAATGCCGCAGCCGAGAGCAGTGATAAGCGTTGCCACTTCCTGCGAGGCGAGCATCTTGTCGAAACGCGCTTTCTCAACGTTAAGGATTTTACCCTTCAGCGGCAGGATCGCCTGGTTCTTACGGTTACGTCCCTGCTTGGCAGAGCCGCCCGCAGAGTCCCCTTCCACCAGGTACAGTTCGGAGTGAGCCGGGTCGCGCTCCTGGCAATCCGCCAGTTTGCCCGGCAGACCGGCCAGATCCAGCGCGCCTTTACGACGGGTCATTTCACGGGCGCGACGGGCAGCCTCACGGGCGCGCGCCGCATCAATGATTTTACCGACGACGATTTTCGCGTCATTCGGGTTTTCCAGCAGGTATTCTGACAGCAATTCGTTCATCTGCTGCTCAACCGCCGATTTCACCTCGGAAGAAACCAGTTTGTCTTTGGTCTGGGAGGAGAATTTCGGATCCGGCACTTTCACCGATACCACGGCAATCAGGCCTTCACGCGCATCATCGCCGGTGGCGCTGACTTTCGCTTTTTTGCTGTAGCCTTCTTTATCCATGTAGGCGTTCAGGGTACGGGTCATTGCCGCACGGAAGCCAGCCAGGTGCGTACCGCCATCACGCTGCGGGATGTTGTTAGTAAAGCAGTAGATGTTTTCCTGGAAACCATCGTTCCACTGCAATGCCACTTCAACGCCGATACCGTCTTTTTCGGTGGAGAAATAGAAGACATTAGGGTGGATCGGCGTTTTGTTTTTGTTGAGGTATTCAACAAACGCCTTGATGCCGCCTTCATAATGGAAGTGGTCTTCTTTACCGTCACGCTTGTCGATCAGGCGAATGGAGACGCCGGAGTTCAGGAACGACAGCTCGCGCAGACGCTTGGCCAGGATGTCATATTCAAATTCAACGACGTTGGTGAAGGTTTCATGGCTCGGCCAGAAACGCACCTGCGTACCGGTAGCGTCGGTTTCACCGGTGACGGCCAGCGGTGCCTGCGGCACGCCGTGCACGTAAGTCTGCTGGTGGATTTTGCCTTCACGACGGATCAGCAGCTCCAGTTTTTGCGACAGGGCGTTAACCACTGATACGCCCACACCGTGCAGACCACCGGACACTTTATAGGAGTTATCATCAAATTTACCGCCTGCGTGCAGTACGGTCATGATAACTTCCGCCGCCGACACGCCCTCTTCCGGGTGAATACCGGTCGGGATGCCACGGCCATCGTCCGTTACGGAGACAGAGTTATCGGCGTGGATCGTCACCACAATATCTTTACAGTGACCCGCGAGCGCTTCGTCGATAGCGTTATCCACAACCTCGAATACCATATGGTGCAGGCCGGTGCCATCATCCGTATCGCCGATATACATACCCGGGCGCTTACGCACCGCATCCAGCCCTTTGAGGACTTTGATACTGGAGGAGTCATAAGAATTCGACATCAACGTTTCTCGCTCATTTAGTCTTGGGTTAATCCGTTATTTTACCCTTTTCCACGGTGAACATCTTCGAATTTTTGTCCGACATGTCCAGAACGTGTTCAGCGCTGATGGCGCTGACAAAGACCTGTGACTGCGTGGCTTTTAAGCGGCTGGCAAGCAGTCCGCGCCGTGCGTCATCAAGCTCTGAGGCAAAATCATCTATCAGGTATAAACAGCGTCGCCCGCTTTCACGGGTTAAGAACTCGCCCTGCGCCAGACGCAACGCACACATCAGCAGTTTTAACTGCCCGCGTGAGAGCGTATCTTCCACCGGCGCGCCGTCGGCACGAATGCGGAAATCCGCCTTGTGCGGGCCGTGCGCGGTGTAGGTCAGCATGCGATCGCGCTCGAAGCTACGCTCCAGCACATCGCCATAGTCGGTCTCTTTTTCCCAGCCGCGCTGGAAAGAGAAGCTCAGGGTGAATTCGGGTAGAAACTGTTTGCAGGTATCCGCCATATCTTCAGCGATGGCGGCGCTGTATTCGGCGCGCCATTGACTGATTTGTTCCGCCAGCGGGATCAACTCCTTATCCCACGGGCGCAACTGCGCATAGTGACTCACCTGGCGCAGCGCGGCGTTGCGTTGTTTCAGCAGACGCTTCAGGTTGCTCCAGGCGTTAAAGAATCCGGCTTCATTGTGAAAGCATCCCCAGTCGATGAATGCTCTTCTGTATTTGGGGCCGCCGTTGAGTAAAGTAAACCCCTCGGG
Organism: Enterobacter sp. K510; assembly: GCF_055804875.1. Taxonomy (NCBI): domain Bacteria; kingdom Pseudomonadati; phylum Pseudomonadota; class Gammaproteobacteria; order Enterobacterales; family Enterobacteriaceae; genus Enterobacter; species Enterobacter sp. K510. The sequence goes on along the minus strand of NZ_JBNRLQ010000005.1, from coordinate 45,994 downwards.
CGTAATCAGTTGCATCGGCATCAGCAGCGCCAGCTCCGCGACTTTGTGTCCGTCGGTGCCGTCGATACGCACCGTGCTGTCGCCGAGCTTGTCTTTGGTCAGACCGATTAAGGTTTCGCGCTCCTCGCCCTGCAGACGCCCGTGCAGAATAAACGACTCCTGCTCGTGGCGAATGACGCGGCCAATTTGCAGACTGCGAAATGCCCGACCATGGCCGAGGGTGTAGATTGCCTCCAGCACGCTGGTTTTGCCGCTGCCGTTCGCGCCAACCAGGAAGTTAAAGCCGGGGGATAAAGCGAGATCCGCGCTCTCGATGTTGCGAAAGTCGCGGATCAACAAGCGGGTGAGCGACATTACAATCTCATTGGCATGACAACGTAAGCCGCACTCTGGCTGGCTGCATCTTCAATCTGCACGCTGGAAACCGAATCCGTCAGCATAATGCGGACGTTTTCGCACTTCAGCGCGTTCAGCACATCCAGCACGTAACTGACGTTAAAGCCAATTTCCATATCCGTGCCGCCGTAAGTGACGTCGAGGATCTCTTCCGCCTCTTCCTGCTCAGGGTTATTGGCGGTGATTTTGATCTGGTTCTGGCTGACATACAGACGCACGCCGCGGAACTTCTCGTTCGAGAGGATCGCCGCGCGGGCAAAGGCCTGTTTCAGGATGTCGCAGCCTGCTTCCAGGTGCTTGTCCGGGTTCTTCGGCAATACGCGGCGATAATCCGGGAAACGGCCATCAACCAGCTTGGATGTGAAGATAAAATCGCCGACGTGCGCGCGAATATTGTTGCTGCCGATTTGGATGCGCAGCGGCGAATCACCGCCGTCCAGCATACGCATCAGCTCGATCACGCCTTTACGCGGCACGATCACCGAATGGTTGGGCAGCGACTGCCCGACCGGCATGGAACAGACTGCCAGGCGGTGACCATCGGTCGCCACGGTGCGCAGCTCTTCGCCTTCGGTTTCAAACAGCATACCGTTTAAGTAATAACGCACGTCCTGATGCGCCATGGAAAACTGGGTCGCTTCGATCAGGCGCTTCATGGTCGCCTGCGGCAGGGTGAATTCCACTTCGCTCTGCCAGTCGTCCAGATTCGGGAAGTCTGCCGCCGGCAGGGTCGACAGCGAGAAACGGCTGCGCCCGGAGCGTACCAGCATACGGTCGCCCTCCAGCTGTACGGCGATCTCGGCGCCTTCCGGCAGGCCACGGCAAATATCAAAGAATTTGCGCGCCGGAACGGTGGTCGCACCGGGTTCGTGCGGCTGCAGCAGCGCGACGCGGGCCACCATTTCCATTTCCAGATCGGTACCGGTCAGCGACAATGCGCCGTCAGCAACCTGCAACAACAGGTTACCCAGAATAGGCAGCGTAGGACGACCACCCAGCGGGCCACTGACCTGCTGGAGCGGCTTAAGTAAATGTTCACGTTCAACGGTAAATTTCATAGCGTCACTTTCATCGCATCACGAAGATAAGGTTCTGATTAAATTGGAAAAGTCTTCTTTGATATCATGACTTTCTTCACGCAACTGCTCGATCTTACGGCAGGCATGCAGCACGGTAGTGTGGTCGCGGCCACCAAAGGCATCGCCGATTTCCGGCAGGCTGTGGTTGGTGAGCTCTTTCGCCAGCGCCATCGCCATCTGGCGTGGACGCGCTACCGAGCGGGAGCGGCGTTTGGACAGCAAATCCGCCACTTTAATTTTGTAATACTCCGCCACCGTTTTCTGAATGTTGTCGATGGTGACCAGTTTTTCCTGTAACGCCAGCAGATCGCGCAGGGCTTCCCGCACGAAATCAATGGTAATGGCGCGACCGGTAAAGTTGGCGTTGGCAATGACGCGGTTCAGCGCGCCTTCCAGCTCACGTACGTTTGAGCGCAGACGCTTGGCGATAAAGAACGCCACTTCACCCGGCAGACGAATGTCGTTTTCGTCGGCCTTCTTCATCAGGATCGCCACACGGGTTTCTAATTCCGGCGGTTCGATCGCAACGGTCAGCCCCCAGCCGAAGCGGGATTTCAGACGATCCTCAACACCGTTGATCTCTTTGGGATAACGATCCGAGGTGAGAATGATCTGTTGATTACCTTCCAGCAGGGCGTTGAAGGTGTGGAAAAACTCTTCCTGGGATCGTTCTTTATTAGCAAAGAACTGGATGTCATCGATCAGCAGGGCGTCAACGGAGCGGTAGTAGCGTTTAAACTCTTCGATCGCGTTGTTTTGCAGGGCTTTTACCATGTCCTGAACAAAACGCTCGGAGTGCATATACACCACTTTGGCGTTCGGCTTACGCGCCACAATGCCGTTGCCCACCGCATGCAGCAGGTGCGTTTTACCCAGACCTGTTCCCCCATAAAGGAAGAGCGGGTTATACGCGCCGCCTGGGTTATCCGCCACCTGACGGGCCGCAGCGCGGGCTAGCTGGTTGGATTTACCCTCAACGAAGTTATCAAAGGTGTGTTTGACGTTAACGTTGGAGCGATAGGTTGGCTCCGCGGGAGCCGGGACGTTGTCCCAGCCTGAGCGTGCAGGCGCGGGGCGCGGGGTATGCACCGCCGCCACCTGCGCAGGCGCGGCGACGTTCACCGTCTCCCTGACGGTCTGCGTGACCGGTTTGGTTCCCACTTCAAAACGCAGCTGGGGGACATCAGTACCGCAGAAATCATTGAGCAGCCCGTTGATGTTATTAAGGTATTTATCCCTTACCCAATCGAGCACAAAACGGTTTGGCGCATACAAAGCCAGCGTGTTATCACTCAGTTCCGCCTGCAATGGGCGGATCCACATACTAAATTCTGTGGCTGGTAACTCATCCTGCAATCGGGCAAGACACTGCTGCCAAAGCGAAAGTGACACGGCGGACTCCACTCGAACAAAGTCGATAAAATGACAAAGGCTGAATATTCATGATTGTTGACACACGTCGAAAAGGTCTCTGAAAGACCCCTGAAGGGTGACGTGCGAACCGCTATTTGCGATTTGTCCCTTTTTACGATCGAGGATCGCGATCGGGACCGCGGATCATAACGTAAACAGCCGAAGAGATCTTGTGTTTCTCACAGATTCTTCACCATTTATCCACAGGTCGATCCGAACCGGGTAAGTGTAAACGATCCTGGCAGGGTGCGGCAGGATTTAGCCTGCATATTGGAAAATATGCTGAGCAACGCCAAAATTTTGCTTAATTGATCTCAGGAAGATCCTTGAGGATCCTTGCGCTTTCGTCGCCAGCCCGTATAATCCTCCACCCGGCGCGCAGCGTATGATTTTTGTCGTTTAAGGCTGTTCATTTTACAGACAGAATCATGCGAAAATACGCGGGATATAAGGAAAGAGAATTGACTCCGGAGTGTACAATTATTACAATCCGGCCTCTTTATTCACCAACACTGAAGCGTACGCAGTTGGCCTTGCCAAACGAGCAGGCGCAAAAGTCAGTGAAATCATTCAAGTTTAGGTAGAAATCGCCATGAAACGCACTTTTCAACCGTCTGTACTGAAGCGCAACCGCTCTCACGGCTTCCGCGCTCGTATGGCTACTAAAAATGGTCGTCAGGTTCTGGCACGTCGTCGTGCTAAAGGCCGTGCTCGTCTGACCGTTTCCAAGTAATAAAGCTAACCCTGCGTGGTTAAGCTCGCATTTCCCAGGGAGTTACGCTTGTTAACTCCCAATCATTTCACATTCGTCTTCCAGCAGCCACAACGGGCTGGCACGCCGCAAATCACCATCCTCGGCCGCCTGAATTCGCTGGGGCATCCCCGTATCGGTCTTACCGTCGCCAAGAAAAATGTTAAACGTGCGCATGAACGCAACAGGATCAAACGCCTGACGCGCGAAAGCTTCCGTTTACGTCAGCATGAACTCCCAGCAATGGATTTCGTGGTGGTGGCGAAAAAGGGGGTTGCTGACCTCGATAACCGTGCTCTCTCGGAAGCGTTGGAAAAATTATGGCGCCGCCACTGTCGCCTGGCTCAAGGCTCCTGATAGCCCTTATTAGGGTTTATCAACGCCTGATTAGTCCGCTACTCGGGCCACATTGCCGTTTCACTCCAACCTGTTCGGCCTACGGAATTGAGGCATTGCGCAGGTTTGGAGTGATAAAAGGCAGTTGGTTGACGGTGAAACGCGTATTAAAATGCCACCCTTTACACCCGGGTGGCGACGACCCCGTCCCGCCAGGACCTTTTAATACCAGAGAACACTAACGATGGATTCGCAACGCAATCTTCTTGTCATCGCTTTGTTGTTCGTGTCTTTCATGATCTGGCAAGCCTGGGAGCAGGATAAAAATCCTCAGCCTCAGGCGCAGCAGACCACGCAGACTACGACCACCGCAGCGGGTAGCGCCGCAGACCAGGGCGTACCAGCCAGTGGCCAGGGAAAACTGATTACCGTTAAGACCGATGTGCTGTCTCTTACCATCAACACCCGTGGTGGTGATGTTGAACAAGCGCAGCTGTTAGGTTATCCGAAAGAACTGGGTTCTTCTGAGCCGTTCCAGTTGCTGGAAACCACCCCGGAGTTCATCTATCAGGCACAAAGCGGCCTGACAGGTCGTGATGGCCCGGATAATCCGGCTAACGGCGCACGTCCGCTGTATAACGTCACCAGTGACGCCTTTGTGCTGGCGGATGGCCAGAACGAACTGGCGATCCCAATGACCTATACCGACGCGGCAGGCAACACCTTCATCAAAACCTTTACGCTGAAACGCGGTGAGTATGCGGTGAACGTTGGCTACAACGTGCAGAACAGCAGCGCGAAACCGCTGGAAGTGGCAACCTTTGGCCAGCTGAAGCAATCCATCAATCTGCCGGCTCATCGTGACACCGGAAGCAGCAACTTTGCGCTGCATACCTTCCGTGGCGCGGCGTACTCCACGCCAGATGAGAAGTACGAAAAATATAAATTCGATACCATTGCCGACAACGAAAACCTGAACGTCACCGCAAACGGCGGCTGGGTCGCGATGTTGCAACAGTACTTCGCAACCGCGTGGGTTCCGCGTAACGACGTGGCAAACAATTTCTACACCAACAACCTGGGCAATGGCGTTGCCGCTATCGGCTATAAGTCTGCGCCGGTTCTGGTTCAGCCGGGTCAAACCGGTGCGCTGAGCAGCACCCTGTGGGTGGGTCCGGAAATTCAGGACAAAATGGCTGCTGTTGCGCCGCACCTTGATCTGACCGTGGATTACGGCTGGTTGTGGTTCATCTCTCAGCCGCTGTTCAAACTGCTGAAATGGATCCATAGCTTCCTGGGTAACTGGGGCTTCTCCATCATCGTTATTACCTTTATCGTTCGTGGCATCATGTACCCGCTGACCAAAGCGCAGTACACCTCCATGGCGAAGATGCGTATGCTGCAGCCTAAAATTCAGGCCATGCGTGAGCGTCTGGGTGATGACAAGCAACGTCAGAGCCAGGAAATGATGGCGCTGTACAAAGCAGAGAAGGTTAACCCGCTGGGCGGCTGCTTCCCGCTGCTTATCCAGATGCCAATCTTCCTGGCGCTGTACTACATGCTGATGGGCTCCATTGAATTGCGTCATGCGCCGTTCGCGCTGTGGATCCATGACCTGTCCGCACAAGACCCGTACTACATTCTGCCGATCCTGATGGGCGTGACCATGTTCTTCATTCAGAAGATGTCGCCGACGACCGTTACCGATCCGATGCAGCAGAAAATCATGACCTTTATGCCGGTCATCTTTACGGTGTTCTTCCTGTGGTTCCCGTCTGGTCTGGTGCTGTACTATATCGTCAGCAACCTGGTGACCATTCTGCAACAACAGATGATTTACCGTGGACTGGAGAAACGTGGCCTGCATAGCCGCGAGAAGAAAAGCTCCTGACGTCATGTTTGCCGGGTAAGCAAAGCGCCACCCGGCAAACAGAAAAGTTCTGACAGGGCGGTCGATTGACCGCCTTTTTTATTGGTTTTAAAGAGATAAATCATGAGCCATAACGACACTATCGTTGCGCAGGCCACCCCCCCTGGACGCGGTGGCGTGGGCATTCTGCGCATCTCTGGCCTTAAAGCGCGGGAAGTGGCTGACGTTGTGCTGGGCAAGCTGCCGAAGCCGCGTTACGCCGATTACCTGCCGTTTCAGGATGTTGATGGCAGCGCGCTGGATCAGGGGATCGCGCTGTGGTTCCCCGGCCCCAACTCCTTTACCGGGGAAGACGTGCTGGAGCTGCAGGGGCACGGCGGGCCGGTTATTCTCGATCTGCTGTTAAAACGCATCCTGAAGATCCCCGGCGTACGTATTGCGCGGCCTGGCGAGTTCTCTGAACGCGCCTTCCTGAACGATAAGCTGGATCTGGCCCAGGCCGAGGCCATTGCCGATCTCATCGACGCCAGCTCAGAACAGGCCGCACGCTCGGCGCTGAACTCGTTGCAGGGCGCGTTTTCCGCCCGCGTGAATCATCTGGTGGAAGCACTCACTCACTTACGCATTTACGTTGAAGCGGCCATCGACTTCCCGGATGAAGAAATTGATTTTCTCTCTGACGGTAAAATCGAAGCGCAGCTTAACGAGGTGATTGGCGATCTGGATGCCGTTCGCGCTGAAGCGCGTCAGGGCAGCCTGCTGCGGGAAGGGATGAAAGTGGTGATCGCAGGCCGTCCGAATGCCGGTAAATCCAGCCTGCTGAACGCGCTGGCCGGGCGTGAGGCGGCGATTGTCACCGATATCGCCGGTACCACGCGGGATGTGCTGCGCGAGCATATTCATATCGACGGGATGCCGCTGCATATCATCGATACTGCCGGTCTGCGCGAAGCCAGCGATGAAGTCGAGCGTATTGGTATCGAGCGCGCCTGGCAGGAGATCGAACAGGCTGACCGGGTATTGTTTATGGTGGACGGCACCACCACCAGCGCAGTTGATCCGGCAGAAATCTGGCCCGATTTTATCGCCCGGCTGCCGGCAAAGCTACCCATTACGGTGGTGCGTAACAAAGCAGACATTACCGGCGAGACGCTGGGCATCAGCGATGTGAATGGTCACTCACTTGTGCGCCTCTCCGCGCGCACCGGCGAGGGTGTGGATGTACTGCGCCACCATCTTAAAGCCAGTATGGGGTTTGATACCCGTATGGAAGGCGGCTTTATGGCGCGTCGTCGGCATTTACAGGCGCTGGAACTGGCAGCTGACCATCTGCAACAGGGTAAGGCGCAACTGCTCGGCGCATGGGCAGGCGAACTGCTGGCGGAAGAGCTGCGGCTGGCGCAGCAGGCGTTAAGCGAGATCACCGGCGAGTTCACGTCCGACGATCTGCTGGGCCGGATCTTCTCCAGTTTCTGCATCGGGAAGTGATCTCTTTAAAATAAACATTGCTACTCACTAAGGATCTGTGCGTTAATAGACTCATTGGTTTGACGCACAGACCTTTAAAGCAGTTAGTAAAGTAGTCCTCCAGAAGTTATCCAAAGATACCCTTCGTCGTGAGCTTCTCTTAATCGCTTCAAAAATTCTGTCAAGCACACCATCGCGCCGAAAGGCACTAATTCAATATCAAAGGTAATTTCTATGTCTGCTAAAATGACTGGTCTGGTAAAATGGTTCAACGCTGATAAAGGTTTCGGCTTCATCACTCCTGACGATGGCTCTAAAGACGTGTTCGTACACTTCTCTGCTATCCAGAACGATGGCTACAAATCTCTGGACGAAGGTCAGAAAGTGTCCTTCACCATCGAAAGCGGCGCTAAAGGCCCGGCAGCTGGTAACGTTGTAAGCCTGTAAGCTTCTCCGTTCTAAGCAAAGCATTTTAAAACCCGCCTCTGGCGGGTTTTTTCGTTTTCAGGGCCTGCTGTTAAAGGAAATGTAAAATTCCGGCACGGCGGTTCAAATCCTCTTTTTTCCTTAATCAAACCTGCGCACAATACAGGCCATTAGCTATCCTCGTTGTCTGATCCTTCAGACCATTATCACGGAGCGAAAAATGGCAACACACTTTGCAAGAGGGATCCTGACCGACGGTCATCTCACCTCAACGAGGCTGCCTTCTGCCTGCCACCACGCCGCACGTCAATTACCTGAACATCAGCGCCACCGCTTTCTTGCCTCCCGGGCGTTACTCGCTGAACTGATGTTTATGCTTTACGGCATCAGCGAACTGCCGGACATCGTCATCCAGCCGAACGGCCGTCCGGTATTTTTTGATATGCAGTTACCGCACTTTTCCCTCGCCTATGCCGGGAATATGGTTGGCGTGGCGATCACTACTGATGGTATTTGTGGGCTGGATATGGAGTTACAGCGTACGACGCGCGGTCTGCACAGCCCCCATGCGCAGGAACGGCAGATTTTCACTAACAATGAAAAGCTGTGGATCGGTAACCAGAACGATCCCAATGAAGCCCAGACACAGCTTATCACGCTGCGTCAGAGCGTATTAAAGATGGCCAGCCAGACGCAGGACTCGCCGGAGCTGTTACAGCTGCTGCCGGGTTCAGGTCGTCTGCGGGCGGCGCTGGCAGCACCTGTGGAAGCGTTGTGTGATGCGGAGGATGTGCTGATCTGGTCGGTAGCCGTCTCACCGGCGATGGAAACGCTGCGGATCTGGGCATTTGACAGTAAAAGCGGCTGGAGCAGCCTGCCGGATATTCAACAGCGGGCGAATGCCCCTGCGGCGCGTCTGATGCGGTTCAGCAGTTTGCCTGCCTGAGGGGGATCTGCCCTCACCCCGGCCATTGCGCCAGGATGAGGGAGCAAGGATTAATGCGCGTCGATAAAGGCAATCTTCAGCACAAACAGCAGCGCCACGACAACCACGCATGGGCTGAGTTCGCGCAGACGGCCGGTACCGATTTTCATCACGCAGTAAGAGATAAAGCCCAGCGCGATGCCTTCGGTGATCGAGAAGCTGAACGGCATCATCACGGCAGTGATAAAGGCCGGTACCGCTTCGGTCAGATCATCCCACTTCACCCGCGCCAGGCTTGACGTCATCAGCACGCCCACGTAAATCAGCGCGCCTGCGGCGGCATACGGCGGCACCATGCCTGCCAGCGGCGACAGGAAGATCACCAGCAGGAACAGCACACCTACCACTACCGCGGTCAGACCGGTGCGGCCACCCACGGACACGCCGGACGAGGATTCAATGTACGCGGTCACGGAGGAGGTGCCGATGAATGAGCCTGCCACAGACGACACGCTATCCACAAACAGCGCCTGCTTCATGCGCGGGAATTTACCTTTTTCATCCGCCAGGCCCGCTTTATCCGTCACGCCAATCAGCGTACCGGAGGAGTCGAACAGGTTCACCAGCATGAACGAGAAGATCACGCCCGCGAGGCCCAGATTAAAGGAACCGGCTAAATCCACATGACCGACCACACTGGTCACGCTCGGCGGCGCAGAAACAATGCCACCGTAATGCACATCGCCCAGCATCCAGCCCAGCAGTGTGGTGACCACAATGGAAACCAGCACGGCCGCGTGAATATTACGCGAGGCCAGAATAGCGATGATAAAGAAGCCCAGCACGCCCAGCAGTACGCTGTGAGACGACAGGTTGCCAATGGTGACGAGGGTTTCTGAATTCGCCACGATCACGCCAGCGTTTTTCAGACCCATCATGCCGATGAATAAGCCGATGCCGCTGGTGATACCCACGCGCAGGCTGACAGGGATATTGGCTATCATCCAGTAACGTACGCGGAAAATGGTCAGCAACAGCAGGCCAATCGCGCCCCAGAAGATCGCGCCCATGCCGATCTGCCACGGCAGCCCCATGGCGCCCACCACCACAAATGCAAAGAAAGCGTTCAGACCCATTGCCGGTGCCAGCGCAACCGGCAGGTTAGCGAACACGCCCATCAGAATGCTGCCAAGCGCGGCGATAAGACAGGTGGTCACAAACACCGCGCTGGTATCCATGCCAGCGGCGCCCAGGATTTGCGGGTTAACAAAAACGATATAGACCATCGTCAGGAAGGTGGTGAACCCGGCGATGACTTCGGTGCGTGCCGTTGTGCCGTGTTCACGCAGTTTAAACACGCGGTCGAGCAACCCCTGGCCTGATGGCTGGGTGGTGTGTTGTTGGCTCATTATCAATTTCCAAACATGGGAGGGAAAAATCCGTCGCTATCCTATACCAAAATGCGACAATGGTGATGGGTATCACCCATTTTTTTTCATTGATTTTGCTTATACGGCAACGATTGCGCGGCGTAATCTGCATCACGTAATCGTTAAAATTGCATTAAAACAGGAAACGGCATGTCCCAAATTGACGCGGTATTTTTCGACTGTGACGGCACGCTGGTCGACAGTGAAGTGATTTGTTCCCGGGCTTATGTCCATATGTTCCGGGAATTTGGCATTACGCTTGATCTTGAGGAGGTATTTAAACGCTTTAAGGGCGTGAAACTCTACGAGATTATCGACATCGTTAACGCCGAAAACGGCGTGGATCTGGCGAAAGCCGATCTCGAACCTGTCTACCGCGCCGAGGTCGCACGTCTGTTCGACAGCGAACTTGAAGTCATTGCGGGTGCAAATGCGTTGCTGGACGCGATGACCGTACCGATGTGTGTGGTGTCTAACGGGCCGGTAAGCAAAATGAATCATTCGCTGGGTAAGCTGGGAATGCTGCACCATTTCCCGGATTTATTGTTCAGCGGCTACGATATTCAGCGCTGGAAACCCGATCCGGCGCTGATGTACCACGCCGCGAAAGCAATGAACGTCGATCCGACGAAATGTATTCTGGTGGATGATTCCTCGGCCGGGGCGCAGGCGGGCATCGCGGCGGGCATGGAAGTGTTCTACTTCTGCGCCGATCCGCATAATAAGCCCCTTGACCACCCGAAGGTGACGACCTTTACCGATCTGGCGCAGCTGCCGGAATTGTGGAAGGCGCGCGGGTGGGATATTACCCGCTAAAAAAGCCGGATGGCGCTGACGCTTATCCGGCCTACAGGTTCTGATATTAAGGCCGGATATCCGGCCTTAAAAGATCACTCTTTCGGATCGCTGCCGGCGAGCAGTTTGTCCAGCTCGTCGCCGCCCACGTGGCGGAAATCCTGACCTTTCACGAAGTAGAAAATGTATTCGCAAATGTTCTGGCAGCGGTCGCCGATACGCTCGATGGAGCGCGCGCAGAACAGCGCTGTCAGTACGCTTGGGATCGTGCGCGGATCTTCCATCATGTAGGTCATCAGCTGACGCACAATGCCTTCATATTCCTGATCCACTTTCTTGTCTTCGCGGTAAATACGGATCGCTTCATCGAGATCCATGCGCGCGAACGCATCCAGCACATCATGCAGCATCTGCACCGTGTGGCGGCCAAGGGACTCCAGGCTCACCAGCAGCGGCTGGTGTTGCTGAGAGAATTTCTCCAGCGCCGTGCGGCAAATTTTGTCGGCCACGTCGCCAATACGCTCAAGCTCGGCGATGGTTTTGATGATCGCCATCACCAGACGCAGGTCGCTGGCGGTAGGCTGACGCTTGGCGATGATGCGCACACAGGCTTCATCAATTGCGACTTCCATCATATTGACCTGCTGGTCGCCTGCCACCACGCGCTTGGCCAGCTCGCTGTCCTGATTGTGCATGGCGGTGATAGCGTCAGAGAGCTGCTGCTCCACCATTCCACCCATGGTCATGACCTGAGTGCGAATACTTTCCAGCTCGGCGTTGAACTGGCCGGAAATGTGTTTATTGAGGTTAAGGTTATCCATAGCGTGCTCCTGAATCAGCCGTAGCGACCCGTGATGTAATCTTCAGTTTGTTTCTTAGCCGGCTTGGTAAACAGATCGTCGGTGTTGCTGAACTCAATAAGCTCGCCAAGGTACATAAACGCCGTGTGATCGGAGCAACGCGCAGCCTGCTGCATGTTGTGGGTCACGATAACCACGGTGTAATCCTGTTTTAACTCGGTGATCAGCTCTTCAATACGGCCAGTAGAGATAGGATCCAGCGCCGAGCAGGGCTCATCCAGCAGCAGCACTTCCGGGCGAATGGCGATGCCGCGGGCGATACATAAACGCTGCTGCTGACCACCGGAGAGCGAATAACCGCTCTGGTGCAGTTTATCTTTGGTTTCATTCCATAACGCGGCCTTGGTCAGCGCCCACTGGACGCGCTCGTCCATATCGGTACGGGAGAGCTTTTCAAACAGGCGCACGCCAAAGGCGATGTTGTCATAAATCGACATCGGGAACGGCGTCGGCTTCTGGAAGACCATGCCGACTTTAGCGCGCAGCAGCGCGATGTCCTGGGTATTGGTGAGAATATTGTCGCCATCCAGCAGGATTTCGCCTTCTGCACGCTGCTCCGGATAGAGCGAGTACATTTTGTTAAAAGTACGCAGCAGGGTGGATTTGCCACAGCCTGACGGGCCGATAAACGCCGTCACCTGGTTTTTGGCAATATCCAGACTGATATTTTTCAGGGCATGGAATTTCCCGTAATAGAAGTTCAAATCACGAACCTGGATCTTACCGGATGCAGTATCAACCATACTCATTTTACTCTTTCCTCATTCGGCGCGGCCCGTGGCCCCGCCGCAAAATATTAACCGTGTTTCTTCTTCGCGAAGATCACGCGCGCCAGAATGTTCAGCAACAGTACGCACAGGGTGATAATCAGCACGCCTGCCCAGGCCAGTTCCTGCCACTCGGCAAACGGACTCATGGCAAATTTGAAAATCGTCACCGGCAGGTTGGCGATAGGCTGCATCATGTCCGTGCTCCAGAACTGGTTGGAGAGCGCGGTAAACAGCAGCGGCGCGGTTTCACCGGCGATACGCGCAACGGCCAGCAGGATGCCGGTCAGGATGCCGGAAACAGAGGCTTTTAACGTAATGGAAGAGATCATCTTCCACTTCGGCGTGCCCAGCGCATAAGCGGCTTCACGCAGGCTGTCCGGCACCAGTTTCAGCATGTTCTCCGTGGTACGGATGACAATAGGCACCTGCAACAGCGCCAGCGCGATCACGCCTGCCCAGCCAGAGAAGTGCTCCATCTGCGCCACCACAATGGTGTAAACGAACAGACCAACCACAATCGACGGCGCAGAGAGCAGAATATCGTTAATGAAACGGATCACTTCCGACAGCCAGGATTTGCGGCCATACTCCGCCAGATAAATACCGGCCATAATGCCCAGCGGCGTCCCGATTGCGGTGGCCCAGAAAATTAACAAGCCGCTGCCCGCCAGGGCGTTTGCCAGGCCCCCGCCCGCCGTATTAGGCGGCGGCGTCATTTCGGTGAATAGCGCCAGTGACATGCCGTCGATACCGCGCGTCACCGTGGAGAACAGGATCCAGACCAGCCAGAACAGACCGAACGCCATGGTCGCCATTGAGAGCGTCAGCGCGATACGGTTCTTGAGACGGCGGCGGGCCTGCATTTTACGACGCGATTCCGCCAGAGCCGTGGTGTTTTGCATTTCGAGCGTCGCCATTATCGTGCCCCCTCGTTTTTCGCCAGGCGCATGATCATGACCTTAGAAATCGCCAGCACGATAAAGGTGATCACAAAGAGGATCAGCCCCAGTTCCATCAGCGCCGAAACGTGCAGGCCGGACTCGGCTTCCGCAAATTCGTTTGCCAGCGCAGAGGTAATGCTGTTGCCCGGCATATACAGCGAGGCGCTGTCGAGCTGGTAGGTGTTACCGATGATAAAGGTGACCGCCATGGTTTCACCCAGCGCGCGGCCCAGGCCGAGCATTACGCCGCCGATGACCCCATTTTTGGTGAACGGCAGAACAATGCGCCAGATCACTTCCCAGGTGGTACAGCCGATGCCGTATGCCGACTCTTTCATCATCACCGGCGTTTGTTCGAACACGTCGCGCATTACGGAGGCGATGTACGGAATGATCATGATGGCGAGGATCACCCCGGCCGCCAGAATACCGATACCGAACGCCGGGCCGGAGAAGAGCGCGCCCACAAACGGAATGTTCGACAGTACGTTGCCGACCGGCTCCTGGAAATATTTCGCAAACAAGGGCGCGAAGATGAACAGCCCCCACATGCCGTAAACGATACTGGGGATAGCCGCCAGCAGTTCAATGGCGATACCGAGCGGGCGACGCAGCCAGCCGGGCGCCAGTTCAGTCAGAAACAGGGCAATGCCGAAACTCACCGGAACGGCGATCAGCAGCGCGATAAATGAAGTCACCAGCGTGCCGTAAATCGGCACCAACGCCCCGTAAATATCGTTAGGCGCGTCCCAGTCTTTGGTCCACAGGAAAGAGAATCCAAACTTCTGAATGCTTGGCCAGGAGGAGAAAATAAGCGACACAATAATGCCGCCCAGCAGCAATAGCACAATCAGCGCAGCCAGTTTTACCAGTGCGCTGAAGATCATGTCGCCTTGTTTACCCGGTGGGTTAAAAGCGGGCTTAGTTGCAGCCATAGGTCACTCTTTTAGTTGAACTCTGTTTTGAACGATGCCCGGTGGCGTTACCGCTTACCGGGCCTACAAAAAAAGCATGTTAGCGGATTTTTGTAGGGCGGATAAGCGAAAGCGCCATCCGCCATCATTAACTACTTTGCTTAGTACAGCGCTTTACCGCTGCTGTCTTTCACGTTGGTTTTCCATGCCGCACGGATCTGCTCAACCACGTTGTCCGGCAGGGTAGCGTAATCCAGGTCATTCGCCTGTTTAGCGCCATCTTTATAAGCCCAGTCAAAGAACTTCAGCACTTCTGCGCCCTGCTCAGGTTTCTTCTGCTCTTTGTGGATCAGAATGAAGGTGGTGGAAGTGATCGGCCACGCATCATCGCCTTTCTGGTTAGTCAGGTCCTGAGCGAAGGTTTTGCTCCAGTCCACGCCTTTGGCGGCGTTAGAGAAGCTTTCTTCGGTCGGGGATACCGGTTTGCCATCCGCAGACACCAGTTTGGTGTAAGCCAGGTTGTTCTGTTTAGCGTAGGCGTATTCAACGTAACCGATAGAGCCTGGCAGACGCTGAACGAAAGCGGCGATGCCGTCGTTGCCTTTACCGCCCAGACCGGTCGGCCAGTTTACGGTAGAGCCTGAACCGATTTTAGATTTCCACTCTTCGTTCACTTTCGCCAGGTAGCTGGTGAACACGAAAGAGGTGCCGGAACCATCAGCGCGACGCACAACGGCGATGTTCTGCGAAGGCAGTTTCAGGCCTGGGTTGAGTTTCGCAATCGCGGCGTCATCCCATTTTTTGATTTTGCCGAGGTAAATATCACCCAGGGTTTTGCCGTCCAGCACCAGTTCGCCGGATTTCACGCCCTGCAGGTTAACCGCCAGCACCACGCCACCGATGACGGTAGGGAACTGGAAAAGGCCTTCCTGAGCCAGTTTTTCATCAGACAGCGGAGCATCAGACGCGCCGAAATCAACGGTGTTAGCGGTAATTTGCTTCACGCCGCCGGAGGAGCCGATACCCTGGTAGTTTACTTTGCTACCGGTGGCTTTCTGGTAAGTATCAGCCCATTTGGCATACACCGGCGCCGGGAAGGTTGCACCCGCGCCAGTCAGGCTTGCTGCTGCGTTAACAGCAAAAGCGCTCAGAGATAAGGTCGCAGCGACAACAGTGGCGACAGTGGTACGCATGGCTTTCATAATGACTCCTGCAAGATTTCGTAAATCGTTGTTTGAGTAGCTCCGGTATGCAAAATAGGACAAACAGGTGACAGTAAAATGTATGAAATATGACAGTTTTATGACAGCCGGGACCACTGGCGGGATAGTCAAAATAAAACCATTATAATCATATAATTACAAGATTTATGAACAGAGCATGACAGCGTCATTTTATTTTTATTACAGGATAAAAAGTAGCTGAAGATGACAGTTTGTCATAAAGAAGGGCGGCGGAAATGTGTGTAAAAACAGAACAGCGCAGACGGTAAAAGCCCCGCCTTTGCGGGCGGGGCTGTGTTTTACTTACTCAACCGTAACGGATTTCGCCAGGTTACGCGGCTGGTCAACGTCGGTGCCTTTGATCAGCGCAACGTGATAGGCCAGTAACTGCAGCGGCACGGTATAGAAAATCGGTGCGATCACCTCTTCCACATGCGGCATTTCGATAATGTGCATGTTGTCACTGCTGTTGAAACCGGCATCACGATCGGCGAAGACGTACAGCTGGCCGCCACGGGCGCGCACTTCTTCAATATTGGATTTCAGTTTTTCCAGCAGTTCGTTATTCGGTGCCACCACGATCACCGGCATATCGGCGTCAATCAGCGCCAGCGGGCCGTGTTTCAGCTCGCCCGCCGCATAAGCTTCAGCGTGGATATAGGAGATCTCTTTAAGCTTCAGCGCGCCTTCCAGCGCGATCGGATACTGATCGCCACGGCCAAGGAACAGCGCGTGATGCTTGTCAGAGAAATCTTCTGCCAGTGCTTCGATGCGTTTGTCCTGCGACAGCATCTGCTCAATACGGCTCGGCAGCGCCTGCAGACCATGCACAATGTCGTGCTCAATGGACGCATCCATGCCTTTCAGACGGCTTAACTTCGCCACCAGCATCAGCAGCACCGTTAACTGGGTGGTGAAGGCTTTGGTGGAGGCCACGCCGATTTCGGTCCCGGCGTTGGTCATCATCGCCAGATCGGATTCACGCACCAGCGAGGAGCCTGGCACGTTACAGATTGCCAGCGAACCGAGATAACCCAGCTCTTTCGACAAACGCAGCGCGGCCAGGGTATCCGCCGTTTCACCGGACTGGGACAGGGTGATCATCAGGCTGTTGCGACGCACCGCGGATTTGCGGTAGCGGAACTCAGAGGCGATCTCCACATCACAGGGCACGCCCGCCAGGGATTCAAACCAGTAGCGTGACACCATACCGGAGTTGTACGAGGTACCGCAGGCGACGATCTGGATATGCTCAACCTGTGACAGCATGTCATTGGCATTCGCGCCCAGCTCGCTTAAATCCACTTCGCCGTGGCTGATACGCCCGGTCAGAGTGTTTTTGATGGCGTTCGGCTGCTCATAAATCTCTTTTTGCATGTAGTGGCGATAGATACCTTTATCGCCCGCGTCGTATTGCAGATTAGATTCGATGTCCGGGCGCGTAACTTCATGGCCAGACTTATCGAATACGGTCACGCTGCGGCGCGTAACTTCAGCGATATCGCCTTCTTCCAGATAGATAAAGCGACGGGTGACCGGCAGCAGAGCTAACTGATCGGAAGCGATGAAGTTTTCGCCCATGCCGAGGCCAATGACCAGCGGGCTGCCGGAACGGGCGGCCAGCAGGGTATCCGGATGACGGGTATCCATGATTACCGTGCCGTAGGCACCGCGCAACTGGGGGATAGCACGTAACACGGCGTCACGCAGCGTACCGCCCTGCTCCAGCTCCCAGTGAACGAGGTGAGCAATCACTTCGGTATCAGTTTCGGAGGCAAAGACATAGCCACGTGCCTGCAATACTTCACGCAGCGGCTCGTGGTTCTCAATAATACCGTTATGGACCACCACAATGTGTTCAGACACATGCGGGTGCGCATTCCCTTCAGAAGGTTCGCCGTGGGTTGCCCAGCGTGTATGTGCGATCCCCGTGCCGCCATGGAGCGGATGTTCTTCCGCAGCCTGAGACAGCATCTGAACTTTACCCAGACGACGCAGACGGGTCATGTGCCCTTCGTTATCGACGACGGCCAGTCCCGCAGAGTCATAACCACGATATTCCAGACGACGTAAGCCTTCGAGAAGGATTTCAGCAATATCACGCTGCGCGACTGCGCCAACAATTCCACACATAGTTAATTTCCTGATAATGATGCGTTGTCGCCGACCTGTTTTGCCCGTATCGGGCGCCCCGAGCCTTGTAGAGAGTGGGGTTATTTTTATGGTTACTGCTGGTGGGCGGGAGATATATGTTTATCTCCTCATCCCTGTTTGCCGGATGGCACTAACGTTTATCCGGCAGAAAACCGTAGGGCGGGTTAGCGAAGCACCACCCGCCACATTGTTACTTCTTCTTCACCGGACGTTTCCAGCCCTTGATATGGGTCTGACGTACCCGGCTGATGACCAGTTCATTTTCCGCGATGTCATTCGTTACCGTGGTGCCCGCGCCGATGCTTGCCCCACTGGCTACCGTTACCGGCGCCACCAGCTGCGTATCGGAGCCGACAAACACGTCATCGCCAATAATGGTTTTATGCTTATTGGCGCCATCGTAGTTGCAGGTGATTGTGCCCGCGCCGATGTTCACGTTATCGCCAATTTCCGCATCGCCCAGGTAGGTGAGATGACCCGCTTTCGAGCCTTTACCCAGACGCGCTTTTTTCATTTCCACGAAGTTGCCGACGTGCGCGCCTTCCAGCAGCTCGGCACCCGGACGCAGACGCGCAAACGGGCCGATGGTGCAGGCGGCGGCCAGTTCAGCATCTTCCACCACGCTGTAAGGACTGATTTCGCAGTCATCGCCAATCACGCTGTTTTTGATCACGCAGCCTGCGCCGATCTTCACGCGATGCCCCAGGGTGACGTTACCTTCGAGAATGACGTTAGTATCGATTTCCACATCGCGCCCGTGGGTCAGGGAGCCGCGTAAATCGAAACGCGCCGGATCGCGCAGCATAACCCCTGCCAGCAGCAGCTTTTCAGCCTGCTCAGCCTGATAGACGCGCTCCAGACGGGACAGCTGCAGGCGGTTGTTCACGCCTTCCACTTCGCTCAGCCTTTCCGGGTGGACGGCGGCAATTTCACGCCCTTCGTGATAAGCCAGCGAGATAATATCGGTGATGTAGTATTCACCCTGCGCATTGTTGTTGGTCAGTTTCGCCAGCCAGCGCTTCATGTCTGCACCATTGGCGATCAGAATGCCGGTATTGATTTCCTGGATCTGACGCTGCTCATCGGTGGCATCTTTGTGCTCCACGATACCGGTCACTTTGCCGTTCTCGCGGGTGATACGGCCATAGCCGGTCGGATCGCTGAGATTTACCGTCAGTAAGCCAATGCCGTTCTGCGGTTTGGCGTCACGCAGGCGTTGCAGAGTAGCGACCGAAATCAGCGGCACATCGCCGTAGAGCATCAGAATATCTTCGTCATCGGCAAAATAGGGCGCGGCCATCTGCATGGCGTGGCCGGTGCCCAGTTGTTCAGCCTGTAGCACCCAGTTCAGCTTATCGTCGCGCAATGTCTGCTTCAGCAAATCGCCGCCATGCCCGTAAACCAGATGAACGCGGCTGGCGCCCAGTTCATTCGCGGCATCAATGACATGCTGGACCATCGCTTTCCCTGCAAGGGTGTGCAGCACTTTGGGAAGATCGGAATACATGCGGGTCCCTTTACCAGCGGCAAGGATGACCACACTCATAGCACTGTTCAACATACGCGTCCTGACTGTAATTTGAGGGTGAATTTTTACTTTTTCACATTGAAAATACTACATTTTTTTCGCCGTGAATTGGGTCGCAGATTAAATGCCAGCAGACCGGTAATAATCCCCTTCTGCGCCCCGTTTTCCGGCCGTCATGATGCCATTTACCGTAAAAAATGAACATATCACGGGCTGTAAAGTTGTTATGCCGATGTTTTACTTATTTTTTCGCAGAATGAATAAAGAAAACGTAGCCAGGCTGACAGCAGCAAAGGTGAGTATAGAGGAGTTAAGCGGGGCGCGAAGCCGTACGAACGGGGGATATTTTGACTGGATTATTAAAAGCATAAAGGCCGCCTCGGGCGACCTTTATTGATGTCTGTTCACGCCACCAGCGGTTGTCGTTTTAATTGGCGGCACTGCGTGATTACAGATTAAAAGTACCAAAAGAAACGTTCATGTTGTTGAAGAAAGCGATAATTTTGTTAATCAGTTTCATGATGTTTTCCCGGCGGTTGAATTCGTTTATGTGACTTACTTCACAAAAATAAGTCTACACCTCAAATTTTAACCGATCAATATTTTTGTGATGTTAGTCACAAAAAAATAAGAAACACCATTTCATTTATCAACCCATTCTCGTGGAAGCATAAAAAAAGCCAGCCTGGCAACCAGACTGGCTTTGTGCTTTTCAAGCCGGTGTTACATCGCTTTTTTGGTCAACTCGATAACACGCAGTTTCGCGATCGCTTTGGCCAGCTCCGCAGACGCCTGAGCGTAATCCACGTCGCCATGAGAGCTCTTAATGTGCTCTTCTGCTTTACGTTTCGCTTCCAGAGCTCGCGCTTCGTCGAGATCCTGGCCACGAATAGCAGTATCAGCGAGAACGGTCACGCTGCCAGGCTGCACTTCAATAATGCCGCCGGACAGGTAGATAAACTCTTCGTGACCGAACTGTTTAACGATGCGGATCATACCAGGCTTAATGGCGGTGAGCAGCGGGGCGTGACCTGGGAAAATACCCAGTTCACCTTCACTGCCCGTTACCTGGATTTTTTCGACCAGCCCGGAGAACATTTGTTGCTCTGCGCTGACGACGTCCAGGTGGTAAGTCATTGCCATATCACCCTCCGATTAAGGCGTTAAAGTTTTTTGGCTTTTTCCACGGCTTCGTCGATGGAACCAACCATGTAGAACGCCTGCTCCGGCAGGTGATCGTATTCGCCTTCCATGATGCCTTTAAAGCCACGGATGGTGTCTTTCAGGGAGACGTATTTGCCCGGAGAACCGGTAAATACTTCTGCCACGAAGAACGGCTGGGACAGGAAGCGCTGGATCTTACGTGCGCGAGCTACCACCAGTTTGTCTTCTTCAGACAGTTCATCCATACCCAGGATGGCGATGATGTCTTTCAGTTCCTGGTAACGTTGCAGCAGGGACTGTACGCCACGTGCGGTGTCGTAGTGTTCCTGACCAACCACCAGCGGATCCAGCTGACGGCTGGTGGAATCCAGCGGGTCAACGGCCGGGTAGATACCCAGAGACGCGATCTGACGGCTCAGTACCACGGTTGCGTCTAAGTGCGCAAAGGTGGTGGCTGGTGACGGGTCAGTCAGGTCATCCGCAGGTACGTATACCGCCTGAACGGAGGTGATAGAACCGGTTTTGGTGGAGGTGATACGTTCCTGCAACACACCCATCTCTTCTGCCAGGGTCGGCTGGTAGCCTACCGCAGAAGGCATACGGCCCAGCAGTGCGGATACTTCCGTACCGGCCAGGGTATAACGATAGATGTTATCGACGAACAGCAGAACGTCACGACCTTCGTCACGGAATTTCTCAGCCATGGTCAGGCCGGTCAGCGCAACGCGCAGACGGTTTCCCGGCGGCTCGTTCATCTGACCGTAAACCAGGGATACTTTGTCCAGAACGTTGGAGTCAGTCATTTCGTGGTAGAAGTCGTTACCCTCACGAGTACGCTCACCCACGCCTGCAAACACGGAATAACCGGAGTGCTCGATCGCGATGTTACGGATCAGCTCCATCATGTTTACGGTTTTACCCACACCCGCACCGCCGAACAGACCGACTTTACCGCCCTTAGCGAACGGACACATCAGGTCGATAACCTTGATGCCGGTTTCCAGCAGTTCCTGAGAGCTGGACAGTTCTTCGTAGCTTGGTGCCGCGCGGTGGATCGCCCAACGCTCTTCTTCACCGATGTCGCCTTTCATGTCGATCGGCTGACCGAGCACGTTCATGATACGACCCAGTGTTGCTTTACCTACCGGTACTTCAATCGGGTGCTCAAGGTCTTTTACTTCCAGACCACGACGCAGACCGTCAGAAGAACCCATGGCGATAGTACGCACGATACCACCACCGAGCTGCTGCTGAACTTCCAGCACCAGGCTCTCGTTACCATTTTGTACCTCAAGAGCATCGTACACACGCGGTACGGCATCCTGAGGGAATTCGACGTCAACCACGGCGCCGATTACCTGGACAATTTTTCCAGTAGCCATCTTGAATCCTCTACGAATTAACCTGGTTATACCGCGGATGCACCACCGACGATTTCGGTGAGTTCCTGAGTAATGCTGGCCTGACGAGCTTTGTTGTATACCAACTGCAGCTCTTTAATCAGGCTGCCGCCATTGTCGGTCGCGGCTTTCATCGCCACCATACGTGCGGCCTGCTCGCTGGCCAGGTTTTCTACCACGCCCTGATAAACCTGCGACTCAACGTAACGACGCAGCAGGGTATCCAGCAGCGGTTTCGGATCGGGTTCATACAGGTAATCCCAGGCTTTCTGCTTCAGCTCACCGTCTTCTGATGCCGGTAACGGCAGCAGCTGAGTGAGGGTCGGAACCTGAGACATGGTGTTAATAAATTTGTTGCTGACAATGTACAGCCTGTCCAGACGGCCTTCATCGTAGGCCTGCAACATCACTTTTACCGGGCCGATCAGTTCGGACAGGGACGGGTTATCACCCATACCGGTCACCTGGGCGACAATATTGCCCCCCACGGAATTGAAGAAAGAAACGCCTTTAGAGCCGATCATCGCGATATCGCTCTGAACGCCTTTATCGGACCATACTTTCATTTCCGCCAGCAGTTTTTTGAACAGGTTAATGTTCAAGCCACCGCACAGACCACGGTCGGTCGACACCACCAGGTAGCCCACGCGCTTAACGTCGCGTTCTTCCAGGTAAGGGTGCTTATATTCCAGATTGCCGTTCGCAAGGTGACCAATCACTTTGCGCATGGTATCTGCATAAGGACGGCTGGCCGCCATTCTGTCCTGCGATTTACGCATTTTGGAAGCGGCGACCATCTCCATCGCTTTAGTGATCTTCTGCGTGTTCTGGACGCTTGCGATCTTACTACGTATCTCTTTTGCGCCGGCCATGAGCTTCTCCTCAATGCCTTGCGGTCTGCCCTAAGACAGACCGCCAGACGTTACCAGGACTGGGTTGCTTTGAAGGAATCGAGGATGCCTTTCAGCTTGCCTTCGATTTCGTCGTTATAGCCACCGGACTGGTTGATCTCTTGCATCAGCGGAGCGTGGTCACGGTCAACGTAAGCCAGCAGAGCGGCTTCGAAGCTACCGATTTTCGCCAGTTCCACATCTTCGAGGTAACCGCGTTCAGCCGCGAACAGCACCAGGCCCTGTTGTGCAACAGACATTGGGGCATACTGTTTCTGTTTCAGCAGCTCGGTCACTTTCTGACCATGGCTCAGCTGTTTACGGGTAGCTTCATCCAGATCGGATGCGAACTGAGAGAACGCAGCCAGTTCACGATACTGTGCCAGCGCGGTACGAATACCACCGGACAGTTTCTTGATGATCTTGGTCTGAGCAGCACCACCAACACGGGATACGGAGATACCCGGGTTAACCGCCGGACGAATACCGGAGTTAAACAGGTTGGTTTCCAGGAAGATCTGACCATCGGTAATAGAAATTACGTTGGTCGGAACGAACGCAGAAACGTCACCCGCCTGGGTTTCAATGATCGGCAGCGCGGTCAGGGAGCCAGTTTTACCTTTCACTTCACCTTTGGTGAAGTTCTCAACGTATTCCGCGTTTACGCGGGATGCGCGCTCCAGCAGACGGGAGTGGAGATAAAACACGTCGCCCGGGAATGCTTCACGTCCTGGCGGACGGCGCAGCAGCAGGGAAACCTGACGGTATGCAACAGCCTGTTTGGACAGGTCATCATAAACGATCAGCGCATCTTCACCGCGGTCACGGAAGTATTCGCCCATGGCGCAACCGGCATACGGAGCCAGGTATTGCAGCGCAGCGGATTCAGAAGCGGTAGCCACCACAACGATAGTGTTGGACAGCGCGCCGTGCTCTTCCAGTTTGCGCACCACGTTAGAGATGGTGGACGCTTTCTGGCCGATTGCCACGTATACGCATTTGATGCCGGAGTCACGCTGGTTGATGATCGCATCGATAGCCATCGCGGTTTTACCGGTCTGACGGTCGCCGATGATCAGTTCACGCTGACCACGACCGATTGGGATCATGGCATCAACGGATTTGTAACCGGTCTGTACCGGCTGATCGACGGACTGACGATCGATTACGCCCGGTGCGATAACTTCGATTGGCGAGAAGCCATCGTTATCAACCGGACCTTTACCGTCGATTGGCGCACCCAGGGTGTTCACCACGCGGCCCAGCAGGCCACGGCCTACCGGTACTTCAAGAATACGGCCAGTACATTTAACCTTCATGCCTTCGGCGAGGTCAGCATACGGACCCATCACTACTGCACCTACGGAGTCGCGCTCCAGGTTCAGTGCGATAGCGTAACGGTTACCCGGCAGGGAGATCATTTCACCCTGCATACAATCGGCCAGGCCGTGAATGCGGATAACACCGTCACTTACAGAAACAATAGTACCTTCGTTATGAGCTTCGCTCACAACACTGAACTGAGCAATGCGCTGCTTGATCAGTTCGCTGATTTCGGTGGAATTCAGTTGCATGCTCCAGTCCCCTTAAGACTGCAAGACGTCTGCGAGGCGTTGTAGACGGCCGCGTACGCTGCCATCAATGACCATATCACCCGACTGGATGATTACGCCCGCCATTACAGACTTATCGATATTGCAATTCAGCTTAACTTTGCGTGACAGACGTTTTTCCATCGCGGCGGTAATCTTCGCAAGCTGTTCTTCACTCAGTTCGGTCGCCGAGGTTACTTCAACTTCAGCGGTAGCTTCACTAAGGGCACGTAAGTGCTCAAACTGCTCAAGAACATCCGGGAGCACTCTCAGACGACCATTCTCAGCCATCACCTTGATCAGGTTCTGGCCGTTGGTATCAAGTTGCTCGCCGCAAACGGCGATGAACGACGCGGCGAGAGTTTCCGGTGCCAGTGCACCTGAAAGCATCTCCGCCATATGTTCGTTTTTCGTTACCTCTGCGGCAAACGCCAGCATGTTCTGCCAGCGATCGACACTTTGGGTTTCGACAGCAAAGTCAAAAGCTGCTTTGGCGTAGGGGCGAGCTACCGTAACAAATTCAGACATCAGCCCCTCCCTCCTTACAGTTCAGCGACAAGTTTGTCCACGATGTCGCTGTTAGCAGCTTCATCCACGGAACGTTCGATGATCTTCTCGGCGCCAGCAACAGCCAGGATAGCAACTTGCTTACGCAGTTCCTCACGAGCACGTTTACGCTCAGCATCAATTTCTGCCTGAGCCTGTGCAACGATTTTGGTACGTTCCTGTTCTGCTTCGGTTTTGGCTTCGTCCAGGATCTGAGCGCGACGTTTGTTCGCCTGCTCAATGATTACCTGGGCTTCCGCTTTCGCCTTTTTCAGCTGGTCGGTCGCATTGGCCTGTGCAAGGTCCAAATCCTTTTTAGCTCGTTCTGCAGAAGCGAGGCCGTCAGCGATTTCTTTTTGACGTTTCTCAATGGCAGCGATCAACGGCGGCCATACATACTTCATGCAGAACAGAACGAACAGGACAAACGCGATGGCCTGGCCGAGGATTGTTGCGTTAAGATTCACAGCACAATGCCTCTTATCTGGTTAACGTTCTAAAAATTGCTTAATCAAGCAACGCTTACTACGCGACAGCAAACATCACGTACAGACCCAGACCTACAGCGATCATCGGGATAGCATCCACCAGACCCATAACGATAAAGAACTGAGTACGCAGCAGAGGGATCAGATCCGGTTGACGCGCTGCGCCTTCCAGGAATTTGCCCCCGAGGATGCCGATACCGATCGCAGCACCGATTGCCGCCAGACCCATCATCACAGCGGCAGCCATGTACAGCAGATCCATATTCAGGTTTTCCATGACAGTCTCCAGTTTGTTTCAGTTAGAACGTAGTAGTGTTGGTAAAATCAATGCTCTTCAGATGCCATCGACAGATAGACAATCGTCAGAACCATGAAAATGAAGGCTTGCAGCGTAATGATCAGGATGTGGAAAATGGCCCATGGCACATTCAGGATCCACTGTGACCACCATGGCAGAAGTCCTGCAATCAGAATGAAGATCAACTCACCGGCATACATGTTGCCGAACAGTCGCAGACCGAGTGATACCGGTTTAGACAGCAGGCTTACCCCTTCAAGGATTAAGTTGACAGGAATAAATGCCCAGTGGTTGAACGGCTGTAAGGTCAGCTCTTTGGTGAAGCCGCCAATGCCTTTCATTTTGATGCTGTAGAACAGAATGAGGATAAATACGCCCAGCGCCATCGACAGGGTGATGTTCACGTCAGCGGACGGAACCACACGCAGAGCCGGCAGGCCGAATACATGCTCGCCGATATACGGCAGCAGGTCGATAGGCAGCAAATCCATCAGGTTCATCAGGAATACCCAGACGAAAATCGTCAGGGCCAGCGGAGCAATCAGTTTGCTCTTGCCGTGGTACATGTCTTTCACGCTGCCGTTGACGAAGCCAATGACCAGCTCGATCGCCGTCTGGAATTTTCCCGGAACGCCGCTGGTTGCTTTTTTGGCAACGCTACGGAACATCACGAGGAACAACAGACCCAGAAGCACCGAGAAGAACATGGAGTCGATGTTAAGCGTCCAGAAAGTGGCTGGGGGGTTATGCGGATCCACCAGCGAAAAGGTACGCAGGTCAATCTGAAGGTTATTCAGATGGTGGCCTATGTACTCCTGCGGTGTTGAGATTTCTCCTGCAGACATGATGCCTCTTACCCTTTGTTGTTAATTACAGCGGGTGCCAGTATCTGTACAACCAGCACCGAAACCCACGTGACGATGAGCGGCAAAAAGACCGCCTTCAAAACCGCCAGCGCCACCACCAGTAGGGTAAAGGTCGCCAACACCTTGAACACTTCCCCGAAGGCGAAGGACCAGGCCATGCGGCCTTTAGCAGGTGTATGCGCCTGATGACGCCAGGCAAAAATCATAAACAACATATTTGGCAGTACCACTGCCAGCCCACCGCATAACGCGGAGACGCCCCAGAAGGGGTCTTTAAGGCAAAATAGCAATGCGCTTGCTATCACTGCCAGGAACTGAATGAACAGAAGCTTACGAGCAACGTTTCGACTCAAGAGCGACAAAGACATCACGTTTTTTACTCCTGCCCCCAACGAGGTATGTCGCGTGTCGTATAAAACGTTCTTTAAGGCTCAGAGTCAAGCATCAAAAAGCGAGCAAATTATACGGTGCGGCCTCGTGATTTCAAACAATAAGTAGCGAAAAGGTGAATAAATGTTTAAATAAATTTCTCGAGGGCTATTTTTCCACTTTTTTGTAAAGTGTGAACCATCGAACAGGATTGCCAATCGCGCGAAAAGCCTGATGCTAAAGCGTGCACCAGATCACAAATTGCGCATTTGCGTTTAAGCTTCTTTCATCGAAGCATAATAATCCCACTCACCATCTTTCTGATATTCAAGATGAATAACTGCGACTATTTCCAAAACAGCTTCATATACAACAAAAACCTTTTATTGACATTCTTAATAAATTTTTAACATCGCTAAACGTTAAGCATTACTGATTTTTAGCAGACATATACTTCCCTGGTTGATTATTTTGCCGGTTAACAAAAAATGCCAGGTTAACAAACAGAAAAATCCCAGTAAAAATAAGGTTAAGCCTAACGGGATTTATTCCGTTTCTGCGTGCTGATTTTTAACACATTCACTACAGTACGGAATTAACATTTTTTGATAAAAATTAAATATTGTTTGGTTTAATCATCACCAGATGACGTTCGCCGTCCAGTTGCGGAACGCGCAATTTGATCACCGATTCCACCGCAAAGTCTGCCGGTAGTTTTTCGATTTCATCATCAGGCAACTGGCCCTTCAGCGCATAGAAACGCCCCCCCTGCCCCGGCAGGTGATGACACCAGCTCACCATATCGTTCAGGGAAGCAAAGGCACGGCTGATCACTCCGTCAAACGGCGGCTCCGCCGGGAAATCCTCAACGCGGCTCTGCACCGGCGTGATGTTAGTCAGGCCAAGCTCGTGCTGCACCTGGCGCAGAAAACGCACCCGCTTGCCGAGGCTGTCCAGCAGCGTGAAGTGCGCGTCAGGTAAGACGATTGACAGCGGGATCCCCGGCAGCCCTGGTCCGGTACCCACGTCGATAAAGCGCGAACCTGCCAGGTGCGGCGCAACCACCACGCTGTCCAGAATATGACGGATCAGCATCTCGTTCGGATCGCGTACCGAGGTCAGATTGTACGCTTTGTTCCATTTGTGCAGCATATCGACATAGGCCACCAGCTGGTTTTTCTGGTGATCGGTGAGCGAAATATCGGCTTCATCCAGCAGACGAGAGAGTTTGTTGAGCACGGTGATTACCTGTTTAGATACTTAACGGCGGGTGGCGCTTCGCTAATCCGCCTTACGGGTTCTGTAGGCCCGGTAAGCCAGCGCTACCGGGCGGGTAAAGTTGAATTAAGCGCTACGGCGCAGCATACCCTGCTTTTTCAGCCACACCAGCAGAATGGAGATTGCCGCAGGAGTAATACCGGAAATACGCGATGCCTGACCGATGGATGATGGTTTGTGATCGTTAAGCTTGGCGATCACTTCATTGGACAGACCGCTCACCTGGCGGTAGTCCAGGGTCGCAGGCAGCACGGTGTTCTCGTTACGCTGCTGTTTGTCGATCTCGTCCTGCTGGCGCGCAATATAGCCTTCGTATTTCACCTGGATCTCGACCTGCTCGGCGGCCTGCGCATCGCTGAGTCCCGGCGCAAACGGCGACAGCTGCACCATCTCGCGATAGGTCATTTCCGGTCGACGCAGCAGATCTTCACCGTTTGCCTCGCGGGACAGCGGCGCGCTCAGCTTCGTATTCACTTCGTCAATCTTTTCAGACTGCGGGTGCAGCCAGATATCTTTCAGGCGCTGGCGTTCACGCTCGATATTTTCCAGCTTCTCGTTAAAGCGCGCCCAGCGTTCGTCGTCCACCAGGCCCAGCTCACGACCCGCCGCGGTTAAACGGATATCCGCGTTGTCTTCACGCAGCATCAGACGGTATTCCGCGCGGGAGGTGAACATGCGGTACGGCTCTTTGGTGCCCAGGGTGCACAGGTCGTCCACCAGCACGCCCAGATAAGCCTCGGAACGGCCCGGCGCCCAGCCCTCTTTTTCGGCAGAGAAGCGGGCAGCGTTCAGACCGGCCAGCAGACCCTGCGCGGCCGCTTCTTCGTAACCGGTGGTGCCGTTGATCTGACCGGCAAAGAACAGGCCAGCGATAAATTTGCTTTCCAGCGTCGGTTTCAGGTCACGCGGATCGAAGAAGTCATATTCGATCGCATAGCCCGGACGGACGATCTTCGCGTTTTCCATGCCCTGCATGGATCGGACGATCTGCATCTGCACATCGAACGGCAGACTGGTGGAGATGCCGTTCGGGTAAATTTCGTTAGAGGTCAGGCCTTCCGGCTCAAGGAAGATCTGATGCTGGTTACGATCCGCAAAGCGCATCACTTTGTCTTCGATCGACGGGCAGTAACGCGGGCCGATCCCTTCGATCACGCCGGCATACATCGGGCTGCGATCGAGGTTATTGCGGATCACGTCGTGGGTTTTTTCGTTAGTGTAGGTGATATAGCACGGCACCTGGCGCGGATGTTGATCCACATTGCCCATGAACGAAAAGACCGGCAGCGGCGTGTCGCCGTGCTGTTCCGCCAGCACGCTGAAATCAATAGTTCGCGCGTCAATACGCGGCGGCGTCCCGGTTTTCAGGCGGCTGACGCGCAGCGGCAGCTCGCGCAGACGGCGGGAAAGGGAAATCGACGGCGGATCGCCTGCGCGACCACCGCTGTAGTTATCCATGCCGATATGAATTTTACCGTCGAGGAAGGTGCCGACCGTCAGTACGACAGATTTGGCACGGAACTTCAGGCCCATTTGCGTCACGGCACCGACGACACGATCGTTTTCGACGATCAGATCCTCAACCGCCTGCTGGAAGATCATCAGGTTCGGCTGATTCTCAAGGGCCGTGCGCACTGCCTGACGGTAAAGCACGCGGTCTGCCTGAGCACGGGTGGCGCGAACGGCCGGGCCTTTGCTCGCGTTTAGTATCCTAAACTGAATGCCTGCCTGATCGATAGCCTTTGCCATCAGTCCGCCCAGCGCATCCACTTCTTTTACCAGGTGTCCTTTCCCAATACCGCCGATTGCCGGGTTGCACGACATCTGTCCCAGGGTGTCGATATTGTGTGTCAAAAGCAGGGTCTGCTGACCCATACGCGCAGCGGCCATTGCGGCCTCAGTGCCTGCATGACCCCCGCCAATGATGATGACGTCGAAAGGATCCGGATAAAACATGGTGGTTTGCCTCGCCTGAGCGGTTAGAAAGTGGATTGGTGCCGGGCCGTGGATTCTACTCAACTTTAGCCCATCGAGAAAGAGTCGGGATCCTGACTGTTATTAAGAGATCTTTTTCTTTTAGAGATCTTTTTTACTATGATCTCTTATTAGGATCGTGCCTCTCTGTGGATAACCCGGATCCGGCTTTGAAGATCAAGACATTAGAAAGGATCGTTACCTGTGAATGATCGGTGATCCCACTCAGTATAAGCTGGGATCAAAATGAAGGGTTATGCACAGCCCAAAAACTCGTCAAACCTTATACAGTGGATAAATACCGGTTGATCCAAGCTTTTAACCAGACTTATACACAACTGATCGCACGATCTTTACACAATCTTGAGTAAATTAATCCAGGATCCCAGCCAGATTTCTGCCGGATCCTCGGGAATATCATGATCGAGGATGTTGATCCGCAGCGTTTCGCCGATCTGTTTTGCCCCGCAAGTCCGCATTTCGCTTTCCAGCTTGTCGATCGCCCCGCAGAAGGTGTCGTATTCACGACTGCCGATCCCGATCGCCCCAAAGCGTACCTGAGACAGATCCGGCTGCTGTTCTTTCAGTTCTTCATATAAAGGAAGAATGTTATCCGGCAGATCCCCTGCGCCATGGGTACTGGAAACCAGCAGCCACACGCCTTCCGCCGGCAGATCCTCAAGCAGCGGGCCGTGAAGGGTGCTGGTGCTGTACCCCGCCTCGTCCAGCTTTTCAGCCAGGTGCTCCGCCACGTACTCTGCTCCGCCCAGGGTGCTGCCACTGATAAGCGTAATATCTGCCATGATCGTCCGTCCTCAATTAAGCGTGGCATATTGTACGCTGTGAATGAGCTGGGATCTACCTGTGGAAAACAGGGTGATTATTTCAGAAGATCATGGGCGGATGGTGCGCATGATCGGGTTCTGCAGCGAGATCAGCGTCTCGGTGGACTGAATTTCATCAATTGTTTGGATCTTGTTGATAAGTACCTGTTGCAGCGCGTCGATCGATTTGCACATCACCTTAATAAAGATGCTGTAGTGCCCGGTGGTGTAATACGCTTCGGTCACTTCTTCCAGACTCTCCAGCCTCGCCAGAGCCGACGGGTAATCTTTAGCGCTTTTGAGAATGATGCCGATAAAGCAGCAGACGTCGTAGCCGAGCTGTTTAGGGCTGACATCGATACGCGCGCCGGTAATGATGCCCGCCTGTTTCATCTTCTCCACGCGAACGTGAATGGTGCCGGGGCTGACGCCAAACTGCTTGGCGAGTTCGGCATAAGCCGTGCGCGCATTTGCCATCAGCGCCTCAAGGATGCCGCGATCCAGATTATCGATCTGATAATTTTCCATAGGTTTTTCTTATGTAGATTAATGATTCAGTCCAGTTTAACGCCATATTTTATGGAATCAAAAGTGAACTGGGCTTTTTATCTGTTGATTATTGAATATCACTCTCGTTTTGTTGCTTAATCAATGGCAACAGGACACAGGAGTTCAATAATGAAAACCGCTTACATCGCAAAACAACGCCAGATCAGTTTCGTCAAAGCTCACTTCTCCCGCCAACTGGAGGACAAACTGGGCCTGATCGAAGTTCAGGCACCGATCCTCAGCCGCGTGGGGGATGGCACGCAGGACAACCTGTCTGGTTGCGAAAAGGCGGTACAGGTCAGTGTGAAAACCCTGCCAGACGCGCACTTTGAAGTGGTGCACTCGCTGGCGAAGTGGAAACGGCAGACGCTGGGGCAACACGACTTCAGCGCGGGGGAAGGGCTTTACACGCATATGAAAGCCCTGCGCCCGGACGAAGATCGTCTTACGCCGATCCACTCGGTCTATGTCGATCAGTGGGACTGGGAGCGCGTCCTCGGTGACGGCGAGCGCCATCTGGGCACGCTGAAAGCGACCGTCTCGGCGATCTGGTCAGGCATTAAAGCGACAGAAGCGGCAGTGAGCGCGGAGTTTGGTCTGGCACCGTTCCTGCCAGAGCAGATCCACTTTGTGCACAGCGAAGAGCTGCTGACCCGCTTCCCTGGTCTCGACGCCAAGGGCCGCGAGCGGGCCATTGCGAAAGAGCTGGGCGCGGTGTTCCTGATCGGTATCGGCGGCGACCTGAGCGACGGCAAACGTCACGACGTGCGCGCCCCGGATTATGATGACTGGACGACCCGCACCGAAGCCGGTTTTGCCGGTCTGAACGGTGACATCCTGGTGTGGAACCCGGTGCTGGAAGATGCGCTGGAGCTCTCCTCCATGGGCATCCGCGTTGACGCCGAAACCCTTAAACGCCAGCTGAAGCTGACCGGCGATGAAGATCGTCTGGCGCTGGAGTGGCACCGCGCGCTGCTGGAAGGGCAAATGCCGCAGACTATCGGCGGCGGCATTGGCCAGTCACGTCTGACCATGTTGCTGCTGCAACTGCCGCACATTGGCCAGGTACAGTGCGGCGTATGGCCTGCGCAGGTACGCGACAGCGTCTCATCCCTGCTCTGATTCAGCGCCGCCAGCGTCGCAGCAGGCGGCTGCGCATCCCGGTATCAAAGCGCCAGATATGATCGAAAATGCGCAAAATGCCGGGCTTGCCGTGGGCGGACATCGCCACCGCATGAAAGCGATGCTGATGGATGCGCTGCAGTTCATTAATTTTGCCGATCACCTCGTCCGGCAGGCGCTGGGCGATAAAATCGGAGATCACCACTGCATCCGCATCGAACCACTCGCCGCCCTGCATCCGCTCGATGATGGCGCGAAAACAGCTGGCGAGATCGGTGCCGCCGCGAAAACGCTGGCTCAAAAAGCGGATCGCCTGCTCAATGCCTTCCCTGCCCGACAGCTCATAGCGCACCACTTCGCTGGAAAACAGCATGATAAAACAGCGGCGTCGATCCGCCAGCGCCACGCGCATCAGCGCGAGGCAAAACGCTTTCGCACACTGCTCATTAAAACCGCCCATTGATCCGGACGTATCGACGCAGACGATAAAAGGCCCGCGCGGCTGCTCGTCAAAATCCTGATGCACCACCGGCCGCTCGGTGATCTTCTCCCGCCAGGCTTCGCCCTGTAAGCGATAGGTCAGCAGTTGTTTCTCCACCAGGCGACGATAAAACTCATACTCCAGCTCGCTGATGCCCAGCGTGGCCAGCTCCGGTGGCAGCAAACGTAAAATATCATCGCTCTGTTGCAGACCATCCACCTGCTCGGGCACCGAAGACGGCTCGCGCACCAGCGTGCGGAAGGTTTCCATCGGCGCATCGTTGCGTGGTACGGACTTCGCCTCACGCGATCGCCCCAGCTGTTCCGCCAGCTTTTTCAGTTCAGGCTGCGCGGCCAGAAAATCCCCGTATTTGATGATCAGCTGATAGTCGCCGCGCTTAAGCTGTCCGGCGCTCATATCCCACAGCCGTCCGGCAGCATTGTCGTTTTCCACCAGCACCGGATCCAGCTGCCCGCTCAGCGTCATACGCTCCTGCACTTCACTGAGCAACTGCTCGCGCTCTTCTTCCAGTAATTGCTGGTTGAGCGCCGTGGTCTGCACCACCAGGCTTAAGCGCCAGCGCTGCAAAAACAGCGTGTGCAGGGCGGGGGTAAAGGTGGCGTTATCCGCTACCAGCTGTTTTGCCTGGGCGGCATAGGGGGAGTGGACTTTTTCCAGCAGGCTGAGGATCTGTGGCAGCTGAATGGTCAACTGCGTGGTGGAGAGCAGCTGGCTTTGCTGATAGCTGATCACTTCTTCCGTCAACTCCGGCGGTACGCGGGTGTCTTTCAGCCGTCCCTTTAATGCCTCCCGCCAGCGGGGAATATCCTCGGTGATGGCATGGCGCAGACGGGGGAATTTCTCAAAAAAAACCGCCAGCTGCGGAGAGGCCAGCAGGGCGACGATCAACTCTTCAATCATCCCCTCTTCGCTAACCGCCAGCATCACATTGAGGGTATCCAGCGTCAGCATTGACGCGCCTGTTTGATCTGCGCGCCAACGTCCTGCAGGCTGCCTTCAATACGACCCGCCCAGTCGCTGTGAATAAACAGGCATTTTTGCTGTTCACTGAAGCGCGTATGCTGCTGGTGCCATTCATTGTCCAGCGCTTCCAGCTGGTGAGTGATCTCATCCGGCACGTTTTCCTGCGCGCTGCCCGGCAGGGCAAGGCGCGATCCCTGCAGGCTGACGTCGCGCACTATCAGATGTAATGTGCTGTCGACTTCCAGGTTCAGCAGCTGTGCAAAACCAATGCCGTTAAGTTTGCCGCGGATCTCCCCGCCTTTCGCCAGCCACTGCTCAAGCGCGGCCCGCTCAATGGTCAGATGGATCACCTGCATATCATGCAGTTTCAGCGGCTGCTGAAGAAGCAGCGTCAGGGTCGCGTCGGTAAGTTCCGGCGGCAGTTCATAGTGTGGGCGGCGGCTGAACATGCCGCTCTGACGCAGAACCCGTAGCGCCGTTTTATCGCTTTGCTGCTGTTGCAGCTGAAGACGGCGCTGCCCGATGGCCGCCAGTTTCGTCAGCATCGCCTGTTGCTGCCATGCGTGAACGGTCATCAAAATATCTATTTGTTGTGTAAGCAGATTCATGCTATCCGCGTCATGCCACAGGCAGTCTTTGAGCAGGATCAGATCGATCGGCGCGACGGCATCGCGTCCGGAGAAAAAGGCGCTGGCCTGTAACAGACGAATGGCTTTTTTCCAGCGGCGATCGGAAACATAAGGGGCGTTCGGCAGACTATCCAGCTGCTGGCGCAGCTGGAAGATCAGCTCAAAGACGGCATCGGGCAGGGCAATTTTTCCAATGTCCTGCTGCCACTGCTGATACTCTTCGTCGCTGATCTGCAGGGCATCGGCAACCGGATTGTCGTTTTCATCCTGCTGGCTCACCAGCATGGCGCGGAAATTCCCCTTGTCCTGCACTTTATCCAGCCACAGGCGGATCAGCATACGGTCGTACAGCGCTTCGAGGCTGCTGTCCGCTTCCGGCAGTTCGTTGGACGCCGCCACCAGCAAACGCATGGGGATTTTTTCTTCCGTGGCGCCGTTGCGGAAACGACGTTCATTGATGGCCGTCAGCAGCGTGTTGAGGATCGCCGGACCGGCCTTCCAGATCTCATCTAAAAAGACAATTTCCGCTTCCGGTAAGTAGCCTGCGGTAAGACGTTCATAACGCCCTTCATCTTTTAATGCCTGGATCGACAGCGGGCCGAAAACCTCTTCCGGTGTGGAAAAGCGCGTCATCAGATACTCAAAAGCCCGGGCATGGCGGAAGGCGAACTTCAGCCGCCGGGCGATAAGGCTTTTGGCTATTCCCGGCGGGCCGAGCAGAAAGACGCTCTCGCCGCTGAGCGCCGCCAGCAGGCACAAGCGGATCGCGTGGCTGCGCTCAAAAAGCCCTTTTTCCAGTGCAGCACTGAGACGGGAAATTCTTTCAGCTAATAAGTGTGGGTGAGCCATAATTCATTTACTTCCTTTCGCCGGGTTTCAGGCGCAGAGCTGCGAGTATAAACGTTTCAACAGGGGCTTGTAATAGACTGAAGTACCGGTTCATTTTCATTGAGGCAGGATAACCCGGCCGCATTTAGGGGTACGATTTGGCAAAGAATCGTGCATACTGTGCGCTTTTGTGGGCCAAGGGACTAAGCACACAGTTGGCATTCAAACAAAAGATTAGTCTATGAGCACAGATAATAAGCAATCGTTGCCTGCGATAACGCTCGCAGCCATCGGCGTGGTGTACGGTGATATCGGTACCAGCCCGCTTTATACCCTCCGTGAATGTTTGTCTGGTCAGTTTGGCTTTGGCGTTGAGCGCGATGCCGTGTTCGGCTTTTTATCGCTCATTTTCTGGCTGCTGATCCTGGTCGTATCCGTTAAATATCTGTCCTTTGTAATGCGCGCCGATAACGCCGGTGAAGGTGGGATCCTGACGCTGATGTCGCTGGCCGGGCGTAATACCTCGGCCCGTATGACCTCGGTGCTGGTGATCATGGGGTTGATTGGCGGCAGCTTCTTCTATGGTGAAGTGGTGATCACACCGGCGATTTCGGTGATGTCCGCGATCGAGGGGCTGGAGATCGTCGCGCCGTCGCTGGAAACCTGGGTGGTGCCGCTGTCGATCATCGTCCTGACGCTGTTATTTATGATCCAGAAGCATGGCACGGGGCTGGTGGGCAAACTCTTTGCGCCAATCATGCTGGCGTGGTTTTTGATTCTGGCGGTGCTCGGACTGCGCGGGATTATCGGCAATCCTGAAGTGTTGCAGGCGCTGAATCCGGCCTGGGCGGTGCATTTCTTCCTTGAATATAAAGCCGTCTCTTTTGTGGCGCTCGGCGCCGTAGTGCTGTCGATCACCGGCGTGGAAGCGCTGTACGCGGACATGGGTCATTTCGGCAAGCTGCCGATCCGGGTGGCCTGGTTCAGTCTGGTGCTGCCGTCGCTGGTGCTGAACTATTTCGGTCAGGGCGCGCTGTTACTGAAAACCCCTGAAGCGATTAAGAACCCATTTTTCCTGTTAGCGCCTGAATGGGCGTTAATTCCGATGCTGATTATCGCCACCCTGGCGACGGTTATCGCTTCGCAGGCGGTGATCTCCGGCGTCTTCTCCCTGACCCGCCAGGCGGTGCGCCTGGGCTATTTGTCGCCGATGCGCATCATTCATACCTCGGAAATGGAATCCGGGCAGATCTACATTCCGTTCGTGAACTGGCTGCTCTATTGCGCGGTGGTGATTGTTATCGTCAGCTTCGAGCATTCCAGCAACCTGGCGGCGGCCTACGGCATTGCGGTGACCGGCACCATGGTGCTGACCACTATTCTGTCGGCGACCGTGGCGCGCAAAAACTGGCACTGGAACAAACTGCTGGTGGGCTTCCTGCTGATCGCCTTCCTGTGTATTGATGTGCCGCTGTTCTCGGCGAACCTCGATAAGTTGCTCTCCGGCGGCTGGCTGCCGTTGAGCCTCGGCATGGTGATGTTTATCATCATGACCACCTGGAAAAGCGAGCGGTTCCGTCTGCTGCGCCGTATGCACGAACACGGCAATTCCCTGGAAGCGATGATCGCCTCGCTTGAGAAATCGCCGCCGGTGCGCGTGCCAGGCACCGCCGTGTATATGTCCCGTGCGCTGAACGTCATCCCCTTTGCTATGCTGCATAATCTCAAGCACAACAAAGTGCTGCACGAGCGCGTGATCCTGCTGACGCTGCGCACGGAAGATGCGCCTTATGTGCATAACGTCCGTCGCGTGCAGATCGAGCAGCTGTCACCGACCTTCTGGCGCGTGGTGGCCAGCTACGGCTGGCGTGAAATTCCCAACGTGGAAGAAGTGTTCCACCGCTGCGGGCTGGAAGGCCTGAGCTGCCGGATGATGGAAACCTCGTTCTTTATGTCCCATGAGTCGCTGATCCTCGGCAAACGTCCGTGGTATCTGCGTCTGCGCGGCAAGCTGTTTTTGTTACTGCAACGTAACGCACTGCGTGCACCCGATCAGTTTGAAATCCCGCCTAACCGGGTGATTGAACTGGGGACGCAGGTTGAGATTTAATCTCTGAACGCCTCCGCCCGGCGGCGCTTCGCTTGCACGGGCCTACAGACCGTAGGCCGGGTAAGCGCAGCGCCACCCGGCATATTACCTGGCATTATCCCTCTCCATTTGACTTAGCGAAACGTTTCGACGGCGATCACAATTCCGTTACGTCGTGATGGTTTTCTGCACACCCTTCAGCATAAACTCATCTTAGCGAAACGTTTCGCTAGTGGAGATAAATATGAAGAAAGGGTCTGTACTGAATTCTGACATTTCGTCGGTAATTTCCCGTCTTGGACATACTGATACGCTGGTCGTGTGCGATGCCGGATTGCCGGTGCCCCATAGCACGCAGCGCATTGATATGGCGCTGACTCAGGGCGTGCCCTCCTTTATGCAGGTGCTGGAGGTCGTGACGACGGAAATGCAGGTTGAGGCAGCCATTCTCGCGACGGAAATTAAAGATCATAATCCGCAACTCCACGAAACGTTGCTCCGCCACATAGAGCAACTGCAACAACACCAGGGAAACACCATAGACGTTCGTTATGTTTCACACGAAACGTTTAAACAACAAACCGCAGACAGTCAGGCGGTGATTCGCAGCGGAGAGTGTTCCCCGTATGCGAATATCATTCTCTGCGCTGGCGTCACATTCTGAGGCTGCCATGGACGCATTACTGCAACTGAAGGGGATCGATAAAGCGTTCCCCGGCGTAAAAGCCCTGTCCGGCGCTGCGCTTAACGTTTATCCCGGCCGCGTTATGGCGCTGGTGGGCGAAAACGGCGCGGGTAAATCCACGATGATGAAAGTCTTAACCGGCATTTATCAGCGTGATGCAGGTTCACTGCTGTGGCTCGGCCAGGAAACGACGTTTACCGGCCCCAAATCCTCCCAGGAAGCCGGGATCGGCATCATTCATCAGGAACTGAACCTGATCCCGCAGCTCACCATTGCGGAAAACATCTTTTTAGGCCGTGAGTTCGTTAATCGCTTCGGCAAGATCGACTGGAAAAAGATGTATGCCGAAGCCAACGTCCTGCTCGCCAAACTCAACCTGCGCTTTAAAAGCGACCGGCTGGTGGGCGATCTGTCGATTGGCGATCAGCAAATGGTGGAAATCGCCAAAGTGCTGAGCTTTGAGTCGAAAGTCATCATTATGGATGAGCCGACCGATGCGCTGACTGATACCGAAACCGACTCCCTGTTCCGCGTCATTCGCGAGCTGAAATCCCAGGGGCGCGGCATTGTTTATATTTCCCACCGCATGAAAGAGATCTTCGAAATCTGCGATGACGTGACGGTATTCCGCGACGGGCAGTTTATCGCCGAGCGGGAAGTGTCGACGCTGAGTGAAGATACGCTGATTGAAATGATGGTGGGACGTAAGCTGGAAGAGCAGTACCCGCATCTTGATAAAGCCCCCGGCGATGTGCGCCTGAAAGTGGACGCCGTGTGCGGGCCGGGCGTGGATAACGTCTCCTTTGTGCTGCGCAAAGGCGAGATCTTAGGCGTGGCGGGGTTGATGGGCGCCGGACGTACTGAACTGATGAAAGTGCTGTACGGCGCGCTGCCGCGCACCAGCGGTTATGTCACCCTCGACGGCCATGAAGTGGTCACCCGCTCACCGCAGGATGGCCTGGCGAACGGCATCGTGTATATCTCCGAAGATCGCAAGCGCGACGGGCTGGTGCTGGGCATGTCGGTTAAAGAAAACATGTCGCTTACCGCGCTGCGCTATTTCAGTCACGCCGGTGGTCGCCTGAAGCATAAAGATGAACAGCAGGCGGTGGGAGATTTCGTCCGTCTGTTTAACGTCAAAACGCCGTCAATGGAGCAGCCGATTGGTCTGCTTTCCGGCGGGAACCAGCAAAAGGTCGCCATCGCCCGCGGGCTGATGACGCGTCCGAAAGTGCTGATTCTGGACGAACCCACGCGCGGTGTGGACGTGGGGGCAAAAAAAGAAATTTATCAGTTAATCAATCAGTTTAAGGCTGAAGGGTTGAGCATCATTCTGGTGTCGTCGGAAATGCCGGAAGTCATCGGCATGAGTGACCGCATCATGGTGATGCATGAAGGGCATCTGGGCGGAGAATTTACTCGCGAACAGGCCACCCAGGAAGTGCTGATGGCGGCTGCCGTCGGCAAGCTAAATCGCGATACGCAGGAGTCCAGGCAATGAGTACCCAAACCGTTTCTACCCGCCGCTATTTCAACAAAGCGTGGCTGATGGAACAAAAATCGCTGATTGCCCTGCTGGTGCTGATTGCGATTGTCTCCACCCTTAGCCCGAACTTTTTTACCGTTAATAACCTGTTCAATATCCTGCAACAGACGTCGGTTAACGCCATTATGGCGG
The DNA here is from genome assembly GCF_055804875.1 of Enterobacter sp. K510. Taxonomy (NCBI): domain Bacteria; kingdom Pseudomonadati; phylum Pseudomonadota; class Gammaproteobacteria; order Enterobacterales; family Enterobacteriaceae; genus Enterobacter; species Enterobacter sp. K510. The sequence continues at coordinate 5,982 of NZ_JBNRLQ010000005.1, read as the reverse complement.
TGGGGATGACGCTGGTCATTCTTACCTCCGGGATCGACCTGTCCGTCGGTTCGTTACTGGCGTTGACCGGCGCAGTGGCCGCCTCGCTGGTGGGGATGGAAGTGAATGCGCTGGTGGCTGTAGCGGCGGCGCTGGCATTAGGCGCGGCTATCGGGGCCATGACCGGGGCGATCGTCGCGAAAGGCCGCGTGCAGGCGTTTATCGCCACGCTGGTGATGATGCTGCTGCTGCGCGGCGCGACCATGGTTTATACCAACGGCAGTCCCATGAACACGGGCTTTACGGAAAACGCCGATCTGTTTGGCTGGTTCGGTATCGGTCGTCCGCTGGGGATCCCGGCGCCGGTGTGGATCATGGGATTTGTCTTCCTTGCCGCGTGGTATGTATTGCATCACACCCGTCTTGGTCGGTATATCTATGCGCTGGGCGGTAACGAAGCGGCAACGCGTCTGTCCGGCATCAGTGTGAACAAAATCAAGATTATCGTGTATTCGCTGAGCGGCCTTCTGGCTTCTCTGGCGGGCATTATTGAAGTTGCGCGTCTCTCCTCCGCCCAACCGACGGCGGGCACCGGCTACGAGCTGGATGCCATCGCGGCGGTGGTGCTGGGGGGAACGAGCCTTGCGGGCGGTAAAGGCCGGATTGTCGGCACGCTTATCGGCGCATTGATTCTGGGCTTCCTCAATAATGGTCTGAATTTGCTAGGTGTTTCCTCCTATTACCAGATGATCGTTAAAGCAGTGGTGATTTTGCTGGCGGTCCTGGTAGACAACAAAAAACAGTAATCAATGACATTACAGGACATCTGAATATGAACATGAAAAAACTGGCTACCCTGGTTTCTGCTGTAGCACTGAGTGCGACCGTAAGCGCGAATGCGATGGCGAAAGACACCATCGCGCTGGTGGTCTCCACGCTGAACAACCCGTTCTTCGTTTCCCTGAAAGACGGCGCACAAAAAGAAGCCGATAAACTGGGCTACAACCTTGTGGTGCTGGATTCGCAGAACAACCCGGCGAAAGAGCTGGCGAACGTTCAGGATTTAACCGTACGTGGCACCAAACTGCTGTTGATCAACCCGACCGATTCTGACGCGGTAGGTAACGCCGTGAAGATGGCAAACGAGGCGAAAATCCCGGTGATCACCCTCGACCGTATGGCCGCCAAAGGCGAGGTGGTCAGCCACATCGCTTCTGACAACGTGCTGGGCGGCAAAATCGCTGGTGACTACATCGCTAAAAAAGCCGGTGAAGGCGCAAAAGTGATCGAACTGCAGGGTATCGCCGGTACCTCTGCGGCGCGTGAGCGTGGCGAAGGCTTCCAGCAGGCCGTCGCGGCCCACAAATTCGACGTGCTGGCCAGCCAGCCGGCTGACTTTGACCGCACCAAAGGCCTGAACGTTATGCAGAACCTGCTGACTGCGCACCCGGACGTGAAAGCGGTGTTCGCGCAGAACGATGAAATGGCGCTGGGCGCACTGCGCGCACTGCAAACCGCCGGTAAAACTGACGTAATGGTGGTGGGTTTTGACGGTACGCCAGACGGTGAAAAAGCGGTAAACGACGGCAAACTGGCAGCGACCATCGCCCAGTTACCGGAGCAAATCGGCGCGAAAGGCGTTGAAACCGCTGACAAAGTGATCAAAGGCGAGAAAGTACAGGCGAAATACCCGGTTGATCTGAAACTGGTTATCAAACAGTAATGTGATTGTCCTGCCGCCGCGTGTGGCGGCAGGAAAAAGAACATAAGAAAAGCAGGGTACGCGCCGCTCAGGGTGGCGCATTTACAGGATGAAACTATGAACATGGCAGGTAAACTCGTCGTCCTTGGCAGTATTAATGCCGATCACATTCTCAACCTTGAATCCTTCCCGACGCCGGGTGAAACCGTCACCGGCAGCCAGTATCAGGTCGCTTTTGGCGGTAAAGGCGCCAACCAGGCGGTTGCTGCCGGACGCAGCGGCGCAGATATTGCCTTTATCGCCTGCACGGGCGACGACGACACTGGCGAACGGGTCCGTACACAGCTGGCGAGCGACAACATTGATGTTACGCCGGTCAGCGTCATCACCGGTGAATCCACCGGCGTGGCGCTGATTTTTGTGAACGGTGAAGGGGAGAATGTCATCGGTATTCATGCTGGCGCTAACGCTGCGCTCTCTGTGGCGCTGGTCGAAGCGCAGCGCGAGCGTATCGCCGCGGCATCCGCGCTGCTGATGCAGCTGGAATCGCCGGTGGAAAGCGTGCTGGCGGCGGCGAAAATCGCTCACCAGAACCGCACGCGCGTGGCGCTCAACCCGGCTCCGGCACGGGAGCTGTCTGACGAGCTGCTGGCGCTGGTGGATGTGATTACGCCAAACGAAACCGAAGCGGAAAAACTGACCGGCATTAAAGTGGAAACGGATGACGATGCCGCGCGCGCCGCGCAGGCGCTGCATAGCAAAGGCATCGAAACCGTCATCATTACGCTTGGCAGCCGCGGCGTGTGGGCCAGCGTTAACGGCGAAGGCCAGCGCATTCCGGGCTTTAAAGTGAAAGCCATTGATACTATCGCTGCCGGTGACACCTTTAACGGCGCGCTGATGACCGCGCTGCTGGAAAACAAGCCGCTTGAGCAGGCGATCCGTTTTGCCCATGCGGCGGCGGCCATCGCGGTAACGCGTAAAGGGGCGCAGCCTTCCGTGCCGTGGCGCAGTGAGATCGACGATTTTCTGGCGCAGCAGGGGTAACCTCTCATGGCAACCATGAAAGATGTTGCCCGACTGGCGGGCGTGTCCACCTCCACCGTCTCGCACGTCATTAATAAAGACCGGTTCGTCAGCGAGGCGATCACCGCGAAAGTGGACGCAGCGATCAAAAGCCTGAACTACGCCCCTTCGGCGCTGGCGCGCAGCCTTAAGATCAACCAGACCCGTACTATCGGCATGCTGATCACCGCCAGTACCAACCCTTTCTATTCCGAGCTGGTGCGCGGCGTCGAGCGCAGCTGCTTTGAGCGTGGCTACAGCCTGGTGCTCTGTAATACCGAAGGCGATGAACAGCGCATGAACAGTAATCTGGAGACGCTGATGCAAAAGCGCGTCGATGGCTTACTGTTGCTGTGCACCGAAACCCATCAGCCCTCGCAGGAAATCATGCAGCGTTACCCGTCCATTCCGACGGTGATGATGGACTGGGCGCCGTTCGATGGTTACAGCGATCTCATTCAGGATAACTCGCTGCTGGGCGGTGATATGGCAACGCAGCACCTGATTGATAAAGGCCATACCCGTATCGCCTGCATTACCGGGCCGCTGGATAAAACCCCGGCGCGTTTACGTCTGGAGGGGTATCGCGAAGCCATGGCACGCGCAGGCCTCGAAATTCGTGAAGGCGATGAGATCGTCGGTAACTTTGAGTTTGGCGGCGGCTATGAGGCGATGCAGATCCTGCTGGCGCAACAAGCGCGTCCGCAGGCGGTGTTTATCGGTAACGACGCCATGGCCTTTGGCGCGTACCAGGCGTTATATCAGGCCGGACTGAAGGTGCCGCAGGATATGGCGATTGTCGGCTACGATGATATTGAGCTGGCGCGTTACATGACGCCCCCGCTGACCACCATCCATCAGCCGAAAGATGAACTGGGTGAGCTGGCTATCGATGTGTTACTGCATCGCATCACCGATCCCACCTTGGTCCAGCAGCGTCTGCAACTGACGCCGGTGTTAATGGAACGCGGCTCCGCCTAAGCTTTATGCCGCTCTTTAATCAGGTTACGACCATCTTTGGCTTTTAACAGCATAAAGACGGAAGCGGATATCAGCGTGACTACCCCCATGGTAATAAAGGTGTAGTGAAACTGCTCCACGGTATTCGCGTTCTCAAACCCTTCATAAAAGCGCAGCACCGCCGCGCTGACCGCCACCCCCAGACTGATGGATAACTGCTGCGTCACGGCCAGCATGCTGTTACCGCTGCTGGCGTTCTCATCATTCAGATCGGCAAGGGTAATGGTATTCATGGCGGTAAACTGCGTGGACATCGCCATCCCCAGCACAAACAGCGGCAGGATCAGCATCCACAGCGGCATGGCGGGGGATTGCAGCGCGAACTGGGCGATCATCACGCCGATAATCACCGTAATGCCAACCAGCGTATTACGATAACCAAAGCGGCGCAGAACCTGAGTCACCGCGGATTTCGCCAGAATAGAACCCATGGCGGTGGGGGCCATAATGCAGCCCGCGATCAGCGCCGGATAGCCAAAGCCGACCTGTAACATCAGCGGCATTAAAAAGGGCACGCATCCGGTTCCAAGGCGGGACGCCAGATTACCGGCGATGCCGACGGAAAAGGTACGCGTCTTAAACATCGGCAGCGCAATCAGCGGTGTCGGGTGTCGGCGGGCGTGGCGGATATAAGCCAGCAGAAGCAGAAGGCCGGTGACGATCACCGACAGGGCGATCCAGCTGGCGACAATCTTCTCGCCAAACAGCTCCATACCGCAGGAAAACAGCACCAGGCTCAGGCCGAACAGAAAAAAGCCCCACATATCGAAGCCCCGGCGCGGCGTCGTGAAGTTCGGCATATATTTGCGGGCATAGAACAGCCCGGCGATACCGATGGGAATGTTGATCAGGAATATCCAGTGCCAGCTCGCCCAGGTCACCATCACGCCGCCCAGTACCGGGCCGAGGATCGGGCCTATCAGGCCAGGCATGGTCACGAAGTTCAGCACCGGCAGCAGTTCACTGCGCGGGTAAGCCCGCAGTAACGCCAGACGCGCCACCGGCATCATCATGGCGCCCCCGATACCCTGCACCACGCGGAAGATAACCAGCATACCGAGCGAACTCGACAGGGCGCAGGCCAGCGATCCGAGGGTGAACAGCGAAACGGCCAGCATAAAGACGCGGCGTGTGCCGAAGCGGTCCGCCAGCCAGCCGCTCGCCGGGATCAGCATAGCGACCGTCAGGGTGTAACTGATAATCGCCGACTGCATCGCCAGCGGGGAACGGTTCAGGCTCTGGGCTATCGCCGGCAGTGCCGTGTTTAAAATGGTCGCATCCAGCGCCTGCATAAAGAAAGCCATTGCCGCGATCCACGGCAGGCCCGCCATACTGCGCGCTTTTTTCTCTGTCATGCGAATTCCTGTTATTTAGCCGGGTGGGGAGCGTTCAACAATAGCTGGCAGGCCTCATAAGCACCCTGAGCGTCGCTTTCCTGAATGGCATCCACAATCGCCTGATGATTTTCGAGCTTTACCACTTCATTTTGTGTAATAGAGGTGAAGTAGGTGTGGTACACCGAATGAAAGAGGGCAGCGAAAGAGGTGAGGAAGGGATTGCCGCTCATCGCATAAATATGTTCATGCCAGGCCATATCCACTTCTATCCAGCGCTCGCGCTGGAAATGCTTCTTTAATTGCACCATCTCATCCATCAGCGTATTCAGATGCGCTTTTTGCTCTGCGCTGCCAAGAAGGGCTGCGAGCTGGCATGCCTGTGGTTCAAGGGTGCTGCGCAGAACCAGGAAGTGCTGAATGACTTCCTGAAAGTTCTCTTCGGTCATCCACCAGGAGAGCAGTTCTTTATCAAGGAAGTTCCAGCTGCTTTTCGGCATCACGCGTGTACCTATGCGTGGACGCGGCAGCACCATGCCTTTTGCGGTCAGGGTCTTTACTGCTTCTCTTACGGCGGTACGGCTCACGCCGAACGCTTCGCCTAATTCCATTTCTGCAGGCAGGATGCTTCCGGGCGCGTACTCACCGGTTAAGATCCGTTGGGCCAGTTTTTCAGCCAGTACATAAGAAAGGTTCTTTTGTGCCGCTAACTGTTGTGCGCTTAAAGGCATTCGTCGCATTCCTTTTTCTCATTTTTACGTTCTAGTATGCCATCTGCCGGGGGATGTCGATGATAAAAAGAGCAAATTCGCCAAATGATGATGCTTTTTACAACGCTTTGATGAAAAAAAACGCGCTTGAAAAGTTTTTTGAAATTAGGGG
>NZ_JBNRLQ010000004.1:0-390098 GCF_055804875.1 Enterobacter sp. K510 | reverse complement strand
GCGGACGGCAAAAAGCCGATCTGCGTCGAGTCCTGCCCGCTGCGCGCGCTGGACTTTGCGCCCGTTGACGAGCTGCGTGAAAAATACGGCAGCCTTGATGCCGTCGCCCCGCTGCCGTCCGGGCATTTTACAAAGCCTAATATCGTGATCAAACCCAACGCCAACAGCCGCCCCACCGGGGACAAAACCGGCTTTCTGGCTAACCCGCAGGAGGTGTGAGATGGGCAACGGATGGCATGAATGGCCGCTGGTGTTATTTACCGTCATCGGCCAGTGCGTCACCGGCGCGCTTATCGTCGGCGGGCTCGGCTGGATGGCGTGCGCCGATAACAGCGAAAACCGCGCCCGGCTTACCCGCAGCCTGTTTTTCCTCTGGCTGCTGATGGGCGTGGGCTTTATCGCCTCGATGATGCATCTGGGATCGCCCCTGCGGGCATTTAATTCCCTGAACCGCATCGGCGCGTCGGCGCTGAGCAACGAGATCGCCGCCGGATCGCTGTTTTTCGCCGTCGGCGGCCTGTGGTGGCTGGTGGCGGTAATCGGCAAAATGCCTGAAGCCCTGGGCAGGATCTGGCTTGTGGTCAGCATGGCCCTCGGCGTCGTGTTTGTGTATGCCATGAGCCGGGTATATCAGATCGATACCGTGCCGACCTGGCATAACGGTTACACCACTGCCGCGTTTTTCCTTACCGTGCTGCTGAGCGGCCCGTTGCTGGCGGCGCTGCTGCTGCGTCTGGCGCGTATCCCCTTTAACGGCGGCGTGTTTGCCTTTATCAGCGTGCTGGCGCTGCTGGTAAGCGTGGCGGTGGTGATCATGCAGGCTGCGGATCTCGCCACGATCTCGTCGTCAGTACAGCAGGCAGCCGCCCTGGTGCCGGATTATGCCGCGCTACAGGTCTGGCGTCTGGCGCTGCTCGCCGTCGGGCTGGGCTGCTGGATCTGCCCGCTGCTGTGGCGTCGTGAGCCACAGGTGTTCAGTTTGCTGGCCGGGCTGCTGTTGGTGCTGGCGGGCGAGCTGCTGGGCCGTGGCCTGTTTTACGGATTACATATGACCGTCGGTATGGCGGTTGGTGGATAAATCAGGAGTGTTTTATGGATGACGCACAGCGTCAGGCGTTTGCCGTTGCCGCCCGGGTTCTGGGCGCGTTATTTTACTACCCGCCGCAGAGCGAACAGGCCGCCCCGCTGGTGGCGGCGCTTCAGGATCCTGCCTGGCAGGAACAGTGGCCGCTACTGCCCGATGCGCTGACGCCGCTGGCGGCGCGCTTTACCGCCTCTGCCGATGAACCGCTGCCGGACGCCTGGCAGCGCCTGTTCCTCGGCCCCTGGGCGTTGCCCGCCCCGCCATGGGGGTCGGTGTGGCTGGATCGCGAAAATGTCCTGTTCGGCGACTCGACGCTGGCGCTGCGCCAGTGGATGCGTGACAACAACATTGTTTTTGCGCCGGAGCAAAATGAACCGGAAGATCATATCGGCACGCTGCTGATGATGGCGGCCTGGCTGCTGGAAGAAAAGCGGGAGGCTGAATGCGAACAGCTGCTGGCCTGGCATCTGCTGCCGTGGGCCGGGCGCTGGCTCGCCGTGTTCGCGGAACATGCCGCCCATCCGTTTTATCAGGCGCTCGGTGAACTGACGCGTTTAACCCTCGCGGCCTGGCAAACGCATTTGCTGATCCCGGTGGCGGAAAAGCCGCTGTATAAATAAGCCACGCCTCTGTGAGCCGCGCGGCGTCGGCCGTGCGGCTTTTTTGTTCAGCTGCGTGATAATCCCAAACACAAACTGTTACAACGTCACTTTTACCGTCGCAATTTAAGATAATTCCCGACCCGCAAATCGCGCTATACGCCGCAAGGCATGGCAGCGGTTCGTATAAATATTCGCCCGATCAGAAACTTGCCGCACACTGGCATCCTTTCCGGCAGCTTGCTATAGCTCATTCACCCTGCCGATACATGGCATAACAACACGCAACAGACTGTTGCAATAACGCATGCACCCAGGGAGACACACTGCAATGCAAAGATCCCCCCTTGTTCGCGCGCTGCTTTTTGTGGCCGCGCTGCTTATTGTCATCGCCCTGCTGGTCTGGGGTATCGGCCTGCAAACTATCCGCGAGCGGCAGGTTGATCTGCTGTATCTCGGGCAACAGCACATGATCCTCGTCTTCAGTTCGATGTTCTTCGCGCTGCTGGTCGGCATTCCCAGCGGGATCCTGCTCAGCCGCCCGGCATGCCGCCGTTTTGCGGAATACATCATGCAGATCTTTAACGTCGGCAACACCCTGCCGCCGCTGGCGGTGCTGGCGCTGGCGATGGTGATTTTCGGGATTGGCGATACGCCGGCGATCATCGCGCTGTTCCTCGCCTCGCTGCTGCCGATTGTGCGTAACACCTATGCCGGTCTGTGCGGCGTGCAACCTTCGCTGCTGGAAGCCGCCAGAGGCATTGGCATGACCAAATGGCAGAGCCTGCGCCAGGTGGAGCTGCCGAACGCCTGGCCGGTGATGCTGTCAGGCATCCGCATCGCCACCGCCATCAACGTGGGCACTGCGCCGCTGGCGTTTTTGATTGGCGCCAGCAGTTATGGCGAGCTGATCTTCCCCGGCATCTACCTGAACGATTTCCCGACGCTGATCCTGGGCGCTGCGGCGACCGCGCTCTTTGCGCTGATCCTCGATACGCTGCTTGCCGCGCTGGGACGCGTGCTCAGCCCGCACACCGCCTGATAACAAGAATAAGGAATCCGGTATGAAATGGTTTACCCGACTGGCAGGATTTATGGCTGCCATTGCCCTGCTAAGCGCCCAGGCGCAGGCCGCGCCGCTGGTGCTCGCCACCAAGAGTTTTACTGAACAGCATATTCTGTCGGCCATGACGGTGCAGTATCTGCAAAAGAAAGGTTTTCAGGTGACGCCGCAGACCAACATTGCGACGGTGATTTCCCGTAACGCGATGATTAATAAACAGGTGGATATGACCTGGGAATATACCGGCACCTCGCTGATTATTTTCAACCATATCAATAAACGCATGTCACCGGAGGAGTCCTACGCCACGGTGAAACAGCTGGACGCCAAACTGGGTCTGGTATGGCTGAAACCGGCGGACATGAATAATACCTATGCCTTCGCCATGCAGCGTAAACGCGCCGAGGCGGAAAACATCAACACCATGTCGGAGATGGTGGCGAAAATTGAACACATCCGCAAAACCGATCCCGACAACAACTGGATGCTCGGCCTTGACCTGGAATTCGCCGGGCGCAGCGACGGCATGAAGCCGCTGCAACAGGCCTATCAGATGGAACTGGATCGCCCGCAAATCCGCCAGATGGATCCGGGCCTGGTGTATAACGCCATCCGCGATGGCTTTGTCGATGCCGGTCTGGTGTATGCCACCGATGGCCGCGTGAAGGGCTTCGATCTGAAAGTGCTGAAGGACGATAAAGGCTTCTTCCCAAGTTACGCTGTCACGCCGGTGGTGCGTAAAGACACGCTGGCGGCTAATCCGGGACTGGAAGAGGCGCTGAACACCCTCTCCGGTCTGCTGGATAATGAGGCCATCACCACGCTGAATGCGAAGGTGGATATTGAGCACCAGACACCGCAGCAGGTCGCCCGCGACTTCCTGCATGAAAAAGGCCTGCTGTAAGGAGCGCCCATGGATACGATTCATTACATGATGGACAACGCAGGCTATCTGATGAGCCTGACCTTCCAGCACCTGTGGCTGGTTCTGCTGGCCGTCGGGCTGGCGATTATTATTGGCGTGCCGCTGGGTATAGTGATTGTACGGTACAAATGGCTGGCGACGCCGGTGCTTGGCATTGCCACTCTGCTGCTGACCATTCCGTCGATTGCCCTGTTCGGCCTGATGATCCCGGTGTTTTCGCTGGTGGGACAAGGTATAGGCGCGCTGCCCGCCATTACCGCGGTGTTTCTCTATTCGCTGCTGCCGATTGTGCGTAACACCCATACCGCGCTGGACAGTCTGCCGCCCGGTCTGCGTGAAGCGGGCCGCGGTATCGGCATGACCTTCTGGCAGCGTCTGCGCTGGGTGGAGATCCCGATGGCGTTGCCGGTGATTTTCGGCGGTATCCGCACCGCCGTCGTGATGAATATCGGCGTGATGGCCATCGCCGCTGTGATTGGCGCGGGCGGCCTCGGCCTGCTCCTGCTGAACGGCATCGGCGGCAGCGACATCCGTATGTTAATTGCCGGCGCGTTGATGATTTGTGTGCTGGCTATTGTGCTTGACTGGCTGCTGCATCGTTTGCAGACCGCCCTGACACCGAAAGGAATACGATAATGATAAAACTTGAAAACCTGACCAAACAATTTACACAGAAAAACGGCCAGACCTTTAAAGCTGTCGATAACGTCAACCTGAATGTGCCGGAAGGCGAAATGTGCGTGCTGCTTGGCCCGTCCGGTTGCGGAAAGACCACCACGCTAAAAATGGTCAACCGGCTGATCGCCCCGAGCGCGGGCAAGATTTTGATTAACGGCGAAGACACCACCGGCATGGATACCGTCACCCTGCGCCGCAACATTGGCTATGTGATCCAGCAAATCGGTCTGTTCCCGAACATGACCATTGAGGAGAACATTACCGTCGTTCCGCGCATGCTTGGCTGGGATCGCGCGCGTTATAAAAGCCGCGCCGAAGAGCTGATGGATATGGTGGTGATGGATCCGAAAAAATTCCTTAACCGCTATCCGAAAGAGATGTCCGGCGGTCAGCAGCAGCGTATCGGCGTGATCCGCGCGCTGGCGGCGGATCCGCCGGTACTGTTGATGGATGAGCCGTTCGGCGCCGTCGACCCGATTAACCGCGAGGTGATCCAGACGCAGTTCCTCGACATGCAGCGTAAGCTGAAAAAGACGGTGATGCTGGTCAGCCATGACATCGACGAAGCCCTGAAGCTGGGCGACCGTATCGCCGTGTTCCGTCAGGGACGCATCGTGCAGTGCGCCAGCCCGGATGAGCTGCTGGCGAAACCGGCCAATGAATTCGTCGGTTCGTTTGTCGGCCAGGACCGCACGCTGAAGCGCCTGCTGCTGGTGTCGGCGGGCGATGTTACCGATCAGCAGCCGACGCTGACGGTGCGTAAATCCACCCCGCTGGCGGAAGCCTTCGCCATTATGGATGAGAACGATATTCGCGCCATTACCGTGGTGGATGTGGACGGCAAGCCGCTCGGCTTTGTGAAGCGTCGTGAAGCGCGTAACGCCAGCGGCGACTGCGCGGAACTGCTGCATCCGTTCCGCGTCACCGGTAAGGCGGAAGATAACCTGCGCGTGGTGCTGTCAAAACTCTATGAGAGCAATACCAGCTGGATGCCGATTGTCGATGAGGAAGGTCGTTATAACGGCGAGATTTCGCAGGATTATATCGCCGATTATTTAAGCTCCGGCAGAACGCGCCGGGCGTTAAATATTCATACCGACAGTTGATAAGAATGCCGGGTGGCGCTGCTGAATTTGCCGGGTGGCGCTGCGCTTACCCGGCCTACGGGATTGCGACAGTCAGTAGGCCCGGCAAGCGTAGCGCCGCCGGGCAGTCAGTAGGCCCGGCAAGCAAAGCGCCGCCGGGCAGGCCAGCTTAAGCCAGTACCCGATCCGCCGCCAGCGTGCGGTTAAAGGTCAGCAGATCGATATACTGCGCCAGTTCGCGTTGCTCCGCGCGCGGCAGATAAGGAAGTTCGCCAATCAGCGGCGCCGGAATTTTGCGGCTCAGCACGTTGATGATTTCGGCGTAATGGGCCAGCCCCGGATTGATGCGGTTCGCCACCCAGCCTATCAGCGGCAGACCATCGCTGGCGATCGCCTGAGCGGTTAACAGCGCATGGTTGATGCAACCTTCCTGGATCCCCACCACCATCACTACCGGCAGTTGCTCCTGCACCACCCATTCCGATAGCGGGCGCAGATCGTTCATCAGGCTGCGCCAGCCGCCGGTGCCTTCCACCACCACATGATCAACCTGTTCGCCAAGGGCCGCGAGGCCGCTGCTTAACAGGCTGTAACTGATCGGACAGCTGTGCGCCACGCTGCTCTCTTCTTCGCTCAGGGCAATAGGATTGAACGCCTCATAAGGCAGATCAATACTGGAGACGCTTTGCAGTACCAGCGCATCTTTATTGCGCATTCCTTCCGGCGTCTCTTTACTCCCCTTCGCAACTGGTTTGTACCCTGCCACGCTTCTGCCACTGGCAGCCAGCGCCTGCAGCAATGCACGTGAAACCACGGTCTTCCCGACTGAGGTATCTGTACCCGTTATAAAGAAACGCTTAAGCATCACTTACTCCACCGTTATGCTTCGGAAATATTAATCTGAACAATAATTCAGTGGCGGAAGTCTACGTTAAGGCGTAAGGAGTCGGCTTGAGGTAGCGCAATTTTTCTTACGTCAGTAAGAAAAATGTTAACCCTGCAACAGACGTATCAATAAAGAACCGTTATACATCGCGTCTTTTACCAGCGCCGCGCCCGCCATCGTCCCCTGATTTGAGAACTGCGTGCTTTCCACCACCATATGCCGGCTGTAGGCCGGAAGGGATTGCTGGCGGATACAGTCGCTGATGGCCGGAAACAGGATGTCGGCGGCGTGGCTCAGCGGCGAACCGATAAGAATTTTTTGCGGGTTAAACAGATTGACCATGATCGCCAGGATGCGGCCCACGTTGGTGCCGACGCCGGTGATAATGTCTTTCGCCAGCAGATCGCCGTCCTGCGCGGCCTGACACAGGGATTCCACGCTGAGCGGTTTGCCGTGCAGCATGGAGCTCATTGACTGGCTCATGCGCTGCTGCGCCAGCTCCAGCACGCTGTCGACGCTGGCGATGGTTTCCAGACAGCCATTATTGCCGCAGTAACAGCGCTTGCCGTAAGGGTCGACCTGGGTGTGGCCGATCTCCACCAGGCTGCTGCTACCCGCGTGCAACAGGCGGCCATCGGTGATCACCCCCGCGCCCACGTTATGGTCGATGACCACCTGGATCACGTCACGCGCGCCGCGGGAGGCGCCAAACAGCGCCTCGGCCATGGTCCAGGCGCTGATGTCATGCTGAATGTAGACCGGCACGCCGGTGTGCGCTTCCAGCGCTTCGCCCAGCGCCATGTCTTTGACATCCTCATAAAACGGCATGCGGTGGACGATGCCATTTTCCGTATCAATGATCCCGGGCAGAGTAATGGCGATAGCGGTCAGACGTTCAAGCTGATGCTGATGGCGGATAAAGAACTGATCGATATGGGTAATGACACGGGAGATAAAAGGTTCATCCGACACCAGCGGCAGCGGCTGCTGCTCTTCCACCACCAGTTTGCTGCTCAGATCGCGCAGCGCCAGATGAATTTCACCGCGGCTGATACGCAGCGATAAATAGTGCCAGGCTTCGGTTTCCACCACCAGCCCGACCGCAGGACGGCCACGGCTGCCCGGCTCCTGGATTTCCGTCTCCTGCACCAGATGCGCCTCCAGCATCTCGCGCACAATTTTGGTGATGCTGGCTGGCGCCAGCTGCGCCAGGCGTGAAAGATCGATGCGCGAAACCGGGCCAAGCTGATCAATCAGGCGATAAACGGCGCCCGCATTGGTCTGCTTAATCTGATCAATATGCCCTGGCTGACTATCAGCAACCACCTAAGACTCCCTTATTTTCGAGCTTCGAAATAATCTGTGGGCTATGGTGAAGCAGTTCAATGAGGCCGTCAAATTTTTGATTAGCCTTGTGATTTACCGCACATTTTACCCTTTGCTTTGATGAATAAATTTACTGAATGGTCGCCAGCAGCTGTTCCCGGAAACGCGCCGCGGCCGATCCCTGCTCATGATGCTTCGCCCATACCAGCCACATCTCCGACACCGCATCCGCTTCCGCAATGGGCAGCCAGCGCATTTCGTCCAGCTGTACACGTTTAAAGGAGGCGGGCAGGATCGATACGCCCAGCCCGGCGGCCACCAGCCCGATGATCGTCATCGCCTCCCCGACTTCCTGCGCAATAAAGGGCGTCAGCCCGTAGCGACGCAGCAGCCCGAGGATATCGTCATACAGCCCGGTGCCGACCTGCGGATCGAAGAAGACAAAAGGTTCACGCGCCAGTTCGCTGAGCGTTACGCTGGTTTTCGCCGCCAGCGGATGATCACGCGGCACCATCGCCAGCAGCGGCTCGCGCAGGATCACCTGCCAGGCCAGCGTCTCCGGCAGCTGGGTGTTGCGCATCAGCCCCAGGTCGAGGGTCCCCTCATGCAGCGGCGCTATCTGTTCCCGGGTATTGATTTCGCGGGTTTGCAGATGCACATCCGGGTAGCGGCGGCGAAACAGCGACAGCGTATCGGAGACCGGCCTGATAAAGGGCGCAGAGGAGGTAAAGCCGATGCGCAGCTCCCCGGTCTGCCCCTGGTGCAGCCGCGCGGCGCGGGCCGCGGCGTCCTCCACCTGACTTAAAATCTGCCGACAATCGGCAAGAAACTGCTTTCCGGCGGGCGTGAGTTCCACGCTGCGATTAGTGCGGGCCAGCAGCCGCGCGCCCACCTGCTGTTCCAGGATCTGAATTTGCTGGCTCAGGGGCGGCTGGGAGATATTGAGCCGGGCCGCCGCATGACCAAAGTGCAGCTCTTCGGCGACGGCGACAAAATAGCGCAGGTGACGTAGTTCTATATTCATTCGCTAAACATATTATTTGAGAGGATTAATATATTAGACAGAATATTTACATTTTCCTACCCTGTGGCGGTGGTCTTACCCGTCACCCTGAATCACGGGGATGTGAAGTTAAGGATGTTCTGTGAGTCATACAACCCCTGTTGACATCGCTGCGGCCAGCGATGCCGATGTACAGGCGCTCTCCCGGCCCGCCCCCTGGATTAAACGCGGTAGCGCGCTGTTTGTACGCGTCACCCTGGCGATGTTTTCCGCCGGTCTTGCCACCTTTGCCCTGCTCTACTGCGTGCAGCCGATCCTGCCGGTGCTGTCGCAGGAGTTCGGCGTGTCCCCTGCCAGCAGCAGTATTTCCCTGTCGATTTCCACCGGCATGCTGGCCATCGGTCTGCTGTTTACCGGTCCGCTCTCCGATGCCATTGGCCGTAAACCGGTGATGGTCACCGCGTTGCTGCTGGCCTCCTGCTGTACGCTGCTCTCGACGGTCATGACCAGCTGGCACGGCATTTTAATTATGCGCGCGCTGATCGGCCTGTCGTTAAGCGGCGTGGCGGCAGTAGGCATGACCTGGCTTGCAGAGGAGATCCACCCCAGTTTTGTGGCGTTCTCGATGGGGCTGTACATCAGCGGCAACTCCATTGGCGGCATGAGCGGCCGTCTGCTCAGCGGCGTGTTTACCGATTTTTTTTCCTGGCGTATCGCCGTGGGCGTGATTGGCTGCTTTGCGCTGGCGGCGGCGCTGATGTTCTGGAAAATTCTGCCGGACTCGCGCCACTTTCGTCCGACGCCCTTGCGACCCAGGACGCTTGCTATTAACTTTCGCCTGCACTGGCGCGATCGCGGCCTGCCGCTGCTGTTTGTCACCGGTTTTCTGCTGATGGGCGCGTTTGTCACGCTGTTTAACTATATTGGCTATCGCCTGATGCAGGCGCCCTGGCATCTCAGCCAGGCGATTGTCGGCCTGCTGTCGGTGGCCTATCTGACGGGCACCTGGAGTTCCCCGAAGGCAGGCATGTTGACCAGCCGGTTCGGGCGCGGCCCGGTGATGCTCGGCTCCACCGCCATTATGCTGGCGGGCGTGCTGCTGACGCTGCTGGCTTCGTTATGGCTGATTTTTGCCGGGATGCTGCTGTTTTCAGCCGGTTTCTTTGCCGCGCATTCGGTGGCCAGCAGCTGGATCGGGCCGCGCGCACGACGGGCGAAAGGCCAGGCATCGTCGCTGTATCTGTTCAGTTATTATCTGGGATCAAGCGTGGCGGGCACGCTGGGCGGCGTGTTCTGGCATCGTTTCGGCTGGAATGGCGTGGGCGGGTTTATCGCGCTGCTGCTGATCGCCGCCCTGCTGGTGGGGCGCTGCCTGCACCGGCGTCTGGATTGATTAGCTTTCTTTGCCGGGTGGCGTTGCGCTAACCCGGCTTGCACGTCTGCTTACGAAAATATTCCCATTACGGATGATACACCCATCAATTCACGGACCGCATCCAGCGTCAAGACTACCAATATCACCCAATAAAATGGATTCATAACATCGAATTCTTATGTTGTTGGTTAACATGAACTTTATCTATTATGACACAGTATTACCCTTCCTGAAAAAAACACAACTTTCGTTTGATGGAAATCAAATTACCCAATAAGAATTTACTCAAGTAAGATTATTTCGCAGCCCCTTCGATGACATGAGGCATTATGGAAAATAAGAACTATCAGCAACTCACCCGCATTTTTACCCGTCTGTCCCGTTTTTCTCATCTCTCCGCGATGGCGGGCTGGGACATGTTCACCATGATGCCGCCGGGCGGTAGCCAGGCGCGCGGCGAAGCGCTGGCGGAACTGAGCGTGCTGCAACACCAGATCCTCACCGATAAAAATGTTGCGGTATGGCTGGAAGGCGCGGCGCAAGAAAATCTGAATGATATTGAACAGGCTAACCTGCGCGAGATGACCCGCCAGTATCAACAGGCGGCGCTGCTGCCGGAAGCGCTGGTGGAAGCAAAATCGCTGGCGGGCAGCAAGTGCGAACACGCCTGGCGCAGTCAGCGTCCGGCCAACGACTGGGCCGGGTTTTCTGCCAATCTGAAAGAGGTGGTGAAACTCAGCCGCGAAGAGGCCCGTCTGCGCGCCGACGCTAAGGGCTGCTCGCCTTATGATGCGCTACTGGATATTTACGAGCCGGACATGACCAGCGCCCGTCTCGATGCGCTGTTCGGCGATTTAAAATCCTGGCTGCCGGATCTGCTGAATCAGGTGGTGGAGAAACAGGCGCAGCAGCCGCTGATCGCGCCGCAGGGCCCGTTCCCGGTTGATTTACAGCGGGAGATTGGCGTCGAAACCATGGCGCGCCTGGGCTTTGATTTTAACGGCGGGCGGCTGGACGTCAGCGCCCACCCGTTCTGCGGCGGCGTGCCGGACGATGTGCGCATCACCACCCGTTATGACGAAAACGAATTGCTGAGCGCCCTGCTGGGCGTGGTGCATGAAACCGGTCATGCGCGTTATGAACAAAACCTGCCGCGTACCTGGCCGGGGCAGCCAGTGGCGCTGGCGCGCTCCACCGCCATTCATGAATCCCAGAGCCTGTTTTTCGAAATGCAGCTCGGGCGCAGTGAAGCCTTTCTGAAACAACTGTTGCCGTCGGTGGTACAGCGCTTTGGCGATCAACCTGCTTTCAGCGAAAGCAACTTTATTGCCTGGAACCAGCGCGTCAAGCCGGGTTATATCCGTGTCGATGCGGATGAAGTTAGCTACCCGGCGCACGTGGTGCTGCGCTATGAAATTGAGCGCGCGCTGATTAACGGCGACATTGAGGTGGAGGATATTCCGGCGCTGTGGAACGAGAAAATGCAGAGCTGGCTGGGGCTGTCCACGGAAGGCAATTACCGTGATGGCTGTATGCAGGACATTCACTGGACGGATGGCGGCTTCGGTTATTTCCCGTCCTACACTCTGGGCGCCATGTATGCCGCACAGCTGTTCCACGCCGCCAGAACCGCCCTGCCGGATCTGGATGCCGCCATCGCGCAGGGGGATTTCACCGCCCTGTTTGACTGGCTGCGGCAGAATATCTGGCAGCACGGCAGCCGCTTCACCACGTCGCAACTGATTGAAAACGCAACCGGCGAAGCGCTGAACAGCCGCTATTTCCGCCAGCATCTCACCGCCCGCTATCTGTAAATCCTCCCTGCGCCGGGCCAGCGTGCCCGGCGCTGTACATATGGTTACACGCCGATACCAATGACTCACGGAAGCCGCGAATTATCAGGGATATAGTGTTTTCAACGGCCCCGCAGTGGGGTTGAATGTTGAAACCAATTCGAGGATCACGAGATGAAAAAAGTATTAGCTCTGGTTGTTGCCGCTGCTATGGGTCTGTCTTCCGCCGCTTTCGCTGCTGATGCTGCCACCTCCACCACTGCTGCACCGGCCGCTACCGCGACCACTGCGCAGGCTCCGGCTGCGACCAAAACTGCCCCGGCAAAACACAAGAAACACAAAAAAGCCGTTGCCCAGAAAGCGCAGGCTGCTAAAAAGCACCACAAAAAAGCCGCTGCTAAACCGGCTGCGGAGCAAAAAGCTCAGGCCGCTAAAAAGCATCACAAAAAACACGTAAAACATGAAGCCGCAAAACCGGCCGCACAACCTGCTGCATAAGTTGTAGCAATGTTATCTGCCCACATGTCCGGGCAGGCTAATAACACGGCGCTTAGCTTTCTGGTAAGCGCCGTTTTTTATCCGGAGGGCGTATGCTGGGGCGTTATCGGTTTGAGTTAATTCTCATCACGCTTATTTTATGCGCAATCGTTGCCACGCATTTTTATTTTTCCTGATTGTAGTACGCTGATTTTACTCCCACTTTCCACGCCTCCCGTCTATAGTTAGTCTTACATTGGGTTACTTTTAATAATCATAATTACCCCACCAGAGTGTGCTATGCGTAAAACTGTTGTGATGTTACTGGGAACGTTCTGTTTATTTTCCGCAGTCCTGCATGCTGATGAAGGCGATGATGAGGCGATGAATGCCGGTGAGGTGAAAACGCTGTTTTTCGGTCATGATGATCGGACCCGCGTCACGCAACCGGAGCAGTCCCCCTGGGATGCGATCGGACAGCTGGAAACCGTCAGCGGCAATTTATGTACTGCCACCCTGATCTCCCCGCATCTGGCGCTCACCGCCGGGCACTGTCTGTTGACGCCGCCCGACGGCAAGCCGGATAAAGCGCTGGCGCTGCGGTTTGTGGCGCAAAAAGGCATCTGGCGTTATGAGATCCATGGCATTGAAGGCCGTGTCGATCCGTCTCTGGGCAAACGTCTGAAGCCTGACGGCGAGGGCTGGATCGTACCGTCCTCCGCGGCACCCTGGGATTTTGGCCTGATCGTGCTGCGCTATCCGCCGTCCGGCATCACGCCGCTGCCGCTGTTTACCGGCGATCGCGAGGCATTAACGGCAGCGCTAAAAACGACCGGCCGCCACGTTACCCAGTCCGGGTATCCGCAGGATCATCTGGATGCGTTGTACAGCCATAAAGATTGCGTGGTGACAGGCTGGGCGCAGACTTCGGTGTTGTCCCATCAGTGCGATACCCTGCCCGGCGACAGCGGATCGCCGCTCATGATCCAGACGGACACCGGCTGGCAGTTAATTGGCGTGCAGAGTTCCGCCCCGGCCGCAAAAGATCGCTGGCGGGCGGATAACCGGGCGATTTCAGTAACGGGTTTTCGCGAAAAACTGAGCGAGCTGGCGCAGGAATGATCATCCCCGCCGCTGTTTACGCAGCGGCATCAGCGCAGAAATCGGCTGCGGCTGGCTGAAGTAGAAGCCCTGTAACCGATCGCAACCGGCAAGGCGCAGCAGTTTCATCTGCTTTTCGTTTTCCACCCCTTCCGCAGTGACCGACATACCCAGCGCGCTGGCGATCCGAACGGTGCCGCTGACAAGCGCGGCGGCCTGATCGTCCGCATCCACCAGCCCGGCCAGCGATTTATCAATTTTAATGGTGTCGAAATTAAAGCGCCGCAAATAGCCAATGCTGGAGTAGCCGGTGCCGAAATCATCCAGCGCCACGCCGGTACCCAGCGCTTTCAGATTGGCGATCGCCGTACGCGAACGCTCCGGATTTTCCAGCACATAGGTTTCGGTCACTTCCAGTTGCAGACGGTGCGCCGGAAAACCGACGGTGTCCAGCACGCCCGCCACTTTCACTTCAAACTCCGGATCGCGAAACTGCGCGGGGGAGATATTCACCGACAGCTTAAGATCTTCCATCGCCAGTAAATCGGTACAGGCGCGGCGCAGCACAAACTGGCCGAGGGCGTAAATCAGGCCGCTGCTTTCCGCCACCGGGATAAATTCATCCGGCCCCAGCGCCCCGGCTGGACGACGAGGCCAGCGCACCAGCGCCTCGACGCCGGTCATGGTCAGCGTATGGGCATCGACAATCGGCTGATACCAGACGTCAAATTCGTCGTTTTCCAGACCGTCACGAATGTCATTCTCGATGGTCAATTTGCGTTCGCGCGCGCTGTTCAGCGCCGCGTCATAATGCGTGATGCGGCCTTTACCGGTCATTTTCGAGTGATACATGGCGATGTCGGCGCGGCGGAACAGCTCGGTGCTGCTACAGTCACCCTGCACGCTGCTGGCGATGCCGATACTGGCGGTGATGTGAATACTGCGATCGTCCAGCCGCACCGGCGCATTGAACCAGGAGAGCACCAGCATGGCAAATATCGCGCTCTTTTCGTGTGCATTGTCGCCGTGCATGGTCATGGCAAACTCATCGCCGCCCATGCGCGAAAGCATCCCCCCCGGCGGCACTTTCTCGTTCAGGCTGCGGGCAATGGCGACGATCAGCTTGTCGCCGACGTCATGACCGTAAACGTCATTGACATCCTTAAAGCCATCCAGATCCATAAACACCACGGTGATGGTGTCGGTATCGCCGGACTGATTAAGCTGCTCCAGCCGTTCGATCAGCGCGCGCCTGTTGGGTAAGCCGCTCAGCCAGTCGGTGACGGCGATGCGACGGGCCAGTTTTTCGCCGCGCGACAGTTTGTAAAGCCCGGCGCTGGTAAGCAGGATGAACATCAGGATCAAAAGCGTCACCAGGCCGACGATCTGGCGGATTTCCCACGCCGCCGCATGAGCGGCCTGCGCGCCGGGAAGCTGCGGATCCCAGCTCAGGTAACCGAGGATTTCCCCTGCCGCGCTGCGTAGCGGGACGCTGGCGGTGGACGGCATGGTGTGACTGAAGGAGAGATTGTTGATCTGGAAGGTGTCGCCCAGGTCTTTGAGGATTTGCGGCGTCAGATGGCGGGTGATCACCAGATAGCGCCGGGTGTTGTCGTACACTTCGAGACGACCGGTGGTCGGGCGGATAAGGCCAATCCCCACAAAAGCCACGCCGTAACGGGTGCGGGTGATCCCCGCGTAGATCAGATTTTCCCCCGGCAGGGTTCGCTGATTATGGCTGATTAACGCCTTCAGCCCCGCGCCAAAAAAATCCAGACTGAGTTCGGTAAAAGGCTCCATGCGAAAGGAACCCCACAGCATATCGAAATTCTCATTCAGCACAAAGGTGCCGTCATAAAGATTATTAACCTTAAAGCCTGCGCCCCAAGTGTTATATAACCAGCTGGCATTCACCTGCGGGCGATAGACCTCGCGCACCGCATCGTCCCAGACGGCGTTGTCCAGCACCAGCGACCATACCCGGTTTACCGAAGTCTGGATCGCCCCCTGCACCGACAGCGCCGAGCGGTGTTCATCGATTTCGTTGGTTTTAGCGCTGATGAGATGCAGCGAGAGGTAAATCAGGGTAATAACGGAAATAACCAGACCTATACCCGCCACGAATATCATAACGGATAAGGTTCGTGCGGTGGGTAGATTACGCCAGCTTAAGGGTTTGAACATTCACCGCCCTCTTATCCGCCTGAAAAGGCTGTTATCTTTTTTACAGAAGTAAAAATAAGCTTAGCTGATTTCGCCGTCAGCGGCAGCAGACGGCGATCACATCAGGCAAGTTTAATCAGCACCATGCCGAGGATCAGCAGTATGACCCCCGCCCAGCCTTTCCTGTTCAGCCGCTGGGAGAATAATATCCAGCCAGCGGCCAGGGTAGCGGCGATGCCGAAACCGCCCCACAGCGCGTAGGCGACCGATAAATCAATGCCCTTTACAGCCTGTGACAGCGCGCTGAAGGCGGCCAGTACCGCCGCCAGCGACAGCACGCCATAACTTTTGCGGCGAAAACCGTCGGAAAACTTCAGCAGTACGTTGGCGATAATTTCCAGCAAAATTGCCAGCCCCAGCCAGGCCGCGTGTTGCCATTCAAAGGGCTGCATGGGCGGACTCCTTCACTTTACGGGTGCCGGATTTGATAAGCGTAATGCCCACCACCAGCGTGGTCAGCCCGGCGACTTTCATCACCGTCAGGCTTTCATCAAACCACAGTACGCTGCACAGGGTGATGAGCAGAATGCCAATCCCTTCCCACAGCGCGTAGGCCACGCCAAGGGCGATTTTTTTCACGGCAAAGGCCAGCAAAATATAAGACAGAGCGATCATCGCCAGCATTAAAATAAAGCCGGTATGGCCGCCAGAAACGCTCGCCCATTTCATGGACAGGGTACCAATAATTTCAGCCAGAATAGCCAGAGCCAGTAAGATCCAATAACGCATAATTCTCTCCTGCGTGAGAATATAATCCTTCGTGGCTTACGATAAATCGCAAACCTTAAAACGGTAGAGGGTAGCCGCGCGCATCATGCGCCAGCTCGTGCAGAGAGAAAGAAGGCTAAAGCGCCGAGCGCCAGTACTGTTCACCAGCAAGCTGAGTGGGTGCAGAAAGGATAAAACGGGAGGTAAAACTAATTGACCTGCAAAGATTGTCCATAAAATTACAATTATCCGCGTCTTGCTTCTCGTCCTGCGGATGAAAATTGTCCTCGGTAGTTAAACACGCAATATTTTTACCACAACGGCCGTAAGGGATTGTCGAAATTTTCAAATCTTTACGCAGCAACAGGGTTATTTTTTAAGCAAAATTTTGCGTACTTAAAATAAACAAGGGTGCAGCGCACCCTTTATTTTAAATCGTTCACGGCGGTTAACTTGCCTTAAACGGATCTTTACTGTCATCCTGGCTGTCGTCGCGTTTACGGGGCAATTCGCCCTGCTTCGCCGGGTTATCTTTGACCGGCCGTTGCGGTTCTGCTGCTGTGATGTGTGGTGGTTGCGTTTGCGTTGTCATGTCGGCCTCCTGTTATCTTGTCTTTTTAGTTTAGTTGATAATCGCCGATGCAGAAGTTTAACGGGGCAATTCGCTGCGTTTTTTCTTTACCCTGGGTACCGGGCGTAAGACAGCGTATCCCTGATTCTGAAAAGCATGGTTATCCATTATCTTTTCATCTTCATGCACCCCGGTCCATAAACCGGAGAGCGCGTTAAAGTTCATTGTCTGTTCACCGTCAGGCGTTTCAACATAATAGGCACCCGTTTTCAGATAACCAGCTGAAAACAAAATACGCCGGTGACTGGTGGTTTTCATTTTATATTCAATCTTACGAAAACCTGTTGGTACTGCACGATATACATATAATGGCAAACGGGTGATTTTTATATCTCCCAGTCCGGCGATAACTTCCCCATCTCGCATAAGTACCACGTCTTCAACTACCAGGTTGACGGGCGTGTTATTATCCTGCTGATGATTCTCCGCCTTAAAATAAACAAAGTTCATGCTTTCTCCATTCCGCAGATACAATCTATCTGTATTAAGTTATAGCGCAGAACGTAGCGGCGAAGAATTAATTAAGATTCCACTGAGAGATGGAATTAAGCAAAAAGCATGAGCTGGGATTTTTAATTAATAGATTAGTTGGCGTGTTGTCGGAAGGCGATGGTATTTCGCAGCAGGCAGGTAATCAACGGCCTGCTGCGATTTTGATGTGCGACGGACTCAGGCGACTTTCGTTTCCAGCGGTGCTTCACACTCACGCAGGCTGCGCTGCAAATCATAAATCAGACTGCGCACCATCTCAGGCGACAAACTAAAGAACTGCGAATCAAAGGTACTGGCACCCACCGTATGGGGCGACGTGCTGTAGCCAAATTTAACGACGACATTACTACGACTTTCAACCGGACCAACCTGCCAGCCCACTACGGGAAAGGCAGGAAACACGGGCTCAATGCTCATCCTAAATCTCCTTATAAATCAATGTTTTTCACAGGTTTAACATTACAACACGTTTGTTACGACATGTTTAACCGATCAAAAAACAGTGCCGGGCCGTAAATATCAGGTACGACGCATGCTAATCAGGCTCCAGTGTCAGGAATTATCTTAGCCTAACTGATAATAGTCACAAGCCTATTTCGTAAGAAATGTCTTATTTAAGGAATAATCCGTTTTTTGGTGTCATCGAAACGTTTTACCCGCTATTACTCGCCCATTAGCTTAACAAAAAAGAACATTTTTTAAACATCTCCCCTTATTTATGGCGGGTAGATCCTAATATAAAAGAAGTAAAGTTCTTAAAATTAATCTTAATTATTATAGAAAAATTTCGCGCACCGATGATTTCGTGTCTAGGGTTAATACGTGTTTTTATCAACGAGGCGGATATAATGACAAACCAGGATAACAAACTTTCGCAGTACCCACGTCCACCTTTCCCTGAGCAGCCGCAACAGGCGCCAGGCCTTGCCTCTGAGATGAAGCCGATTCCCGATCATGGCGAAACTCGCTATATCGGCTCTGGCCGTCTGGCAGGAAAAAAGGCGCTGATCACCGGCGGCGATTCAGGTATTGGCCGTGCCGTTGCCATTGCCTATGCCCGTGAAGGCGCAGATGTGGCTATTAACTATTTACCGGAAGAAGAATCCGATGCGGAAGCCGTGATCGCCCTGATTCAGGCGGAAGGCCGTACCGCAGTGGCCCTGCCGGGCGATATTCGCTCCGAAACCTTTTGCCAGCAATTAGTGGTGGAAGCCATTAATAAGCTGGGCGGTCTGGATATTCTGGTGAATAATGCTGGTCGTCAGCAGTTCTGTGAATCCATTGAAGATCTGACGACCGAGGCGTTTGACGACACCTTCAAAACCAACGTATATGCCCCTTTCTGGATCACCAAAGCGGCGGTGCCGCACCTGAAGGAAGGCGCGGTGATCATTAATACTTCGTCCGTACAGGCCTTTAACCCGAGCGACATCCTGCTGGATTACGCGCAGACCAAAGCCTGTAACGTGGCCTTTACCAAAGCGCTTGCCAAGCAGCTGGGCAAAAAAGGTATCCGAGTGAATGCGGTCGCCCCGGGCCCTTACTGGACGCCGCTCCAGTCCAGCGGTGGTCAGCCGCAGGAAAAAGTGAAAGCCTTTGGCGAAACCGCGCCGCTGGGTCGTCCGGGCCAGCCGGTGGAGATCGCGCCGCTGTATGTGCTTTTCGCTTCTGACGAAAGCTCCTTCGCATCCGGCCAGGTCTGGTGTTCCGACGGTGGTACCGGCACCGTGTAACAGAATGGCGGGCCTTTGCCTGCCATTTTTCTTTTTGCTGGATAGAGTGCCGATGAAGAATCAATCTTATACCCACCCGGGTCGCGTGGATGGCTATGCCGGGCTGGGCGACTATGCCGCTATCGGCGATGGCCGCTCGGTGGCGCTTATCGCCCCGGATGGCGCCATTGACTGGTGGTGCGCGCCTAATATGGATTCACCCCCGCTGTTCGACCGTATTCTTGATGCCACACATGGCGGCTTCTTTCAGATTGAACCCATCGGCGAATACTGCGTAAACCGTATGTACCGCGAAAACAGCAACGTGCTGGAAACCTGCTATGAAACCGATTCCGGCAAAGTAAAGTTCACTGAATCCCTGAACAGTAATCACGCGGGACGTCTGCCCTGGTGTGAACTGGCGCGTCGTGTGGAAGGCCTTGAAGGGGAAGTGAAGTTAAAAATGGTCTTCGTGCCGGGTTCAGCCGCCTGTACCCGCGCGCCCTGGCTGGCTGAATCGCCCAAAGGCCAGGTCATTCATATTGGTGAGCTGATGGCGATGATCAGCACCACCCCGGACGTCAGCATTACCCGCGCGGAAGATGATCGTATAGAGGCGACCCTGACTACTTCTCCCGGTTCCCGCAGCCTGATTGCCCTGCTGGTAAGCGATAAAGAGCCGCTGGCCGTGCCGCCGCTGGAAAAAATCGACCGCCGGATCGAGATCAGCGATCAGATGTGGCGGCAGTGGGCGGAGGATCTGAGCTATGACGGACGTTTCCCGGAACACGTCAAACGCTCGGCGCTGGCGCTGAAGTTTTTGCTCTACTCGCCAACCGGCGCACTGGCGGCGGCGCCCACCACCTCGTTACCTGAAGGCATTGGCGGCGAGAAAAATTATGATTATCGCTACGCCTGGATCCGCGATGCCTGTCTGATTATTCGCGCATTTGCCTTTATCGGCGCGCTGGAAGAGTGCAAAGCGGCTTTTTCCTGGCTGACGCACACCATTGTGCGCCATGAAGGCGAGCTGCGCGCCTGCTACACCCTTAACGGTGAAATTGTGCCGGATGAAACCTGGCTGCCGCTGGAAGGCTATAAGGGATCGCAACCGGTGCGAATTGGTAATAACGCCCAGAGCCAGCGTCAGCTGAGTATGTTTGGCGATATGCTCGACACCGCCCTGCTGTTCGTCCATGCCGGTCACGTGCTGGATCTGACCACTTCCCGTCTGCTGTCACGGCTGGCCAATGACTGTGCCGACTCCTGGCGACAGGATGATTCGGGGATCTGGGAACTGCCGGAACGTAATCATTATACCCATTCGAAAATGGCCTGCTGGGTGACGCTGGATATAGCCGCTAAGCTTGCCAGCGATGGACATATAGAATCCACCTGGATCGACCGCTGGACGCGGGAAAAAGATCGTATTCGGGACTGGATCGAAGAACACTGCTGGTCTGAAAAGAAGCAGGCCTACACTTTTTATCCCGGAACAGACAGACTGGATGCCTCGCTGTGCCTGGTGTGGTACTACGGCCGGGAAAACAATCTGGCGCGTATGACGTCCACCTTTGACGCAATGGTGGCGGAACTGGGGCACGGCACTCCGATGCTCTATCGTTACAGCGACGTAGAAAAAGAGGAAAGCACCTTCGTGGCCTGCTCGTTCTGGCTGGTTGAAGCCTGGGCGCGGCTGGGCAACGACGAAAAGGCGTCAGGTTATATGGAGCACATCCTGGAATGCCTGTGTAATAAGGGCAACGTCGAAACCTTTAATGAGATGTTTGATGTGCGTACCGGCGAATGGCGGGGAAATGTACCGCAGGGGCTGAGCCATTTGTCGTTGATTTGCGCCGCCGATGCCCTTTCCCGCCAGCGGGAAGAAGGCGATAACGCGTGGCATGTGTGAATAGTCACAGATCACCATATCGCAGGTCGGGTCAAGCGCAGCCGCCACCCGACAACATCCACCACAAATCAGAGGCCGTCAGGCCTCTTTTTTATGCCGCGCGGGTCGCCGTAGCAGTTCGCCGCCACAGTTCGGGCAAGTATGTTGCAACGGCGACCGGGCGCAGTCGGCGCAGAAAGTGCATTCGTATGAGCAAATCATGGCCTGGGTCGAGGTGTGCGGCAACGCGGCGCCACAGCGTTCACAGGCAGGTTTTAGTTCAAGCATCAATTGTCCCCTCTGTTTTTTGCTGAGCATACGCCAATCCTGCCACAGGCGACAGCCCCGCGGCGGACAGCCTGATGTCAAAAAGGGACATGTTGTACGCCGGTGAGGTTATGCTATTATACGTTTCATATATGTTTCGTATTAAACCGACACGCAGGATCACCTATGGGTATTGTGAAAATCTCGGACCTGATGCATGAGAATCTGCGTCTTGCCAGCAATGCGATGAGCCGCTCGATAAATTCTCAGGCGGAACACTGGTTAAAAATTGGCATGCTGGCGGAAGTCTATCCGCATTTAACCCATCAGGACCTGATGCGCCTGCTGGTGCAGACCGAGTCGCAGGGCGGCGCGGAAATTCAAAAATTAGTCCAGACCGGGGCATTTCCGGCACAAAAAGAGGCGCTGATACCATGACGATAAAACTTCATACGCAGGAAGAAATAGAGCTGGCCCGTGCCGCAGGACAGGCTGCCGCCAGTGTACTGGCGATGATCGGCCCTCATGTGCGCCCCGGGATCACCACCGATGAACTGGACAGGTTGTGTCACGACTTCATTGTGAACGAGCTGAAAATCACGCCGGCGAACATTGGCTATCAGGGCTATACCCGCACCGTCTGCACCTCCGTCAACCATGTGGTGTGTCACGGTATTCCGGCGGAGAAAGTCCTGAAAAAAGGGGACATCGTGAATATTGACGTGGCGGTGATCAAAGATGGCTGGTACGGCGATACCAGCCGTATGTATTTTGTCGGCGAACCCTCGATCCGCGCGAAACGCCTGGTGGATATTACCTATGCCTCTATGGTGGACGGGATCAAAACCGTTCGTCCGGGCGCAACCCTGGGAGACATCGGGGCGGCGATCCAGCGCGTGGCGGAAGACGCCGGTTTTTCCGTCGTCAGGGAATATTGCGGGCACGGCGTTGGGCAAATTTATCATGACGAGCCGCAGATCCTGCATTACGGCGTGCCCGGCACCGGCACGGTGCTGAAACCGGGCATGATTTTCACCATTGAGCCGATGATCAACGCCGGTAAAGCGGCCACCAGCGTGCTGTCTGACGGCTGGACGGTGGTGACTAAAGATCGCTCGCTTTCCGCCCAGTGGGAACACACCGTAGCCGTCACGGAAAACGGTTATGATTTACTGACGCCGTGGCCGGATGGCACCGGCGAATATGAAGCCTTATAACGCCGGATATTAATCTGTCCATACAGAACAATATTAAAAGCCCCGCCCGACAAGCGGGGTTTTATATGTTCAGACAGTGAATATTATAAGCGTGCTCATTAATAAATAGCGTGCTGCTTATTAAAATGTTCAGCTGATAAATCGCGATATTATTACCGCCGCACAGCGCGCCGGTAATAATAAACGCTAGCGACTGCGTTTGGCGTGACGCTCCCAGGTTTCCTGCTTAGCAGCGGCGGATTTACGCAGCGCCACATAACAGGCCCCGCTGCCGCCGTGGTGCTCTTTCGCCACGCAAAACGCCTGCACGTCTTCAAACTCGGTCAGCCAGCGTGCCAGGTAACTGCGCACAATATTGGCGTGAGAGTTGTCGTCGCGTCCTTTACCATGGATGATCAGCAGATTGCGCAGGTTATCTTTCGCTGCCTGATGCATAAAGCTGAACAGCATTTTCCGGCATTGCTCCACCGGCTGACGCAGCAGATTCAGGCTCGCCTCTTGGCTGTATTTGCCCTGGCGTAATTTCTCAATGACGCCTGTTTGCAGGCCTTCGCGCCTGAACTCCAGCGGCGTGTTGAGCGGCACAATGTCCAGAAAACCCGTGGTCAGGAAGTTATCCAGTTGCAGGAGATCAGGATGCTGCGGGCCGGGGGCGCGGCGCTCCGGCTGCCAGTGCACGTCGGTGCTGCGCTTCAGGGGTTGGACATCTTCCATGGCGTCGAGGAACAGGGATTTGTCGTCAAGGTTCATGTTGTTGTCCTCAGGCTACTTCTGCTGGTGCCAGCATCCCTCTACTATAACCGCGCCGCGCCCGCGTCTCAATGACCATCCCTGATTTCCCAAAGGCGTTAAAAAAATCATAACCAGATGGAATACTATTTCGCTGGTCTTTTATTCGCCTGCCCTTAACTAATACCCCATGGAAATTAAAATGACAGGATAAATAAAAATAATGAGACATTAATGACATCCGCGACTGGAATTATACCGCAACCTGGCTATAACTTAAATTAACCCACAGGGACGATTTCTCGGGAATAAGCTTAGGAAGCACTGCTGTGTGTACTGTAGAGTCTGGCGGATGTCGGCAGACTCTATTTTTTTATTTCTTAAATGCGCAGGCGATTATTATTTAGTCAGCAAAACGTTTCGCTGGTTATTAATGGTGCGCTACCTCTCAGGGAGAGTAGAGACGGGTTTGTCGTCGTGCTAGATTATCTCCGCCCTTTCCCGCTGCTCTTACCAGGATCCCCATGCTGACGCTGCTTGAAGATAAAATTGCTACCCCGCTAGGCCCCTTGTGGGTGATGTGCGATGAACAGTTCCGTCTGCGGGCGGTGGAATGGGAAGAGCACAGCGATCGCATGGAACAGCTGCTGGGCCTGCATTATCGCCTTGAAGGTTATCAGCGCGTCAGCGCCAGTAATCCGGGCGGCCTCAGCCAGAAGCTGCGCGACTACTTCGCGGGCGATCTTGACGTTATTGACACCCTGCCCACCGAAACCGCCGGTACGCCCTTTCAGCGCGAGGTATGGAAAGCCCTGCGCGCTATTCCCTGCGGCCAGGTGATGCATTATGGTCAGCTGGCCGCGGCGCTGGGTCGGGCAGGTGCCGCCCGCGCAGTCGGCGCTGCTAATGGTTCAAATCCGGTAAGCATTGTGGTGCCCTGTCACCGGGTGATTGGCAGCAATGGTATGCTCACGGGGTATGCGGGCGGCGTACAGCGAAAAGAGTGGTTGTTGCGCCATGAGGGCTACTTTTTATTGTGAGAAAAAAGGACATTTAGTGCTTTTCTATCAGTGATTAGCGTAAAAAGCCCTAATCTATATGCGGAATATCAATGACATACAAAAAATAATGTTATTAGGTTTCCAATAATCACCTTCTGGCACTGTCCCGGACTTACCTCTGCTCTAAAAAGATGTTAAAATTGACCAAAATCAATTAAGGCTTGAGCAGACCTATGATCCCGGAAAAGCGAATTATACGACGCATTCAGTCTGGCGGTTGTGCTATCCATTGCCAGGATTGCAGCATCAGCCAGCTTTGTATCCCTTTTACCCTTAATGAACATGAGCTGGACCAGCTTGATAACATTATCGAGCGCAAAAAGCCTATTCAGAAAGGGCAGACGCTGTTTAAAGCAGGGGATGAACTGAAATCGCTCTACGCTATCCGTTCAGGCACCATCAAGAGTTACACCATCACTGAACAGGGCGACGAGCAAATCACCGGCTTCCATCTGGCTGGCGATCTGGTGGGCTTCGATGCTATCGGCACCGGCCATCACCCGAGCTTTGCGCAGGCTCTGGAAACGTCCATGGTCTGTGAAATCCCCTTTGAAACCCTCGATGACCTGTCCGGTAAAATGCCGAACCTGCGTCAGCAAATGATGCGTCTGATGAGCGGCGAAATCAAAGGCGATCAGGACATGATCCTGCTGCTGTCGAAGAAAAATGCCGAAGAGCGTCTGGCGGCCTTTATCTATAACCTGTCGCGCCGTTTTGCCCAGCGAGGCTTCTCGCCCCGTGAGTTCCGTCTGACCATGACCCGTGGCGATATCGGCAACTATCTGGGTCTGACGGTAGAAACCATCAGCCGTCTGCTCGGTCGCTTCCAGAAGAGCGGCATGCTGGCGGTGAAAGGCAAGTACATCACTATTGAAAACGGTGACGCGCTGGCGGTACTGGCCGGACACTCCCGTAACGTTGCCTGATTTTTCCCCTTCGCAGCCTCCTTTGCTGGATCGTTAAATTTATCTGATTTATTGATCTGGCAAAGGTTCTCCCCTGTTTCATTCATCATATTTGGGTTATCTTTTAGTTACAGACTGCGGTGACAGATGTAAGGAGACCCTGTATGGCCAGATATCAAAATATGTTGGTTGCCATCGATCCCAACCAGGA
Organism: Enterobacter sp. K510; assembly: GCF_055804875.1. Lineage (NCBI taxonomy): Bacteria > Pseudomonadati > Pseudomonadota > Gammaproteobacteria > Enterobacterales > Enterobacteriaceae > Enterobacter > Enterobacter sp. K510. Next base: position 364,656 of record NZ_JBNRLQ010000004.1, on the reverse strand, counting down.
CGATCAACCGGCATTACGGCGCGCTGTTTATCTACATCAACGGATTGGTGGTCGGATCAAAGCCTTTTTGCCAATCTATGATTTTTCCTACGAGATGACCACCCTGCTGTCGCCTGATGAGCGCACCGCCATGCGGTCAGGGGTGATCAGCCAGCGGACCGCGTGGATCCGCGAACAGGCCCAGTATTATCTTGATGCCGGCGTACCTATCGACATTAAAGTGGTCTGGCATAACCGTCCCTTCGAAGCCATTATCCAGGAAGTGCTGAGCGATCATCACGACCTGGTGCTGAAAATGACCCACCAGCACGACAAACTGGAATCGGTGATCTTCACCCCTACCGACTGGCACCTGCTGCGTAAATGCCCGTGTCCGGTATGGATGGTGAAGGATCAGCCCTGGCCGGAAGGCGGCAAAGCGCTGGTGGCGGTAAACCTTGCCAGCGAAGAGCCGTACCACACCGCGCTTAATGAGAAGCTGGTGAAGGAAACCATCCAGCTTGCGGATATGGTTAACCATACCGAAGTGCACCTGGTCGGCGCTTATCCGGTTACGCCAATCAATATCGCCATTGAACTGCCGGAGTTCGATCCCAGCGTCTATAACGATGCCATTCGCGGCCAGCATCTGCTGGCGATGAAGGCGCTGCGCCAGAAATACAGCATCGATGAGAAGCTGACCCATGTGGAAAAAGGTTTGCCTGAAGAAGTGATCCCGGATCTGGCGGAGCATATGCAGGCGGGCGTGGTGGTGTTAGGTACGGTGGGCCGTACCGGGCTGTCAGCGGCGTTCCTGGGGAATACGGCGGAACAGGTTATCGATCACCTGCGCTGCGATGTGCTGGTGCTGAAGCCGGACGAGTTCCAGACCCCGATCGAGCTGGATGACGAAGACGATTAACCTGCCCTCAGAAACAAAAAGGCCGCTCATTGAGCGGCCTTTTATTTTTGCGGTGTCTTACAGCGCTTTCAGGATGGCATCCACGCTGGCTTTTGCATCGCCGAACAGCATGTGGGTGTTCTCTTTGAAGAACAGCGGGTTCTGCACGCCTGCATAGCCGGTGTTCATGGAGCGTTTAAAGACGATAACATTCTGCGCTTTCCACACTTCCAGCACCGGCATACCGGCGATCGGGCTGCGCGGATCGTCCAGCGCCGCCGGGTTCACCGTATCGTTCGCGCCTATGACCAGCACCGTGTCGGTATCGCTGAAATCGTCGTTGATTTCGTCCATTTCCAGCACGATGTCATAGGGCACCTTCGCTTCCGCCAGCAGCACGTTCATATGGCCCGGCAGACGACCGGCAACCGGGTGAATGCCGAAACGCACCTTGATGCCGCGCGCGCGCAGCTTCTCGGTAATATCGGCAACCGGATACTGGGCCTGCGCCACCGCCATGCCATAGCCTGGGGTGATGATCACGCTGTGGGAGTTTTTCAGCATCTCAGCGGTCTCTTCTGCGCTGATTTCACGGTGCTCGCCCACTTCTTCGTCGCTGCCGGTCGAGGAGCCGTCAGTGCCGAAGCCGCCTGCGATCACGCTGAAGAACGAACGGTTCATCGCCTTACACATAATGTAAGAGAGGATGGCGCCGGACGAGCCTACCAGCGCGCCGGTGACGATCAGCAGGTCGTTGCTCAGCATAAAGCCCGCCGCCGCTGCCGCCCAGCCCGAGTAGGAGTTGAGCATGGAGACCACCACCGGCATATCCGCCCCGCCGATAGACGCCACCAGATGCCAGCCAAAGGCCAGCGCGATAACGGTCATCACCAGCAGCGCCAGCACCTGCAACCCGACGCTTTCGGTGCGCACGAAGATCACCATCAGCAGGAAAGAGACCACCAGCGCCGCCAGGTTCAGCTTATGGCGGTTAGGCAGCATCAGCGGCTTAGAGGAGATTTTGCCGCGCAGTTTGCCAAAGGCCACGATGGAGCCGGTAAAGGTCACCGCGCCGATGAAGATACCGAGGAACACTTCGGTCAGATGGATGTTGACCAGAATCGGATCCAGACCCGCTTCGTGATACAGATAGCTGTTAAAGCCCACCAGTACCGCCGCAAGACCCACGAAGCTGTGCAGGATCGCCACCAGCTCCGGCATCTCGGTCATTTCGACTTTCTTCGCCAGATGAATACCGATCGCGCCGCCGATAACCATCGCCACGATGATCCACACCACGTTGCCGGTTTCCGGGCCAAAGATGGTGGCAATCAGCGCGATAGCCATACCGGCGATGCCGAAACGGTTACCCTGCTGGGAGGTTTCATGCTTTGACAACCCGGCCAGACTGAAAATAAACAGGATCGCGGCAACAATGTATGCAGCTGTAACTAATCCTCCAGACATATGTTACCCCTTAGTTCTTCCGGAACATTTTCAGCATGCGCTGAGTGACGGTGAAACCACCAAAAATGTTAATGCTGGCGATCAGCACGGCGATAAAGCTCAGGAAGCTGATCCAGCCGCCATGACCAATCTGCAATAACGCGCCGACCACGATGATGCCTGAAATGGCATTGGTCACCGACATCAGCGGCGTATGCAGCGCATGAGATACGTTCCACACCACGTAATAGCCCACCACGCAGGAGAGCGCGAAGACGGTGAAGTGACCGAGGAACTCTTTCGGTGCCACATCAGCGAGCCAGCCGAACAGAATGATCGCCAGCGCCATCAGGGCGAATTTACGCCATGGCGATGCGGGAACCGCTTCTGCAACCGGCTCAGGTGCGGCTTTTGCCGCCGCTTTCGGCTGGGCAGAAACCTGAATAGGCGGCGCGGGCCAGGTGATTTCACCCTCACGCACGACAGTTACGCCACGCACCACCACGTCGTCAAAATCAACGTTCACGTTGCCGTCTTTCTCTTTGCAGAGCAGTTTAAGCAGGTTAACGAGGTTGGTGCCGTACAGCTGGGAGGACTGGGTCGGCAGACGACCCGGTAAATCGGTATAGCCGATCACCTTTACGCCGTTTGGCGTGGTGACGACTTCATTGGCGATAGTGTATTCACAGTTGCCGCCGTTTTGCGCCGCCAGGTCGACGATGACGCTGCCCGGTTGCATGGAATCGACCATTTCACGGGTGATAAGCTTAGGTGCCGGTTTACCGGGGATTAGCGCGGTGGTGACGATAATGTCCACTTCTTTCGCCTGGGCGGCGAACAGCGCCATTTCCGCTTTGATAAAGGCCTCGGACATGACTTTGGCATAACCGTCGCCGCTGCCCGCTTCCTCTTCGAAATCCAGCTCAAGGAACTCCGCGCCCATACTCTGCACTTGTTCTTTCACTTCCGGACGGGTGTCGAAGGCACGGACAATAGCGCCAAGGCTGTTAGCTGCGCCAATCGCCGCCAGACCTGCCACGCCTGCGCCAATCACCATCACTTTCGCGGGCGGTACTTTACCGGCGGCCGTGATCTGCCCGGTGAAGAAGCGGCCAAATTCGTGGGCGGCTTCGACAATGGCGCGGTAACCAGCGATGTTGGCCATCGAACTGAGCGCATCCAGCGACTGGGCGCGGGAAATACGCGGCACGGAGTCCATCGCCATAATGGTGACATTGCGGGCCGCGAGTTTTTCCAGCAGTTCGGGATTCTGCGCAGGCCAGATAAAGCTCACCAGGGTGGTGCCCGGATTGAGCAACGCAATCTCATCGTCGCCCGGAGCATTCACCTTGAGAATAATGTCTGACTGCCAGACGTCATTTCCGTCAACGACCTGCGCGCCCGCACGGGTATACGCCTCGTCGTCAAAACTTGCCAGTCTGCCCGCGTCGCTTTCCACAGCGACAGTGAAACCCAGCTTAAGCAGTTGCTCGACCGTTTTCGGTGTGGCAGCCACGCGGGTTTCATTGGCCAACCGTTCTTTTGGTACACCAATACGCATAGTTTTCCCTTCCATCGGTTTAAGATGATGGTTTGTCAGTTTTCTCAAAAGACCTTGCCCGCCACCCACAGGGGTAACGAACATCAACGCTAATAAATCAAACGGTAACAAACTTTCTATAACCTACTGAAAATAACGCCTGCGATCTAGCGCCAGAAAAGAGTATTTCTTATTTAATTGCGGAATATTAAGAGAAACGCATTCTGACTGGCTGGTTTAACTTAAAATTGCGGCGCGCGCCCCATAATCCGCCAAAGCGAGGCGGCAAAACATGATTACCTGTTTGATGAGATCAACAATTTAACAATGAGTTAACTTATAAAAGTCATATGCTTTACTGGTTTTGCTGGTCTGGCGGCTGTTTTTTCCACATATATCTAATTGTTATGGTAATTCAGCTAACGCCCCGCACTGGCCGTTAAAAATGACGCAGACAATGACGACATTTCAATGCCATAATCGGCAACGTTTTCAAGACAACCACACTACCAATTACTGGTTTGCGCAAGGCGAAGGATTATTTTTATGAAGCTTAAGAACACCCTCGTGGCGTCTGTACTTCTTTCAGCGACAACATTGTCGGTTAATGCAGCGACAGAATTGACGCCTGAGCAGGCAGCAGCGGTTAAGCCTTACGATCGCATCACGATCACTGGCCGTTTTAATGCCATCAGCGACGCCGTGAATGCCGTCTCTAATCGCGCCGATAAAGCAGGCGCGGATGCCTTCTATATTGTCGACTCTGCCGATTATGCCAACAGCGGTAATCAGCGCGTGGTGGCCGATCTCTATAAATCAGATGCGCCAAAAGCGGATGCGCCAAAAAATCGTGTCATTAACGGCGTGACCGAATTAACCAAAGATCAGGCGATCGAGCTGGAACCTTTCGATACCGTTTCCGTGCGGGGTTTCTACCGCAGCCAGCCTGATATTAACGCCGCCATCACCAAGGCCGCTAAAGCGAAAAATGCGGCTTCTTACTATATTGTGCGCCAGGTGGATACCAACGACGGCGGCAACCAGATGATCACCGCCTACGTCTATAAAGCAGATGCTAAAAAACGCGTACTGCAAAGCCCGGACGCTATTCCGGCAAACTCTGACGCAGGACGCGCAATGCTGGCGAAAGGCGGCGAAGAAGCGAAAAAAGTTGAGATCCCGGGTATCGCGACCAGCGCCGCGCCAAGCGCCGAAGTGGGTCGTTTCTTTGAAACCCAGTCATCAAAAGGTGGCCGTTACACTGTCACTTTACCGGACGGCACCAAAATTGAAGAAGTGAATAAAATCACCGCGGCGCAAATGGTGCCCTTCGACAGCGTGAAGTTCACCGGTAACTACGGCAACATGACGGAAATCTCCTACCAGGTGGCCAAACGCGCGGCAAAGAAAGGCGCAAAATATTACCACATCACCCGCCAGTGGCAGGAACGTGGTGGCAATATCACCATCAGCGCCGATCTGTATAAGTAATTCCCCTCTTAAAAGGCGGCTTGTGCCGCCTTTTACAGCTTTTTGCATAATTTTCTGCTGTACCTCATTGCATGCGCCTGCTGCTCTCCGTAAAATTCCGCGCCTCAGTGTGATCCACCATTTTTATGCGCTACGGCGAAATAATTATTCTGGATCCAGTTCGTTCATAACAGGATGACGATGGAAAAGAAACTTGGCCTTAGCGCTTTAACTGCGCTCGTTCTGAGCTCCATGCTCGGCGCGGGTGTGTTCAGTCTGCCGCAGAATATGGCGGAAGTCGCCAGTCCCGCCGCCCTGCTGATTGGCTGGGGGATCACCGGCGGGGGCATTTTATTGCTGGCCTTTGCCATGCTGCTGCTGACGCGGTTGCGCCCGGATCTGGATGGCGGCATCTTTACCTATGCGCGGGAAGGCTTCGGCGAACTGATCGGTTTCTGCTCCGCCTGGGGTTACTGGCTGTGCGCGGTGATCGCCAACGTCTCCTACCTGGTGATCGTGTTTTCGGCGCTGAGCTTCTTCACCGATACCCCGCAGCTGCGCATCTTTGGCGACGGCAACACCTGGCAGTCCATCGTTGGCGCGTCCTGCCTGCTGTGGATCGTCCATGCGCTGGTGCTGCGCGGCGTGCAGACGGCCGCCAGTATTAACCTCGCCGCGACCCTGGCGAAACTGGTGCCGCTGGGGCTGTTCGTGGTGCTGGCTGCGCTGGCCTTTAATTTTGATAAGTTCAAACTCGATTTTACCGGCATCGAGCTGGGCGTGCCGGTGTGGGAGCAGGTGAAAAACACCATGCTTATCACCCTGTGGGTGTTTATCGGCGTGGAAGGCGCAGTGGTGGTGTCCGCCCGGGCGCGCAGCAAGCATGACGTGGGCCGCGCGACGCTGCTGGCGGTCATGGCTGCCTTAACGGTTTACCTGCTGGTGACGCTGTTGTCGCTGGGGGTGGTGGCCCGTCCGGAGCTGGCTGAAATGCGTAACCCGTCGATGGCGGGATTGATGGTACGCATGATGGGTTCCTGGGGCGAAATTATTATCGCCGCCGGTCTGGTTGTCTCCGTTTGCGGGGCCTATCTGAGCTGGACGATCATGGCGGCAGAAGTGCCGCTGCTGGCCGCCACCTACAAAGCCTTCCCGCGTATCTGCGCCCGTCAGAATAAAAACAGCGCGCCTTCTGCTTCCCTGTGGCTGACCAACGCCAGCGTCCAGGTATGTCTGATCCTAATCTGGCTGACCGGATCCGATTACAACACGCTGTTGACCATCGCCTCCGAAATGATCCTCGTGCCCTATTTCCTCGTCGGGGCGTATTTGCTGAAAATCGCCAGCCGTCCACTGCATAAGGTCGTGGGTGTCGGATCCTGCCTGTATGGTTTATGGTTATTATATGCCTCCGGCCCGATGCATCTGCTGCTGTCGGTGGTGCTTTATGCGCCCGGCCTGCTGGTGTTTATCTATGCCCGCCGTACCCACCAGCATGATAAACCGCTGCGCCGCGCCGAACATGTGATGATTGCCTGTCTGCTGCTTGCAGCGGTTCCGGCGACCTGGATGCTGATGGGATAAATGCTGCGCCCATCGTCTTAACGATAAGGAGATAGCGATGGGTAAAGATCAACCCAATCCCATTTTAATTACCGGCGGAGGCCGCCGTATCGGCCTCGCCCTCGCCCACCATTTTCTCAACCTGCACCAGCCGGTGATCGTCAGCTATCGCACGCCTTACCCGGCTATCGATGTGTTGCAGGAAGAAGGCGCGGTCTGCATCCAGGCGGATTTTTGTTCCGATGACGGAATATTAAAATTTGCCGAGGAGATCAAATCCCGTACCCGTTGTCTGCGCGCGGTGATCCACAACGCCAGCGGCTGGCTGCCGGAAAAGCCCGGCACGCCTCTTACCGAGGTGCTGTCCGCCATGCTGCAAATCCATGTCCACGCCCCTTACCTGCTTAATCATGCGCTGGAAGGTCTGCTGCGCGGTCAGGGTCATGCATCCACCGACATTATCCATTTCACCGATTACGTGGTGGAGCGCGGCAGTGATAAGCATATCGCCTACGCCGCCAGTAAAGCGGCGCTGGATAACATGACGCGCTCCTTTGCCCGCAAGCTCGCGCCGGAAGTGAAAGTCAATGCCATCGCCCCGTCGCTGATTTTATTCAACGAGCACGACGACGCCAGCTATCGTCAGAAGGCGCTGAATAAGTCACTGATGAAAATCGCCCCCGGTGAAAAAGAGGTTATCGATCTTGTGGATTATCTGCTCACCAGTTGTTATGTCACCGGTCGCAGTTTCGCCATCGACGGCGGTCGTCCGCTCCGGTAACGAAAGAGTGATGGCGGGTTGAAACAAGGCGGTGTATGTTGGCGTTTTTAGCTAACCATCATGCATATGAATAAGATCGTTTTTGTAGAAGACGACCCGGAAGTCGGCGCGCTGATCGCGGCGTATCTTGGTAAACACGACATCGACGTGATTGTCGAGCCGCGCGGCGATTGCGCCGAAGCGGTGATCCTGCGCGAGAACCCTGAACTGGTGCTGCTGGACATCATGCTGCCCGGTAAAGACGGCATGACGCTGTGCCGCGATCTGCGCAGCCAGTGGCAGGGACCCATCGTGCTGCTGACCTCTCTTGACAGCGATATGAACCATATCTTGTCGCTGGAAATGGGCGCCAGCGATTACATCCTGAAAACCACCCCTCCCGCCGTGCTGCTGGCCCGTCTGCGATTGCACCTGCGCCAGCATGCCGCGAACACCACGCCCGCGGCGCAGCAAAACACCTTAACGCCGCACAAAGCCTTGCGCTTTGGCAGTTTGTCCATCGATCCGGTTAATCGCCAGGTGCTGCTGGCCGGGAATGAAATTGTCCTCTCGACGGCGGATTTTGATCTGCTGTGGGAGCTGGCGACCCATGCCGGGCAGATTATGGACCGGGACGCGCTGCTCAAGAATCTGCGCGGCGTCAGCTACGACGGGATGGATCGCAGCGTTGACGTGGCCATTTCACGCTTACGCAAAAAACTGCTCGATAACGCCACCGAGCCCTACCGCATCAAAACGGTGCGCAACAAGGGCTATCTGTTCGCGCCCCACGCCTGGGAAAACTGAGTGTCGCCACTATCACAGGTGTCTGAATGAAAAAGCTGTTTGTGCAGTTTTACCTGCTGCTGTTCGTCTGTTTTCTGGTGATGACCATGCTGGTCGGCCTGGTGTACAAATTCACCGCCGAGCGTGCGGGCCGACAGTCGCTGGACGATCTGATGAAAAGCTCGCTGTACCTTATCCGCAGCGAGCTGCGCGAGATCCCGCCCCACGAGTGGAGCAAAACCCTTAAAGAGATGGATCTTAATCTCTCATTTGATATGCGTATTGAGCCGCTGAATAAGTTCAGCCTTGATGCGCCAACGGCGCAGCGGCTGCGGGAAGGCGACATTGTGGCGCTGGACGCGGAGTACACCTTTATCCAGCGCATTCCCCGCAGCCACTATGTGCTGGCGGTCGGGCCGGTGCCTTATCTGTTTTATCTGCATGAGATGCGCATTCTCGACATCACGCTGCTGGTGTTTATCGCGATTTCGCTCGCCTTCCCGGTTTTTATCTGGATGCGCCCGCACTGGCAGGAGATGCTGCGTATCGAATCGGCGGCACAGCGTTTTGGCGACGGGCATCTGACCGAGCGCATCCACTTTGATCGTGGCTCAAGCTTTGAGCGGCTCGGCGTGGCCTTTAATCAGATGGCTGATAACATCAACGCCCTCATCGCCAGCAAAAAACAGCTGATTGACGGCATCGCCCATGAACTGCGCACGCCGCTGGTGCGTCTGCGTTATCGGCTGGAGATGAGCGATAACCTCTTCGAGCCGGAACGGGCGGCGCTGAACCGTGATATTGGCCAGCTGGAAGGACTGATCGAAGAATTGCTCACCTATGCCCGCCTCGACCGGCCGCAAAATGAGCTGCGGCTGACGACGCCGGATCTGCCCGCCTGGCTGACCGGTCATATCGCCGACGTGCAGAGTGTGACCCCCGACAAACGTCTGCGGGTTTATGCCGACAGCGCTGCGCACTTTGGCGCGCTGGACATGCGCCTGATGGAACGGGTGCTGGATAACCTGCTCAATAACGCCCTGCGCTATTGTGAAAACGAAGTGAGCGTCAGCCTGGATCTGGACGGCAGCTATGCCTGTTTACAGGTTGACGACGACGGCCCCGGCATCGCCGAAGCGGAACGCCAGCGGGTGTTTGAGCCTTTTGTGCGTCTTGATCCCAGCCGGGATCGCGCCACCGGCGGCTGCGGACTGGGGCTGGCGATTGTGCACTCTATCGCGCAGGCGATGGGCGGTGAAGTAAGCTGTGACGCCAGCGATACCGGCGGCGCGCGCTTTCGTTTTCGCTGGCCGGTAACACAACTGGTCGCCCTTCCTGTCCTGCCAGACCGTTAATCGCAGTGGCCGGAGCGGTCCGGCTGTGCTATACATAAAGTATGTTGTAACTAAGGAGTAAGCTATGGCGCGCTACGACCTGATCGAACGCCTCACCAGCACTTTTCGCCAGCTTGAGCAGCAACTGGCGGAGCTGAAAACCGAACTCGCCGCCTGTCGGCTGCTGGCAGGCCGCGTCTTTGAGCTGCCGGCAGTGGAAAAAGGCAGCGAGCACGATCCCCTGACCACCATCACCGTGAAGCAGCATATCGGCAAGGAAGCGGCTGAACGGGCGCTGCGCCACTTCACGCACCTGTTTATCCAGCAGCAGTCCGAAAAGCGCAGCAGCAAAGCCGCCGTGCGGCTGCCCGGCGTGATCTGCCTGCAAACGGCTCCCGGGCTGCGCGACGCCATCGAAGCGCGCATCGCCACCATCAATGACCTGAAGCAGGCTTTTGAGCGCATTATCACCGTGGAATCGGAACTTCCTCCCGCCGCGCGCTTTGAGTGGGTGCATCACCACCTGCCGGGGCTGATTACCCTTAACGCCTATCGCTCGCTGACCACCCTGCGCGATCCGGCGACGCTGCGCTTTGGATGGGCGAACAAACACATCATCAAGAATCTGACCCGGGATGAGGTGCTGGCGATGCTGGCGAAGAGCCTGAAAGCCCCCCGCGCGGTGGGCGGCTGGACGCGTGAACAGTGGCAGACGCGGCTGGAGCAGGAGTACAACGATATTGCCGCCCTGCCGCAGCGGGCGAAACTGAAAATCAAACGGCCGGTGAAGGTGCAGCCCATTGCCCGCGTCTGGTATGCGGACACCAAAAAGCAGGTGCAGTACGCCTGCCCCGCGCCGATGATTGCGCTGATTGATGCGGAAAACGGCGGCCGGGTGCCGGATATCGGGGAACTGCTGAATTACGATGCTGACAATATTCAGCATCGTTATAAGCCTGAGGCGCAGCCTTTAACGCCGATTATTCCCCGGCTGCACCTCTTTGTTGCCGGTTAGTGCCCCGGCTTCATGCTGCCGACCATGGATTCAGGCCGCACCCAGCTGTCGAACTCTTCAGCGGTAAGATAGCCCAGCGCCAGGGCAGCGTCTTTCAGCGTAAGCCCTTCTTTATGCGCTTTCTTGGCAATTTCCGCTGCCTTGTCGTAGCCGATGTGGGTGTTAAGCGCCGTCACCAGCATCAGCGACTCGTTGAGCAGCTGATCGATACGGCTGCGCACCGGTTCGATACCGGTGGCGCAGTGTTCGTTAAAGCTCTCCATGCCGTCCGCCAGCAGACGCACCGATTGCAGCACATTATGAATGACCATCGGGCGGAAGACGTTCAGCTCAAAGTTACCGGACGCGCCGCCCATGTTCACCGCCACGTCGTTGCCCAGCACCTGGCAGCACAGCATGGTCATGGCTTCGCACTGCGTCGGGTTCACTTTGCCCGGCATAATGGAACTGCCCGGCTCGTTTTCCGGAATGGCGATCTCGCCGATGCCGCAGCGCGGGCCGGAGGCCAGCCAGCGCACATCGTTGGCGATCTTCATCATTGAGGCCGCCAGCCCTTTCAGCGCGCCGTGGGTGTGCACCAGCGCGTCGCAAGTGGCGAGGGCTTCAAATTTATTCGGCGCGGTGACAAATGCCTGCCCGGTGGTGGCGGCCAGTTCCTCCGCCACGCGCACGGCGTATTCCGGATGGGTGTTCAGGCCGGTGCCCACCGCCGTGCCGCCCAGCGCCAGCTCGCTGAGATGCGGCAGGCTGTGCTCAATATGTTTGAGATTATGCTCCAGCATCGCCACCCAGCCGGAGATCTCCTGCCCCAGCGTCAGCGGCGTGGCGTCCTGCAAATGGGTGCGGCCGATTTTGACGATATCCGCAAAGGCGCGGGATTTTTCGCTGAGCGTGGTTTTGAGTTCGTTCAGCGACGGGAGCAGCTGTTCGCGGATGGCGATCACGGCGGCGACGTGCATCGCCGTGGGGAAAACATCGTTCGAGCTCTGGCTTTTATTAACGTCGTCATTCGGGTGAACTTTGCGCTCCATACCGCGCACGCCCCCCAGCAGCTCGCTGGCGCGGTTCGCCAGCACTTCGTTCATGTTCATGTTGCTCTGGGTGCCGGATCCGGTCTGCCAGATGGCCAGCGGAAACTCATCAGGATGTTTCCCCGCCAGCACTTCATCGGCGGCGCTGATAATAGCTCGGGCTTTTTCTTCGGGCAGCAGCCCCAGATCCTGATTCACCTTAGCGGCGGCACGTTTGGTCAGCGCCAGCGCGCGGATCAGCGCCTCCGGCATTTTTTCCGTCGAGATGCGAAAATGCTCCAGCGACCGTTGGGTTTGCGCGCCCCATAATTTATCTGCCGGAACGTCGATGGCGCCCATCGAATCTTTTTCACTGCGATGCGAAGTCATACTTTCTCCCTGGATACCAAGTGATGTGGGTTGCCGACATTGCTCACCTGCAAACGAAGTTGTAAGTATTACTGAAGTTGCGAGGCACGATAGAAAATGTTGCAAAAAACGTCCGGCGACGGGCTGCGTTGCCGGACGAAAAGGGTTTATTTCACGCAGCGCGCGCAGGCGGAGGACTGGATCTGAGCGAAGAAGTCATTGCCCTTGTCATCCACGAGGATGAACGCCGGGAAATCTTCCACTTCGATTTTCCAGATGGCTTCCATCCCCAGTTCCGGGTATTCCACGCATTCCAGACTTTTGATGCTGCTCTGCGCCAGTACCGCCGCCGGACCGCCGATGCTGCCTAAATAGAAACCGCCGTGCTTGTGACAGGCATCCGTCACCTGCTGGCTGCGGTTGCCTTTTGCCAGCATGATCATGCTGCCGCCCTGCGACTGAAGCTGATCCACATAGGAGTCCATGCGTCCGGCGGTGGTCGGGCCGAGGGAGCCGGAGGCGTAGCCTTCCGGCGTTTTGGCCGGGCCTGCGTAATAGATCGGGTGATCTTTCACGTACTGCGGCAGGCCTTCGCCGCGATCCATACGCTCTTTTAACTTCGCATGGGCAATATCGCGGGCGACGATAATGGTGCCGCTCAGTGACAGGCGGGTGGACACCGGATACTGCGACAGCTGGCGTAAAATCTCCGCCATCGGGCGGTTAAGATCCACTTTGATCGCTTCACCTTCCCCGGCCTGGCGCAGTGCCTGTGGAATGTATTTGCCCGGATTGTTCTCCAGTTTTTCCAGCCACACGCCGTGGCGGTTGATCTTCGCTTTGATATTACGGTCAGCGGAGCAGGAAACGCCCATACCCACCGGGCAGGAAGCGCCGTGACGCGGCAGGCGCACCACACGAATATCGTGGGCGAAATATTTGCCGCCGAACTGCGCGCCGAGGCCGAGATCCTGCGCCGCGCGCAGCAGCTCGTTTTCCAGTTCGATGTCGCGGAACGCCTGGCCCAGCTCGTTCCCCGTCGTCGGCAGCTCGTCATAATATTTGGTGGAGGCCAGCTTCACCGTTTTCAGCGTCGCTTCCGCCGAGGTGCCGCCGATGACGAAAGCGATATGGTACGGCGGGCAGGCCGCGGTACCCAGGGTGCGCATCTTATCCACCAGGTAATCCTTCAGTCTGCCCGGCGTCAGCAGCGCTTTGGTTTCCTGATAGAGATAGGTTTTGTTGGCCGAGCCGCCGCCCTTGGCGATGCACAGGAATTTGTACTCGTCGCCGTCCACGCTGTAGAGGTCGATCTGCGCCGGCAGGTTGGTGCCGGTGTTCACCTCTTTGTACATATCCAGCGCCGCGTTTTGCGAATAGCGCAGGTTGTCTTCGATATAGGTGTTGTAGACGCCGCGCGCCAGCGCCGCTTCATCGCCGCCGCCGGTCCACACGCGCTGACCTTTCTTGCCCATGATGATCGCCGTGCCGGTGTCCTGGCAGGTGGGCAGAATGCCTTTGGCGGCAATTTCGGAGTTACGCAGGAATTGCAGCGCGACATATTTGTCGTTCTCGCTGGCGTCCGGGTCGGCCAGAATATCGGCGACCTGCTGCTGATGCGCCGGGCGCAGCATAAAGGAGGCGTCGTGGAAAGCATGTTGCGCCAGCAAGGTCAGCGCCTGGGGATCGACTTTGAGGATCTCCTGTCCTTCGAATTCGGCGACGGAGACGTGGTCACTGCTCAACAGATAATATTCGGTCTGGTCCTTGTTCAGCGGAAAAGGATCCTGATACTGGAAGGGTTTATTCGACATTGTTCTCTCACTGACTGCACGGTCTGGTTATGGTTCGGGCAGATGTTCCATTGCCCTGCTTAAAAGCGAGTCGCTTTATCCTACACAATTTTTTAACAAAAACTGAGACTAGTACGACTTTTTGCATGCAGTGGTTACTTCCCTGATGTTTATTGCTTTAATACCCGCAAACTCTTTAACGAAACTACAGGGCTTGATAATGCAAAAACTCATCAACTCAGTGCAAAACTATGCCTGGGGAAGTAAAAGTGCGTTAACGGATCTCTACGGAATTGCCAACCCACAGCAGTTGCCGATGGCGGAACTGTGGATGGGCGCGCACCCGAAGAGCAGCTCAAAAGTGCAGGACGCGAACGGTTCCGTTCAGGTGCTGCGCGATCTGATCGATCAGGATAAAACCCGCTGGCTGGGCGAGGCGGTTGCCAACCGTTTTGGCGAACTGCCGTTCCTGTTTAAAGTGCTGTGTGCCGATCAACCGCTTTCCATCCAGGTGCACCCTAACAAGCAGGCGTCTGAAGCCGGTTTTGCGAAGGAAAATGCCGCAGGCATTCCGCTGGATGCCGCAGAGCGTAACTACAAAGATCCGAACCATAAACCGGAGCTGGTCTTTGCTCTGACGCCGTTCCTCGCGATGAACGCATTCCGCGAGTTCTCCGAGATTGTCTCGCTATTGCAGCCGGTGGCGGGTGCGCATACCTCCATCGCTCATTTCCTGGAAAAGCCTGACGCAGAGAGCTTAAGCCAGCTGTTCGCCAGCCTGCTCAACATGCAGGGCGAAGAGAAATCCCGCGCGCTGGCGGTGCTCAGCGCCACGCTCACCAGCCAGCAGGGCGAGCCGTGGGAAACGATCCGTCTCATCAAGCAGTTCTACCCGGACGACAGCGGCCTGTTCTCACCGCTGCTGCTTAACGTGGTGAAACTGGAGCCGGGCGAAGCCATGTTCCTGTTCGCCGAAACCCCGCACGCTTACCTGCAGGGCGTGGCGCTGGAGGTGATGGCGAACTCCGACAACGTGCTGCGCGCCGGGCTGACGCCGAAGTACATCGATATTCCGGAACTGGTGGCAAACGTCAAATTCACGCCGAAGCCAGCCGCTGAATTGCTGACGCAGCCGCAAAAAGACGGCAGTACGCTGGAATTCCCGATCCCGGTGGAGGATTTTGCGTTCTCGCTGCACGATTTATCCTCCCAGGAAACGGCGCTTGCCCAGCACAGCGCCGCGATTGTGTTCTGCGTGGAAGGCGAAGCCCTGCTTAGTAAAGGCGACGAGCGCCTGACCCTGAAACCGGGCGAGTCGGCGGTGATCCGCGCCGATGAGTCACCGGTCGCCGTCAGTGGTGTTGGCCGCGTGGCGAGAGTCTACAATAAGGTTAACTAAGTTACTGACGTAACAGGCGGGTATTGCTAAGCTTAGCAAGACTTTACGATCGTCCAGGCGGCCTGAGCCGCCTGGTTTCATTTTTATGGATAATCATTATGAAAAAAACGCTGGTCGCCGCGGGAGTTATTGTTGCACTGGGTGCTATCTGGACAGGTGCAGCCTGGTACACGGGTAAACAGCTTGAAGGCCGTATCGCAGATATGGTGAATCAGGCTAACGCAGAAATCAAAAACAGCGCGCCGGAAGCGGGCGTGGAACTGGCTTATCAGAGCTATCAGCGCGGCGTCTTCAGCAGCCATTTGCAACTGGTGATCAAACCTGTCGCCGGCAGCGAGAACGTCTGGCTGAAGCCGGGTGAAAGCGTGGTGTTGAACGAGTCCGTGGATCACGGCCCCTTCCCCTTTGCGCAGCTTAAACATTTCAATCTGATCCCGGCGATGGCGTCCGTGAAGTCGACGCTGGTGAATAATAACGTCTCAAAGCCGCTGTTTGATATGGCCAAAGGCGAGTCGCCGTTTGTGGTGGACACGCGCATTGGCTACGGCGGCGATACCCGTTCTGACATCGCACTGAAGCCGCTTAACTATGAAAAAGAGGGTGAGAAAGTCGCCTTCAGCGGCGGGGATTTCAAACTTGAGGCCGATCGTGATGGCAACGAAGTGTCGCTGACCGGCGAAGCGGAAAGCGGTCTGGTGGACGCGGTCAACGAATACGGCCAGAAGGTGCAGGTTACCTTCAACAATCTGAAAAGCGAAGGCAACAGCAAACGCGCCAGCTTTAACGAGCGTATCGGCGATCAGAAACTGTCGCTGGAAAAGCTGGCTATCTCCGTGGAAAACAAAGAGATGGCGGTGCTGGAAGGCATGGATCTGACGGCGAAGACCGATGTGGCGAAAGACAACAAAACCGTCAACAGCCAGATTGATTACACCCTCAACAGCCTGAAAATTCAGAACCGGAATATGGGCAGCGGCAAACTGACGCTGAAAGTTGGTCAGATTGACGGCCAGGCCTGGCATCAGTTTAGCCAGCAATATAACGCGCAGACCAAAGCGCTGATGGCGCAGCCGGACGTGGTGCAGAACCCGGAACTGTATCAACAGAAAGCCACGGAAGCCTTCTTCTCTTCCCTGCCGCTGCTGCTGAAAGGCGAGCCGGTGATCACCGTTGCGCCGCTGAGCTGGAAAAACGACAAAGGTGAAACCGCCTTTAACCTGTCGCTGTTCTTAAAAGATCCGGCCACCGCCACCGGCGAGCCGCAAACCCTGGCGCAGGAAGTGGATCGCAGCGTGAAATCCCTCGACAGCAAGCTGACCATCCCGGTGGATATGGCGACGGAGTTTATGACCCAGGTGGCAAAACTGGAAGGTTATCAGGATGCTGACGCCAGCAAGCTGGCCGCCCAGCAGGTGAAAGGCCTGGCGGCGATGGGCCAGATGTTCCGCATTACCACGCTCGATAACAACGTGATCTCCACCAGCCTGCAGTACGCTAATGGTCAGGTGACGCTGAACGGTCAGAAAATGCCGCTGGATGAGTTTGTCGGCATGTTCGGTATGCCGGATCTCGGCCTGCCAGCGCCAGCGCCTCAGCCGCCGGTTGCCCCGGCCGTGCCTGCGGTGCCTCAGCAGTAACGATAAGCTGCACCTGAAATGCGGGGGTCTCCGCAAAGTAAGGTGCCGTTTTCCCCTGTTTATCCCCGTTTTATCTCACCGTCACCAGCCGTGAAGGCATGATTTGCTCCTGCGTGTGTGCATCCTGTTTGTCGATGCGCTGCATGATCCGCTCCGCCAGCGCGCAGCCGATCTCCTGCGCGGGGGTCAGTGACCAGGCTATAGGCACATCATCCAGCCGGCTTTCCGGCACATCCGCAAAGGCCGCCAGCGCGATCTGCTGATCAAACACGTTGCCGACGCTCTCAAAACCGCTCTGCCGCCCGGCGCGCATCAGGCCAAACCACGCCCCCATGGCGATGGTGCTGTTGTAGCACATCACCGCGCTGATAGTCGGATTATGGCGCAGCAGCGCGCCAATGGCTTCGGCCGCATGCTTCTGGCTGGACTCGCACTCCACCACCCATTCATTGTGAAACGGCAGCCCGTACTTCAGCAAGGTGGCGCAGTAGCCGCCGACGCGTTCGGCACGGGTAAGGGACGAACTGTTGCCCCCGAGCCAGGCGATACGCTGATGGCCGCCGCGAATAAGATGTTCGGTCAGCATTTGTGCCGCCTGCATATTGTCCGGGCGAATAATATCGGCGTCATCGAGATAGCTGGCGCGGGAAGCGAACACCACCGGCAGCCCGTTAACGCGGGCGTTGATTTCAGCGGTATTACTGACGCCTCCGGCGATCACTATGCCGTCGACCCCCTGTGCCATCAGGGTGTCGATGCGGGACAGCAGATGCTCCCCCTGCCGTCCCCCCTGGGTGAGAAACACCATTTTGCCTTCCGCCTCCAGCACGCCGGTCAACCCTGCCGTTAGCTGCGCGTAAAAGGGATCGGAGAAGTGGCTTACGATAAGCCCAACGACGCCGGTTTTGCCGCCGCGCAGCAGCGCTGCCTGACGGTTACGCACAAAACCCAGCTGCTCTACCGCCGCATTCACTTTTTGCCCGGTGGAGGGCGAAATGCGCCCTTTACCGCTGAGCACCAGCGATACGGTGCTGACCGATACGCCAGCGTGCAGCGCGACATCATTGATGGTGATTTTTTTATTCGTCATCCCGGCGAGGTATCCCTGCTAATGATTTTGGTAAAACGTTTTTTTACCGTTACCCTTTTTACCGCAATTTATACGCTTACTATGTGATATTTGTCGCACTAAAATTTGATAAAACGTTTTATCTTCTGGCCACTGAATCCACTTTTCCAGACAAGGAATCGTTCATGCCTGTTAAAACTGCACCAAAAATTACGTTGTGGGAGTTTTTCCAGCAGTTAGGGAAAACCTTTATGTTGCCGGTGGCCCTGCTCTCTTTCTGCGGGATCATGATGGGCATCGGCAGCTCCCTGAGCAGCCATGATGTGGTGACGCTGTTACCGGCGCTTGAAAATCCGGTGTTACAGGCGATTTTCATATGGATGGGGAAAGTTGGTTCGTTTGCGTTCAGCTTTCTGCCGGTGATGTTCTGTATCGCCATTCCGCTGGGGCTGGCGCGCGAAAATAAAGGCGTGGCGGCCTTCGCCGGTTTCGTCGGTTATGCGGTCATGAACCTGGCGGTTAACTTCTGGCTGACCGCGAAAGGCATTCTGCCCACCACGGACGCCGCCATTCTGAAAGCCAACAACGTGCAGAACATCCTCGGCATCCAGTCCATTGATACCGGCATTCTGGGCGCGGTGATCGCAGGGGTGGTGGTCTGGCTGCTGCATGAACGTTTCCATACCGTGCGCCTGCCGGACGCGCTGGCGTTTTTCGGCGGCACGCGTTTTGTGCCGATCATTACCACCGTAGTGATGGGGCTGGTGGGGCTGTGTATTCCGCTCATCTGGCCGTTTTTCGCCATGGGCATCAACGGCCTCGGGCAGATGATCAACAGCGCCGGGGATTTTGGGCCGATGATTTTCGGCACCGGCGAGCGTCTGCTGCTGCCCTTTGGCCTGCACCATATTCTGGTGGCGCTGATCCGCTTCAGTGAAGCAGGCGGTACGCTCGACGTCTGCGGCAACACGGTCAGCGGCGCGTTAACCATCTTCCAGGCGCAGTTAAACTGCCCGACTTCCCACGGCTTTGCCGAGAGCGCTACACGTTTTCTGTCGCAGGGTAAAATGCCTGCCTTTCTCGGCGGCTTACCGGGTGCGGCGCTGGCGATGTATCACTGCGCTCGTCCGGAGAATCGTCATAAAATCAAAGGTCTGCTCATTTCCGGCGTGGTCGCCTGCGTGATTGGCGGCACCACCGAGCCGCTGGAGTTCCTGTTCCTGTTCGTCGCGCCGGTGCTGTATGTGATCCATGCCCTGCTCACGGGTCTGGGCTTTACCATGATGGCGGTGCTGGGCGTCACCATCGGCAACACCGACGGCAACCTGATCGACTTTGTGGTGTTCGGCATCCTGCACGGTCTGGCGACCAAATGGTACATGGTGCCGGTGGTCGCAGCGGTCTGGTTTGTAACCTACTACGCCATTTTCCGCTTCGCCATTACCCGCTTTAACCTGAAAACGCCGGGTCGCGAGGCAGAGATCAGCAGCCAGCTTGAAAAACGTTTTGCGGGCAGCGCCGGGAAATCGGGCTATAACGTCCCGGCTATTCTGGCGGCGCTGGGCGGCGCGGAGAATCTGGTGACCATTGATAACTGCATTACTCGCCTGCGCCTGTCGGTGGCGGACATGTCAAAAGTGGATACCGACGCGCTGAAAGCACTGCGGGCGATTGGAGTGGTGAAATTAAACGAGCATAATCTTCAGGTGGTCATTGGCCCGCAGGTTCAGTCGGTCAAAGATGAGCTGGTGTCACTGATGAATACCGTTGAAGCATAAGGATAGCGAGATGTTTGATTTCTCAACCGTCGTGGATCGCCACGGCACCTGGTGTACCCAGTGGGATTATGTGGCAGACCGTTTTGGTCACGCCGACCTGCTGCCGTTCACCATCTCGGATATGGATTTTGCCACGGCGCCCTGTGTGATTGAGGCGTTACAGGCGCGGCTGGCCCATGGCGTATTAGGTTACAGCCGCTGGAACAACGAGGAATTTATCAGCGCCGTGCAGCACTGGTTCAGTACGCGCTTTAACGCCCCGCTGCCGGACAATGCGCTGGTCTATGGCCCGTCGGTGATCTACATGGTCGCCGAACTGATCCGCCTGTGGTCTGCCCCCGGTGACGGGGTGGTGGTGCATACCCCGGCCTATGACGCGTTCTACAAGGTGATCGAGGGCAACGATCGCCGCGTCGTGCCGGTGCCCCTGCAACATAACGGCGACTGGTACTGCGATATGGCCGTGCTGGAAGCGGTGCTCGCGCAGGAAGAAAACAAAATCCTGCTGCTGTGCAGCCCGCAAAACCCGACCGGGAAGGTCTGGACGCAGGATGAACTGGAAACCATGGCGGCGCTGTGCGCCCGCCACGGTGTGAGGGTGATCAGCGATGAGATCCATATGGATATGACCTGGGGAGCGCAGCAACATATTCCGTGGAGCCAGGTGGCAGATGGCCCCTGGGCGCTGCTTACCTCGGCGTCGAAAAGCTTTAATATCCCGGCGCTGACCGGCGCATATGGCATTATTGAAGATAACGTGACACGGTCACGTTATCTGACGGCGCTGAAGAGCCGCGACGGGCTGTCCTCGCCGTCGGTGCTGGCGATCCATGCGCATATTGCCGCCTATCGCGAGGGCGCGCCCTGGCTGGATGCGTTGCGGGCATATCTGGCGGCAAACCTGGACTTTGTAGCGGCGGAGCTGAACGCCGCCTTCCCTGCCCTTAACTGGCAGCCGCCGCAGTCGACTTATCTGGCCTGGATAGACCTGCGGCCGCTGGGTATCGATGATGCACTTTTGCAGCAGGAGCTGATTGAAAACCAGAAGGTCGCCATTATGCCGGGCCTGACCTATGGCGACGCGGGCCGCGGTTTTGTGCGTCTGAACGCCGGTTGTCCGCGCATCAAGCTGGAACAGGGTGTTAGCCGGTTAATAGCCGGAATTCAGGCACTTTTGTGATTTTGTGTTGCGCAACCAACTTATTGCTTGCGCAACATAGCTTTTTACCCCGATTTATTTTTATAATGCTCTGCACTTTACCTAAAACATCTAAAAAGAGTGCAGCATGATTGATTCCACTATTCCATTGACCGACATTCACCGCCACCTTGATGGCAATATTCGCGCCCAGACCATCCTCGATCTTGGCCGCCAGTTTAATCTCTCTCTGCCCGCTGATACCCTTGATACCCTGCGTCCGCACGTGCAGGTGACCTCCAACGAACCGGATCTGGTTAGCTTCCTGTCAAAACTCGACTGGGGCGTGAAAGTGCTGGCCTCGCTGGACGCCTGCCGTCGTGTGGCGTTCGAGAATATGGAAGATGCGGCGCGCAATGGCCTGCACTATGTTGAACTGCGTTTTTCACCGGGCTATATGGCGATGACCCATAACCTGCCGGTAGCGGGCGTGGTGGAAGCGGTAATCGAAGGGGTGCGTCAGGGCAGCAGCGCGTTCAACGTGCAGGCGCGTCTGATCGGCATTATGAGCCGCACTTTTGGCGAGGCGGCCTGCCTGGAAGAGCTGGAAGCATTGCTGGCGCACCGCGACAGCATTACCGCGCTGGATCTGGCGGGCGACGAGCTGGGCTTCCCCGGCAGCCTGTTCCTCTCCCACTTCAACCGCGCGCGTGATGCGGGCTGGCGTATCACCGTCCATGCCGGCGAAGCGGCGGGCCCGGAGAGCATCTGGCAGGCGATCCGTGAGCTGGGCGCCGAGCGTATTGGCCACGGCGTGAAGGCCATTGAAGATCCTGCGCTGATGGATTTCCTCGCTGAGCAGCGCATCGGCATTGAATCCTGTCTGACCTCCAATATCCAGACCAGCACGGTCGCGTCGCTTTCCGCGCATCCGCTGAAAACCTTCCTTGAGCACGGCGTGCTGGCCACGCTGAATACCGACGATCCGGCGGTACAGGGCGTGGATATTATTCATGAGTATCAGGTCGCGGCGCCGCAGGCCGGTTTAAGCCGCGAGCAGATCCGCCAGGCGCAGATCAACGGTCTGGAGATCGCCTTCCTGAGCGCCGCTGAAAAACAGGCGCTGCGCGACAGCCTCATCCGCGCATAAAAAAAGCCCGG
This sequence comes from Enterobacter sp. K510, assembly GCF_055804875.1. Lineage (NCBI taxonomy): Bacteria > Pseudomonadati > Pseudomonadota > Gammaproteobacteria > Enterobacterales > Enterobacteriaceae > Enterobacter > Enterobacter sp. K510. The sequence continues at coordinate 342,508 of NZ_JBNRLQ010000004.1, read as the reverse complement.
CAGATGCCGGGCTTCTTCATGACGACAGGCAAAGCGTCGAGCGATGTTTTGCCGATTCCATGCCCAGCTCGATCAGCTCCATGATCTGAATCGCCTGGCTGGCGGGCACCGGGTTTTCCCCGTCACCGTTCAGCGCATCGCGGATCCCGGCATAATAGGCCGGATAGTTGCCCGGAATGGTCAGCCAGCTTTCCTCTACCCGCTCGTCGCCTTCGGCACGGGTCAGCACGCCGTCGCGCATGTCATAACCCCAGTCTTCCTGCGGCAGACGTTCGCCGTTTTTCAGCCGTTCTTCCTGCGGATCGAGGCCAAACTTCACATAGCTGCCCCGGGTGCCGTGCACGATATAGCGCGCCGATTCTGCCGCCGCCAGCAGCGTGCCGTGCAGCACCACGCGCCGCTGCGGATAGGTGAGCACCGCATGGAAATAGTCGGTAGCCTGCGCGCCGGGACGTAATTGCGCCAGATCGACGTTCATCCCCACCGGCAGGCCAAACAGGTTGACCGCCTGATCGAGCAGATGCGGCCCCAGATCGTACCAGATGCCGCTACCCGGCCCGGCCATTTCTCGCCAGCGATTGCGAACTTCCGGGCGGTAACGATCGAAGTGCGATTCAAAATAGGTTACTTCCCCCAGCGCGCCTTCCGCCACCAGCGCTTTCAGCGTCAGGAAATCGCTGTCCCAGCGGCGGTTGTGGAATACCGACAGCACGCGGCCAAGGGTTTTCGCCAGCGCATCCAGCTCGCGCGCCTGTGACAGTGTCACGGTAAACGGCTTATCCACCACCACATGTTTACCGGCTTCCAGCGCCGCTTTCGCCAGCGGGAAATGGGTATCGTTGGGCGTGGGGATGACAATCAAATCCAGCGAAGGATCGTTAAACAGATGCTTCGGCTCCGACACCACCGGCACGTTCGGCCAGTCGGCATGGACTTTGTTTTCATCACTGCTGGAGATCGCCGCCAGCTCCATGCCCGGCGTGCCTTCGATCAGCGGCGCATGGAAGGTTTTACTGGCATAGCCATAGCCAATTAATCCGACACGGATCTTGTCACTCATAAAGCTGCCTCTCGTCAGTGGAGGAATGTGTTTTCGCTTTATTAATCATACGTGGCGATGGTCAGCCTGTCTTCCTCAAACAGAGCGTCATCTGGGGGCGCTGATTTCAGAAAATCCTGAAAATACCCTGAATACCGACGCAGACTTGCCGGAATAATCACGCCCCGCTACTATTCGCCCTCAGGTAAACAGGAGAAGTCTGCATTATGAACGGAGTAGTGACCCGCATTATTGAACTCGCCGGCTGGATCGTGCTGGGCGTCAGCGCCATTTTATTAGGGGTTGCCAGCCATATTGATAATTATCAGCCGCCGGAACCCGCCGCCCACGTACAGGCAAAATAACGCCCTCCCCGCCGGGTTAAAAGTGACTGCCCTCCCATTCCGGTAACCGGTTTCTGAAACCGGTTGCGGTGATAAACGCATCGCGTGTAACGTGCCTTAACGTCATGAAACAGTAAGGAGCACACGATGGCTGCGTTTCCGGAAGAATTTTTATGGGGTGCCGCGACCGCGGCGTATCAGGTTGAAGGCGGACATGATGCCGATGGTAAAGGCCCGTCGATCTGGGATGTGTTTTCGCATATTCCCGGCGCCACCTGGCAGGGCACCAACGGCGATGTCGCCGTTGACCATTACCACCGCATACAGGAAGACGTCGCGCTGATGGCGGAAATGGGGCTGCAAAGCTACCGGTTTTCGATTTCATGGCCGCGCCTGCTGCCGCAAGGCCGCGGCGAGGTGAATGAAGCGGGCGTGAAGTTCTACAGCGATCTGATCGACGCCCTGCTGGCGCACAATATTGTGCCTATGGTGACCCTTTATCACTGGGATTTACCCCAGGCACTGCAGGACGAAGGCGGCTGGGAAGCGCGCTCTACGGCGGACGCTTTTGAGGAGTACGCCCGCCTGTGCTACGACCGCTTCGGCTCCCGCGTCCGCCTGTGGGCCACCTTCAACGAAACCATCGTATTTATCGGTCACGGCTATATCACCGGCAGCCATCCGCCCTCCGTTACCGATCCGGCGCGGGCCATTCAGGCCTGTCACCATGTCTTTATCGCCCATGCGCTGGCGGTAAAAGCCTTTCGTCAGTCCGGCATCGCAGGTGAAATCGGTTTTGTGAACGTGCTGCAACCGCATACCCCGCTCACCCGCCTGCCGGAAGATGTGGCGGCGGCAGATCTGGCGGATGCCATTTATACCCACTGGTTTTACGATCCGGTGCTGAAAGGCGAATATCCGGCGGCATTACTGGCTGCCGCGCAGCAGCGCTGGGGGGTGCCGCGGTTCGCCCCGGACGACGATCGCTTACTGCGGGAGAATCGCTGCGACTTTATCGGCCTGAATTATTATCGTCGTGAAACGGTAGTTTCCAATCCGCACGAAACCCATACCCAGGCGAATCATTCTGGCGAGCGCAACAGCGGTCATGAATTCGGCTTTAAAGGACTGTTTAAATTCGTGCGTAATCCGGACGGCGTTTATACCGACTGGGACTGGGAAATCTGGCCGCAGGGACTGACCGACGGCATTATGCAAATCAAAGCCCGTTACGGTGATATTCCCATCTACATCACCGAAAATGGCTTAGGCGCGAAGGATCCCATTATTGACGGGGAAATTGTAGATGACCCGCGCATTGATTATCTGCGCATGCATGTGGATGCGATGGCTGACGCTATGGCGCAGGGCGCGGACGTGCGCGGCTATTATCCCTGGTCATTTATTGATTTGCTGAGCTGGCTTAACGGCTATAAAAAACAGTACGGTTTTGTCTATGTCGATCATGACAATAATCTGGCGCGTAAACGTAAAAAAAGTTTCTTCTGGTATCAACAGTTAATAGCCAGTCGCGGCGCGCAGCGTTAATTTCCCACAGGCACCCTCCCGGTGCCTGTTTTTTTTACCGCTTAAGAACCACCTTAACTCCCCCGCCACCGCATTGACGGACAAATCTGTTTCGCCAGGTCGCGTATTATTACCCGCTGCGTCCGGGTGTTACCGGTAATAATGCCAGTAGTATTCCCCCGGCAATGCTTTATAATCTTCGCCCGGCAAATTACGCGTACAGACTAAAGGTGAATAATCCATGACCGCAACGCCCGCAGAACGAATCGGAGGCTGGTTACTCGCCCCCCTGGCATGGCTGCTGGTGGCGCTGCTGAGCACATCGCTGGCGCTTCTGCTCTATACTTCGGCGCTGATGTCGCCCCGGACGTTCGCCACGCTGCACGCCCAGGGCGTGATGTCGATGGTGATGTGGTTTGCCACCCTGCTGTTTGCTGTAGGCATGTGGTATTACACCCTGTGGCTGACCATTGCCTTTTTCAAACGCCGCCGGATGGTGCCAAAGCACTATATTATCTGGCTGCTGATTTCGGTGCTGCTGGCGGTAAAAGCCTTTGCCTTTTCCCCGGTATCGGATGAACTGGCGCTGCGCCAGCTGCTGTTTCCGCTGATGGCGGCGGCGTTGCTGGTGCCCTATTTTAAGCGCTCCGGCAGGGTCAAAAAGACCTTTGTTAACCCGTAATAACCCTACAGTTATGCTGTTGTCGCCCGTTGCGGATTATCCGATAATGGGCGGTTTATTCTTTCAGGGCGAATAATGACTGATTACTTATTGCTGTTTGTCGGAACCGTTCTGGTCAATAACTTTGTGCTGGTGAAGTTTCTTGGCCTCTGCCCGTTTATGGGGGTGTCCAAAAAACTGGAATCCGCCATGGGGATGGGACTGGCAACCACCTTTGTCATGACGATGGCCTCCGTGTGCGCATGGATCATCGACACCTGGGTGCTTATTCCGCTGGATCTGATCTATCTGCGTACCCTGGCCTTTATTCTGATCATCGCCGTGGTGGTGCAGTTTACGGAGATGGTAGTACGTAAAACCAGCCCGGCGCTCTATCGCCTGCTGGGCATTTTTCTGCCGCTTATCACTACCAATTGCGCGGTGCTGGGCGTGGCGTTGCTCAATATCAACCTTGGGCACAATTTTATGCAGTCCGCGCTGTACGGCTTTGCCGCGGCGGTGGGCTTTTCACTGGTGATGGTGCTGTTTGCGGCGATCCGTGAGCGTCTGGTGGTGGCGGATGTGCCGGCCCCCTTCCGCGGTAACGCCATTGCGCTGATCACCGCAGGTTTAATGTCTCTGGCCTTTATGGGCTTTAGTGGTCTGGTGAAGTTGTAATGAGCGCGATCTGGATTGCCATTGCCGCCCTGAGCGTTCTCGGGCTGATCTTTGGCGTCATTCTCGGTTACGCCTCCCGCCGTTTCGCGGTAGAGGACGATCCCGTTGTCGAACGCATTGACGAACTGCTGCCGCAGAGCCAGTGCGGTCAGTGCGGCTACCCTGGCTGCCGCCCTTATGCTGAGGCGGTGGGCGTGCAGGGTGAAAAAATTAACCGCTGCGCCCCTGGCGGCGAAGCCGTGATGCTTAAAATCGCCACGCTGCTAAATGTGGATCCGCAGCCGGTGGGCGACGAAGAGGTCGCGGCCGAGCCGGTGCGTATGCTGGCGGTGATCGACGAACCTAACTGTATTGGCTGTACCAAATGCATTCAGGCCTGCCCGGTCGATGCCATCGTCGGCGCGACGCGCGCCATGCATACGGTGATGAGCGACCTGTGCACCGGCTGTAATCTGTGCGTCGATCCCTGCCCGACACAGTGCATTGAGCTGCGTCCGGTGGCCGCTACCCCTGACAGCTGGAAATGGGATTTGCAGACGATCCCGGTGCGCATCATTTCTGTGGAACAACATGCTTAAGTTATTCTCGGCTTTCCGAAAAGATAAACTGTGGGACTTCCACGGCGGTATTCATCCGCCGGAAATGAAGACCCAGTCCAACGGCACGCCGCTGCGTCAGCTGCCGCTGGCCTCACGTTTTGTCATTCCTCTCAAGCAGCACATCGGCGCTGAGGGTGAGCTGTGCGTGCGTGCAGGCGATCGCGTATTGCGCGGTCAGCCGCTGACCCGCGGGCGCGGCCGTATGCTGCCGGTACATGCGCCAACCTCCGGCGTGGTGGTGGCCATTGCCCCCCACTCCACGGCGCATCCGTCTGGCCTGGCGGAACTGAGCGTGCTTATTGACGCCGACGGCGAGGATCAATGGATCGAGCGCGACGGCTGGAGTGATTACCGCTCCCGCAGCCGCGAGGCGCTGATTGAGCGTATTCACCAGGCGGGCGTCGCTGGTCTTGGCGGCGCGGGCTTCCCGACCGGCAACAAACTGCATGGCGGCGGCGATAAAATCGACACGCTGATCATCAACGCCGCCGAGTGCGAGCCGTACATCACCGCCGATGACCGTCTGATTCAGGATTGCGCGGCGCAGGTGGTGGAAGGCATTCGCATCCTTGCGCATATTTTGCAGCCGCGCCAGGTGCTGATTGGCATTGAAGATAACAAACCCCAGGCGATATCCATGCTGCGGGCGGTGCTGGCAGGATCGCACGACATTACGCTGCGCGTCATCCCGACCAAATACCCGTCGGGCGGCGCGAAACAGCTGACACAGATCCTCACCGGCAAACAGGTGCCGCACGGCGGACGTTCGTCCGATATCGGCGTGCTGATGCAGAACGTCGGCACCGCCTATGCGGTAAAACGCGCCGTGGTGGATGGCGAACCCCTGACCGAACGCGTGGTGACGCTGACCGGTGAAGCGGTAAAACAGCCGGGCAACGTCTGGGCGCGTCTGGGCACGCCGATCCGTCATCTGCTTGACGCCGCAGGTTTTTGTCCCAGTGGCGAGCAGATGGTCATCATGGGCGGTCCACTAATGGGCTTTACTCTGCCGTGGCTGGACGTGCCGGTGGTGAAAATCACTAACTGCCTACTGGCACCGTCCACCACTGAAATGGGCGAGCCGCAGGAAGAGAAAGGCTGTATCCGTTGCAGCGCCTGTGCGGACGCCTGTCCTGCCGATTTGCTGCCGCAGCAGCTCTACTGGTTCAGTAAAGGCCAGCAGCACGACAAAGCCACCGCGCATAACCTCTCCGACTGCATCGAGTGCGGCGCCTGTGCCTGGGTGTGTCCGAGCAATATTCCGCTGGTGCAGTATTTCCGTCAGGAAAAAGCCGAAATCTACGCCATCGCGCAGGAAGAAAAACGTGCCGCGGAAGCGAAGATGCGCTTTGAAGCGCGTCAGGCGCGTCTTGAGCGTGAAAAAGAGGCGCGTCTCGCCCGCCACAAACAGGCGGCGGTACAGCCTGCGGCGAAAGATCAGGCTGCCATCGACGCGGCGCTTGCCCGCGTGCGTGAGAAAAAACAGAACGCCACCCAGCCGGTGGTGGTGCAGGCAGGCGCCGTACCGGATAACAGCGAGGTAATCGCCGCCCGTGAAGCCCGCAAAGCCGAAGCGCGCGCCCGTCAGGCAGAGAAAGCACAACAGGCTGCGGCCGTTAACGCGCCGGACGCCGATCCGCGTAAAGCCGCGGTAGAAGCGGCCATTGCCCGCGCTAAAGCGCGTAAAGCGCAGCAGACCGCCGAAGCCCCAGAGCCGGCAGCGACTCCTGAACCTGTTGGCGATGTTGATCCCCGTAAAGCGGCGGTGGAAGCAGCTATCGCCCGCGCCAAAGCCCGTAAAGCGCAGCAGCAGGCGGCAGAAGCGCCACCGCCGAAAATTCCACCCGCGCCGGAAGAGGTCATCGATCCGCGCAAAGCCGCGGTGGAAGCGGCTATTGCCCGCGCCAAAGCACGTAAAGCCCAGCAGCCGGTCACCGATACTCCGGCGGCCAATGACGATCCGCGTAAAGCGGCCGTCGCTGCGGCGATCGCCAGAGTTCAGGCTAAGAAAGCCGCACAACAGGCCGTTAACGAGGATTAAATGGTTTTTCGAATCGCAAGCTCCCCTTATACCCATAACCAGCGCCAGACGTCACGCATCATGATGCTGGTATTGCTGGCGGCCCTGCCGGGCATTGCCGTGCAAAGCTGGTTTTTCGGCTGGGGTACGCTGATACAAATTATACTGGCTGGCGTCAGCGCGCTGGCCGCCGAAGCGCTGGTGCTGAAATTACGCAAGCAGAACATCAAAATGATCCTTGCGGATAACTCTGCGCTGTTAACCGGCCTGCTGCTGGCGATCAGTATTCCCTCTTTTGCCCCCTGGTGGATGGTGGTGCTGGGCACGGTGTTCGCGGTGATCATCGCCAAGCAACTTTACGGCGGCCTCGGGCATAATCCCTTTAACCCGGCGATGGTCGGCTACGTGGTGTTGTTGATCTCTTTCCCGGTGCAGATGACCAGCTGGCTGCCGCCGCATGACATTGCCGCCACCGTTCCCGGCTTTATGGATGCGCTGCAGGTGATCTTCTCCGGCCATACCGCCAGCGGCGGCAATATGGATACCCTGCGCATGGGCGTTGACGGCATCAGCCAGGCGACGCCGCTGGATACCTTTAAAACGTCTCTGCATGCCGGACATAAAGTTGACGAGATCCTGAGCTACCCGATTTACAGCGGCGTGCTGGCAGGCGCGGGCTGGCAGTGGGTAAACCTGGCTTATCTGGCGGGCGGGGTGTTCCTGCTGTGGCAGAAAACCATCCGCTGGCATATCCCGGTCAGTTTTATCGCCATGCTGGCCTTCTGCTCCACCCTTGGCTGGCTGCTGTCGCCGGACAGCCTGGCATCCCCGACGCTGCATCTGTTCTCCGGGGCCACCATGCTGGGCGCGTTCTTTATTCTCACCGATCCGGTGACCGCGTCGACCACCAATAAAGGCCGTCTGATTTTTGGCGCGCTGGCGGGTCTGCTGGTGTGGTTGATCCGCAGCTTCGGCGGCTATCCCGACGGCGTGGCCTTTGCCGTACTGCTGGCGAATATCACCGTTCCGTTAATCGATTACTACACGCGCCCGCGCGTGTACGGTCACCGCTAAGGACGCACCATGTTAAAGACCATGCAAAAACACGGTGTGACGCTGGCGATCTTTGCCGCCTGCTGTACCGGCATGACCGCCGCGATTAACCAGCTGACTAAATCGACCATTGACGATCAGGCGGCGCTGCAACAGAAAGCGCTGTTCGATCAGGTGGTGCCCGCGTCGCTTTATGATAACGATCTCAGCCAGAGCTGCTATTTTGTTACTGCGCCAGAGCTGGGCAAAGGCGAGCATCGCGTCTATATTGCCCGAAAAGACGACACGCCGGTGGCGGCCGTCATTGAAGCCACCGCGCCGGACGGCTATTCCGGTGCGATCCAGTTGCTGGTCGGCGCGGATTTTTCCGGTACGGTGACCGGGGCGCGCGTCACCGAACATCATGAAACCCCGGGACTGGGGGACAAAATTGAGCTGCGCATTTCCGACTGGATCCTGACCTTTGCAGGCCGCAAAATCGATCCGCAGGACAGCGTGCACTGGGCAGTGAAAAAGGACGGCGGGGATATCGATCAGTTTACCGGCGCGACCATTACGCCGCGCGCGGTGGTGAACGCCGTCAAACGGGCGGGGATCTACGCACAATCGCTGCCTGCCCGTCTTAACCAATTACCGGCCTGTGGAGAGTAAACCATGAGCGAAGTCAAAGAGGTTATTGTTCAGGGGTTGTGGAAAAACAACTCCGCGCTGGTGCAACTGCTGGGGATGTGTCCGCTGCTGGCGGTGACCTCTACCGCCACCAACGCGCTGGGACTGGGGCTGGCCACCACCCTGGTGCTGACGCTGACTAACCTGTCCATTTCCGCCCTGCGCCGCTGGACGCCGTCGGAGATCCGTATTCCCATTTACGTGATGATTATCGCCTCTGTGGTGAGCGTGGTGCAGATGCTGATCAACGCCTATGCGTTTGGCCTGTACCAGTCGCTGGGGATCTTTATTCCGCTGATCGTCACCAACTGTATCGTGGTGGGTCGGGCAGAAGCTTTTGCGGCGAAGAAAGGCCCGGCGCTGTCGGCTCTGGACGGCTTTGCCATCGGCATGGGCGCAACCGGCGCGATGTTTGTGCTGGGATCGATGCGTGAAATCCTCGGTAACGGCACCCTGTTTGACGGCGCGGATGCGCTGCTGGGTGGCTGGGCCAAGGCGCTGCGCATTGAAGTCTTCCACACCGATTCCCCTTTCCTGCTGGCGATGCTGCCCCCCGGCGCTTTTATTGGCCTCGGCATGATGCTGGCGGTGAAATACCTGATTGATGAACGCAGTAAAAAACGTCGCGCGGCGGCGGTGGCAACCTCCGACGCGGTGCTGGACGTAACGCCAGAGAAGGCATAATGAACAACGTTAAACGAAGGGAAATCCTGACCCGCCTGCGGGATAACAATCCGCATCCGACTACCGAGCTTAACTTCAGCTCCCCCTTTGAGCTGCTGATTGCGGTTTTGCTGTCGGCGCAGGCCACCGATGTCAGCGTCAATAAAGCCACCGCCAGACTCTACCCGGTGGCGAATACGCCGCAGGCGATGCTGGAGTTGGGCGTCGAGGGGGTAAAGTCGTACATCAAGACCATCGGCCTGTTTAACAGCAAGGCGGAAAACGTTATCAAAACCTGCCGCATGCTGATCGATCTGCACGGCGGCGAAGTGCCGGAAGATCGCGCCGCGCTGGAAGCACTGCCGGGCGTCGGACGTAAAACCGCGAACGTGGTGCTGAACACCGCTTTCGGCTGGCCGACCATTGCCGTCGATACGCATATTTTCCGGGTCTGCAATCGTACGCGTTTCGCGCCCGGCAAGAACGTAGAGCAAGTTGAAGAAAGCCTGCTGAAGGTGGTGCCAGCTGAGTTTAAAGTGGACTGTCATCACTGGCTGATCCTGCATGGCCGCTATACCTGTATTGCCCGCAAGCCTCGCTGCGGTTCCTGCCTGATTGAAGACCTCTGCGAATACAAAGAAAAAGTCTACGAGTAGCTACGCGCTTAGCGGATCCGCAGGCGCTTATTCCATCGGAGTGCGCCTGAATGTTTTTTTAGCGCAAAAAATTACTACCACCCACTCCGCCGGATGCATTTTTTTCAGTTTGTTAAAATATTGTATTTTTCGGCAAAGTTACGCCTTGTATCAAAGAGGCTTTTTTTCAACCAGCAACAGATAAAACCAGTCAATTCTGTAATACTGGACTAATTCGCTAAGTTTTTTACCAGATGGCAGAATATATCGCCATATCCCGCTACCACTGCCCCCTTCGCAGAGTAAAAAACTATGTTTTATTCCATTGTGAAATTTAACGCTAAATAACATTTAGCCGCTCCGAGTTTTATCCCGCCCTGTTTATATGTAACAGACTATTACAAAGGTATTGCCTGGAAGCCCCGGATAGGGAACATTACCTGCCGTTTTCCCCTCCCACTATAACTATAAGCGCGATGATCTCTGGACATGGCGCACTGAACACCCCCGTTAATATGGGTTGTAAAAAAAGAGGTATATGTGTCGACTGCAAACAAAAAACCAGCAGATAACGTAAGTATGAACGCGTTCAAACAACCGAAAGCGTTTTATCTGATCTTCTCTATCGAATTATGGGAACGCTTCGGCTTCTACGGTCTGCAAGGCATCATGGCCGTCTACCTGGTGAAACAACTGGGTATGTCCGAATCTGATTCCATTACGCTGTTCTCTTCCTTCAGCGCCCTCGTGTACGGTCTGGTTGCCATCGGTGGCTGGCTGGGCGACAAAGTGCTGGGTACCAAGCGTGTGATTATGCTCGGCGCGATTGTGCTGGCGATTGGTTATGCCCTGGTGGCATGGTCCGGTCACGACGCGGCGGTGGTTTATATGGGTATGGCGACCATTGCGGTGGGTAATGGCCTGTTTAAGGCGAACCCGTCTTCCCTGCTCTCCACCTGCTACGCCAAAGACGATCCACGTCTGGACGGCGCTTTCACCATGTATTACATGGCGGTAAATATCGGCTCCTTCTTCTCCATGCTGGCGACCCCGTGGCTTGCCGCGAAGTTCGGCTGGAGCGTGGCTTTTGCCCTGAGCGTGGTGGGTATGCTGATCACCGTGGTGAACTTCGCGTTCTGCCAGCGCTGGGTGAAACAGTATGGCTCTAAACCAGATTTTGAACCGCTGCGTGTGGGTAGCCTGCTGCTGACCATCGTCGGTATCGTTGTACTGGTGACCATCGCCACCTGGCTGCTGCACAACCAGGGCATCGCTCGTATGGTGCTGGGCGTAGTCGCGCTGGGCATTATCGTTATCTTCGCGAAAGAAACCTTCTCCATGCAGGGTGCGGCACGTCGTAAAATGATCGTCGCCTTCATTCTGATGTTGCAGGCGATTGTGTTCTTCGTGCTGTACAGCCAGATGCCGACCTCGCTGAACTTCTTCGCTATCCGTAACGTTGAGCATGCCATTCTGGGTATCAATTTCGAGCCAGAGCAGTTCCAGGCGCTGAACCCGTTCTGGATCATCATTGGCAGCCCGATCCTTGCGGCCATCTATAACAAGATGGGCGACAACCTGCCGATGCCGCACAAGTTCGCCATTGGTATGGTGCTGTGCTCCGCGGCCTTCCTGATCCTGCCGCTGGGTACCAAATTCGCTACCGATGCGGGTATTGTTTCCGTTAACTGGCTGATCATGAGCTACGCCTTCCAGAGTATCGGTGAGCTGATGATTTCCGGTCTGGGTCTGGCAATGGTGGCGCAGTTGGTGCCGCAACGTCTGATGGGCTTCATCATGGGTAGCTGGTTCCTGACCACCGCCGGTGCGAACCTGATCGCCGGTTATGTGGCTAACCTGATGGCGATCCCGGAAGGGGTGACCGATCCGCTGATGTCCCTGAACGTCTACGGCAGCGTGTTCCTGAAAATTGGTATCGCCACCGCAATCATGGCTGCGCTGATGGTGCTGATGGCGCCGAAACTGAACCGTATGGCGCAGGATGATGTAAAAACTGACGCCCCGGAAATCGCGAAAGCGTAATTGCTTCGGGAAACGCAAATTAAACCGCTGGCATAGTGTCAGCGGTTTTTTTTTGAGGTTTAACGTACACTTGAGTTTCTATAACAACAGGAGTGATCGATGAAATTGTTCTATAAACCGGGCGCCTGCTCACTTGCCCCACATATTATTCTGCGTGAAACGGGTAAGGATTTTACGCTGGAAGCGGTCGATCTGATGACCAAACGCCTCGGCGACGGCAGCGATTACCTCGCCATTAACCCGAAAGGCCAGGTGCCGGCGCTGCAGCTGGACGACGGCACGCTGATCACCGAATCCGTCGTGATCATGCAGTATCTGGCGGACAGCGCGCCGCAGAAAAATCTGCTGGCCCCGACAAGCGATTTGTCGCGTTATAAAACGCTGGAGTGGCTGAACTATATCGCCACCGAACTGCACAAAGGCTTTACGCCGCTGTTCCGCCCGGATACGCCGGACGAGTACAAACCAGTGGCGCGTGCGTTGCTGGAGAAGAAATTGAGCTTCGTAAACGGCGAGCTGGCGTCACGGGAATTTATCGCGGGCGATCATTTCACCATTGCCGATGCCTATCTCTATAACGTGCTGCGCTGGGCGCGCGCGGTGAAACTGGAAATGGGTAACCTGAGCAACATCGACGCCTTTGTGGCGCGTGTGGCGGCGCGTGAGAGCGTGATCGCCGCGCAGGCGGCAGAAGGTTTATAACATTTCGCCGGGTAAGTGCTGCGCTTACCCGGTCTGCAAATAAAAAAGGGAGTGATTTCTCACTCCCTTTTTAACGTCTGAGACTTACTTCCAGCACACCAGACAGTAGTTTTTCTTACCACGACGCAGCAGCGTGTAACGTCCAAACAGACGATCGCTGTCGGTGAAGGTATATTCCGGATCGGCCTGTTTTTCACCGTTAATGGTAATGGCGTTAGAGGCGATGGTTTTACGCGCCTGACCGCGGGACGGCTGCAGATCGGAATCCACCAGCGCCTGCATCAGATCCGCGCCCTTTTCCATCTCAACCATCGGCACGCCATCCTGCGCCAGCTGTTCGAAATCGGCTTCGCTCAGATCGCTCAGGGTGCCGTTAAACAGGCTGGCGGTGATGCGTTTTGCCGCTTCCAGCCCTTCTTCGCCGTGCACCAGACGCGTCACCTGATCGGCCAGCACATACTGGGCGCGCGGCGCTTTACCGCTGTTCTTGTCTTCTTCTTCCAGCGCGTTGATCTCTTCCAGATCCATAAAGGTGAAGAATTTCAGGAAGCGATAGACATCGGCGTCGGCAGTGTTGATCCAGAACTGGTAGAATTTGTACGGGCTGGTTTTCTTCGGATCGAGCCATACCGCGCCGCCTTCGGTTTTACCGAATTTGGTGCCGTCAGCTTTGGTGATCAGCGGAACGGTCAGACCGAATACCTGTTTCTGATGCATACGACGCGTCAGATCGATACCGGAGGTGATGTTGCCCCACTGGTCAGAGCCGCCGATTTGCAGCGAAACATTGTGCAGTTTGTTCAGACAGGCGAAGTCGTAGCCCTGCAACAGGTTGTAGGAAAACTCGGTGAAGGAGATGCCCTGGTCGTCGCGGTTCAGACGCTGTTTCACCGCTTCTTTGTTAATCATCTGGTTAACAGAGAAGTGTTTACCGATATCGCGCAGGAAGGTCAGCACGTTCATGTTGCCAAACCAGTCATAGTTGTTCGCCGCGATAGCGGAATTGTCGCCGCAGTCGAAATCGAGGAAAGGCGCAACCTGGCGGCGGATTTTATCCACCCACTCCTGTACGGTGTCTTCGGTATTGAGTTTACGCTCGGCGGCTTTGAAGCTCGGATCGCCAATCAGACCCGTTGCCCCGCCCACCAGCGCGACTGGCTTATGCCCGGCCTGCTGGAACCGTTTCAGGCATAACAAAGGAACCAGATGCCCCAAATGCAAGCTGTCAGCGGTAGGATCGAAGCCGCAATACAGCGCGATCGGACCTTGCGCCAGCAGCGAGGCTAACGCCTCTTCATCCGTCACCTGAGCGACCAGGCCCCGCTCTTGCAATTGTTTAATCAAGTTACTGCTTGCCATCAAATTCTCCATTTAAAACGACTGCACCTCTGCCGGTACACGGCCTTTCGCCAGTTACGAAAAGAGACATAGAATAAAGCGCCGGAAACAGGAGCACCAGCGCTTAACACAACATTTTTAGCGATCAGGGCGCGAGACGGTCAATTTTCCAGGCGTCATTTTCCCGCTGGTATAAAAAACGATCATGCAGACGATGCGCGCCGCCCTGCCAGAATTCCATCTGCTCGATGCTGATGCGGAAACCGCCCCAGAAGCTCGGCAGCGGCACTTCTCCCTGCTGAAATTTTTGCTTCAGTTCCAGAAACTTGCTTTCGAGAATGCCGCGGGCGGAAATGCGGGTGGACTGCTGCGAAACCCAGGCGCCGATCTGACTGTCGCGGGGGCGGCTGTGGAAATATTTCACCACTTCCAGCGTCGACAGGCGTTCGGCTTTGCCGGTGACCATCACCTGACGCTCAAGCATATGCCAGGGAAAAAGTAAGTTTACGCGGGGATTGCGTTCGATATGCTGCGCCTTGCGGCTGCTGAGGTTGGTATAAAACACGAAGCCTTTTTCGTCATAGTGTTTCAGCAACACAATGCGCTGGTAAGGCTGCCCGTTTTCATCGACGGTGGCTACCACCATGGCGGTGGGATCGGCCAGTTTTGCTTCGCAGGCCTGGCCCAGCCAGCGCTCAAACAGCGCTATCGGTTCAGCGGGGAGATCGTTGCGGCGTAAACCGCCTTTGGTGTATTCACGGCGCAGATGCGCGATATGTTGCAGTTCATCGTGGTCTGACATGGCATTCGCTACGTTGTGATCGGGTGGCGCTATTGTGCGCCGCCCGGCTGGAAATCTCAACGTTGCGGGTTTTGTAGCTGGCAGTTCTCCAGTACCACGCGATCGCGATGATACACGGTGGCGCTGTCGCCCTTCGACCAGAACACATAGATCCCATCGGTATAACGCGCGCCGGAGGCTGACAGGCCCTGCGTCAGGACGAGCGGTTTATTATCCAGCACAAAACTCACTTCCTGGCGGGGATGATTCAGCTTCACGGTCAGCGGTTTTTCTTCACACTGATATTCCAGCGTATCGGTGTTCATGCGATCGACAAACTGGTTATAGGTACTACATCCTGCCAGCAGCACTGGCACACATGCGATTAACAGTTTTTTCATTCACCTGTCCCATAGACTTTCCCGGTCTGAGAGGGCTGCACCCTCTCGCTTTACCGCACCAGTCTACCGGCCAGAGGCGTGCCGGGGAGTCAGGAAACTCTGATTATGCCCGCGTGCGGGGTGGATGGCGGGGATTCGCCGGGAATATCGCCCCCAGTACGCTGGCGGCGGACGCGCCGGTCACCGACGGCAGATTGCCCGGTAAGCCCGCCACGGTGCGCCATGCCAGCCAGGCGAAGGCCAGCGCCTCCATGTCGTCACCGCTGATCCCTGCTTCATCAGTGGTGGAGACTTCAATACCCGGCAGCAGCGCGGCCAGCCGCGCCATCAGCAGCGGATTACGACCGCCGCCGCCGCACACCAGCAACCGCTCTGCGCCACCGCTCAGTTGTACCTGTTCGGCAATAGTTATCGCCGTCAGCTCGACCAGTGTGGCCTGCACATCAGCGCCAGCCACGCCGGGGAAATGCGCCAGGTGGCGTTCCAGCCAGCCGTAGTTGAAATACTCCCGCCCGGTGCTTTTCGGCGCGGGGGCGGAAAAATAGGCATCGCGTTGCATATTTTGCAGCAATGGCAGGATCACATTGCCTGCGCTGGCCCACTGTGCGTCTTTATCATAGGGCTTACCTTTTTGCCGCCAGATCCAGGCATCCATCAGCATATTGCCCGGCCCGGTGTCGTAACCGCGCACCGGCTGCCCCGGAAACAGCAACGAGAGATTGGCGATGCCGCCAATGTTCAGCACCATGCGGCGTTCTGTGGGATGCGCGAGCAACGCGTGATGAAAGGCGGGCACCAGCGGCGCGCCCTGCCCGCCCAGCGCCATATCCCGGCGGCGAAAATCGCCCACGACGGTCACGCCGGTACGGGCGACGATCTGATTGTTGTCACCGATTTGCAGCGTATGCGGCGCTTCGCCTTGCGGCTCGTGCCACACGGTTTGTCCGTGACAGCCAATCGCCACCACATCTTCCGGGCGCAGCTGCTCCCGGACCATCAGTGCCTGCACCGCCTCTGCAAAGAGTTTGCCGAGCTGCGTATCCAGCTGCCCGAACTGCGACAGCGTAAGCTGCTGCCCCTGGCAGATGTTCAGGATCGCCTGCTTAAGCGGAACGGGAATAGGCCAGGTCAGGCTCGCCTGCTGCGCCACCATCCGGTCATCAATGGCCGCAAGGACCACGTCCACCCCGTCCAGGCTGGTTCCCGACATAACGCCAATGTAGCGACCTGATTTCATACGCCTTCCTGTTTGCGTGCGGATAAAAGTTAACAGACATAACACTCCACCATAAAGTGACGGCTAATACTATGAAGTCTTATGTCTTTTTGTGTATAGCCGTTATCGCCAGGCGATATTTGACGTTACACTTGTTTCGTTTAGACGAAGTTAAGCGGGCCAAAGGTACAATATTTACCGCGAGCTGGCAGAAGTTGTGTCCTCAATGGCTAAATGCCATATAATTTAGTTATACGGATGCTCACCTGAGCGTTTCTTGTTGGACAGGAGATTCATAAATGATGTTACGTGTAATGGCCGTTTCGCTGATTGGTTTCACTCTTGCAGGTTGCGTGAACAACGATAGCCTTTCAGGAGACGTTTATACGGCATCCGAAGCCAAGCAGGTGCAGAGTGTGACCTACGGTACCGTGGTAAACGTACGTCCGGTACAGATCCAGGGCGGCGATGATTCTAACGTTATCGGCGCGTTAGGCGGCGCGGTGCTGGGTGGTTTCCTGGGTAACACCGTCGGCGGCGGCACAGGTCGTTCACTGGCTACAGCGGCGGGCGCGGTCGCTGGTGGCGTGGCGGGACAGGGCGTGCAGGGTTCCATGAATAAAACCCAGGGCGTTGAGCTGGAAATCCGAAAAGACGACGGCAACAGCATTATCGTGGTGCAGAAACAGGGTAATTCCCGCTTCTCGCCAGGCCAGCGTGTCGCTCTGGCAACCAACGGCGGCCAGGTAACGGCGTCTCCGCGTTAATTCATACGCTGCCAGGTAATAAAAAAGCCCTGCTATGCAGGGCTTTTATCATTAATCACGCGTATGTAATTCAATAATATTTTGCTCAAGCCGGGCGATAAGACTGATAAGCTGCGTCAATTCTTCTTCCGAAATCCCCGACAGTATTTCACCGCGAGTCTTTCTGATCACCGTTTCCATTTCATCTATAATGGGAGTGGCTTTCTCTGTGAGCTTGATACGTTTTGCACGACGGTCACTGGCGCAGGTCTGACGGGATATAAGCCCTTTGTCTTCCAGCTGATCCAGCGTACGCACCAGCGAAGGCTGTTCAATGCCGATCGCTTTTGCCAGTTGAATTTGCGACTGCTCGGGAGGTAACTGGTGAATATTATGCAGCGTTACCCAGTGAGTCTGCGTTAATTCCAGAGGTTTGAGGCGATGGTCAATTAAAGCACGCCAGATGCGCACTAAACGTGCCAGATCAGAACCTAATGGCGATTCCAATTTCATCTCCTTATAATTAGCTTGCTAAGTTATTATACTGATTTTAGAATAGTGTGCAGCATTTATATTGGTAAAACAAATGTAAAGCTTTAACGTATTTTCCTATATTGTTGTTTTTAAAAGCTTGTTAACCAGACGCTATTGTTACTTTTTTGTATAACCCGGGTTTACCCCTTCACTTTGCACAGGATCCCTGCCCGTGACGCTCAGATTCATCACCTCTGGCCTGCCCCTCCAGGATCTGATTGTCGGCGCATCCGTTTATTTCCCGCCGTTGTTTTATGCCGTCGCGCTTGGTTTCTTTCTCTGGCTGATCGCCCATCGCCTGCTGCGCGGCTGGATCTATGCCGGTGATATCTGGCATCCGCTGCTGATGGATCTCTCTTTATTCGTAATTTCGGTGGCACTGGCTCAGGCCCTGTTGATTGCGTGGACGTCGTTATGAAAACCTTAAAATATTTCTCCACGCTGCTGGTGCTTGCCCTCGCCATCATTGCCGGGATCTGGCTGTGGAATTATTACATGCAGTCGCCCTGGACGCGGGACGGCAAGATCCGCGCCGAACAGGTCAGCGTTACGCCGCAGGTGTCCGGCAGCATCACGACGCTGAACGTGCGGGATAATCAGTTTGTGCATGCCGGCGAGGTGCTGTTCCGCATCGACGAAACGCCCTATCGCATCGCCATTTTAAACGCCGAAGCGCAACTGGCTCGCGCAAAAACGGAACTGGCAAAAGCCAATAACGAAGCCAGCCGCCGCCGACATCTGCCTCATAACTATATTTCCGCCGAAGATCTGGATACCGCCAATATCAATGTCAAAGCCATGCAGGCTGACGTCGCGGCGGCGCAGGCCGAGCTTGCGCAGGCGCAATGGCAGCAACAGCAAACGACGGTCACCTCGCCGGTTGACGGCTGGGTGACCAATCTTTCCGCCCGCGTGGGTAATTACGCCACCGCCGGACAGCCGGTATTCGCGGTAGTGGACAGCCACTCGTTTTATGTCATCGGCTATTTCGAAGAGACCAAACTTCGCCATATCCGCGAGGGAATGCCCGCCAGCGTGGTGCTCTACAGCAGCGATCAAAAGTTACAGGGTCACGTATCCAGTATTGGTCGCGCTATCTCCGATCAGAGCGTGGAGAGCGACAGCGGTCTGGTGGCCGACGTGAAACCGAACGTGCCCTGGGTACGACTGGCCCAGCGGGTGCCGGTGCGCATTGAATTCGATGCGCCGCCGCAGGGCCTGACGCTGGTGTCCGGCACCACCTGTACCGTGGCAATCGGACGCTGACTGTGCGGCTGCTTCAGGCGCTGCCGTGGTTTAAGGCCTCCCGTGCGCAGTGGCGCTATGCCCTGCGCAATGGTATCGCCATGTGTCTGGCGCTCAGCGTCGCCTATACGCTTAATCTCGACGAACCTTACTGGGCGATGACCTCTGCGGCGGTCGTCAGCTTTCCTACCGTCGGCGGGGTGATCAGCAAAAGTCTTGGCCGTATCGCCGGAAGCCTGCTCGGGGCCGTGGCCGCGCTGCTGATCGCCGGTCATACCCTTAACGATCCATGGCTGTTTTTATTCGCCATGGCGGGCTGGATCGGCTACTGCACCTGGGCCTGCGCGCACTACAGCAATAACGTGGCCTATGCCTTTCAGCTGGCGGGGTATACCGCGGCGATCATCGCCTTCCCGGTGATCAATATCAGCGAAACCGGCGAGCTGTGGGACATCGCCCAGTCGCGGGTCTGCGAGGTGATCGTGGGGATCCTGTCGGGGGGCATGATGATGATGATCCTGCCGAGCGCCCCGGATGGTACGGCGCTGCTCAGCGCGCTGAAAAACAGGCAAGCCCGCCTGCTGGAACACGCCGCCTTACTCTGGCAGCCGGACACCAGCGACGCCATTCGCGCCGCCCATGAAAATGTCATCGGCCAGATCCTCACCCTCAACCTGCTGCGCATTCAGGCGTTCTGGAGCCACTACCGCTTTCGCCAGCAAAACGCCCTGCTCAACTATTTGCTTCATCAACAGCTACGCATGACCAGCGTGATCTCAAGTCTGCGGCGTCTGCTGCTGAACTGGCCCGACGCACCGGCCGCCACCCGACCGCTGCTGGAACAGCTACTCGCCACCCTCGGGCGTCCGGATGCGGATTTTTATGCCGTGGCGCGCATTATCGCCCCGCTGGCACCGCGGGATGATGCCGATTACCGCCACCGCGCCTTCTGGGACAGGCTGCGCTATTTTTGCCGCTTGCACTTAGCCAGCAGTCGCTGGATCCAGCGGCTGGAACATGCCCGCCCCGTCACCGCTTTCGCCGTGCCGCGTGCGCCAGCGCTGGCCCGTCATACCGATAATCTGGAAGCGTTATGGAGCGGACTGCGTACCTTCGCCACCCTGATCGCCATCGGCGCATGGGCCATCGGCGCGCAGTGGGAGGCTGGCGCCCCGGCGCTGACGCTGGCGGCCATCAGCTGCGTGCTCTATTCCGCCGTTGCCTCGCCTTTCAGCTCCCTGACGTTGCTGATGCGCACGCTGCTTTTACTGTCGCTGTTCAGCTTTGCGGTGAAGTTTGGCCTGATGGTGCAAATTTCGGAGCTTTGGCAGTTTTTACTTTTTCTGTTTCCGCTGCTGACCACCATGCAACTGCTGAAGCTGCAAATGGCGAAATACGCCGGTCTGTGGGGGCAATTGATTGTCTTTATGGGATCGTTTATTTCCGTCACCAATCCCCCGGTGTATGACTTCGCGGATTTTCTGAATGACGATCTGGGGAAATTACTCGGCGTGGGCATGGCGTGGCTGGCATTCGCGGTGCTGCGTCCCGGATCGGATGCCCGTAAAAGCCATCGTCATATTCGCGCCCTGCGCCTGCGGTTTATCGATCAGCTGAGCCGTCGGCCGCGCTACCGCGAAAGTGAGTTCGAGTCGCTGGTTTATCATCACGTCAGCCAGCTCAGCCAGAGTAAAGACGCGCAGTCCAGGCGCTGGCTGTTGCGCTGGGGGGTGGTGCTGCTCAACTGTACGCATGTGGTGTGGCAGTTGCGCGACTGGGAAACCCGCTCCGATCCGTTGTCGCGGGTGCGGGATCGCTGTCTTGCGCTGCTGCGCGGCGTGATGAGTGAAAAAGGCGTGCGGCATGTTTCGCTGGGGATAACGCTGGAGGAGCTACAGCGCATCTGCGATACGCTGGCCCGGCATCACCAGCCTGCTGCCCGGGAACTGGCCTCCATTGTCTGGCGGCTCTATTGCGCGCTCCTGCAACTTGAACAGGCCCCGGTAGCAGGCGTGGTACCTGCAGAGATTACTTGATGACACCACAGGCGTAACGGGCTCCGCCACCGCCCAGAGGCTCCGGCGAGTCGGACATATTATCGCCGCCAACGTGGATCATCAGCGCTTTGTCTTTCACTTCATCAAGTTTTTTCAGCCGTGGCGCCACCACCGCGTCGGTGGCCTTACCGTCATTGTTGACCACCAGCACCGGCAGATCGCCGGTATGCCCTTCACCTTCGGGGCCTTCATGCTTGCCGGTGTCGTGCGGATCGAGGTGGCCGCCTGCGGCTTCTGCCGCCACTGCTTTACCGTCTTTTATGGCCGGTTCGCAGGAGCCTTTGGCATGCACATGGAAACCGTGCTCGCCGGGCGGCAGGGCTTTAAGATTGGGGGCAAATTCCAGCCCTTTATCGGTTTCACTGATTTTAACTGTACCAATGGACTGCCCGATGCCCCCGGAGGTGACGAGGTTCATCGTAACTTCCTGGCTGGCAGCCTGCGCGCCAGCGCAGACGGACAGAGCCAGCATCGCGAGACAAAAACGCTTCATATAACCTCCCTTGATCAGATTTACCCCTGAAGTGTAAACCAGGGGTAAGGATCTCACTGGAAAGTCAGGTTATTCCGTGATCAGGGAACGTCGTAGCCCAGCGCGGCTTTGCGGATACGGAACCACTGCTGGCGGCTGAGCTGGATGTTTTCCGCCTCAATAGCCGCCCGTACGCGCTCAATTTTACCGGAGCCGATAATCGGCAGCGGCTGTGACGGCAGACGCAGAACCCACGCATAGACCACCTGCTCAATGCTGGCGGCATTCACTTCCTGAGCGATCTGCGCCAGTTCATCCCGCAGCGGCTGGAAAGCGTCGTCATTAAACAGACGACCGCCGCCGAGGCAGGACCACGCCATCGGGCGCACGCGCAGTTGCTGGAGCTGGTCGAGGGTGCCGTCAAGGATCAGCGGCTGATGCACCGGTGAAATCTCGACCTGGTTGGTGGCGAGGGTAAACGGCAGACGGGACTGCAACAGCGCGAACTGCGCCGGGGTAAAGTTTGACACGCCGAAATGACGCACTTTGCCGCTCTGGTGCAGATGCAGGAAGCCTTCCGCCACGTCATCCGCATCCATCAGCGGATCCGGGCGGTGGATCAGCAGCAAATCAAGATGATCGACAGCCAGATCGCGCAGCGACTGTTCGGCGCTGGCGATGATATGACTTTTATCGGTGATGTAATGACCGAGCGCATTTTCCGCGCGGGCGGTGGTGGCGATGCCGCACTTGGACACCACTTCCATGCGGGCGCGCAGATGCGGGGCCAGCTTTAAGGCTTCACCAAAGGCCGCTTCGCACTGATAACCGCCATAAATATCGGCGTGATCGACAGTGGTCACGCCCAGATCGAGATGTTCTTCAATGAAGCTCACCAGCTGGCGCGCAGACATATTCCAGTCCATCAGACGCCAGTAACCCATTACGAAACGTGAAAATTCCGGGCCTTGCGGCGCAAGGGTAATACGCTGAACCATAACCGCTTCCTCTTTAATTAATGTGCTCTGAGTATACGCATATGCACGATTAAAAAAGTGAAGGTTGTTGCGGTTCCTCCGGCGCATCCGGTTTGTTTGCGCGTAATTTACGCAGCAGACGCTGGCGGCACAGGCGCAACACCGTCTGCTTTTGCGTATCACTCATGTTTTGCCAGTTAAAACGTTCGTCCCGCGTTCGCATGCAGCCGCGGCAAAATCCGCGCTCGTCCGTCTGACAAATGCCCCGACACGGACTCTGGATCGGGAAAAACTCAAGTTGCTCTGCCACGCCCGGCCTCCGGTTTAGGGTTTATTACATTGAAGACGCCACCGGAGCATTTCGCAAATCGTCTTGCATTAGACCGAACGGTCTATTACAGTGACGTCATGAACAGACACACTGAACATGATACCCGCGAACATCTGCTGGCCACCGGCGAGCAGTTATGTATGCACCGTGGCTTCACCGGCATGGGATTAAGCGAACTGCTGAAAACGGCGGAAGTGCCCAAGGGTTCGTTTTATCACTATTTCCGCTCGAAAGAAGCCTTCGGCGTCGCGCTGCTGGAGCGTCATTACGCAAATTACCATGCGCGGCTGGCGCAGCATTTTGCCAGCAGTGAAGGTAATTACCGTGACCGCGTGCTGGCCTATTATGAATATACGCTGGAGCAGTTTCGTCAGCAGGGCATTATCAGCGGTTGTCTGACGGTGAAGCTGTCTGCGGAAGTGTGCGATCTGTCAGAGGATATGCGCACCGCCATGAATAATGGCGCAACCCAGGTGATCGCCCTGATTGCGGATGCGCTGGAAAAAGGCCGCGGTGAGCGCAGCCTCGATTTCCCCGGCGATGCGCAGATGCAGGCTCAGGTGCTCTACTCTCTGTGGCTGGGCGCTAATTTACAGGCCAAGATGTCACGCAGCGCCGTGCCGCTGGAAAGCGCGCTGGCGCATGCCCGATTTGTTATCGCAGCGCCTGCACAATAACAGGCGTTTTTATTTCTACTTTTACTAGTCGACCGGTCTATTCAGGAGCAGTTATGTCTAAGTCGTTATTTACCCCGTTGAAAGTGGGTGCCATTACCGTACCGAACCGTGTATTTATGGCTCCGTTGACGCGCCTGCGCAGCATTGAGCCAGGTGACATTCCGACCCCGCTGATGGGCGAATATTACCGCCAGCGCGCCAGCGCCGGTCTTATCATCAGCGAAGCGACGCAGATTTCCGCCCAGGCAAAAGGCTATGCGGGCGCGCCGGGGCTGCACAGCCCGGAGCAGATTGCCGCATGGAAAAAAATCACCGCTGGCGTGCACGCTGAAAATGGCCATATGGCCGTACAGCTGTGGCACACCGGTCGTATCTCCCACACCAGCCTGCAACCGGGCGGTCAGGCGCCGGTCGCGCCCTCTGCCATCGCAGCGGGTACCCGTACTTCCCTGCGTGATGCCAATGGCAACGCCATCCGCGAAGAAACCTCCGTGCCGCGCGCGCTGGAAATCGATGAAATTCCGGGCATCGTGAACGATTTCCGCCAGGCTGTCGCCAACGCCCGCGAAGCCGGTTTTGATCTGGTCGAACTGCATGCCGCCCACGGTTACCTGCTGCACCAGTTCCTGTCCCCTTCCGCTAACCAGCGTACCGATGAGTACGGCGGCAGCGTGGAAAACCGCGCCCGTCTGGTGCTGGAAGTGGTGGATGCGGTCTGTAACGAGTGGGGCGCAGATCGCATTGGTATTCGCGTCTCGCCAATCGGTACCTTCCAGAACACCGACAATGGCCCTAACGAAGAAGCCGATGCGCTGTACCTGATCGAAGAGCTGGCCCGTCGCGGCATCGCTTACCTGCACATGTCTGAGCCGGACTGGGCGGGCGGCGCGCCTTATACCGAAGCCTTCCGTGAAAAAGTGCGCGCCCGTTTCCACGGCCCGATTATCGGCGCCGGGGCTTACACGCCGGAGAAAGCCGAAGATCTGATCGGCAAAGGGCTTATCGATGCGGTGGCCTTTGGTCGTGACTATATCGCCAACCCGGATCTGGTTGAGCGCCTGGAACGCAAAGCGGAACTGAACCCGCAGCGCCCGGAAAGCTTCTACGGCGGCGGCGCGGAAGGTTACACCGACTACCCTACTCTGTGATCCGTTGATTGATAGCGGCGACACTCCGCCGCTATACTGCATAAAGCTTTACGACCGGAACGCAAAACAACTGATTAAGAGGATATTATGCGCTTACTTCACACCATGCTGCGTGTTGGCGATCTGCAACGCTCCATCGACTTCTACACCAACGTGCTGGGCATGACGCTGCTGCGTACCAGTGAAAATACCGAATACAAATACTCGCTGGCCTTTGTGGGCTACGGCCCGGAAAGCGACGAAGCGGTTATCGAACTGACCTATAACTGGGGCGTCGACAGCTATGAGCTGGGCACCGCTTACGGTCATATCGCGCTGGAAGTGGATAACGCTGCTGAAGCTTGCGAACGTATCCGTCAGAATGGCGGCAATGTCACCCGTGAAGCTGGCCCGGTTAAAGGCGGCACCACGGTTATCGCCTTCGTTGAAGATCCGGACGGTTATAAAATCGAACTGATCGAAGCCAAAGACGCTGGTCGCGGTCTGGGCAACTGATCCCCCACGGGCGCGCCGCGCCCGTTCTTTCTGCGCGGTATAATCCTTGCGTAAAATTTGTCATAATGCGCGCTGCAATTTTCCGTCTTAAGAGATCCTGATGTCCGATAACGCTCAACTCACCGGTCTGTGCGGCCGTTTTCGTGGTTTTTACCCTGTTGTTATTGATGTGGAAACCGCCGGGTTTAACGCCAAAACCGATGCGCTGCTCGAAGTTGCCGCCATTACCTTAAAAATGGACGATGAGGGCTGGCTGATGCCGGACAGCACGCTGCATTTTCACGTTGAGCCGTTCGAAGGGGCAAATCTGCAGCCTGAAGCGCTGGCGTTCAACGGTATCGATCCTGCTAACCCGCTGCGCGGGGCGATCAGTGAGCACGATGCGCTGCATGCGATTTTCAAAATGGTGCGCAAAGGCATTAAAGACAGCGGCTGTAGCCGCGCGATCATGGTGGCCCACAATGCGACCTTCGATCACAGCTTTATGATGGCCGCCGCCGCGCGCGCCTCGCTGAAACGCAACCCCTTCCATCCGTTTGTCACCTTTGACACCGCCTCACTGAGCGGTCTGGCGCTGGGACAGACGGTACTTTCCAAAGCCTGCGCCGCCGCGGGGCTGGATTTCGACAGCACCCAGGCCCACTCTGCCCTCTACGATACTGAGCAAACAGCACTGCTGTTCTGCGAGATCGTTAACCGCTGGAAGCGGCTGGGCGGCTGGCCGATGGCGATGCCTGGCGACGAAAATCAGCCATAAAAAAAGCACCCTAGGGTGCTTTTTTATTGCCTGCGCTTATTCAGCGCCCGGCTCTTCGGTTTTGTACTTCGCAGCGGTTTCTTTGATCAGCGGCTGAAGTTCTCCGCGCTGGTACATCTCAATGATGATGTCGCAGCCGCCTACCAGCTCGCCATCCACCCACAGCTGCGGGAAGGTCGGCCAGTTGGCGTATTTCGGCAGCTCGGCGCGGATGTCCGGGTTCTGCAGAATATCTACATAAGCAAAGCGTTCGCCACAGGCGGAAAGCGCCTGAACTGCCTGGGCAGAGAAGCCGCAGCTTGGCAGCTTAGGGGAACCTTTCATGTACAGCAGGATCGGGTTTTCAGCGATTTGACGCTGGATTTTTTCGATGGTCTCGCTCATTGTCTTGCTTCCTTAACTTCTTCTACGACAGTCGTCTTATTGTAGCGGTTCAGACAACCCACGGAAAATAACATTTTGTTCACCACGCGTTATATTATCGTCTGTCGGATAAAGATGCCTTAAGAATATCAGTTTGCGCGAAACGATTCGCTCATGCCTTAACCGTTTCCTTCCCTGAATTGCTGCTTTTTTTTGCGCTTGTTAACGAAACAGCGCAAGGATGCAAAAAGGCTCTTACCTTTTTAGCATTTTATGCTTTAGAATCGACGAGTTTTGAAAATCACACGCACGCATGATTTCATGCCTGCCCGAATCAGGGGATTGCTCAGTGGCGCGGATAAATAAAGTCTCGATCACGCTCTGTGCTTTGGTTTTTGCTTCGCTGACGTTTGCGCCATTAAGCCAGGCGTCTGAACAGGCGCGGCCCTCTGCCGTGCAAAAAACGCATCTGGCGAAAACCAGCGACCGTAAGAAGCAAAGCACGACCCAAAAGACAACAAAGAAAAGCAGTGGCAGCAGTAAAAAAATAGCTAAAAAAGCATCCAGCAGATCCGCCAGTCAAAAAACCTCCAGCAGAACAAAACGCGTCTCATCCGGTACTAAAACCAGCAGCCTCGCCTCACGCAAAAGCAAATCCAGCCCGGGGAAAATTGCCGCCGTTACCTTTACGGAAAAGTGCACCACCCGCAAAGGCCGCAAGCAGCACTGCGTGAAAGTGAAAAGCAGCAAGCCGGTTACCCTGGCAGACGCGCATAAAGTGCGCATTAAAAAGGCCCAGACGGCGGCGTTATCGACATTAATGAATCAGATCGGCAAACCCTATCACTGGGGCGGCACCTCGCCGCGTACCGGCTTCGATTGCAGCGGGCTGGTGTATTACGCCTATAAAGATCTGGTGAAGTTCCGCATCCCGCGCACCGCCAATGAAATGTATCACCTGCGTGATGCCTCGCCGGTCAACCCGGGCGAGCTGGAACGGGGCGATCTGGTGTTCTTCCGCACGCAGGGTCGCGGCACCGCCGATCACGTGGGCGTCTACGTTGGCAATGGCAAATTCATCCAGTCGCCGCGCAGTGGTCAGGATATTCAAATCACTTCCCTTAGCGAAGATTACTGGCAGCGTCATTATGTGGGCGCGCGCCGGGTGATGACGCCGAAAAACGTCCGCTAAAAAAAACACCCTGCCGGACTGCGCAGGGTGTTTTTCTTTTTTACTCAGTAACGATCAGTTCGCCACGCATTCCCGGCGGGCATCGGCGCGACCGGAAAACAGCACCAGCAGCAGCGCGAGCGCCGCAATAACAGCGCCCATCACCGGCACGACGGCGTAGCCTAATCCTGCGGAGATCACCGCGCCGCCTGCCGCCGCGCCCAGCGCATTGCCGAGGTTAAAAGCGCCGATATTCACGGACGAAGACAGCCCCGGCGCTTCATGAGCGACACGCATCACGCGCATCTGCAATGGCGGCACCACCGCGAACGTTGCGGCACCCCACACCACCATCGCCACGGCCGCGCCGATATCGCTTTTCACCAGCAGCGGGATCGCCAGCATGATCACCATCAGCAGCAACAGAAAGCCTTTCAGCGTGCCGCTGACGGAACGATCGGCAAACTTACCGCCCAGGTAATTGCCCAGCGAGAAGCCCACGCCGATCAGCACCAGCATCGCGGTGACAAAGAACGGCGTCGCGTGATTAAGCTCCTGCAACACCGGCGAGATGTAGGTATAGAGAGTGAACATCGCCCCGGCGCCCAGCACGGTGGTCAGCAGCGCCGATAAAACCTGCGGGCGCATCAGCACCGCCAGCTCCTGGCGCACATCCGGACGCACGCCCGCGCTGCCCTTCGGCAGGGAGAAGAACAGGCTTAACATCGACACCACGCCAAGACCTGCGGTGGCGAGGAAGGACATCCGCCAGCCGATGGTTTCCCCAAGCCAGGTGGCCGCAGGAACGCCGCCGATATTGGCGATGGTCAGTCCCATAAACATGGTCGCCACGGCGCTGGCCTGTTTATGTTTCGGTACCACGCTTGCGGCCACCACTGACCCCAGGCCAAAGAAGGCGCCGTGGTTAAGACTGGTGATAATGCGCGACAGCAGCAGCGTGGTGTAATCCGGTGCAATGGCCGACAGTACATTACCGAGGGTGAAAATCGCCATCAGGAAGATCAGCGCGTTACGGCGGGCGCGGTGCGACAGCAGCAGCGTCATCAGGGGGGCGCCCACCATCACGCCGATCGCATAGGCGCTGATCAGCATGCCGGCGGCAGGGATCGAGACGTCAACGCCACGGGCGATTACCGGCAGCAATCCCATGGGTGAAAATTCAGTTGTACCTATCCCAAAAGCCCCGATTGCCAGTGACAGCAGGGGAAAATTTATCTTCATTATTACATGACTCCAGTAATGCGATGGCGTACAGAGCGCCTCGCGGTGAAGTCAAAAGCATGACATTAATCACAAAAAAACAGAAGTTAATGAAGTGACAAAAGATTATTGCAAATTTGATAACAATCGGCGGGAATGAAAAAGAGAGGGAGAGCGCTCTCCCTGCTCTGGATCAATTAAAAGCGGCAGTCATTGCGCCAGCAACGATCAGGCTGAGCACGATTACGGTAGTAAACAGCGAATACTTCAGATTGCTATCCATCATTTTTTCTCCTTTGTTAACCCCCACAAAAAGTGAGATTGCTCATTTTTGCACAGTTAAACGCAAAAATCTTCTCTGTTTTAGATTGATAACCATTTTTAGGCTTCCCCTTTTCATCAAGATCAGCCAGAATTCCACGCTAAATTTATTCGCGTACCGGCCACTGACCCCTCCTGACGTCCTGTGTTGTTTTCCCGGCGTATCGCAACCTGAAAATGTTGCGCGAAGGGTTTTTTAAGGCAAACGTTTACCTGTAGCAGTATCAGGAGCTTAAGATATGGTCTGGAGTGAGATCTAATGGCAACAATTAAAGATGTAGCGAAACGCGCAAACGTTTCCACTACAACCGTATCACATGTTATTAACAAAACCCGTTTTGTTGCGGAAGAAACGCGCAACGCGGTGTGGGCAGCTATCAAAGAGCTGCATTATTCCCCGAGCGCGGTGGCGCGCAGTCTGAAGGTTAACCATACCAAGTCGATTGGCTTGCTGGCGACCAGCAGCGAAGCGCCCTACTTTGCCGAAATCATTGAAGCTGTTGAGAAAAACTGCTTCCAGAAGGGCTATACCCTGATCCTCGGCAACGCCTGGAACAATCTTGAAAAGCAGCGCGCTTATCTGTCGATGATGGCGCAAAAGCGCGTCGACGGCCTGATGGTGATGTGTTCTGAATACCCGGACCCGCTGTTGCGCATGCTGGAAGAGTACCGTCATATCCCGATGGTGGTGATGGACTGGGGCGAAGCGAAAGCGGACTTTACCGATTCGGTGATCGATAACGCCTTTGAAGGCGGCTATATGGCGGGCCGGTATCTGATCGAACGCGGCCACCGTGAAATCGGCGTCATTCCGGGCCCGCTTGAGCGTAACACCGGCGCGGGCCGTCTGGCGGGCTTTATGAAAGCGATGGAAGAAGCGCTGATTAAGGTGCCGGAAAACTGGATCGTGCAGGGCGACTTTGAGCCGGAATCCGGCTACCGCGCCATGCAGCAGATCCTCTCCCAGCCGCATCGTCCGACCGCAGTCTTCTGCGGCGGCGACGTGATGGCGATGGGCGCGCTCTGCGGGGCTGATGAAATGGGTCTGCGCGTGCCGCAGGACGTGTCGCTGATTGGTTATGACAACGTGCGCAACGCCCGTTTCTTCACCCCGGCGCTGACCACCATTCACCAGCCGAAAGACTCGCTGGGCGAAACGGCCTTCAATATGCTGATGGACAGGATCGTCAGCAAGCGTGAAGAGTCGCAATCCATTGAGGTGCACCCGCGTCTCATCGAACGCCGCTCGGTCGCCGACGGCCCGTTCCGCGACTATCGCCGCTAAGCCTGCCGGGAGCCAGTCACTCTGGCTCCCGCAACCACTCTTTATTCAGCGTCTCGCTGTCTCCTAAATAATCCAGCAGCCAGCTTAAGGCGGGCGAATTATCCTTTTGCTGCCACGTCAGGCAACAGGCGGCATCCGGGAAGGGATTTTCAAGCGGCAGCGCCACCCACTCTCCGCGATCAAGCCAGGGCCTGGCAAAATGCGCCGGTACCATGCCGATACACAATCCCGCCGACAAACAGGCCGCCGAGGATTCCCAATCGGGCGCGATGATGCGCCGCTGGTTATCCAGCAGCCAGGTAATACGCTTGGGCAGCGAGCGGGAGGTGTCCTCGCGCACCAGCGACGGCCAGTTGCGCAAGGTGTCATCGCTCAGCGGCCCGTCCATCGCCGCCAGCGGGTGTTCACGGGATACCACGCACTTCCAGCTCAATTTCCCCATATCCCGGAAGGCGTAGCGCCCGCCCACCGGCACCGCCTGGGTCGCGCCAATCGCCAGTTCCACGCGGCCATCCGCCAGCGCGTCCCACACGCCGTTGAATACTTCCTGAAAGACGATCAGCTCCACATCCTGAAAGTGGCGGTAGAAATCGACGATCATTTGCCTGCTACGTTCGGGCTTAACGATATTGTCCACCGCGATGGATAACTGCCCCCGCCAGCCGTTGGCGATCTGCTGACACTGCTGACGGGTGATCTGCATTTTTTTGATAACAGATCGCCCTTCCTTTAAAAACCAGCGTCCGGCGGGAGTAAGCACCACGTCACGGTGACGGCGCTCGAACAGTGGCACCGCCAGCCACTCTTCCAGCTGCCGCACCGTATAGCTCACCGCCGATGGGACCCGGTGGAGTTCCTGCGCGGCGGCGCTGAAGCTGCCGGTTCGTGCCACCGCATCAACCACTTCCAGTGAATATTCTGACCACATGTTCTGCCTGCAAATTTTTTGAATGCAATGTGCAAATATTAGCGTTTCACAACCGTCATTGCACTCCCTACACTCTGCCGCTCTGCTCACCTGCCAAAACAAGAGAACGTGACATGAAACCTGGAAAAGGATTTTTAGTCTGGCTGGCGGGGTTAAGCGTACTGGGCTTTCTGGCTACAGATATGTATTTACCCGCCTTCGCCGTTATTCAGAATGATCTTCAAACCCCGGCGGCTGCTGTCAGCGCCAGCCTGAGTCTGTTTTTAGCCGGATTTGCGGTTGCGCAACTGGCGTGGGGTCCGCTGTCCGATACTTATGGTCGCCGCCCGGTGCTGTTAAGCGGTCTGGCGCTCTTTGCCGTCGGCTGTCTGGGCATGCTGTGGGTGCGCGACGCCACCTGGCTGCTGGTGCTGCGTTTTATCCAGGCGATCGGCGTCTGCGCCGCCGCCGTCACCTGGCAGGCGCTGGTGACGGATCACTATCCGGCACACCGCACTAATCGTATCTTCGCCACCATTATGCCGCTGGTGGGTCTCTCTCCGGCCCTTGCGCCGCTGCTGGGCAGCTGGATCCTCGCGCATTTTTCCTGGCAAATGATTTTTATGACGCTGTTTGTCATTACGCTGGTGCTGATGCTGCCCGCGCTGCGCCTGAAGCCGGTGGTAAAAAAAACCACCAGCAGCGACGTGCCGCTGACCTTTGCCACCCTGCTCCGTTCCCGGGATTACCGCGGTAACGTGCTGATCTACGCCGCCTGCTCCGCCAGCTTCTTCGCCTGGCTGACCGGCTCGCCCTTTATCCTCAGCGAAATGGGCTACGGCCCGGCGGCCATTGGCCTGAGCTATGTGCCGCAAACCATCGCCTTTCTGATCGGCGGCTATGGATGCCGCGCAGCGCTGCAAAAGTGGCAGGGTAAAAAGTTACTGCCGTGGCTGCTGGTGTTCTACGGTCTGAGCGTGGCGGGTACCTGGATAGCCGGGCTGGTGGCGGGTCAATCCCTCACTGCGCTGCTGGTGCCCTTCTGCGTGATGGCAATGGCGAACGGCGCCATTTATCCCATTGTGGTGGCCCAGGCGCTGCGCCCGTTCCCGCAGGCGACCGGACGTGCGGCGGCGCTGCAAAATACCCTGCAACTGGGGCTCTGTTTCCTTGCCAGTCTGGTGGTGTCCGCGCTTATCGGCACGCCGCTGTTGACCACCACCAGCGTAATGCTGATCACCGTATTACTGGCCGCTGCCGGTTACCGGATGCAGCGTCATGGTGTAACAGACGCGGATGCTGAAACCGCCTCTGCATAGTTCACCGGGCAACTATGTTACAAACCAGTGATTAGGTTGCTAAGAATTTACTATTGTATCTGCCGGATCTGAGGCCTATACTCATTTCCGGCACATATAATTACGATAAATATTATGCAGTAACAGGCGCAGGATGACGCCTCTCTCACCACGGATGGCCTTTTCGGCAAGGGTAATCTCCCTTCCTCTGTTCTACGTCGGATTTCTGGCTCGCGGACCATTCCGTGAGATTTCTCACAAACCCTAAAAAGCGACTACGCTGTTTGAAGGTTCTGATCACATACAGGTGATGGAGAAGCTATGAGTTCATCGTGCATAGAAGACGTTAACATACGGGATGATGACTGGTTTCGTATCGTAAGCGAACTGCTTGGCCGGGCGGGGATCACAATCAACGGTTCGTCCCCGGCAGATATTCAGGTCAAAAATCCTCATTTTTTTAAACGCGTGCTGCAGGAAGGATCGCTGGGGCTGGGTGAAAGTTATATGGACGGCTGGTGGGATTGCGAACGGCTGGACATTTTCTTCAACAACGTCCTGCGTGCCGGTCTTGAAAACCAGCTCCCGCACCATCTCAAAGATACACTGCGTATAGCGGGCGCCAGATTATTTAATTTGCAGAGCAAGCGCCGGGCATGGATCGTCGGCAAAGAGCATTACGATTTGGGTAATGATCTGTTCAGCCGCATGCTGGATCCGCAAATGCAATACTCTTGCGCCTACTGGAAGGATGCCACGACGCTGGCAGACGCCCAGCTTGCCAAGCTAAAACTGATTTGCGAAAAGCTACAGCTCCAGCCCGGAATGCGTGTGCTCGACATCGGCTGTGGCTGGGGTGGGCTTGCGCAGTACATGGCGCAGCACTATGACGTCAGCGTGGTGGGCGTGACGATTTCTGCGGAACAGCAAAAAATGGCGCAGGAACGCTGTCAGGATCTCGATGTGACTATTTTGCTCCAGGATTATCGCGATCTTAACGAGCAGTTTGACCGCATCGTCTCTGTCGGCATGTTCGAACACGTTGGTCCTAAAAACTACGCCACCTATTTTGAGGTTGTCGATCGCAATCTGAAACCTGACGGCCTGTTTTTACTGCACACTATCGGCTCGAATAAAACCGACCACCACGTCGATCCCTGGATCAATAAGTACATCTTCCCTAACGGCTGCCTGCCGTCGGTGCGGCAGATCGCCACCGCCAGCGAGCCGCATTTTGTGATGGAAGACTGGCATAACTTCGGTTCGGATTATGATAAAACGCTGATGGCCTGGCACAGCCGTTTTCAGGCCGCCTGGCCGGAGATTGCCGGCAATTATTCTGATCGTTTCAGAAGGATGTTCAGCTACTATCTCAATGCCTGTGCGGGGGCGTTCCGCGCGCGGGATATTCAGCTCTGGCAGGTGGTGTTCAGCCGGGGCGTGGAAAACGGCCTGCGTGTGGCGCGTTGATAAAAAACCCCGGCTTGCCGGGGTTTTTTGTGGAATTTACTCGTCGCGCTCAACCACCACCACCCGGGCCGCCATTACGCGTTCGACGGTGTCCACCACCGCCTGGGTCTGGGGATCGATTTCGATATTGACGCGGCTGCCCAGTTTTTTGCTGCTGAGCGTGGTGCGCTCCAGCGTTTCCGGGATCAGGTGCACGCAAAAGCGCGTCGGCGTCACCTCGCCTACCGTCAGGCTAATACCGTCAATACCGATAAATCCTTTATAAAGAATATACTTCATCAGCGTCGGATCCTGGACTTTAAACCAGATCTGACGATTATTTTCTGACGCCAGGATCTTAACCACTTCCGCGGTAGTGATAATATGACCTGACATTAAATGTCCGCCAATTTCATCGCTGAATTTTGCCGCACGCTCAACATTCACATAATCGCCGGGGGCTAATTCACCGAGATTGGTAATACGCAGCGTCTCTTTCATTAAGTCGAAACTGATAAGGTTGCCGTTAATTTCCGTTACGGTCAGGCAGCAACCGTTGTGCGCCACGGACGCGCCCGTCTCCAGACCATCCAG
This sequence comes from Enterobacter sp. K510, assembly GCF_055804875.1. NCBI lineage: Bacteria > Pseudomonadati > Pseudomonadota > Gammaproteobacteria > Enterobacterales > Enterobacteriaceae > Enterobacter > Enterobacter sp. K510. Next base: position 308,091 of record NZ_JBNRLQ010000004.1, on the reverse strand, counting down.
CATGGTGTCTGGCAGCGCCACGACGTGCGTGCGGAAATTGGGTTTCTCATCAATGGACACCACTTTTGCCGTGCCCTGTACAATACCGGTAAACATGCCTGGTGCTCCTGTATCATTAATTCGGTTAACCGAGTTTATACCAGCACAATAACAGGTGAAAAATGAGGTTGCCAGTCTCGGCACTTATTACGCTGTTTTTTCTCTGGATTAATCGCATTTCCCCGCTACAATGTACTGGTTATTTCTCCTGCAAATCTTTTGCTGCCAGTAACGGCGGCTATTCAGTTTTTCATATAACTACAATTCAACAGGTGTTCACGTGCAGAAGTACTTTCTTGAAGCGCGTCAGTTATTAGCACTGGCAATCCCGGTGATCATTGCGCAAATCGCCCAGACCGCGATGGGTTTCGTCGATACCGTGATGGCGGGCGGCTACAGCGCCACCGACATGGCGGCGGTGGCTATTGGTACCTCTATCTGGCTGCCCGCCATTCTTTTTGGTCATGGGCTGCTGCTGGCGCTGACGCCGACGGTTGCGCAACTGAACGGCTCCGGCCGCCGCGACCGTATTGCCCACCAGGTACGCCAGGGTTTCTGGCTGGCGGGCGGCGTGTCGGTGCTGATCATGATCGTGCTGTGGAACGCGGGTCATATCATTCATGCGATGCACAATATCGATCCCGAACTGGCGGACAAAGCGGTGCGCTATCTGCGCGCCCTGCTGTGGGGCGCGCCTGGCTATCTGTTCTTCCAGGTGGCGCGTAACCAGTGTGAAGGGCTGGCGAAAACCAAGCCCGGCATGGTGTTTGGTTTTCTCGGCCTGCTGGTGAATATCCCCATCAACTATGTGCTGATTTATGGTCATTTCGGTATGCCTGAGATGGGCGGCGTCGGCTGCGGCGTGGCGACGGCAACGGTGTACTGGATGATGTTCGTCTGCATGGTCTCCTACATTAAGCGCGCGCGCTCCATGCGCGACATCCGTAACGATATGCGTTTTGGCAAACCGGATCCCGCCGTGCTGCTGCGCCTGGCGCAACTGGGGCTGCCCATCGCCCTCGCGCTGTTCTTTGAGGTGACGCTGTTCGCCGTGGTGGCGCTGCTGGTGTCGCCCCTTGGCATTGTCGATGTGGCCGGGCACCAGATCGCCCTTAACTTCAGCTCGCTGATGTTCGTCCTGCCGATGTCGCTGGCGGCAGCGGTCACCATTCGCGTGGGTTATCGCCTGGGCCAGGGCTCGACGCTGGATGCGCAAACCGCCGCGCGAACCGGGCTGGCGGTAGGCGTCTGCATGGCGGTCGTCACCGCGATCTTCACCGTCGCGCTGCGGGAAGATATTGCCCTGCTGTATAACGACAATCCGGAAGTGGTGCATCTAGCCTCGCAGTTAATGCTGATGGCGGCGGTGTATCAGCTTTCCGATTCCATCCAGGTGGTCGGCAGCGGTATTCTGCGTGGCTATAAAGATACGCGCTCCATCTTCTTTATTACCTTTACCGCCTACTGGGTGCTCGGATTGCCGAGCGGCTATGTACTGGCGCTAACCGATCTGGTGGTGGATCGCATGGGCCCTGCCGGTTTCTGGATGGGCTTTATCATCGGCCTGACCTCGGCGGCCATCCTGATGATGCTGCGCATGCGTTACCTGCAACGTCAGCCTTCGGGCGTGATCCTCGCCCGCGCGGCGCGTTAAGTACAGTGTGGCCGCCTGAGGGCGGCTACTTTCTCAACATTTTGCGCAGTTGTTCCGCAATCGCGTGAAATCAGAATGAAAATTGCTTTTTTCCGCTTGCCACAGCCGCGCCCTGCCGCTAATATTCGTCCCCGTTGTCAGCACAACAATGCGTTCATAGCTCAGTTGGTTAGAGCACCACCTTGACATGGTGGGGGTCGTTGGTTCGAGTCCAATTGAACGCACCATTCTTTCTGTACAGTGCGTCCGTAGCTCAGTTGGTTAGAGCACCACCTTGACATGGTGGGGGTCGGTGGTTCGAGTCCACTCGGACGCACCATTCAGCAATACTCTCCCTTTTCTTCCTGTTTGACTCCCTGACTGCTTTATCCCATCATGCTCGCTTATGCGTACCTGTGATAATTTCAGTGGGCCACTATGTTTGATTACGCCGAATTTCCCGAGCAGCGCCAGGAAAAAATAAAGCAGCTTTTAGCCCTCAACGGCAAAGTCGTGTGCGCCCAGCTTGCGCCGGAGCTTAACGTTTCTGAGCATACCATCCGCCGCGACCTGAAAGAGCTGGCCAGTCTTGGCCTGTGCAAGCGTGTTTATGGCGGCGCGGTCAGCGTGCTTCCCCCTTCCGGTAATTTTCTAAAACGCGAAAACCTTAACAGCGATAAAAAAGAACAGCTCGCCCGCCGCGCGGTGTCGCTGATCAAACCCGAAAGCTGCGTTTTTTTTGATGCCGGGACGACTAATCTCGCCATCGCCCGCCAGTTGCCTCCCGGTATTATCCTTACCGCCGTCACCAATTCCCCGTTAATCGCCGCTGAATTGATGCACCATGAGGCGGTGGAAATCATCTTTCCCGGCGGGCGGATCAATAAAGAGACGGGCGGCGCGACCGGTATTGATACCCTGCGCCACATCGAAAAAATGTTTTTCGATCAGTGTCTGCTTGGCGCCTGCGCTTTTGACGCGGACGAAGGCGTGACGGTGTTTGAGTATGACGATGCCGAATTCAAAAAATGTCTGGTGACGCGCAGCAGCGACATCATCGTCACCCTGACCGCCGATAAAATCGCTACTCTTGCCCGTTATCAGGTCGCCACCAGCGAAGAGATCACGACGCTGGTGATCGATGACGCCGTGAGCGAACAGGCGCTGAAAGCGCTGCGCAGTAAAAAACTGGACGTGATCCTCGCCAGCTGAACAAAAATAATGCGCAGGGCCGTTTGTACTCTTGCACACAATCGCGCATAATCGAGCACAAACAAGCAGAAAAATACTCTGCGCCTTGCCGTTGTTCACGCTTAAAAGGATCGAAACATGAACCATTCCCTGCCCGATGTCGATTTCCTCCATGAACTGGCCGATGCCGCCGATAAAGAGACGCTGCCGCGTTTTCGTTCCGGCTTAAATCTGCATGTCGGCTCCAAACCCAAAGAGAGCTTTCGCTTTGATCCGGTAACTGACGCCGATCGTGAAGCCGAGCGCGTGATGCGCGCCATTATCAATGAACGCTACCCTTCCCATGCCATCATGGGCGAAGAGTTTGGGACGACCGGCGACGGCCCGCTGCAATGGGTGCTGGATCCGGTGGACGGCACCCGCCCGTTTCTGTGCGGTCTGCCGGTGTGGGGCACGCTGATCGGCCTGACGGTGGAAGGTCGCGGTCAGCTGGGCATGATGGGCCAGCCCTTTACCGGCGAACGCTTCTGGGCGGACGGGAAACAGGCCTGGCGCAGCGGTCCGCAGGGCAGCGGTGTCATGACCACCCGCAAAGGACTGTCGCTTAATCAGGCGATTTTGCATACCACCTCGCCGGAGCCGATTGGCCACACCCCGGACGTGAACTTTGCGGCGCTGCACAGCGCGACCCTGATGACCCGCTACGGCGGGGAGTGCTATGCGATGGCGATGCTGGCAGCCGGTCAAATCGATCTTTGTCTGGAATATGCGCTGCAACCTTACGATATTGTGGCCTTCGTTCCGATCGTCGAACAGGCGGGCGGCGTGGTCACCACGCTGTCGGGCGATCGCCCGGAAGCCGGTGGCCGTATTCTGGCGTCCGGCTGCTCGCGTCTGCATGACGAAGCGCTGAAAATTCTTAACAGCTGATGGTTTTACAGGATGTCTATGAGCAATAAAAACGCAGCCCTGGAATTACCCGCTACCGGTGGTGCGTCGCGCGCACTGCCCGGCAGAAACGAGCAGCGGGCGACGCGCATTGTCTTCTTTATGGCGGGCTTTGCCACCGCGGCCTGGGCGGCACTGGTGCCCTTCGCCAAGTACAATACCGGCGTCAGCGACGGCACGTTAGGCCTGCTGCTGCTGTGCCTCGGCGGCGGCGCGCTGGTGGCTATGCCGCTTACCGGCGCGCTGACCGCCCGCTTTGGCTGTCGTCGGGTGATGGTGGTGTCGGTGCTGATTTTCTGCGCCATTCTGCCGCTGCTGGCGATAACCCAGGATGCGCGACTGCTGGCGCTGGCGCTGCTGCTGTTCGGTATTGGTATCGGCACTACTGACTGCGCGATGAACGTACAGGCGATCATTGTCGAAAAAGCGTCTCCCCGTCCGCTGATGTCCGGTTTTCACGGCTTTTACAGCGTGGGAGGGATTGCCGGTGCCGGTGCGATGAGCGGCATGATGTCGCTGGGGCTTTCCGCCCAGGCGGCCAGTCTTGCCACCACCCTTATTGTGATAGCGTTACTGCTGGTGTGCGTGCGCGGTTTTCTCAGCTACGCGAATCCGCAGGAAGGTCCGGCCTTTGCGGTGCCGCACGGTATCGTGCTGCTGCTTGGCGGTATCTGCTTCGTGGTGTTTCTGGCGGAAGGGGCGGTGCTGGACTGGAGCGCGGTGTTCCTCACCGAATACCGCGGGCTGCCGGAAGCGCGCGGCGGGCTGGGTTTTGCCTGCTTCGCCGCCACCATGACGCTGGGGCGGTTAACCGGCGACCGCGTTGTCGCCCGTCTCGGCCAGCAGCCGGTGGTCTTTGTCGGCGCGCTGCTGGCCGCCGCTGGCCTGTTATTGACGGTGGCGTCTGATGCCTGGGCGCTGTCGCTGACGGGTTACGCGCTGATCGGCCTGGGTTGCGCAAACATCGTGCCAGTGATGTTTTCAGCAATCGGACGTCAGACAGCCATGCCGCAGGTGCTGGCGGTGCCTGCCGTCACTACGCTCGGCTACATGGGCGTGCTGGCGGGCCCGGCAAGTATCGGCGGGATTGCGCATCACAGCAGCCTGAGCGCTGCCTTTGTGGTGGTGGCCATCGCAATGGTGGGCGTGGCGCTGGTCTCAAGGCTGGTTAAAGTATAAGACGAGAGCAACAGGCCCATCGGGTTTTACCCCGTCGGGCCTGTTAATTTTATTAAGTGCCTGAAATTATTTCTGTCTTTACTTAACACCTTGATAACACTTCGTTGTGAATCTGCACAGATGCATTTTGAAACGCTGTTTTCATTTTCCTTTTGACTGTTTTTCATCGTATAATGCGCGCCAATAGACTCTTGAATGGTTTCAGCTCATTGAACTGTAATATTCAACTATCACAGCGACTCATTCCCCCCTGGGCTGATACACAAGCACATATTCCTCTGCACGCTTTTTTTGATGTCACCTATTCTTATGACGTGACATCGCAAAACTTTCGCAACACCGGTTTGACTCCGCGGCGGTGCGCCCCCGGAGCGTTATTTCCATATCCTTCTCAACTTAAAGACTAAGACTGTCATGAAAAAGACCAAAATTGTTTGCACAATCGGCCCAAAAACCGAATCAGAAGAGATGCTGACCAAAATGCTGGACGCCGGCATGAACGTGATGCGTCTGAACTTCTCTCACGGCGACTATGCTGAACACGGTCAGCGCATCAAAAACTTGCGCAACGTGATGAGCAAAACCGGCAAGAAAGCCGCCATCCTGCTGGACACCAAAGGTCCGGAAATCCGTACCATCAAGCTGGAAGGCGGTAATGACGTCTCCCTGAAAGCAGGTCAGACCTTCACTTTCACCACGGACAAAACCGTTGTGGGTAACAGCGATATCGTTGCTGTCACTTACGAAGGCTTCACCAATGACCTGTCCGTTGGCAACACCGTACTGGTTGACGATGGTCTGATCGGTATGGAAGTGACCGCCATCGAAGGCAACAAAGTTATCTGTAAAGTGCTGAACAACGGCGACCTGGGCGAGAACAAAGGCGTTAACCTGCCGGGCGTTTCCATCGCCCTGCCTGCGCTGGCAGAAAAAGACAAACAGGACCTGATCTTTGGCTGCGAGCAAGGCGTTGACTTCGTTGCAGCATCCTTTATCCGTAAGCGTTCTGACGTGGTGGAAATCCGTGAGCACCTGAAAGCGCACGGCGGCGAGCACATCCAGATCATCTCCAAAATCGAAAACCAGGAAGGCCTGAACAACTTCGACGAAATCCTCGAAGCCTCTGACGGCATCATGGTTGCGCGTGGCGACCTGGGCGTTGAGATCCCGGTTGAAGAAGTGATCTTCGCGCAGAAGATGATGATCGAAAAATGTATCCGCGCCCGTAAAGTGGTGATCACCGCGACCCAGATGCTGGATTCCATGATCAAAAACCCGCGTCCGACCCGTGCGGAAGCAGGCGATGTGGCTAACGCCATCCTGGACGGTACCGATGCCGTAATGCTGTCTGGTGAGTCTGCCAAGGGTAAATACCCGCTGGAAGCCGTCTCCATCATGGCGACCATCTGCGAGCGTACTGACCGCGTGATGACCAGCCGTCTGGAGTTCACCAACGACAGCCGTAAACTGCGCATCACCGAAGCCGTGTGCCGTGGTGCCGTTGAAACTGCCGAAAAACTGGCTGCTCCGCTGATCGTGGTGGCGACCCAGGGCGGTAAATCTGCGCGCGCTATCCGTAAATACTTCCCGGATGCCACCATCCTGGCGCTGACCACTAACGAAGTTACCGCCCGTCAGCTGGTGCTCAGCAAAGGCGTTACCGCGCAGCTGGTGAAAGAGATCTCCTCCACGGACGATTTCTACCGTCTGGGTAAAGAAGTGGCGCTGGAAAGCGGCCTGGCTCAGAAAGGTGAAGTTGTGGTAATGGTTTCCGGCGCGCTGGTTCCAAGCGGCACAACCAATACTGCTTCTGTGCACGTGCTGTAATAATTGCCGTACAAATTAATCTGATTAAAAAAGCGCCCTTGTGGCGCTTTTTTTTATTCATCCAATAACGATTTTCAATAAGTGCAAATCGAAATGCACTATTTAACTGACTTTTTTCTAAGATGAATCCGATGAAAGCGGTCTGTTTTCACACAGTTTTTTTCTGTGCGCCCGCAAAGTCGGTGTTTCTTTGAGCGAACAGTCAAATTTAAGGGTATTCCCAACAAAAAAATATTCTCAATATAAAAAAGTTTGTGTAATACTTGTAACGCTACATGGAGATTAACTCAATCTAGAGGGTATTAATAATGAATCGTACTAAACTGGTACTGGGCGCGGTAATCCTGGGTTCTACTCTGCTGGCTGGTTGCTCCAGCAATGCTAAAATCGATCAGCTGTCTTCTGACGTTCAGACTCTGAACGCTAAAGTTGACCAGCTGAGCAACGACGTGAACGCAATCCGTTCTGACGTTCAGGCTGCTAAAGACGACGCAGCTCGCGCTAACCAGCGTCTGGACAACCAGGCTCACTCTTACCGTAAGTAAGAGTTCCTGTAATAAAATGGCGCACATTGTGCGCCATTTTTTTTGCCTGCGATTTACCTTCCGTTACTGCGTCATCACTTTCCCGTTCTCGTTCGCCACCGCCGGATCACCATTCTTTGCTGACAGTACGGCTGTCGGGTTTGCCTGCGCGTTCTTTGCGGCAGGGATCGCCACCGGGTAACCGGCACGGCGCACCATCGCCTTATCAATCGCCGTCTGATCCCCGCCCGCCTGACGAATAAAATCGCCGAAGGTGGCGGTCAGCGTGATCGGCACCGTCTGGGTGTTCTCCTCAAGGGTGGAGGCCAGCGGGCGGTGCACTTCGATATAGTGGCGGCCATCCGGCTCAACAGAGTATTTAACCGGTTCGTTGATGATGCGCACCGGCGTCCCGGTGTTTACCTGGGAGAACAGCGCTTCGATATCCGGCGCGCCCATACGAATGCAGCCGGAGCTGACGCGCAGGCCTACGCTGTCCTGAGCGTTGGTGCCGTGAATGAGATATTCGCCGTTGCCCAGCCCCAGACGCAGCGCATAGCGCCCCAGAGGGTTATAAGGGCCTGCTGGCACCACGGCGGGCAACTCAATGCCCTTCGCTTTAGAACGCGCGCGTATGCCCGCAGGCGGCGTCCAGGTAGGATTGGGGATCTTCTGGCTGACGCGCGTCTCGGCGACGGGCGTTTCCAGCCCCTGTTGACCGATACCAATCGGGAAGACCTGTACAATGTCTTTTCCCGGCGGATAAAAATAGAGACGCAGCTCCGCCAGGTTGACGATGATCCCCTCCCGCGGGCTGTCCGGCAGCAGCATCTGCGTCGGAATGGTCAGGGTAGTGCCCGGGGCGGGTACCGGCGCCATGGTATCGTTGGCTTCGACAAGCAGCATCGCGCCGGTGTCAAAATGACGGCCGATGGCCTGCAAATTACGATCCTGAGGTTGCACGACATAAGTCTGATTCTGACCGATGAGACGACTGCCCGCCGGCGGTAATGGATAATCGGCCGCCCAGGCACTCTGAATGACGCTGTAAGCGCCGATAAGGCTTAATGTTATTAGAGACGCGCGCTTCATGCTTAAACTCCTGTAATCACTGGCAGTGCGCCAGAAGGCTGATAAACCAGCGAGGCAGAAATCTGCCCCGCATAACAGGATAGTCGCTGTCTTTTGAGTTTAGCTAATGTTTGCTGCTTTCGTACGTATTGCGCGGATCATTGCTTCCAGACCCTGCGAGCGGGAAGGCGTTAAATGCTGGGCGAGAGACATCTTTTCAAACCACGGGCGCACGTCAAAGGCGACGATATCCTGCGCGGTCATCTGCTGATACAGAATAAACACCACCGCAATCAGCCCCTTGACGATGGCAGCATCGCTATCGCCCTGGAGTTCAATCACGCCATCATCCCGGCGCTGCATGACGATCCATACCTGACTCTGGCAGCCCTGAATAACATTTTCCGGGCTGTGCGCCTCCGCTGCCAGTTCCGGCAGGCGCTGGCCCAGTTCAATGATGTAGAGATACTTCTCTTCCCAGTTGGCGCAACGGGTAAAGTTGCGCAACAGTTTTTCTTTATCGGGTAAAGCGGCCATCTCGTCCCCCTGTCAGCCTAATAACTGATGAATGCGTTTCAGTCCGGCTACCAGACGATCCACTTCTTCTTGCGTGTTGTACATCACCAGCGACGCGCGGCACATGGCCGGCACATTGTAAAACGCCATCAGCGGCATCGCGCAGTGATGTCCGGTACGCACCGCGACGCCGTAATTATCGAGAAAACTGCCCACGTCATAGGCGTGATGTTTCCCCAGATTAAAGGCGATAACCCCCAGACGATCCGCCGGGCCGTAAAGCGTCAGATCCGGGACCTCCGCCAGCGCGTTAAGCGCATAACGCATCAGTCCGCGTTCGTGTTCGGCAATGGCGTCCAGTCCCAGCGCAGTGACGTACTCAATAGCGGCACCAAAACCGATAATCGCCCCGGTATTCGGCGTGCCCGCCTCGAAGCGCCACGGCGCTTTCGCCCAGGTGGTGCCTTCCGTCAGGCTGACGGTGGCGATCATCGCCCCGCCCCCTTCCCACGGCGGCATCGCCTGCAGGATCGCCTCTTTCACATAAAGAATGCCGATACCGGTCGGACCATACAGTTTATGGGCGGAGAAGACGTAAAAATCGCAGTCCAGCCCCTGCACATCCACCGCGTGATGCATCACCGCCTGCGCGCCGTCCACCAGCACTTTTGCGCCCTGTTGATGCGCCTGTGCGATGATCGCCGCCAGCGGATTCTCGGTGCCGAGCACGTTGGAGACGTGCGTCACCGCCACCAGCCGCGTGCGGTCATCGAGCAGCCCGGCAAGGGCGTCCAGTTGCAGGGTGCCGTCCTGATTAATCGGGATCACGCGCAGTTCAGCGCCGGTGCGTTCACACAGCATCTGCCAGGGCACGATATTGGCGTGATGCTCCATGGCGGTGATGATGATGTTGTCACCCGCCGCCACGTTGCTGTTGCCCCAGCTGTTGGCGACGAGGTTGATGCCCTCGGTGGTACCGCGCACGAAAACCAGCTCTTCCGGCGTACGGGCGTTGATAAACCGCGACGCCAGCGTACGCACGTTTTCCATGCGCTGGGTGGCTTCGGCACTCAGGGTATGAATGCCGCGGTGCACGGCAGCGTAACCGTGACGGTAAAACTCCGCTTCGGCATCAATCACCTGATTGGGTTTTTGTGCGCTGGCGGCACTGTCGAGATACGCCAGCGGCTGGCCATTCACTTCACGCGTCAGAACCGGAAAATCCGCCCTTACGCGCTCAACGGAAAAACTCATGCGATGCCCCCTGGCAGGCGCTGACCGATACGGGACAGCACCTCATGCCTGAGCGCCTCGTCGCTGATGGCTTCCGTCAGTTCAGCGGCAAAGGCGTAGATGATCATTTGCTGCGCGGCCTTCTCATCAATGCCGCGCGAGCGCAGGTAAAACATTTGTTCATCGTCGATGCGGCCAATGGTCGCGCCGTGGCTGCATTTTACGTCATCGGCGTAAATTTCAAGCTGCGGTTTGGTATCCACTTCCGACAGACGGCCAAGCAGCAGATTGTTGTTGGTCATCTGCCCGTCGGTTTTGATGGCATGCTGCGCCACGTTAATCAGCCCGTTGAATACGGCCCGGCCTTTGTCAGAGACGATGGTTTTGTGCAGCTGACGGCTGTTGCAGTAGCCCTTGTTATGGGCAAGCCAGGTACGGGTGTCGCACACTTCACTGTTCACCGGCATCACCAGGCTGTTCACGCGCAGCGTGGTGTTTTCGCCGTTCAGCGCCATGCTGGTGTTATGACGCAGCACCGCCCCGCCGAGCAGAAAACTATGGCTATGCGCGGCGGCATCGGCGGCCAGCAGAATGTCGTTATGCGCAAAGTGGTAGCTCTGCGCATTTTCAAACGCCAGCTTCGCGTGATGCAGCTGCGCATTGGCCGCCACGTTCATGGTCAGACGCGAGCCGGTAAAATGCCGCTGATCGTTCAGGCTGACGTAATGCTCATAGACCGTCGCCTCTGCGCCCTGCTCCAGATCCAGATGATGACGATAGTGGGCGGTGTTCATCTCCTCGCCCGCCAGCCCCTGGGTGATATGCATCAGCAGCAGCGGCTTCGCCGGACGCTGGTTGCGCGCCACGCGGATATGGGTCACGCTGTGCGCCAGGCTTTCGGTCAGATGCAGAAACACTTCCGGCTGTACCGGCGCGGGCAGCGCCGCGCGCTCGTCGTTAATGCTGACCACAAAGCCGCTGTTTTCGGTACTGTCGCTGAGTTCGGCGTCAAAGCGCCCGTCGACAAACACCAGTCGCACCGCGTCCACCGGCAGAGCCAGCGCGTCACGCTGTGCGGCGGATAACCGGGTCTGCGTGCTGACAAAGTGGCTGCTGAGCAGCCCTTCCAGCGGCGTGTATTTCCAGTTTTCGTGCTTACGCGTCGGCAGCCCTAAACGCAGCACCTGTTGCAGATGCTGCTGCGCCTGTTCCGAACGCGCGCTGCCCTCGGTTTCAAACAGATGATGCCACTGTTGCAGCGCGTTACTGCTGTTCGGTAAGCCAGCCATAGCCCTGCTCCTCCAGTTGTTTCACCAGCGTAAAATCACCGGATTTCACAATGCGGCCCTGGTACAGCACGTGCACAAAGTCGGGCTTGATGTAATCCAGAATGCGCTGGTAGTGCGTGACGATGATAAAGGCGCGCTTTTCGTCGCGCAGAGAGTTCACCCCTTCGGCAACGATTTTCAGCGCATCGATATCCAGACCGGAGTCCGTTTCATCGAGAATGCACAGTTCCGGCTCCAGCACCGCCATTTGCAGAATGTCGTTACGCTTTTTCTCGCCGCCGGAGAAACCGACGTTAACCGAGCGCGTCAGCAGATCTTCAGGCATTTTCAGCAGCTTGATTTTCTCTTCCATCAGATCCTGGAAGTCAAAGCGATCCAGCTCATCCAGCCCACGATATTTGCGCACGGCGTTGAGCGCGGTTTGCAGGAAGAACTGGTTACTGACGCCGGGGATTTCCACCGGATACTGGAACGCCATAAAGATGCCTTCGCCCGCGCGCTCTTCCGGCGACAGCTCCAGCAGATCTTTGCCGTGGAACTGCACTGAACCACCGGTCACTTCATAATCTTCGCGCCCGGCAAGGGTGGCTGAGAGCGTACTTTTCCCGGAGCCGTTTGGCCCCATAATGGCGTGCACTTCACCAGGACGCACTTCCAGGTTCAGACCGCGCAGGATCTCTTTATCTTCAACGGCAACCTGCAAATCTTTAATGCTTAACATGTAATTTCCTTAACCGACGCTGTGCTCAAGGCTGATGGCGAGTAATTTCTGGGCTTCAACGGCAAACTCCAGCGGCAGCTCGGAGAAAACATCCTTACAGAAGCCGTTGACGATCATCGAGATCGCATCTTCTTCGCTGATGCCGCGTTGCAGGCAGTAGAACAGCTGATCTTCGCCGATACGCGAGGTGGTGGCTTCGTGCTCCAGCTGCGCGCTGTTATTACGGCATTCCACATACGGGAAGGTGTGAGCGCCGCAGTCCGGGCCAATCAGCATCGAGTCACACTGGGTAAAGTTACGCGCGTTAGTGGCGGTCGGCATGATTTTTACCAGCCCGCGATAGCTGTTCTGACTTTTCCCGGCGGAGATCCCTTTCGAGATAATGGTCGAACGGGTGTTCTTGCCGATGTGGATCATCTTGGTGCCGGTATCCGCCTGCTGATGCCCGCTGGTCAGCGCCACCGAATAGAACTCGCCGATGGAGTTGTCGCCGCGCAGAATGCAGCTCGGGTATTTCCAGGTGATGGCCGACCCGGTTTCCGACTGCGTCCAGGACATTTTGCTGTTTTCGCCTTCACACAGCGCACGCTTGGTGACGAAGTTCAGAATACCGCCGGTATTGTTATCGCCGGGGAACCAGTTCTGCACGGTGGAGTATTTCACTTCCGCATCTTTGTGGATGATCACTTCCACCACCGCCGCATGCAGCTGGTAGCTGTCGCGCACCGGCGCGGAGCAGCCTTCGATATAGCTGACATAGCTGCCTTCATCGGCGATCAAAATGGTGCGCTCGAACTGACCGGTTTTTTCCGCGTTGATACGGAAATAGGTGGACAGCTCCATCGGACAGCGCACCCCTTTCGGGATGTAGATAAAGGTGCCGTCCGAGGCGACCGCCGCATTGAGCGCCGCAAAGAAGTTATCGTTCGACGGCACCACGGTGCCGAGATACTTCTGCACCAGCTCCGGATGATCGTGGATCGCTTCCCCAAAGGAGCTGAAGATCACGCCGTGCTCAGCGAGCTTTTCACGGTAGGTGGTGGCCACGGAGACCGAGTCAAAAATGGCGTCCATCGCCACTTCGCGCCCTTCACGCACCGGTACGCCCAGCTGATTAAAAGCTTCTTCCACTTCGTCGGTCAGATAGCTGCCGGCGCCGGTTTGCTGTACCGCGCCCGGCTGCGAGGCGCAGGTGTCGTCGCAGTTGCCGCAGGATGGCGCGGAGTAGTAGCTGTAATCCTGGTAATCCAGCTTGTCGTAATGGGCTTTAAGCCAGTGCGGTTCTTCCATTTCCAGCCAGGCATGATAGGCCTTCAGGCGGAACTCCAGCATCCATTCAGGTTCGTTGCGTTTGGCCGAGATCGCCCGCACGACATCTTCATTGATGCCGTGAGCCATTTCGTCCGTCTGTAACCGGGTGAAGAAGCCCTCTTTGTAATTCAGCGGGCCGGACCAGGTTTTGACATCGTCAGTCGCTTCAGTATTACGAGACATAGTACCGCCTATACCCCAAAGCTTTCGCCGCAGCCGCATTCGTGCTGCGCTTTCGGGTTATTGAATTTGAAAATCTGATTCAGTCCTTCGCGCACATAGTCCACTTCGGTGCCGTCAATAAAGGGCATCGCCTGAAGCGGCACGTAGAGACGCGCGCCGTCGAACTCGAACAGCAGATCGTCTGCCACCGGATCGGAAACCGTATCAAGAACATAACCAAAACCGGCACAACCGGTCTGTTTGATACCCAGACGTACGCCGAGCAGCTCTGGCTGCTTTTCCACCAGCGCGCGGATATGCTTCGCGGCGGCTGGCGTTAATGTCAGGCCCTGCCAACCGGGATCGTTGGGGTCGAAGGTTCCTGCTTGCAATTCCATAGGTCTACCTCACGTGATTGCGCCATAGGGCATAACGCTATGTTAGTGATAATGATTATCACTTCAACCTCTATTCCAAAGGGTTATTCCCTGAAGCGCTCTTTTTGCACAGTTCTATTAAGCATAGACCCTCACAACCGGGTTAACCGGAAAGGTCTGCGATAACTAACCATTTGAATATAAAATATTTTTAAGCGGTGGTCTTTAACACACCTTGGAGAAATGAAACATGCATAGGCAATGCCTATTTATCAGATAGGATTTTATAACAATTCTGTAATATAAACGTGACAAATGATGCGGACAGCGTGCCAGGGACGCAGTTTGTCATTGTAGGCCAGATCAGTTGCGGTAGGTCGGGTAAGCGAAGCGCCACCCGACAAAATTGGGCCTGGGCTTTTTGTAGCTGCGGAACTATTACGGTGATGTGATTGCACGGGCTTTATTTTGAGGCTGCCTGTACGGCAGTGCACTTGCACTTTGTCGTATCCAATAAAGCGCAGCATTTCTAAGCTGCCTGTACGGCAGTGCATAACGGCGAAATGGGGTGTGGTAAGACGCTGCTTTTCTAAGCTGCCTGCACGGCAGTGCACAGAGGATTGAGGTCATTTGGTTGGCTCCTGTGTTTCTAAGCTGCCTGCACGGCAGTGCACTTAAAAATAAAGCCACACCTAAATAGTGAATTTTTCTAAGCTGCCTGTACGGCAGTGAACAGCAATAGTATCACGCCAACCCATTGTATTTTTGAGTTAAAGCACTCCTTTCTCATAAAATACCCTTTTTTACATGTAGCAAATCACTCATCGAAAAATCAATAAGTTATCGTAACGGTAAAATAAAAGGGTCAGCGCCTGCCGGGGAAGGCAGGCGTACAGCGAAGCTTAACGATACAGTGAAGACTCGCCCATCGGGCGGGTTTTGAAGCGGCGGTGCACCCACAGGTACTGGTCGGGAGCGCGTAAAATCTCACGCTCGACCACCCTGTTCATGTAGCTTGCGGCTTCGAATTCATTTTCTTTTGGATAATCGGTCAGCTCGGGGCCGATAAATAATGAATATCCTGAACGGTCAGGCTTGCGCACCATAGTCACCGTCAACATCACAGAGCCGGACAGACGCGACAGCACATAGGTACCGTTGGTGGTGGCGGCGTTAACGTCAAAGAACGGCGCGAAGGTGCTGCCCTTGCGGCCATAATCCTGGTCCGGGGCAAACCATACGGCTTCGCCCTTTTTCAACGCGTTGACCAGCCCTTTCAGGTTACGGCGGTCGATCATCGATTTATTGGAACGCATCCGCCCGCGGGTCTGCACCCACTCCATCAGCGGATTATTGTGCGGACGATAGGTCGCCATCATTGGCTGGCACAGGCCCATCACCCGACCGCCCAGCTCCAGCGACATAAAATGCACGCCGATAACCATCACGCCTTTCTGTTTTGCCTGCGCATCCTGCAGATGCTGATAACCCTCAACATCAAACCAGCGACGCACGCGCTCGTCCGGCCAGAACCAGGCCATGCCTGTTTCCAGCAGACCCATGCCCAGCGAGCGGAAATTATTTTCGATTAAGACTTCGCGCACCAGCGGATCCATCTGCGGAAAACAGAGTTCCAGATTGCGGCGGGCGATGCTTTCACGGCGTTTCAGAAAGGGACGCGCCAGCGTACCGAGCGAGGTGCCGAGACGAGCGATCAGTGGATAGGGTAACTGCACCAGCAGCCAGAGAACGCCAAGACCAAACCATGTAAACCAGTGGCGTGGGTGAAGAAAAGAGAGCTTTAAGGAAGTACGCATTACAAGATTACCTGAAAAACACACATTAAGTAGCGCGCAAGGAAACCACGATTCTTATTTCCAGGCTTATATGCGTTACCGTCTCTGGGTTGGACAACAATGACACCCAGAGATTCAATATTGCGCACTATATCACACTACGAAATTATCACGCGATGAATCGAATGGTGCGGACGGCTGCGTTAACAGCCGCCCTGAGGATCAGATAATGGCGGTGGTGAGGCGGGAGGCGCAGCACAGACGGTTCTGTTCATCATAAATGTGGATCTGCCAGACCTGATGACGTCCCCCCGTATGCAGAGCGGTGCAGACGCCGCGCACACGGCCGCTGCGCACCGCGCGGATATGGTTGGCGTTCACTTCCAGCCCCACCACATTTTGTTCGCCCTCGCTGCACAGATAGCCCGCCACCGAGCCAAGCGTTTCCGCCAGCACTACAGAGGCGCCGCCGTGCAGCAGGCCGAATGGCTGATGCGTGCGGCTGTCCACCGGCATCGTTGCCTCCAGACTGTCAGCAGTGATACGCTCAAACCGTATATCCAGCAGCCCGACCATATTCCCTTCGCTCATGGCGTTTAACGCCTCCAGCGTCGCTTCACGTTTCCAGATCATCCTATTATCTCCAGTAAAGCCTGTAACGGATGGCGTACCCCGCTGCCCTCAATACGCTTGACCTGACTCCGGCAGGAATAGCCGGTCGCCAGACAGCGATTACGTGGCAGGCGTTGCATCGCCTGATGCCACGACAGCTCATAAATCCCCAGCGAACTGGCGTGATTTTTCACTTCATGGCCGTAGGTGCCCGCCATACCGCAGCAGCCGACGCTGATGTTTTCCAGCTTCGCGCCGAAACGGGCAAAGATCGATGCCCACTGCCCCGGCGTGCCCGGCAGCGCGGTGACTTCGGTGCAGTGACCGAACAGATACCAGGCCTCGCCGCTGACCACACGCGGCTCGACGTTCTCCAGCACCGCCGGCAGCCACTCATGCACCAGCTGCACGTTAAACTCGCCGCGTTTGTCACCCAGCGTTTGTTTATATTCATCGCGATAGCAGAGCACCAGCGCCGGATCGACCCCCACCATCGGCATCCCCAGTTGCGCAATGCGCGTCAGGAAGTCGGAGGTTTTCTGCGCTGTTTTCGCAAAGCGCGTCAGGAAGCCTTTAATATGCTGCGCTTTGCCGTTTGGCGAGAACGGCAGGATCACCGGCTGGTAGCCCAGTTTTTCTGCCAGGCGCACAAAATCGCTCACCACCTGCGCATCGTAATAGCTGGTAAAGGGATCCTGCACCACCAGCACCGTGCGGGCTTTTTGTTCGTCGCTTAACTGTTCCAGATTTTCCAGCGTCATATTGGCGGTGCGGTGCCCCACCAGCTGCTGTTGCAGCGACGGCACCGACAGGAGCGGCAAATCCACCATGCCGATGCGTTTTTCCGACAGCGTGCGCAGCCAGGGCTGGCGCAGGAAGAAGTTGAAGGTCTTAGGCGCGCGGGCCATCAGCGGCGCATAGCTTTCCACCGAGGCGACCAGGTGATCGCGCAGCGGGCGCAGATAGCGGGTGTGATACAGTTGCAGGAAGCGGGAGCGGAACTCCGGCACATCGATTTTAATCGGACACTGGGTCGAGCAGGCTTTACAGGCCAGACAGCCGGACATCGCCTCTTTCACTTCATGAGAAAAATCATATTCACCCTTGCGCGCATGCCAGCTGTTGCGGGTACGTTCAATCAGCGTCCGCAGGCTGACGCGACTTTCCACCAGCTCTTTTTCCAGCTTCAGCGGATCGACGCCGCGATCCGCCAGCAGACGCAGCCATTCACGCACCAGGGTGGCGCGGCCTTTCGGCGAATGAATACGGTTGCTGGTGATCTTCATTGACGGGCACATCGGGCTTTTGACATCAAAGTTAAAGCACAGACCGTTACCGTTACACTCCATCGCGCCGCGCCAGGAAGCACGTACGGCAATGGGGATCTGGCGATCAAAAGTGCCGCGTTTTACCGCGTCCACCTGCATCATGGGCGCGTCAACGCCCGCAGGCGGACAGATTTTTCCCGGGTTCAGGCGGTTATGGGGATCAAAGGCCGCTTTGATTTTGCGCAGTTCGCCGAACAGCTGTTCGCCAAAAAACGCCGGGCTGTATTCGGCGCGGAAGCCTTTGCCATGCTCGCCCCACAGCAGGCCGCCGTATTTCGCGGTCAGCGCTACGACCTCGTCGGAGATCTGCTTCATCAACATCTCCTGCTGCGGATCGCACATGTCCAGCGCCGGACGCACGTGCAGTACACCGGCATCCACATGTCCGAACATGCCGTAGCTCAGGCCGTGGCTGTCCAGCAGCGCGCGGAATTCGACGATGTAATCCGCCAGATGCTCCGGCGGCACGCAGGTATCTTCCGCAAAGGGGATCGGCTTGGCCGCGCCCTTTGCGTTACCGAGCAGGCCGACGGCTTTTTTACGCATGGCATAGATGCGCTCAATGCCTGCCAGATCGCCGCACACCTGCCAGCCAATCACCCCGCCCTGCTCTGTGGCGATCAGGCTGTCCAGCCGCTGACAGAGATCGCTGACCTGGCCGTCGATCAGGGCTTCGTCGTCACCGGCGAACTCAGCAATGTTCAGGCCGAGCATCTCTTTATCCGGCACATCGGTGATCAATTCATGCACCGAATGCCAGACGATATCTTCCCGCGCCAGATTGAGCACTTTTGAGTCGACGGTTTCCACCGACAGCGCCCGCGCTTCCACCATAAAAGGCGCATTGCGCAGCGCTGAGTTGAAGGAGTCGTATTTGATGTTTACCAGACGGCGCACTTTCGGCAATGGCGTAATATCCAGCCGCGCTTCGGTAATAAACGCCAGCGTGCCTTCGGAGCCGGTCAGGATGCGGGTTAAATCAAAACGGGTCATCTCGTCGTTAAAGACGTGACGCAAATCGTAGCCGGTCAGGAAGCGGTTCAGTTTTGGAAATTTATCAATGATCAACTGGCGGTTATCCCGGCAGCTTTCATAAACGGCTTTGTAGATGCGGCCAATGGCGGTCTGCACCTCGCCGAGGGTTTCTGCCAGCTCCAGCGATACCGGCTGCGTGTCCAGAATATCGCCGCCCATCAGCACCGCCCGCACGCCCAGCGTATGATCCGAGGTTTTGCCGTACACCAGCGATCCCTGTCCGGATGCATCGGTGTTGATCATTCCGCCCAGCGTGGCGCGGTTACTGGTGGAGAGTTCCGGCGCAAAGAAATAGCCGTAAGGTTTCAGATACTGGTTAAGCTGGTCCTTAATTACCCCGGCTTCGACGCGCACCCAGCCCTCTTCGGGGTTGATTTCCAGGATGCGGTTCATATAGCGCGACATATCGACCACAATACCGGCGTTCAGCGCCTGGCCGTTTGTGCCGGTGCCGCCGCCACGCGGGGTAAAGATCAGCGATTCGAAACGCGGTTCGGCGGCAATACGCGCAATCAGCGTGACGTCGGCGGTTGATCGGGGGAAGACCACGGCATCAGGGAGGAGTTGATAGATGCTGTTATCGGTCGCCATCGTCAGCCGATCGGCATAACTGGTGGCGGTGTCTCCGGTAAAACCTTGTTGCTCCAGTGCCTGTAAAAAATTCAGCACCAGCTGAACGACGCCGGGTGCCTGAGAAATCTGTGGGATCATTACTGTTGACCCTGCCTGACTGTTAGAGTTGTGAGTATTTAATCGTTTGCATTGCGCGTTTATCGTTGTATCACATTTTTTTCTTATACGCGCGGCAGAATTACAGGCAGAATTCGCTGTCTGAAATCGCTGATATTTCGCAGATTCTGAAATACATTTTTTTGCGCCAGCTTCCGGCGCACCAACAGGATGAAGAAAAATATGGTTAATTTTCGACAGGCCAGGGATGTACCGCAAATCTTGCTGTCGGTGCTGTTTTTAGCGCTGATGATTATCGCCTGTTTGTGGATCGTATGGCCGTTTGTACTGGGTTTCGCCTGGGCGGGCACCATTGTGATCGCCACCTGGCCGCTTTTTTTACGCCTGCAACGCCGTTTGCTGGGCCGCCGCTCGCTGGCGGTGCTGGTGATGACGCTGTTCCTGATCCTTGTCTTTGTGATCCCCATTGCGCTGCTGGTGAACAGTCTGGTGGACGGCAGCGGCCCGGTGATCCACGCCATTACCGCAGGCGATATGACCTTACCCGATCTGGCCTGGCTGAACAGTGTTCCGCTGGTGGGCGATAAGCTTTATACCGGATGGCATAACCTGCTGGATATGGGCGGCAGCGCCATCATGGCGAAAGTGCGCCCCTATATCGGCACCACCACCACCTGGTTTGTCGGCCAGGCGGCGCATATTGGCCGCTTCCTGATGCACTGTGTGCTGATGCTGCTGTTCAGCGCCCTGCTGTACTGGCGCGGCGAGCAGGTGGCGCGCGGTATCCGTCATTTCGCCACCCGGCTGGCCTCCAGCCGTGGCGACGCGGCGGTGCTGCTGGCGGCACAGGCGATACGTGCGGTCGCGCTGGGGGTGGTGGTCACCGCGCTGGTGCAGGCGATCCTGGGCGGCATCGGCCTTGCCGTGGCGGGCGTGCCTTATGCCACGCTGTTCACCGTGGTGATGATCCTGTCGTGCCTTATCCAGCTTGGCCCGCTGCCGGTGTTAATCCCGGCGATTATCTGGCTCTACTGGAGCGGCGACACCACCTGGGGCACGGTGCTGCTGGTGTGGAGCTGCGTGGTGGGTACGCTGGATAACGTTATCCGTCCGGTGCTGATCCGTATGGGCGCAGACCTGCCGCTGATCCTGATTTTATCCGGCGTTATCGGCGGGCTTATCGCCTTTGGCATGATTGGCCTGTTTATCGGCCCGGTGCTGCTGGCGGTGAGCTGGCGTCTGTTTGATGCCTGGGTAAAAGAAGTGCCCGCACCGGCAGACGTCCCGGCGCATCCTGTCGAAGACATACAGGCGAATAAAAAATAATCTTTCGGCGGGGAAACCCGCCGATAATTAAGTGCTGCTAATCAATTCCCACTACGTCTGCGAATATTCCTGGTACTTTCCCCATGCCATGGCGTTTATCTGTCGCAAATTCTTTACGCTTATTTAACTATTGAGACGAATCTGATCGACGCAAAAATTCGTCATGCCTACTATTAGGGCACGGTTATAAATCAACGCATTGATTTATAAGCATGGAAATCCCCTGAGTGAAACAACGAATTGCTGTGTGTAGTCTTTGCCCATCTCCCACGATGGGCTTTTTTTTATCCTGAAAATGGCGTTTTTAAGATAAAAAAATCCCCGGATAATTCCGGGGACGATGGCAGGTTAATTATTTTTTTAGCTCGGCAAGACTTAGCCAGGTTTGTACCACGGTATCCGGATTCAGAGAAAGACTGTCAATTCCCTCCTCCATCAGCCAGGCGGCAAAATCTTCATGATCGGACGGCCCCTGGCCGCAGATGCCCACGTATTTACCCTGTTTCTTCGCCGCGCGGATCGCCATGGAAAGCAGCGCTTTTACCGCGTCGTTACGCTCGTCAAAGAGTTCAGAAACCACGCCGGAATCGCGGTCGAGGCCCAGCGCCAGCTGCGTCATATCATTAGAGCCGATAGAGAACCCGTCGAAATACTCGAGGAACTGCTCTGCCAGCAGGGCGTTGGACGGGATTTCGCACATCATGATCACTTTCAGCCCGTTTTCGCCGCGCTTAAGCCCCTGACGCTCCAGCTCCTCAATGACCGCTTTCGCCTGCGCCACGGTGCGCACAAAGGGGATCATGATCTCGACGTTGGTCAGGCCCATTTCGTTACGTACGTATTTCACCGCGTCGCACTCCAGCGCGAAGCAGTCGCGGAAGCTGTCGGCCACGTAACGCCCCGCGCCACGGAAGCCAAGCATCGGGTTTTCTTCTTCCGGCTCGTAACGCTCGCCGCCCACCAGGTTGGCGTATTCGTTCGATTTAAAATCAGACAGACGCACAATCACGCGTTTCGGGTAAAACGCTGCCCCCAGGGTTGCGATGCCTTCGCTCAGACGTCCAACGTAAAAGTCTTTCGGCGAATCGTAACCTTTCATCAGCGCACGGATCTCTTTTTGCAGCGCCGGGTCCTGATCGTCAAACTCCAGCAGCGCGCGTGGATGCACGCCGATCATACGGTTGATGATGAATTCCAGGCGCGCAAGACCCACGCCTTCATTGGGCAGGCAGGCGAAGTCAAAAGCGCGATCCGGGTTGCCGACGTTCATCATGATTTTCAGAGGCAGATCCGGCATGGTGTCGACGCTGGAGCTTTTCACGCTGAAATCGAGCATCTCGGCATAGACGTAACCGGTATCACCTTCGGCGCAGGAAACGGTGACTTTTTCGTCATCCTTCATGCGCTCGGTGGCATCGCCGCAGCCCACCACCGCCGGAATGCCCAGTTCACGGGCGATGATCGCCGCGTGACAGGTGCGTCCGCCACGGTTGGTGACGATTGCCGCCGCTTTTTTCATGATCGGCTCCCAGTCCGGGTCGGTCATGTCGGTGACCAGCACGTCCCCTGGCTCAATTCGGTTCATCTCGCTGATGTCGTGGATCACTTTTACCGGACCCGCGCCAATGCGGTGGCCAATTGCACGCCCTTCAGCGATGATTTTGCCCTGGTCATGCAGGGTATAACGCTCCATGACCTGACCGCGTGAACGCACGGTTTCCGGACGCGCCTGCACGATAAAGAGTTTGCCGGTATGACCGTCTTTCGCCCATTCAATATCCATCGGACGACCGTAGTGTTTCTCGATCTGCACCGCCTGTTTCGCCAGCTCCTGCACTTCTTCATCGGTCAGCGAGAAGATGTCGCGGTCAGCTTCCGGCACATCTTCAATGCGCACCTGCTTGCCGTGCTCCTGGGTCGGGGCATAGATCATGCGGATTTTTTTCGAGCCCATGGTGCGGCGGACGATGGACGGACGCCCGGCTTCCAGCGTCGGTTTGTGCACGTAAAATTCGTCAGGGTTGACCGCGCCCTGCACCACCATCTCACCGAGTCCCCATGCGGAAGTGATAAACACCACCTGATCGAAGCCGGATTCCGTATCAATGGAGAACATAACGCCGGAGGACGCTAGATCGGAACGCACCATCCGCTGCACGCCTGCCGACAGCGCCACGCCACGGTGGTCATAGCCCTGATGCACGCGGTAAGAAATGGCGCGGTCGTTAAACAGTGAGGCAAAGACATGCTTCACCGCCACCAGCACGGCATCGTAGCCCTGCACGTTAAGGAAGGTTTCCTGCTGACCGGCAAAAGAGGCATCCGGCATGTCTTCTGCGGTGGCGGAAGAGCGCACCGCAAAGGAGGCCTCTGCGTCGTCAGCAGACAGCTGGTTATAGGCCTCGTGAATGGCCTGTTCCAGTTCCGGCTGGAAAGGTGTGTCGATGATCCACGCCCGAATTTGCGCGCCTGCTTTCGCCAGTTCGCCCACGTCATCAATATCCGTTTTATCCAGCAGATCATAGATACGTTGGTTCACGCCGCTTTGATCAAGAAACAGATTAAAGGCATCAGCGGTGGTGGCGAATCCGTTCGGTACGGAAACACCCATACCGGACAGATTGGTGATCATTTCACCCAGGGAGGCATTTTTGCCTCCAACTCTGTCTACATCATTCATGCCGAGTTGGTTATACCAAAGCACCAGCGGTGACGAGCCATTGTTGGACATCGAACAATCCTTTTGTGATATATGAACGGGTTTAAGAAAGACCTTATAACGCAATTATCCTGGCATACTTATTCGGCTGAAAAAAACGGTGAATCGTTCAAGCAAATTTTATTTCTGCTTTTTCGGACTGTTTCCCGATTAGCGGTAAGTAACTGAATCATCTGAATTCATGAGAACTGGCGCGCACTGTGCTCAGCATTGAAAAATGAAATGCACTTTTCATTAAAAATAAAAACACCATTTCATTTTTTAGAATTGCCGACTACTGACTACGCATCCTGGTGATTTTAATTTATGCTTTTATGCAATTACGATTATTTCAGGGCGGCTTAAATGGATAATTCTGTAGACAGGCATGTTTTTTATATTTCTGACGGAACGGCAATCACCGCCGAGGTGCTGGGGCATGCGGTGATGTCGCAGTTTCCGGTCGCCATCAACAGCATCACCCTGCCCTTTGTGGAAAACGAAAGCCGCGCGAAGGCGGTGAAAGAGCAGATCGACGCGCTCTATCAGCAGACCGGGATCCGTCCGCTGGTGTTTTACTCCATTGTGCTGCCAGAAGTGCGCAACATCATTATGCAAAGCGAAGGGTTCTGTCAGGACATCGTACAGGCGCTGGTCGCGCCCTTACAGCAGGAGCTCAAGCTCGATCCCACCCCCGTTGCGCACCGCACTCACGGGCTTAATCCCGGCAATCTGATTAAGTACGATGCGCGTATCGCCGCCATCGATTATACGCTGGCGCACGATGACGGCATTTCGATGCGTAATCTCGATCAGGCGCAGGTCATTTTGCTGGGCGTGTCGCGCTGCGGTAAAACTCCCACCAGTCTCTATCTGGCGATGCAGTTCGGCGTGCGCGCCGCCAACTATCCCTTTATCGCCGACGATATGGATAACCTGGTGCTGCCCGCTGCGCTTAAGCCGTTGCAGCATAAACTTTTCGGGCTGACCATCAACGCCGAGCGCCTCGCCGCTATCCGTGAAGAGCGGCGGGAAAACAGTCGCTACGCCTCGCTGCGTCAGTGCCGCATGGAAGTGGCGGAAGTGGAAGCGCTGTACCGGAAAAACCAGATCCCTTTTCTGAACAGCACCAATTTCTCCGTGGAGGAGATCGCCACCAAAATACTCGACATGATGAAGCTGAACCGCCGCATGTATTAACCGGCGCACTCCCGTGCACTAGCAAGCTAGTACATCGGTTAAAATTTCGTTATCATTACCTTTTGGATTGTGATGCGTATCACGCCCGCACTTGAAATACCACGGGATTGGTTTATCGTGATGCCCATCACTTCCCGGCAGACCTGCCGCTGAAGCCACAAATTTCTGAGAAATGTAATGAATAAAACCGATGAACTGCGTACTGCGCGCATAGACAGCCTGGTCACGCCGGCTGAACTGGCGCAACGCTATCCTGTCTCCGCAAGCGTGGCGGAACACGTCACGGCCTCACGGCGTCGCATTGAGAAAATCCTTAACGGGACGGATCGCCGCCTGCTGGTGATTGTCGGCCCCTGCTCCATTCACGATCTCGACGCCGCGATGGACTACGCCCGTCGTTTACAGGCGCTGCGTGAGAAGTACCAGCACCGGCTGGAAATCGTCATGCGCACCTATTTTGAAAAGCCGCGCACCGTGGTGGGCTGGAAAGGGCTGATCTCCGATCCGGATCTTAACGGCAGCTATCGCGTGAATCACGGCATCGAACTGGCGCGTAAACTGCTGTTGCAGGTGAATGAGCTGGGGGTGCCTACCGCCACCGAGTTCCTGGATATGGTGACCGGGCAGTTTATTGCCGATCTCATCAGCTGGGGCGCTATCGGCGCGCGTACCACCGAAAGCCAGATCCACCGGGAAATGGCGTCGGCGCTCTCCTGTCCGGTGGGCTTCAAAAACGGCACCGACGGCAATACGCTTATCGCGGTGGACGCCATCCGCGCCTCGCGCGCCAGCCATATGTTCCTCTCGCCGGATAAAACAGGCCAGATGACTATTTACCAGACCAGCGGTAATCCGTACGGGCACATTATTATGCGCGGCGGCAAACAGCCGAACTATCGGGCGGAAGACCTGGCGAAAGCCTGCGACACGCTGCGCGAGTTCAGCCTGCCGGAGCAGCTGGTGGTGGATTTCAGCCACGGCAACTGCCAGAAGCAGCATCGCCGTCAGCTGGAGGTGTGTGAAGACATTTGCCAGCAGATCCGCGCCGGATCGACGGCTATCGCCGGGATCATGGCGGAAAGCTTTATAGCAGAAGGCACGCAGAAAATCGTCGCCGGACAGCCGCTGGTGTACGGGCAGTCGATCACCGATCCATGTCTGGGCTGGGACGACAGCGAAAGGCTGCTGGAAATGCTCGCCAGCGCCGTGGACAGCCGGTTCTGAGGGCGGTTCCATGGATGCCCGGCGGCGCTACGCTTGCCGGGCCTACAACTGTCGATACCACAGTGAATCCAGAATGTAGGCCGGGTAAGGCGAATGCCGCCACCCGGCAATGCATCGCATTACACCGCGCTCATCATGTAGGCCGGGTAAGGCGAAGCCGCCACCCGGCGCAAATCGCTTAGCTCGAGCAGCTCACTTCCAGACGCTTACCCCAGTCCGGCGGGCGGCTGACGTAATCGTCACTGCGGTCCGCAAAGGGCGTGCGCAGTGCAATATGCAAACGCTCAAGCTCCGCCATGTCACCCTGCTCCGCCTGTTCGATGGCGCGCTGGGCCAGCCAGTTACGCAGCACCATCGCCGGGTTCACCGCCTGCATCTGCCCCTGCCGCGTCACGTCATCAACGCCTTCCTGTTGCAGACGCGCACGATAATCCACAAACCAGGCATCAAACCCGGCCCGATCTATAAATTCATCGCGCAGCGGCGAGCTGGCGCTCTGCTGCTCCGTCTGACTGAGCATACGGAAGGTACGGGTGTAGTCGCTGCCCTCCCTTGCCATCAGAGCGAACAGCCGGTTCAGTATCTCGTTATCGCCCTTCTGTTCTGTCGTGAAGCCCAGTTTACTGCGCATTAAAGCGCCATATTCCCGCAGCAGCACCTGCTGATAGTTTTCCAGCGCCTGATTAAGGACTTCCACCGCGATAAACGGCGACAGCGTCTGCGCCAGTTTTTGCAGATTCCACAACCCCACCCCAGGCTGATTATCAAAACGATAGCGGCCCTGATAATCGGAATGGTTACAGATATAACCCGGCTGGTAATCGTCGAGGAAACCGTAGGGGCCATAATCAATGGTCAGGCCGAGAATCGACATGTTATCGGTGTTCATCACCCCATGAGCGAAGCCGACGGCCTGCCAGCGCGCAATCAGCGACGCCGTCCGGCTCACCACATCGTTAAACCACAGGGCATACTTATCCGCCTCATCCTGCAGCTGCGGCCAGTAATGCCGAATAACGAAATCCGCCAGCTTCTGCACTTTTTCCGGTTCGCGACGGTAGTAAAAATGTTCAAAATGCCCGAAGCGCACGTGACTTTGCGCGATACGGATCATCATCGCCCCCTGCTCAACGGTTTCCCGGCGCACCGGCGTGTCGCTGGTGACGATCGACAGCGCACGCGTGGTGGGTATCCCCAGATAGTGCATGGCCTCAGACGCCAGACTTTCCCGGATAGTGGAGCGCAGCACGGCGCGACCGTCACCCATTCGTGAATACGGCGTCAGACCTGCGCCTTTCAGATGCCAGTCGCGGGTGGTGCCATCAGCCAGCAACTGTTCGCCGAGCAGAATGCCGCGCCCGTCGCCAAGCTGACCCGCCCACACGCCAAACTGGTGGCCGCTGTAGACCTGCGCCAGCGGTGACATGCCAGGCAGCAGCGCCTCGCCGCCCCATACGCCCGCGCCTTGCGTAGTATTGAACAGCGAGGCAGGAATACCGAGCGTTTCGGCAAGGGGTTCGTTATGCCAGACCAGGCGCGCATTTTGTAGCGGCGTGGGTTGTAGTGCGGTGTAAAACTCCGGCAGCTCATCGCGCCAGTGGGTAGTAAAAGAAAGGGTCATGTTTCCTCCTGCATTAAGTGTAGTGGGTAATGCGGAGGTTAAACACGGGATAACCTCAGGGTTATCCCTGCACAAGCGTGGTCAGGTCAGCCACCGTCACCGGCGGCCATAACGCCCCCATCATCGCTGAGAAATGAAAAGGTAAAACACGCTGGCGGGAAAATTCATTATCAATGCCGTCGATGATAATCGACTGACAATAAGGTTTTACCTGGCTAACCACGGCACGCATAAAGGGTTCGAAGGAGCGAGAGGTTAATCGATGATGGACAAAGTTTTTATCCAGAACCACCTGTTTAAACAGTCCATCAAATACCGCCCGGGTGGAACTTTTTCCTGCGCCGAAATTTTCCAGCATCAGGGAATAACGTTCCGCGAGCGCAGAAAGTTGTGGATGCGCAGCCCCTTTATTCAAATCGGGATAATTCTCATTAATAGAAAATCCCAGAAATGGAAAACGCTCCACGCTCGCCGCCAGTTCAGCATCGCTTAAAAGCGCCCCGGCAATCACTGGCGTTATATTAATCCATGCCGGAATGCTGTGCTGGATAAAAAAGAGCTTACAGGATTCGAGCAACGCCAGCTGTTCTGAGAACAGCGTCAGGGCTGTCTGTGCGGGGAGTTGCGCCAGTAACTGTCCGGCAGACGTATGGATGTGCCCATCCACGCCATTAAGAATGACGATAATCTGCAGGCCTTCAAGTTTGCCCTGCGCGCTACGGGCGGGCTGTAATAACAGCTCGGTGCGCCATGTGCTTTCAAGCGTCAGGATCATATCGCCAGTCCCATGATTAGGGTGTTTCCCGGCTCGCTAACAAAGGTTTTAATACCATTCAACCCTGGGGGGTTAAGACGAAATACTTTCATTTTTTCCTTTTTAATTGCGGTTCATCCTTTGCCCTAAAGCAAATCTTATCCCGAATAAACTATAATAGCCAGTAACGAAAATTTCATTAACACATTAGTTTAGAAATATTAACACGCTAATTAATTAGGATGATTTACCAGGAGTAATCCGTGACGGAATAAGTGGTTAAGAAAAAAACAATAAGAGAAAGGAGATATTCACCCACCATAACAGGTGGGTGAATGGGACATTTATATGCGGCGGGCCTGCCAGAAGTTTTTACGCCAGTAAATATTATCCAGCGATGAGCGCATCACCCCCCGACTGGTGGAAGCATGAATAAACTTATTGTCGCTATCGTAAATGCCGACGTGCAGACCGTTTTCACCCGATCCCGTTTTGAAAAACACCAGATCGCCTGGCAACAAATCGTCCTTGTCGATTTCGGTGCCAATCTTTGCCTGCTGGCGGGTTTCGCGCGGCAGTTGCAGATCGAACTTATCTCTGAAGGTCATCAGTACAAAGCCGGAACAATCCACGCCGCCACGGCTCATGCCGCCATAGCGGTAAGGCGTGCCGCGCCAGTTGCTGAGCTGATCGTTAAGACCGGCGATAACGGTGATCGAATCAGAAAGACGGGGATTTGGCGGCGGTGCGCGATGGCTGCTGCACCCTGCCAGAAACAACGCTGCTGCGAGTAAAAACCAGTAACGCATACCGGACGCATCCTTTACTTTATTATTTCAGCAGAAATTTAGCCTGTGTGTCGTGTCCTGCGCAAGTTGCCATTCACTTAGCGGGCGGAAATCAGCACGCTATGTCCCTCAATGTTCAGGCGGCGAAACGGGATCTGATAAGCTTTTTCGAGATTGACCGGCGTCATCACCTGGTCACGCGTACCACCGGCGACCAGTTGCCCCCTGCGCAGAAGCCATGCACGGTGCGCGTGGCGCAGCGTATGATTAAGATCGTGGCTGCTCATGACAATCGTCACCCCCGCCGCACACATCGCGCTGAGCAGCCTGTCCAGCGCAGCCTGCTGTGCCACGTCGAGACTGTTCATCGGCTCATCCAGCAACAAGAGTTGCCCGTCAGCATTTCCCTGCGGATGGATCTGCAAAATGACGGCCGCCAGCCGCACACGCTGCCATTCACCGCCGGAAAGCTGGCTGGTGGCGCGTCCAAGCTTATCGCTCAGGCCAAGCGCGGCGGCGACTGACTCGCACAGCGCCGCGTCCGGGTTGTGCGGTTGATGCAACGACAGAAAATGCCATACCGGCATGGAGAACGGCGGCATCTGCTGCTGCGCAAGATACGCGCGGTGGCGGGCAAGGGAGGTGGCGGGCCAGGCGTCCAGGGATGTGTCGTTAAACATCACCCTGCCCTTGCCCTGGGTCAGCCCGGCCATACGCGCCAGCAGCGTGCTTTTACCGGCACCGTTGGGGCCGACCAGGTGCAGGATCTCGCCCCTGCCGATCTCGCCGCTGAGCGGCCCGAGTCGGCCCGGCGCCTCCACATCCTGTAATTGCATCAACGCCGACATTATTTCGCCAGCGCGGCCTTAATGGCTTCCATGACAATCGGATCTTCCGGGGTCATGTCCGGTGAGAAACGCTGCACCACCTGGCCGTCACGACCAATGAGGAATTTTTCGAAGTTCCACAGGATGTCATCCGGATACAGCGGCGCGCGGCCTTTACTGGCCAGACGCTCATGAAAACCGCTCGCTTCCGGCGCAACGGCGGTTGGGGCGGCTGCAATCAGTTTCTGATACAGCGGGTGACGGTTTTCGCCGTTGACGTCGATTTTGCTGAACATCGGGAAGGTCACGCCATAGGTGGTGCTGCAGAAGGTTTTGATCTCTTCTTCGCTGCCCGGCTCCTGACCGAGGAACTGATTGCACGGGAAACCGAGCACCACTAATCCGGCGTCTTTCCAGGCTTTCTGGATATTTTCCAGTTGTTCATACTGCGACGTCAGGCCGCATTTAGACGCGACATTAACGATCAGCAGCACTTTGCCTGCGTATTGTTCGAGCGTCGTATGTTCGCCATCAATGGTGATCACGTCGGTATGTAAAATATCGTGTTGCATAACATCCCCTTAGTTTGCAGATCGTATAGCCGGGTCTTAGCGCCCGGCCTTTAATAATAGCCAGATAAATACAGGTGCGCCCAGCGTGGCGGTCACAACGCCGATGGGAAGCTCTGCCGCGCTGAGCGCCAGACGCGCCACAATATCGGCGAACAGCAGCGCCGCCGCCCCTGCCAGCGCACAGGCGGGCAGCAGCACGCGATGGTCGGTCATACCGCACAGACGCAGAATATGGGGAATAACCAGGCCGATAAAGCCAATTGCGCCTGCCAGCGCCACGCTCACGCCGACCATCCAGCCGGTGGCGACCACCAGCACGTTGCGCCACAGCCACAGCGGCAAGCCCAGCTGGCGGGCGGAGATTTCCCCCAGCGCCAGCATGTTAAGCGGCTGCGACTGAAGGCATACCCACGCCATCACCGGGACCAGCGCCAGCATCAGCCAGCTCTGCTGCCAGTCGACGCCGCCAAAGCCGCCCATCATCCAGTACATCAGCTGGCGTAAATCAAAGGACGTGGAAAAATAAATAGCCCATGTCATGAGGGCGCTACAGATAATGCCCAGCGCGACCCCCGCCAGCAGCAGTCGGCTGGTGGAGAGATGACGCCGTGCAAAACGCAACAGGATCAGCGTAATGAGCAGCGCCCCCAGGATGGCGCACAGCCCCAGCGCCCATTCAGGCAGCATGCCCTGGCCGAGCAGCACGGCGGCAATCAACCCGACGCCCGCCCCGTTCGACACGCCCAGCAGCCCCGGCTCCGCCAGCGGGTTTTCAAACAGCGCCTGCATTACGGCCCCGCACAGCGCCAGCGCGCCGCCCACCAGCATTACCGCCAGGGTTCGCGGCAGGCGAATTTGCCCGACGAACAGGCGACCGCTGTCGCTAAGCCAGGCGTCGGGCGCGATCCACTGGTCCCCGGCGCACAGGCTGAGGGTGCAGGCGATAAGCAGTACCAGGGCGAGGATACACAGTCTGCGGCGATCGCGACGGTGCTGAAGACGGGCAAGTGCCTGCATAATGTCCGGGATACGGTGAAATGATGTGTTTGATTTTAATGCTGATATTGCAATGAGGAAAGAAAAAAGGCCGCGATGGCGGCCTTTTTGGTTAGTTCAGATTACTCTGCTTTGGGCGAAGCGTTTTCAACGCGGCTTTTTAACTTCTGGCCGGGTCTGAAGGTCACCACGCGCCGGGCTGTAATGGGAATATCTTCGCCCGTTTTCGGGTTACGTCCCGGGCGTTGATTCTTATCACGCAAATCGAAATTACCGAAGCCAGAGAGTTTCACCTGTTCACCGTTTTCCAGAGCGCGACGGATCTCTTCGAAAAACAACTCTACAAGCTCTTTGGCATCCCGTTTGCTAAGCCCAAGCTTATCAAACAGATATTCTGACATTTCAGCTTTTGTTAGCGCCATAGGTTCAATCCCTCAATGATGCCTGGAATCGCTCTTTTAATGCCTCTACGCATCTGGCAACGGTAGCGGCAATCTCCTCTTCTTCGAGTGTACGGCTGTTATCCTGAAGGATCAGGCTGATAGCGAGGCTCTTATAGCCCTCCGCCACACCCTTGCCGCGGTACACGTCAAATAAGTTTACGCCAACTACCTGATTTACGCCAACTTTCTTACATTCGGCCAAAACATCTGCTGCGGGTACATTTTCAGCGACCACAACAGCGATGTCGCGGCGGTTTGCCGGGAAGCGGGAAATCTCCTGCGCCTGAGGCACCACGCGGTCTGCGACCTTGTTCCACTCCAGCTCAAACACGATGGTACGACCATTGAGATCCAGCTTGCGCTCCAGTTCAGGATGCACAACACCAATGAAACCAACGCGTTCACCTTTCAGATAAATCGCGGCAGCCTGGCCCGGATGCAACGCCGGATTGGCCTCTGCCTGGAACTGAATCTCGTTCAGTTTGCCGGTCAGATCGAGCACGGATTCCAGATCGCCTTTCAAATCATAGAAATCAACGCTCTCTTTTGCCAGATTCCAGTGTTCATCGTGACGGTTGCCACAAATAACGCCCGCCAGCATCAGATCCTGACGGATACCCAGATCCGCTGTGGTATCCGGCACAAAACGCAGGCCGGATTCAAAAATGCGCACGCGGTTCTGCTGACGGTTCTGGTTATAGACCACGGTTGTCAGCAGGCCCGTCCACAGGGACAACCGCATGGCCGACATTTCGCTGGAGATCGGGCTTGGCAGGATCAGCGCTTCCGCGCCCGGATGCACCAGTTGCTGCACCTTAGGATCCACGAAGCTGTAGGTAATGACTTCCTGATAGCCTCTGTCGATAAGCAGCGTTTTCACGCGCTTCAGCGACAGATCCGCTTCGCGGTGCTGACCCATGATCAGGCCAGCCTGCACCGGCTCGTCCGGAATATTGTTGTAGCCGTAAATACGGGCGACTTCTTCAACCAGGTCTTCTTCAATCGCGATATCGAAACGCCAGCTCGGCGCCACAGCCTGCCACTGGTCCTGACCTTCGGTGACTTCACAGCCCAGACGGCGCAGGATGTCGCTGACCTGCTCATCGGCAATATGATGACCAATCAGACGATCCAGTTTGCTGCGACGCAGGGTGATGGTCGCCGCTTTCGGCAGCGCGGCGTCATTGGTCACGTCAATCACCGGACCGGCATTGCCGCCGCAGATGTCGATCAGCAGACGGGTGGCGCGCTCCATGGCTTTGAACTGCAGCGCCGGATCCACGCCACGCTCGTAACGGTGGGACGCATCGGTATGCAGACCGTGACGGCGTGCGCGGCCGGTAATGGACAGCGGGCTGAAGAATGCGCATTCCAGCAGTACGTCCTGGGTCTGGTCATTCACGCCGGAGTGTTCGCCGCCGAAAATACCGGCCATCGCCAGCGCCTTGCTGTGGTCGGCGATCACCAGGGTGTCGGCATTGAGTTTGGCTTCGTTGCCGTCCAGCAATACCAGGGTTTCGCCCTCTTTCGCCATGCGCACCACGATACCGCCGTCAATGCGGTTCAGATCGAAGGCGTGCATCGGCTGGCCGAGTTCCAGCAGCACATAGTTGGTCACGTCAACCACGGCATCGACAGAACGAATACCGCAGCGGCGGAGTTTCTCTTTCATCCACAGCGGCGTCGGCGCGCTGACGTTGATGCCTTTCACGACGCGGCCCAGATAACGCGGGCAGGCATCGGCGGCTTCAACGGCGATCGGCAGCGTATCGTTGATAGTTGCGGCTACGGGCGCGATTTCCGGCTCCATCAGCGGCGCCTGGTTCAGCACCGCCACGTCGCGGGCAACGCCGATAATGCCGAGGCAATCGGCGCGGTTTGGCGTCACGCTGATTTCGATGGTGTTATCGTCAAGCTTCAGGTAGTCGCGCAGGTCGGTGCCAATGGGCGCATCGGCGGGCAGCTCGATAATGCCGTTATGATCGTCGGAAATACCCAGTTCCGAGAAGGAGCAGAGCATGCCTTCAGACGGCTCGCCGCGCAGTTTTGCCGCTTTGATTTTGAAATCGCCCGGCAGCACAGCGCCAACGGTTGCCACTGCCACTTTCAGGCCCTGACGGCAGTTCGGCGCGCCGCAGACGATATCAAGCAGGCGGTCGCCGCCGACGTTGACTTTGGTGACGCGCAGTTTGTCGGCGTTCGGGTGCTGACCGCACTCCATCACTTCACCCACTACCACACCGTTAAAACGGCCTGCGACCGGCTCCACGCCGTCCACTTCCAGACCCGCCTTGGTGATCTGATCGGAGAGCGCGTCGCTGTCGATCGCCGGATTAACCCATTCGCGTAACCACAGTTCACTGAATTTCATTATGTTGTCCTGCCTTATTTAAACTGTTTGAGGAAACGCAGATCGTTTTCGAAGAATGCACGTAAATCGGTTACGCCATAGCGCAGCATGGTCAGACGTTCCATACCCATGCCGAAGGCGAAGCCGGAATAGACTTCCGGATCGATACCGACGTTGCGCAGCACGTTTGGATGCACCATGCCGCAGCCCAGCACTTCCAGCCATTTGCCGTTTTTACCCATCACATCCACTTCCGCGGACGGTTCGGTGAACGGGAAATAGGACGGACGGAAGCGGATCTGCAGATCTTCTTCAAAGAAGTTACGCAGGAAGTCGTGCAGCGTTCCTTTCAGGTTGGTGAAGCTGATGTTGGTATCAACGATCAGGCCTTCCATCTGATGGAACATTGGGGTGTGCGTCTGGTCGTAATCGTTACGGTAAACACGACCTGGCGCGATAATACGGATCGGCGGCTGCTGGTTCGCCATGGTGCGGATCTGTACGCCAGAAGTCTGCGTACGCAGCAGGCGGGTGGCATCGAACCAGAAGGTATCGTGATCGGCGCGCGCCGGATGATGACCCGGAATATTCAGGGCATCAAAGTTATGGTAATCGTCTTCGATTTCCGGGCCGGTGGCCACGGTAAAGCCAAGCTCGCCGAAGAAGCTTTCGATACGATCGATGGTACGGGTTACCGGGTGCAGCCCACCGTTTTCAGTACGGCGTCCCGGCAGGGACACATCAATGGTTTCCGCGGCCAGACGGGCGTTCAGCGCGGCGTTTTCCAGATCGGCTTTGCGGGCGTTCAGCGCCTGCTGAACCTGCTCTTTGGCTTCGTTGATCACCGCACCGGCTGCCGGACGTTCTTCAGCTGGCAACTCACGCAGGGTGGTCATCTGAAGGGTCAGTTGCCCTTTTTTACCCAGATATTCAACGCGCACATTATCTAATGCAGCAATATCTGAAGCCTCGTTAATGGCTGCCCTGGCGCTGGCAACCAGCTCTGCGAGATGTGACATGGTTTTCCTCATTATGTCGGTGCAGACACCGTTATGGTGGTCTCTTATTTTTAAAAATCAGGCATAAAAAAAGCCTCCATCAGGAGGCTTTCTGGCGCTGTTTTTCGTTTCTTCTTTCACGCGCTAGCCTCCCGGATTCAGGTGCTAAAGTAAAAAAAGAAGCGGAAAATAGCAGCATTCATGCTTGCGTTACCTTGTGTGGAAAAACCGATACTGCCTATTGAAAAGGCCGGACGACGAATTGTCAACAAAATGACGGTATTACAAATAAAAAAGAGGGAGCTAAGCCCCCTCTCTTCACTGGCTTATGCCAGAGCTGCTTTCGCTTTTTCGACCAGGGCAGAGAATGCCACTTTGTCGAATACAGCGATGTCAGCCAGAATCTTACGGTCGATTTCAACAGAGGCTTTTTTCAGGCCGTTGATGAATTTGCTGTAAGAAATACCGTTCTGACGTGCTGCTGCGTTAATACGCGCAATCCACAGTTGACGGAACTGACGCTTTTTCTGACGACGGTCACGATAAGCGTACTGACCTGCTTTGATAACAGCCTGGAAGGCAACGCGGTATACGCGTGAACGCGCACCGTAGTAACCTTTAGCTTGTTTCAAAATTTTCTTGTGACGTGCACGTGCAACTACACCACGTTTTACGCGAGCCATGTGTGCTCTCCTGTATCTATTCTTAAAAAGTTAAAAGGTTAACGACTTATGCGTACGGAAGGCACGCGATTACCAGACCCAGATCGCCTTTAGAAACCATGGCTTTCGGGCGCAGGTGACGTTTACGCTTAGTAGCTTTTTTGGTCAGAATATGACGCAGGTTAGCGTGCTTGTGCTTAAAACCACCTTTACCGGTTTTTTTGAAGCGCTTAGCAGCACCGCGTACGGTCTTAATTTTTGGCATTTTAATAACTTCCACTTCGCATTGTTAATAAACGAAACAAAGGCGAATCAGTCCCGTGAGCGTGGCCCACAGGAATGATTACTTGATGGCCTTACTGTTTCTTCTTAGGAGCAAGCACCATGATCATCTGGCGGCCTTCGATCTTCGTAGGGAAGGATTCGACCACTGCCAGTTCACCCAGATCTTCTTTCACGCGATTAAGCACTTCCATACCGATCTGTTGGTGGGCCATCTCACGACCGCGGAAACGCAGTGTGATCTTGGCCTTGTCACCCTCTTCGAGAAAGCGAATCAGGCTGCGGAGTTTTACCTGATAGTCACCTTCATCTGTACCAGGTCGGAATTTGATTTCCTTAACCTGGATAACTTTTTGCTTCTTCTTCTGTTCCTTAGAAGATTTGCTTTTTTCATAGAGGAACTTGCCGTAATCCATTATACGACAAACGGGCGGCTCGGCGTTAGGGCTAATTTCTACTAAATCGACCCCGGCTTCTTCAGCTTTTTCCAGAGCTTCTCTCAAATTCACAATACCAAGCTGCTCGCCTTCCAGACCTGTTAAGCGAACTTCTGTGGCGCGAATCTCGCCATTGATGCGATTCGGTCGCGCCGTTTGAACTCGTTTTCCGCCTTTAATACCTTATTCCTCCAGTTGTTGAAGACTGCGGCTGCGAATCTCTTGTTGCAGCTTCTCGATAACGTCATTTACGTCCAGGCTACCCAGGTCTTTACCACGACGGGTACGCACGGCGACTTTGCCGGCTTCAACCTCTTTATCGCCACAAACCAGCATATAAGGGACACGACGTAAAGTGTGCTCGCGGATTTTAAAGCCAATCTTCTCGTTTCTCAAGTCTGCTTTAACGCGAATGCCGGCATTTTGCAGTTTGCGGGTCAATTCGTTGACATATTCAGCCTGAGAATCAGTAATATTCATCACCACTACCTGCACTGGCGCAAGCCAGGTCGGGAAGAAGCCCGCAAATTCTTCGGTCAGGATGCCGATAAAGCGCTCCAGAGAACCGAGGATCGCGCGGTGAATCATTACCGGAACTTGTCGCTCGTTGTTTTCGCCCACATAAGAGGCGCTCAGACGAGACGGCAAGGAGAAGTCCAGCTGTACCGTACCGCACTGCCATGCACGATCGAGGCAGTCATACAGGGTAAATTCAATTTTCGGACCGTAGAACGCGCCTTCACCCAGCTGATATTCAAACGGGATGTTGTTTTCTTCCAGCGCGACTGCCAGATCCGCCTCAGCACGATCCCACATTTCATCGCTACCGATACGTTTTTCGGGGCGAGTGGAAAGTTTGACGACGATCTTCTCGAAGCCAAAGGTGCTGTACATATCGTAGACCAAACGAATACAGGCGTTCACTTCATCACGCACCTGCTCTTCTGTACAGAAGATATGGGCATCATCCTGAGTGAAACCACGTACACGCATCAGTCCATGTAACGCGCCTGACGGCTCATTACGGTGACAACTACCAAACTCTGCCATACGCAGCGGCAGGTCACGGTAAGATTTTAGACCCTGATTGAAGATCTGCACGTGACCCGGGCAGTTCATCGGCTTGATGCAGTATTCACGGTTCTCCGAGGAGGTGGTGAACATCGCATCTTTATAGTTGTCCCAGTGGCCGGTTTTTTCCCACAGCACACGGTCCATCATGAACGGGCCTTTCACTTCCTGATACTGGTACTCTTTCAGTTTAGAACGTACAAAAGTTTCCAGTTCACGGAAAATAGTCCAGCCATCGTTATGCCAGAATACCATACCCGGCGCTTCTTCCTGCATATGATACAGGTCGAGCTGTTTACCGATTTTACGGTGATCGCGTTTAGCGGCTTCTTCAAGACGCTGTAAATAGGCGTTCAGCGCTTTTTTATCTGCCCATGCGGTGCCGTAGATACGCTGCAACATTTTATTGTTGCTGTCGCCACGCCAGTACGCGCCCGCGGTTTTCATCAGTTTAAAGTGATGGCAGAAACGCATATTCGGCACGTGCGGACCACGGCACATGTCGACGTATTCCTGATGATGATACAAGCCAGGCTTATCATCGTGGGCAATGTTTTCATCAAGGATAGAGACTTTGTAGCTCTCGCCGCGGGACGCGAAGGTTTCACGCGCTTCGTGCCAGCTGACTTTTTTCTTGATGACATCGTAATTGGTTTCGGCGAGCTCGTGCATACGTTTTTCGAGCGCGTCGAGATCTTCCTGCGTCAGGGTATGGTCAAGGTCAATATCATAATAGAAGCCATTATCGATAACCGGACCGATAGCCATTTTGGTATTCGGCCACAGTTGCTTAATGGCATGACCCAACAGGTGCGCACAGGAGTGACGAATAATTTCCAGACCATCTTCATCTTTTGCGGTGATGATAGCCAGCTGCGCATCGTTTTCTATTAGATCGGTTGCATCGACCAGCTCGCCATTAACACGTCCGGCGATACACGCTTTCGCGAGACCAGGACCGATATCCAGTGCGACATCTAATGGGCTTACGGCTTTATCGAAGTGACGTTGACTGCCGTCAGGAAGGGTAATAACTGGCATTTTATATCCTTATTTGCAGTGGTGACCCACACGAAAGATCACATACAAAACTATTTTCTAATAATTATCAGCAGTTTAGATAAGGCTTTCCGCTTCACTCTGCGGAATCTGTGCAGGGTTTAACAACCGCACCCTTATCCTCTGCGGATAAGCTCACCCCTGATACTACACGTCTATGCCGTTGGTTTAAAGGCTGATCAGGGGAAATACGGGTCAGGCCGTGTTCGACAACGCTTTAATAACCGCCTCCATGGCGACTTTGGTTAATTCAGACCGGACGATACGCTGGTTAGCAAGCGAGGTACGTAATACGCCAGCAATAACGATATGCTTCGGCTCCTGGCCCAGATCGCGCATCTCCAGCACCACTTTACCCACTACGCGGCACATCTCCTGGTATAACTCGTCGTCTTTCGCCTGATTTCCCACATTCACCCCTTTAGTTAATCGTGCTGGTCGGCTGTAGCTCAACGAAAAATAGCGATGGCGTCAAGCTAAGCCTTAATATTGCGTGAAGCTACGGGCGACTCATTCACAGTGCTTATGTAAATTCCGGCTTTACATAAAATCCGCTGGCTTCGGCTAAGTGTCTGGTATGTCGAAATTTTAGACCTATTCTTGCCCGGATACCTGTGAAGAACGCCAGCAATACTGAAGATTTGCATTAAAGTCATGGCGTATTTTGCCGATGACCTGGTTATCCGGGGCCAAGAGAATCGTTAAGAAACGCACATGCAAGCTATTAATCATAATGCGATCGCCGGGCTGAATCTGGTTGCGAGGCAAAGCACCACATCGCTCCTTTCGCAAACCATCGCCAGGCTGTCGTCAGGATTACGCATCAATTCAGCCATGGATGACGCGGCCGGGCTTGCTATTACCAACAGAATGCGCTCGAACATTAATGCCGACACGGTGATTTCCCGTGGGCTGGATGACGCGACCAGTCTCGCACAAACCGCAGACGGAAGCCTCGGGTCGGTGGCAAATCTTTTGATCCGCGCTAAAAGTCTGGCCATTCAGTCCGTTAATGACACACTCTCGGAAAGCGACCGGAGCAGCATCCAGAATGAATATGAAAGTATTCTGGCCGGGATCAACGATCTTTCCGAACAAACGGAAATTTTTGGTAAATACCCGCTGGCTACGGCGAACCCGGAACTGCCCCCTGCCCTGATTGGCGACGTGGCGCCGATCAGCAGTAAATTTCCCGTTGCCGGTAGCAATTATACCTTTAGCTCAGGGGTGGTACCGCTGGCTTATTTACCCGCGGGTTCGACCAATATCAATCTGACCATCGACTCCCTCGGTCTGGATGATGACATTCAGCTTTTTACCCGTGATGGCAAGCATCTGGCGGGCACGCCCTTTACCGGGCCGGATCCGGATTATACCTGGGTCAGCCGCGGCATCACCGATGCGGCGAAAGCCGACAGTAAATTGCTGACCGCGGCCAACGGTTTTCAGAGCGGCGCAACGTATGACGACAGCCAGCTTATCGAAGGCGGCGCGGCCTGGAACCTCAACGGCAGCGCGACGCTGAATTATAACGGCATGACCATCACCTACAGTGGCGATGGCGATCGTTATGAAGACCGGGGCATAGGCGCGTACAACGACGGCTCGAATGGCACCAACCGCCTTGAGCGCCTGACCATCGATAACGTCAGTGAAGACCTGATCGTGGTGATCGTTGGCAGCGGTTCCTTTACCAGCAACCTGACCTGGGGAAATCTGCCTGCGCCGACCATCACCCCTGCCACACCGCCGAAAAAGAGTGGCCCGATAGAGGTGATCACCAGCGCCAATTTTGGCGATGATATTCAGGCAATGACCATGACCGCCACGCCAGCCGACACCAAAACGCTGGGCATTCGCGACACCAGCCTGAGTTCGGCGCAGTCGGCCAGTAGCGCTATGGGCGCGCTCGATAACGCGCTGGCAAAGGTAAGCGGCTATCGCGCGCAGTACGGGGCGTGGATGAACCGCTTTGATTCAGCCAAATCGGTATTGTCACAACAGACGCTGTCCACCCAAACGGCTCAGAGTCGTATTATGGATGCAGACTACGCGCTGGAAACCAGTAAGCAAATAAAAGCGCAGATTTTGCAGGAGAGTCAGAACGCGGTTTTGAAGATTGCGAATCAGCTGCCGGAGAATTTGCTGACCTTATTACGGACATAAAAAAACCGGTACATCGTCATCCGGTTTTTTAATCGTAATTAGCGAAGTTAATAACGAAAGCGGGAAGCGGATTAATACCACTCTCCGGCAACCAGCGTTTTAACATTAAAAGCATCATCGGCGGAACGGCCGGTAGACGGTGCGCCTGGCTGAATGTTAGAACCGGCTTCGATATCTTTCGCCTGGAAAGTAGCCGAGGGTTTGGTAGTGTCACTGGCAGGTGTATACGCGGTGTCAGCAGCGAAAACGCCAAAGGACAGGGCTGAAAGCACCGCTGCTGCTGCGATAGTTTTAAATGTTTTCATAATGATTCTTCTCTTTTTAACTTAATACCGTACGTCAGGTTGGGCATTATTGACCCATGACAGTAAGTTTAGAGCTGGATCACACTTTTGAACAGTCGAATAATTTATCAAATCTTGTCAAATAAATTGAATGTGTGTCCGAAGAGATAAATGAGGAGAAATTATGGAGAAACGTAATTTTTAATAAGCTAAAACCGCATATTGAGATTTTAAGCGCGTCATTAATTAATCTGAAATATATAAAGCGGGCCGAAAATTTCGGCCCAAAATCAATTACATCTTATAACCTAACGACACGACCGTACGACGATCGGTGTGCTCCGGCGCGGAGGCCGGTGGCTCAGAGTTCCAGGTAACGTTATATGCCACCTTCAGGCCAAAGTGTTCGTTAATCGCCACATTCAGCGCGGTTTCAGAGTTCAGCGTCGTATCATCAGCGCCAAATACCGAAACACCCTGCGTGAACTTAGTGTTATCTGTCATCTGCCAGGCATAAGTCCCTGACGCATAACCCAGCGGCTGTGTTTTATTGTCGCCGTCGGTGTACTCGTCATAACGTACGCCCGGACCGAATTCAAAACGCAGGCTGTGCACCGGCCCATTCAGGAACTGGCGACCATAACCAGCGGTGAGGATATCACGCTGACGATAACCGTTGTAACGGTCGGTCAACCAGCTGGCCTGGCCAAACAGGTAATCCGCATCGGTCACGTTGAAGCGCGAGCGTCCGCCCACCGCATATTTCTCAGACGAGCGCTCGTCATTCGAAGAGGTGT
Organism: Enterobacter sp. K510; assembly: GCF_055804875.1. Classification (NCBI taxonomy): domain Bacteria; kingdom Pseudomonadati; phylum Pseudomonadota; class Gammaproteobacteria; order Enterobacterales; family Enterobacteriaceae; genus Enterobacter; species Enterobacter sp. K510. The sequence continues at coordinate 266,054 of NZ_JBNRLQ010000004.1, read as the reverse complement.
TGCTGGCATTGCCCCACAGGGACCAGGCCGTGGTATTGCCGTACCAGGTCAGGGTGGAGTCAGCGGTCAGCGAGGAACTCTTGGTGTTACCTGACTGGGCCAGGTAGCCTGCGTTCAGATTACCTTCAAAGGGTTTCTGTGCAGTGGAGGGGTCATCCATGACAGTAAAAACGGTATCATCTGCGGCAGCATTCAGTGACGCAAGCACGCCTCCCGCAAGCATAACAACTGCGGGTACTGTCTTTAAAAGCTTCATTTATAAAGAGTCCGTACAACAAAAAAAGAGACCATCACGGTCCCGGAAACTTACATCAGGATCAACGCGTAACCGTCCTGAGAAAGGTAACAAATTATAAAAAGGCTCAATTAACATAGCAATGAATTCTTATTTCATTTTTTGAATAAGAGAGCTCTCAAACCGGCATTAAGTGTATATCAACCTGACGCAAATTAAATTCAACTTCACAAGATAAATCATACGTTTATTTACGTTGCTATCTGCCGGAACGGTGCCAGGCTTAAAAGATTCACGCTAAAAGGAGGTAAAGATGACCCGCATCTATACATTAACGCTTGCCCCGTCGCTGGACAGCGCGACCTTAACGCCGCAAATTTATCCCGAAGGTAAACTCCGTTGTACTGCACCAGTATTTGAGCCTGGCGGGGGCGGAATTAACGTTGCCCGCGCCATTACCCATCTGGGCGGCAAAGCCACGGCCATTTTCCCGGCCGGCGGCGCGACCGGCGAACATCTTACCGCTCTGCTGGCAGATGAAAACGTCCCGACACAGAGCGTTGAAACCCAGGACTGGACCCGTCAGAACCTGCATGTGCATGTTGAGGCCAGCGGCGAGCAGTACCGATTTGTGATGCCGGGCGCTGCGCTCAGCGCCGATGAATTCCGCAAACTGGAAGAAAAAGTGCTGGCTATTGAGAGCGGCGCGCTGCTGGTTTTAAGCGGCAGCCTGCCCCCCGGCGTGCAACTGGAGGCCTGGGTGCAGTTGATTAAAGCCGCCCAGCAGCAGGGTATCCGCTGCATTATCGACAGCTCCGGCGATGCCCTGACCGCCGCGCTGGAGATTGGCAACATTGAACTGGTGAAGCCTAACCAGAAAGAGCTGAGCGCGCTGGTAAATCGCCCGCTCACCCAGCCGGATGACGTGCGCAAAGCGGCGCAGGAGCTGGTAAACAGCGGCAAAGTCCGTCGCGTGGTGGTTTCGCTGGGGCCTCAGGGCGCGCTGGGCGTTGACGGCAGCGAGTGCGTGCATGTGGTGCCGCCGCCGATGAAAAGCCAGAGCACCGTGGGTGCCGGTGACAGCATGGTCGGCGCCATGACCCTGAAGCTGGCGGAAGGCGCTTCTTTAACGGAAATGGTGCGTTTTGGCGTGGCGGCAGGCAGCGCGGCGACCATTAATCAGGGTACGCGTCTGTGCGGCCATGAGGACACGCAAAAAATCTACGATTATCTGGTTCGTCATTAATACCCCTTTCCCCTGCCGCCTGGCGGGGGAAATCATCCATCCCTGTGGTCGCCAAATTTCTCACGTCGACTATGCTAAAAAAACTTTCAGGATAACAACGAGGTGAACGATGAGCAGTGGTGACATTACGCGCTATGTGGTTACGATCAAATTTCACGAAGATAATCTGAGTGAAATTAACGAACTGAATAACCATTTCACGCGCGCCGGATTTTTACTGACGCTGACCGACGATGATGGCAAGGTACATGAACTCGGCACCAACACTTTTGGTCTGATCACCGCCATGAGTGAAGAGGAAGTCAAAGCGCAGTCCGCTGCTCTGGCGGAAAGCGCGCTGGATAAACAGCCGGAAATTATCGTTTCCCGCTGGGAAGCGTGGCAAACGGAGCAGCAAAAAGCACAATAAGTGCCATTGCACACAGCAGGCGGCTCAGGTGTGCGTTAGTTCTTATTTTGTCCCGCATTAGTGCGCTAACCTTATGATCTGACAGATAACATGGGGAGAGACATCATGTGGCAAGCGATAAGTCGTCTGTTGAGTGAATCCTTTGGCGAGGGTGAAATCGAGTTACGTCACGAACTGCCGGGCGGTGAAATCCACGCCGCCTGGCATATCCGTTATGCAGGACACGATTTTTTTGTCAAATGCGATAGCCGCGAGCTGTTGCCCATCTTCACGGCGGAAGCCGATCAGCTTGAACTGCTCTCCCGTAGTCAGACCGTCAGTGTTCCCGCTGTCCGGGCGGTGGGGGCCGATCGTGATTACTGCTTTCTGGTGATGGATTATCTCCCTGCCCGCCCACTGGATGCGCATAATGCTTTTTTGCTCGGACAACAGCTTGCCCGTCTGCACCAGTGGAGCGATCAGCCGCAGTTTGGGCTGGACTTTGATAACGATCTTTCCACAACGCCGCAGCCCAACGCCTGGCAGCGCCGCTGGTCGACGTTTTTTGCCGAACAGCGTATCGGCTGGCAGCTGGAGCTGGCCGCGGAAAAAGGGCTGGAGTTCGGCAATATTGACGCCATCGTTGAGCATGTAAAACAGCGTCTGGCGTCGCACCAGCCGCAGGCCGCGCTGCTGCACGGCGATCTGTGGTCCGGCAACTGCGCGCTTGGTCCTGACGGCCCCTTTATTTACGATCCCGCCTGTTACTGGGGGGATCGGGAATGCGATCTGGCAATGCTGCCGCTGCATCCGGATCAACCGCCGCAGATTTATGACGGCTATCAGTCCGTATCGCCACTCCCCGCAGGATTCCTGGAGCGGCAGCCGCTGTATCAGCTTTATACGCTGTTTAACCGGGCGATATTATTTGGCGGGCCGCATCTGGAAACGGCGCAGAAAGCGCTGGATCGTGTCCTTGCGGCGTAACAGTGAGCGCCACCGCCGGGTGGCGCTGCGCTTACCCGGCCTACATTACAGCGTAGGCCCGGCAAGCATCGCGCCGCCGGGCGCAAAAAATCACACGCAGGCCGGGTGCAATGCCGGAAACGTTAAAGAAAACCCAGCAGCGAAAAGAACAGATAGCCGAGCACGATAATGATCACCGGCAGAATATAGAGTGTGAAAAACTGGCGGAATATCGAATGATTAGGCACCACAATACGCGCCTCAATTTGCTCGCGGTTTAGCCCCTCTGCGCCTTTGGCTTTTTCCAGAATCGTCATATCCTCAACGTTTTCCCGCAGAAAACGAGCCTGACGGCTCATGCGCGCGCCGGATGCCTGCAACGCCAGGCCGATAAAAATCAGCGCGTAAATGATCCAGAAGCCAATATTCAGCTGCTGATGAAAGTCCGGCAGCGGCGAGTTGTACCAGAAGAAATTCAGGAACGGCGTGTTAAAACGCATCATCTCGATCATCACATGGGCGAAATCCTGCATCACCGCGCTGATGCCGGGCTGCTTTTCGCTGTGCTCGTACATAAACTTCAGTACGGAGATCAGAGTAGAAATAAAGGCCGGGATGAAAATAACCCACCCCATCACACGTTTGAGCACGGCAATGCGTCCAGCTTGTTGATACGTCATGTATTCCCCTTGTTAAAGACGTTCCATTTGCGCCTAAGTTTACCCGCTCATATTCATTTTCGCCTGTTCTTTAGAGGCGTTATCATAGGGAGTAGGCCATAATGGCCTGATACCCGCCCCAATAAGGAGAGGTTTTAATGTCTACGCCGCGTCAAATTCTTGCTGCTATTTTCGATATGGACGGATTACTCATCGACTCAGAACCCCTGTGGGATCGTGCTGAACTGGAGGTCATGGCAAGCCTGGGCGTGGATATCACCCGCCGTAATGAACTGCCCGATACGCTCGGTCTGCGCATCGATATGGTGGTGGATCTGTGGTATGCCCAGCAGCCGTGGAACGGCCCGGATCGCGGGGAAGTGACTGAACGGATCATCGCCCGCTCGCTGTCGCTGGTGGAAGAAAAGCGTCCGCTGCTGCCAGGCGTGCGTGAAGCACTGACGCTGTGTAAGGCGCAGGGGTTGAAAATAGGCCTCGCCTCGGCTTCACCGCTGCACATGCTGGAAAAAGTGCTCGCCATGTTTGAGCTGACCGATTACTTCGATGCCCTCGCCTCTGCCGGGACGCTGCCCTACAGCAAGCCGCATCCGCAGGTCTATCTGGATTGCGCCGCGAAGCTGGGAGTCGATCCCCTCACCTGTGTGGCGCTGGAAGATTCGGTTAACGGTATGATTGCCTCGAAAGCCGCGCGTATGCGCTCTATCGTCGTACCGGAAGAAGCCAATCAGAGCGATCCCCGTTACGCCCTCGCCGATGTGAAGCTGTCCTCGCTGGCGGAGCTGACCGTTTCGCACCTGCGCGGTTAAGCTTTTTGCGGGTAACAGGCCCCCTTTTGTTACCCGCGTCAATTAAACTGAAACATCATTTCACTTTAATTTGTTTTTCAAATCCCTTCCTTCTATGCTCAACACCATCAGGCGCGCCTGCCTGCACACATCAGAGCAATCGGGGTGAGTATGATACTGGATGCCTTCAATTTAAGCGGTAAAGTTGCCATCGTCACCGGCTGTGACACGGGGCTGGGACAAGGGATGAGCCTGGGGCTGGCGGAAGCGGGCTGTGACATTGTCGGCATTAACCGCAAATATCCGCATGAAACAGAACAGAAAGTGACCGCGCTGGGACGTCGTTTTACGGCGATCCAGGCCGATCTGAGCCAGCAGGCGTCTTATGATGCGCTGGTGCAGGAAGTGGTAAGCCGGATGGGGCGCCTCGATATTCTGGTCAATAATGCCGGCACGATCCGCCGGGCGGATGCGCTGAACTTCAGCGAGCAGGACTGGGATGACGTCATTAACCTTAACCTGAAAGCCACCTTTTTTCTCTGTCAGGCGGTGGCGCGACAATTTATTGCCCAGGGCGGCGGCGGAAAAATCATTAACATCGCCTCGATGCTCTCTTTCCAGGGCGGTATCCGCGTGCCCTCTTATACCGCCTCGAAAAGCGGCGTGCTCGGCCTGACGCGCCTGCTGGCTAATGAATGGGCGAAGCATAATATTAACGTTAATGCCATTGCCCCGGGTTATATGGCGACTAACAATACTCAGCAATTACGGGAAGATGCGCAGCGCAGTGAAGAGATCATCAACCGTATTCCCGCTGCGCGCTGGGGGACGCCTGAGGATCTGAAAGGCCCGGCGGTATTCCTGGCGTCCAGCGCCTCTGATTATATTAATGGCTATACGCTGGCGGTGGACGGCGGCTGGCTTGCGCGTTAAGTCATCAATTGAGATAAACAGTTACACCGTCACCTCTTCCGCCTACTGTATAAAAACCCTATACTGTATACATCGACAGTTTAGCGAGTGCAATCATGACGGCGGAAGGCCACCTTCTTTTTTCGATAGCCTGCGCGGTGTTTGCCAAAAACGCCGAGCTGACGCCTGTGCTCGCGCAGGGGGACTGGTGGCATATTGTCCCGTCGGCCATCCTCACCTGTCTGCTGCCGGATATCGATCACCCGAAATCTTTCCTCGGTCAGCGGCTGAAATGGATCTCCAAACCCATTGCCCGTGCCTTCGGGCACCGGGGCTTTACGCACAGCCTGCTGGCGGTGTTTATCGCCCTGACGCTGTTTATGCTGAAAGTGCCCGACAGCTGGCTGGTGCCCGCCGATGCGCTACAGGGGCTGGTGCTCGGCTATCTGAGCCATATCCTCGCCGATATGCTGACCCCTGCGGGCGTGCCTTTACTGTGGCCGTGCCGCTGGCGGTTCCGCGTGCCGATCCTGATGCCGCAGAAAGGCAATCAGCTTGAGCGCGTGCTCTGTATGGCGCTGTTCACCTGGGCGGTGTTTATGCCGCAGACGATGACGGAAAACAGTGCAGTGCGCTGGTCATCGCAGATGATCAATACCCTGCAAATGCAGTATAACCGCTTTATTCATGAGCAGATCGGTCAATAAACCCACGAATTTATGCGTTTGAATATAACCCATTCCATTTGGATATAAGCGCCACATCACACTTCTGCTACTCTTCCGCCAACAAGACAGGTGTACTGACGCTGAAATAAAAACACATCAGGAGATTGGGGATGAATTTTCCATTAATCGCGAACATCGTGGTGTTCGTGGCTTTGCTGTTCCTGCTGGCGCAAACCCGCCACAAACAGTGGAGCCTGGCTAAAAAAGTGCTGGTCGGTCTGGTGATCGGCGTGGTCTTTGGTTTTGCCTTACAGGCCATCTATGGTGCCGAAAATCCGGTGCTGAAAGATTCTATTCAGTGGTTCAATATCGTCGGTAATGGCTATGTCCAGTTACTGCAAATGATCGTGATGCCGCTGGTATTCGCCTCTATCCTGAGCGCCGTGGCGCGTCTGCATAACGCCTCGCAACTGGGTAAAATCAGCTTCCTGACTATCGGCACCCTGCTGTTTACCACGCTGATTTCAGCGCTGGTGGGCGTGCTGGTGACCAACCTGTTTGGTCTGACGGCTGAAGGTCTGGTGCAGGGCACCGCGGAAAGCGCGCGTCTTGCGGCAATTCAGACAAATTATGCCGGCAAAGTGGCGGATCTGACCGTGCCGCAGCTGCTGCTGTCGTTCGTGCCGAAAAACCCGTTTGCCGATCTGACCGGCGCAAGTCCGACTTCCATTATCAGCGTGGTGATCTTCGCGGCCTTCCTCGGTGTGGCGGCGCTGAAGCTGCTGAAAGATGATGCCCCGAAAGGCCAGCGTGTGCTGACCGCCATCGACACGCTGCAAAGCTGGGTGATGAAGCTGGTACGTCTGGTGATGCAGCTGACCCCGTACGGTGTACTGGCGCTGATGACCAAAGTGGTGGCAGGTTCAAACCTGCAGGACATCATCAAACTGGGCAGCTTTGTGGTGGCGTCCTATCTTGGTCTGGCGATCATGTTTGTGGTGCATGGTATTCTGCTGGGTGCGAACGGCATCAGCCCGATGAAATACTTCCGTAAAGTCTGGCCCGTACTGACCTTCGCCTTCACCAGCCGCTCCAGCGCCGCGTCCATTCCGCTGAACGTGGAAGCGCAGACCCGTCGTCTGGGCGTGCCGGAATCTATCGCCAGCTTTGCCGCCTCTTTTGGCGCGACTATCGGTCAGAACGGCTGTGCAGGATTGTACCCGGCGATGCTGGCGGTGATGGTTGCGCCGACGGTGGGCATTAACCCGCTGGATCCGGTGTGGATCGCCACCCTGGTCGGTATTGTTACCCTCAGCTCTGCGGGCGTGGCCGGTGTGGGCGGTGGCGCGACATTCGCCGCGCTGATCGTGCTGCCGGCCATGGGCCTGCCAGTCACGCTGGTGGCGCTGCTGATCTCCGTCGAGCCGCTGATCGATATGGGTCGTACGGCACTGAACGTTAGCGGTTCAATGACCGCCGGTACGCTCACCAGCCAGTGGCTGAAGCAGACCGACAAAACCATTCTGAACAGCGAAGAAAACGCCGAACTGGCGCATCGTTAAGCTTTAACCGCCCGACGTATCAATCCTGATCCACTTCCCCTTCCTGCCGCATCTGTTCGGCCCAGCGCTGGGCGGCTTCCGGCCCGCTGAAGACCGGCGAACGACGAAAACGCTCGGCGATTAAAACGAAGGCGACATATTTCCCGCGTAACAGCCACACATCGCGAAAACCTTCGACCTTAGAGGCATGGTCAGGCGGGGCAGGCTCGACACGTGGCACATAGCTGATAATCCGACGGTTTTGTTGACGCAATGATTTCATAAGCCAGGATTCACTAAAAACATATTCCACAAACAGGCAACTCCCATCATAGCTGAAACTCCCCCTGCTCGTCGCGCCCTGCCTGTTTTTCCCCTGCCCCTGCGGGGTTTTTATCTGCGAAGCACCAGGGTAAAAAATCGTGTGCTGTTCTATAGTTAGAAAGAATTTGACGTAAAAACGGCCAGTTTCAATGCCAACACCCCGCAGCAAAAACAGGAGACCTGTTCCATGTCGCATTCTGATAGTCATCCCAAAAATCATCATGCCCCGGTCCACGATGACCGCGCCGCCCGTCCCGGTCTGGACTCACTCGCCCCGGAAGACAACTCCCATCAGGCCGATCCGTTACCGACTCCGCCCGGGGCGCAGCCTACTGCCCCCGGCAGCCTGAAAGCGCCGGATACCTCCAATGAAAAACTCAAGGCGCTGGAAAGCTTCCGTAAGGGCGGCGAAAATTTTCCGCTGACCACCAATCAGGGTGTGCGCATTGCCAATGACCAGAATTCACTGCGCGCGGGTCAGCGCGGGCCAACGCTGCTGGAAGATTTTATTCTGCGGGAAAAGATCACCCATTTTGACCATGAGCGTATTCCCGAGCGCATCGTGCACGCCCGCGGCTCGGCGGCGCATGGCTATTTCCAGCCCTACCGCTCGTTAAGCGACATTACTAAAGCCAGCTTCCTCGCCGACCCGGATAAAATCACGCCGGTGTTTGTACGTTTTTCCACGGTACAGGGTGGCGCAGGATCGGCTGACACCGTGCGGGATATTCGCGGTTTCGCCACTAAGTTTTATACCGACGAAGGGATTTTCGATCTGGTGGGCAACAACACGCCGGTGTTCTTTATTCAGGATGCGCATAAATTCCCGGACTTTGTGCATGCGGTAAAACCGGAGCCGCACTGGGCGATCCCGCAGGGGCAAAGCGCCCATGATACCTTCTGGGATTATGTCTCGCTGCAACCGGAAACCCTGCATAACGTGATGTGGGCGATGTCCGATCGCGGTATTCCGCGTAGCTATCGCACCATGGAAGGCTTTGGCATTCATACCTTCCGCCTGATTAACGCCGACGGCAAAGCTACCTTTGTCCGTTTCCACTGGAAACCGCTGGCGGGTAAGGCGTCTATGGTATGGGACGAAGCGCAAAAGCTGACCGGCCGCGATCCGGATTTCCATCGCCGTGAGCTGTGGGAAGCCATCGAAGCCGGGGATTTCCCGGAATACGAGCTGGGGCTACAGCTGATTGCCGAAGAAGACGAGTTCAAATTTGATTTCGACCTGCTCGATCCCACCAAACTGATCCCCGAAGAACTGGTGCCGGTGCAGCGCGTCGGCAAAATGGTGCTTAACCGTAACCCGGACAATTTCTTCAGCGAAAACGAACAGGTGGCGTTCCATCCCGGACACATCGTGCCGGGGCTGGATTTCACCAACGATCCGCTGTTGCAGGGACGGCTGTTCTCCTACACCGACACGCAGATTAGCCGTCTCGGCGGGCCGAACTTCCACGAAATCCCCATTAACCGCCCTACCTGCCCGTATCACAATTTCCAGCGCGACGGCATGCACCGCATGGATATCGACACCAATCCGGCAAACTATGAGCCTAACTCGATTAACGATAACTGGCCGCGGGAAACGCCGCCTGCGCCGCAGCGCGGGGGATTTGAGTCATATCAGGAGCGTATCGAAGGTCATAAGATCCGCGAGCGCAGCCCGTCCTTTGGCGAGTATTATGCGCACCCGCGGCTGTTCTGGCAGAGCCAGACGCCTCATGAGCAGCAGCATATTATCGAGGCTTTCAGCTTCGAGCTGGGCAAAGTGGCGCGGGCCTATATCCGCGAGCGGGTGGTGGATCAGCTGGCGCATATCGACATTACCCTGGCGCAGGCGGTGGCGCACAACCTGGGGATCACCCTGACCGACGATCAGCGCAACATCGCGCCGCCGCAGGATGTCAGCGGCCTGAAAAAGGATCCATCATTGAGTCTGTACGCTATTCCTGACGGCACGCTGAAGGGCCGCGTGGTGGCGGTGCTGCTGAACGACACCGTATCCGCCAGCCAGTTGTATACCCTGTTGCAGGGCTTACAGGCAAAAGGCGTGCACGCTAAACTGCTTTATTCGCGTATGGGCGAAGTGACGGCGGATGATGGCTCGCAGGTGCCGATTGCCGCGACTTTTGCGGGTTCACCGTCGCTGACCGTCGATGGCGTGCTGGTGCCAGGCGGGAATCCTGCCAGCCTGCTGGACAATGGCGACGCTAACTATTATCTGCTGGAAGCCTATAAGCACCTGAAGCCGATCGCGCTGGCCGGCGATGCGCGCGCCTTTAAAGCAGTGCTGAGGGTGGATGCGCAGGGTGAGGAAGGCATTACTGAAGGTGACAGTGTCACGCAGGAGTGGGTGGATGACTTCCTGATGCAGCTGGCGGGACACCGCGTCTGGTCGCGGGCGGGCAAAATCAGCAAGATCCCGGCGTAGCGGAAAGAATGTGCCGGGTGGCGCTGACGCTTACCCGGCCTACAGTTCTGGGATACAAAAATGCCGGGTGGCGCTGGCGCTTACCCGGCCTACAGTTCATTATCCGTGCCCGGCAGGTGTCGTAGGCCCGGCAAGCCTCGCGCCGCCGGGCATGAACCTGTTAAGGCAAATCCCGCCAGGATCCCAGCCGATACCCCCTCTCCGCTATCGCATATTTCAGCGATGGCGAGGTCAGCACCTCCAGCTCTTTCAGACGTGGCCAGCAATAGCTGCTGGCGCGCAGCGTGTCGTCGACAAAGGCCGGATGGCTCATCATCTCCAGCGACTGCTCGCCCCGCGCGCCGGAGGCATCCAGCACCTCAAGAAACAGCGCCTCCGATATCGCCTCGCCGTAAAAGCCGCTGGAATAGCCTTCGCTGCTGCGCGCCGCGTTCACTGGCAGACCGTGAAGCGCCGCCACCTCGCGGTCAATACGCAGCCCGACGCCTTTATCCGCGGCAAAGGCGGCCACCAGCGGGAAGATCGGCGGCAGCATATGCACATGATGATGGCTGTCAATATGCGTCGGTTTGCGGCCAAAGCAGTCAATAAAGCGCTGATACTGGCACGCCAGCTCGCGCTCAATCTCCGCCAGCGGCAGTTCGCCCTGCTCCGCCATCTCCCAAATCCATTTGCCCAGCACGCCGTCCCGCGTCAGCCCCGGCATCGGGCTTAACGGTTTGCCGAGGGTCAGCACAAAATGCATGCCGACCGCCAGCTGCGGAAGCGCGCGGCTGAGCGCCGCCGCATGTTCCACCGCCTCTGCATTCATCATCGCCGTGGTCGACGTGACCACGCCGTGTGTGCAGGCCTCCACGATGCCGTAGTTCTGTCCTTTGCACAGCCCAAAGTCATCGGCATTGACGATCAGTAACCTTTCCACAGGCTGGCTCCTTAGCGTTTAAAGCCTTCAATGGTTTTTGCAAAGCGCGGCAGCCATTTCTGATGCGCCAGCAGCAGTTCACGGGCGAGGATTTCCGCGTCCTTATCGGAGTGGATCAACGGGCTTAAATTTAACGCCAGCAGCACATCGTTAAACTCACCGCTTAACGCGGCCTGGCTGGCGGCGATTTCGAAGCCTTTGATGGTATGGATCAGCCCCATCACCTTGTCGTCAAAATGCGTCACGCGCGGATGCGGCTTCGCGCCATCCCGGCCGAGGATGCAGGTCATCTCCACGGCCCAGTCCGCCGGGATATTATCAATATGCCCGTGGTGCGGCACGTTAACGTAGTGCTCCGCCTGCTTGTCGTTATAAATAGCGTTGATCACCTCGCAGGCCGCGTCGGAATAGTAGGCGCCGCCGCGCTGCTCCAGCTCTTTCGGTTTCACCGCCAGCGCCGGATCCTTGTACAGGTCAAACAGCTGTTTCTCGACTTTCTGCACCACCTGCGCCCGTACGCCGCCTTTGTAGAATTCGCCCATCTCAATGGCCAGCATCTCTTTCTGCTTGAAGTAGTACAGCAGATAAGAGCATGGCAGCAGGTTAAGCGAGCGGATCAGCCCTTCGCTGAACGGCAGATCAAAGATGTTTTTCACTGAGTTCGCCGTTAATCTGCCGGAGGCCACGCCGTCCAGCAGTTCCGCAAAGCGCGATTCGCCGTTGACCAGCACGTCCTTGATAAACACCATGTGGTTGAGGCCGAACAGATCGATACCCAGTTCGTCCTCATCGGTGAGGCTCAGCACATCGCGGATAAACATCTTCATGCCGATGGGAATATTGCACACGCCGATAAAGCGCTTAAAGCCGGTATGACGATAGACCGCTTCCGTCACCATGCCCGCCGGGTTGGTAAAGTTGATCACCCAGGCGTCCGGGCAGATCTCTTCCACATCGCGGATGATGTCAAAAATCACCGGAATGGTACGCAGCCCTTTGAACAGACCGCCCGCGCCGTTGGTCTCCTGCCCCAGATAGCCATGGCTTAACGGAATACGTTCATCCAGCTCGCGCGCCTGTAGCTGACCGACGCGCAGCTGGGTGGTGACAAAACTGGCGTCCTGCAATGCCGCACGGCGATCCAGCGTTTTATGCAGCGTCATCGGCACGCCCGCTTTCTGGATCATGCGCTGGCACAGGTCATAAATAATATTCAGCTTTTCCTGGCCGTCTTCCACGTCCACCAGCCATAATTCGTCTATCGGCAGTTCGTGATAACGTTTAATAAATCCGTCGACCAGTTCAGGGGTGTAGCTGCTTCCGCCACCGATGGTGACGACTTTCAGTTTTTTATTCATAACATCTCTCTTACGCACTGACCGTAAAATAAAGGCGTGCCTTAATCAGTTAATAACGGTGAGGTGTTTCCGGTAACTGCCTGGCGTAAAGGACGTCACTTTCTTGAACGTCTTGATAAATAAACCGGGACTGCTGTAACCGGACTCATAAGCAATATCAGTGACTGAGTAATTAGTGATTTCCAGCTGTTTCTTGGCAAAATTAATGCGGATCTCATTGATGATCTGCATCGGGGTTTTACTGTAATAGCGCTGGGTGGCGCGGGTTAAATACTCCTGCGTCTTACCGGATAATTTCACCATATTTTCCAGCGCGTTTTCGCCAAACTGCATTTTGTCGTGCATCTCTTCCACGGTGGTTTTAAGCCACTGCGGAATGTCGCCCTGCACCACCTCTTCACGGTGGTGACGAAGCCGGTTGACGATATAAAAAGTCACCACTTCGATAAATTCATTGAACTCGTTATCGCGGAAATTCAGCGAGGCGATCACCGATTCAATCCAGGTCAGAAATGCGCTTTTTACGTGATACACCTGCGACGCCACAAAGCAGAACGGCAGCAGGTGCAGATAGTGTTGTTCAAAAAACTGTCTGCTGACGCCGACGTTAAGAATGCGCGTGGCGCCAAATTCATAGAAGCTCTGATGATGCGATCCCATCGGGATAAACACAAAATCGCCCCGCTCAAGCAGCACGCGTTTGCCGTTGATCTCCTGATAGTAGCGCCCGGTCAGCACGATGGTGAATTCGTAATAATCGTGCTGGTGCAGCCCGCTTATGCTCTCCACTTTATTGTAGATGAAGACGTGAAAGTTCCGGCCATTGAACAACTGCTGTTCCCGTGCGGTTTTGATTTCCATCGCGTTCACCTGTGGCTGCATCATGCGTTGGCTCCTGTATTAGCGCACTTTTTCGTGCAGCTCAATCAATTCGGCAATCAGCTCGCGGGCCAGCATCGAGGTCATCAGATGATCCTGCGCATGCACCAGCACCAGGCTGACCTTCATCCGGCCCTCGCCCTGATCGCCTTCAATGAGCTGCGTCTGCACGCGATGCGCTTCGTTAAGGGCGGTACGGGACTGCGCCATGGTTTCCTTCGCTGCCGCGAAATCGCCCGCTTTCGCCTGCTTCAGGGCAGTATAAGCGAGACTGCGCGCCTGCCCGGAGTTAATGATAAGCCCCATCACCACTTCTTCCAGTTCATCGGTGGCAAGCTCGGTTTCCACAACATCATCCAGATTAAACATCTTATCTTCCTCATGTCAGTCCGGCGCAGGCTAACCGCTGCCTGCGCCATCAGGCTTAAAATTTCAGGGCGTTGGCGATATCTTCTTCGCTTTCTTCTTCCTCAATGGCCGCCTGCGCCTTGTTGGCCACCATGACGAACGGCAGGTAAATCAGCGTCGCGACGCCGAGGTTAAACAGCGCCAGCACCAGAGCTGCCACGCTACCGTTAGTGTTAAAGAAGGCGCCGAGGCCGGTCGGCATTGTCCAGGGCGCGATGTTCGTCACCGGCGGGATAATGCCCGTGTAATAGGCTGCCAGCATGATGCCGGTCAGCACCGGTTGCACCAGCACGAAGGGAATGAACATCACCGGGTTCATAATGATCGGCAGGCCGAACAGGATTGGTTCGTTGATCTGGAAGATACCGGACGGCAGCGCCAGCTTACCTACCTGACGGTAATCCGCGCGGCGGGAACCGATAAAGATGGCGATGATCAGCCCCAGGGTGGCACCCGAACCGCCCAGCATCACGTAGGAGTCGAGCATCGGCTTGGCCCAGACGTGGAAGGTTTTACCCGCCGCCAGCGCCGCGTCAACGGAGCCGTACTGCTGATAAATCGCCATGTTTTCCAGCGCCCAGGGGGTCATGATGCCGCTGTCCAGCGCCGTCAGCGCCAGCGAACCGTGCACGCCGAAGAACCATAACAGGGAGTTGAAAATCACATAGGCCCAGCCAACCACGCCGCCCATCGCGGAAAGCGGTTTTGAGACGGAATCGAGAATGACCTGGTGGAAGTTGGTGCCCCAGGCGGTGAGCGCCCAGCCGATAATGCCCATTACCGAGAGGATCAGAAAGCCTGGGATCAGCGCGGAGAATGAGCGGGACACCGACGCCGGGACGCTGTCCGGCAGACGGATCACCCAGTTGCGGCGGATGACAAAGGTAAACATCTCCGCCACCACCAGCCCGATAATAATACCGGAAATAATATTGGCCCCGCCCAGCCAGTTTGCGCCCACGGCATAGGCTTCGCCGACGCTATAAGGCGTAACCGTCATAAAGGCGGCTACCGCTAATAACCCGGCGGCCAGCGGATCGACTTTTCGCTCCTCGGCCAGCGCCATGCCAATAAAGAACGGCGCCATCAGCGACATGATGCCTAAAGTGCCGTTATAAACATTACCGCCGATGGCCTTAAAACCATTCAGCGTTTCAATGGTTGAGGCATCCAGACGAATACCTAAAGAGTAAAAAAACGATCCTTCGCCAAAACTTAAGAATACGTTGTTAATTAATACAAACATCGCCCCTGCAAGGGTTAACGGCATTAAGCGGATAAAGCCGTTTTTAATTGCATTGACGTGCGGTTGTTTTCCTATTCTTACGGCAAAAGGGATCAGCATTTGCTCCAGCGAATCAATTGCTTTGCTCATAGAAAAGTCCTTAAAAGCCGCAATAAACTATTGCGGCGAAAGTAAGTGAAATAACTCTTTGACGGGGAAAAGAAATAAAATTAATTTGCTGCTTTTTTAATGGCGGCGACAGCAGTTTTCAGTACAGCCAGACCATCCACTTTGCCGTAATGGATGGAATCAATCACTTCGACAGGTTTATTCGGTAACAGGCGTTGAATTTCAGGCAACATATAGGCGATTTGCGGGCCTAACAGCACGACATCGGCCTCGGGTCCTTTTTCACCGGCCAGGGTTTCAGGAAATGCATCAATGATCACCGGCACCTCATACTTCTCTGCCTGCGCGCGCATTTTGGACACCAGCAGCGAGGTGGACATGCCCGCCGAGCAGAACAGATAGATGTGTTTCTTTTCCATCACAACCTTCCTTACGTTTCAACCGCAACAGGTGTGCCTGCATGGGGACCTGTGTGGGTGGCTGGGATAACTCGTGAACCCTTGAGTTACTTTTGTTTCTGGTTGAAGAAAATATACAGCATCCCGCCTGGGGGCGATAATCCGTCGCTAACCCGAATTGTCTCTCATTGACCTGGCAGGATGATAGCCTTCACAATTCGGCAAATAATTCGCGTCAAGAAATAAGATTTTGAGACAAAAAGAAACCGGCGCGGTGGCCGGTTTGTTTATTTGCTCAGGCTTAAAGGGATCAGGACTTCGGTGCCTGCGGATCGGTATCATATTCCGCACAGGTCTGATAACCGGAGTTCATCACGTGACCGGTTTCGTCCAGGGCAACAAAGTAAGTTTCTGTTTTGCCATTACGTTGACCCAGAATGTAGGTCTGGCAAGTACCACGAGCGTGGATCATGGTCACTTCAGAAGAAGGCTTACCGGCAACCTGCATTACCTGCGCGCGGCTCATGCCTTTCTTAACATCTTTAACCACCGGCGTGGCAACCTGATCTTTAGTACGATCGTAAGCAGTACAACCTGCCAGCATGGTCATTACGGCCGCGGTACCCAGAATTCCTGCGAGTTTCTTGTTCATATTGATCCTTCCTCTTGTTATCCGCTTGTGTATCAGCGCGTTATCTAAGCCTGGAATATAAAATAACTTTTTTCAACCTCATGACGACACTGACTTAACTTTAAGAAAAATCTAATAAAACAGAGTGAGGCAGACAAAAGGCGGGTTTTTGCGCTCCCTGCGCCGTCGCGCCTTGTCGTTTTAGCCACAACGGGTTAATTTGAAAAGATTGCTACTTAACATCTGCCCTTAAGGGCGACAGACGGAGAGTGTTGTCATGACGCTGCAACAAGACATTATTCAGGCGCTGGGCGTTAAGCCGCGCATCGATGCAGAAGAAGAAATTCGCCGTAGCGTGGATTTTTTGAAATCCTATCTTAAAGCCCATCCGTTTCTGAAGTCACTGGTGCTGGGCATCAGCGGCGGCCAGGATTCGACGCTCGCCGGTAAGCTCAGCCAGATGGCTATCAGCGAGCTGCGCCAGGAAACCGGCGACGAAAGCTACGCCTTTATCGCGGTACGCTTGCCCCACGGCGTGCAGGCGGATGAAAAGGATTGTCAGGATGCGATTAACTTTATCGGGCCGGATCGCGTGCTGGTGGTGAATATTAAAGCGGCGGTGCTGGCGAGCGAGCAGGCGCTGCGCGACGCGGGCATCGAACTAAGCGATTTCATTCGCGGCAACGAAAAAGCCCGTGAGCGTATGAAAGCGCAATACAGCATTGCCGGTATGACCAAAGGCGTGGTCGTGGGTACAGACCATGCGGCGGAAGCCGTGACTGGCTTTTACACCAAATACGGCGATGGCGGCACCGATATCAATCCGCTGTTCCGCCTGAACAAACGTCAGGGAAAACAGCTGCTGGCGCAGCTAAACTGCCCGGAGCATCTGTATAAAAAGGCCCCGACCGCCGATCTGGAAGACGATCGCCCTGCCCTGCCGGATGAAGTCGCCCTTGGCGTCACCTATGAGATGATCGACGATTATCTGGAAGGCAAAACCATTGATGAGACGCATGCGCGTACCATCGAAGGCTGGTATCTGAAAACCGAACATAAACGCCGCCTGCCGGTGACGGTTTTTGACGACTTCTGGAAACATTAAAACGCCCGGCGGCGCAGGCTTGCCAGGCCTACAAGTGACTGATTTACAGGCCGGGTTAGCGCAGCGCCACCCGGCAAATGAACAAAAGTGATTAATACGTGTTCTGTGGCGGCGCAAGCCGCCTCTTTTTTCGCCACGATTTGCCTGCTACACTGGATAAGTAAACAGTATCAGGAGTCTATGTGTGGTAAGGCGTCAATCAGCCCCGCGCCTGCATTTTGAAGCGGCGGCCATTTATGAATATCCCGAACATCTGCGCCCGTGGCTGGAGGCATTGCCTAAGCATCCCGGCGTCTATTTCTTTCATGGCGACAGCGACACCATGCCGCTGTATATCGGCAAGAGCATTAATATTCGCAGCCGCGTATTGTCGCATTTGCGCACCCCGGACGAAGCCTCCATGCTGCGCCAGTCGCGGCGTATCACCTGGATCCTTACCGCCGGGGAGATAGGCGCGTTATTGCTGGAAGCCAGGCTAATTAAAGAACAGCAGCCGCTGTTTAATAAACGCCTGCGCCGCAACCGTCAGCTCTGTTCCCTGCGCTTTGACAGCGACAAGCCAGAAGTGATCTACGCCAAAGAGGTGGATTTTTCTTCGCAGCAGGGGCTGTACGGGCTGTTTGCCAATCGACACGCCGCGCTGCAAACCCTGCAATCTATCGCCGATGAGCACAAACTCTGCTACGGCCTGCTCGGGCTGGAATCCCTCAGTCGCGGTCGCGCCTGTTTCCGTTCAGCGCTGAATCGCTGCGCGGGCGCCTGTTGCGGGAAAGAGAGCGTCGAGGCGCACCATCAGCGTCTGCGTGACGCCATGACCCGCATGCAGCTGGTGTGCTGGCCGTGGCGCGGCCCGGTGGCGCTGCGGGAAAGCAGCGGTGAAATGACCCAGTATCATATTATTCACAACTGGTTCTGGCTGGGCTCGGTCAATTCCCTGGACGAAGCGTCGTCACTGCTGAAAACGCCTGCCGGTTTCGATCAGGATGGCTATAAAATTCTCTGCAAGCCGCTGATGGCGGGGATCATGGATATTCACGAGCTGCCCTTTACCGCCCCCTGAACCGGCAGGCGTCTGCCGGTGCGCAGGTTTAATGCCCCGGCAGCCAGGTGATTTCGCTGAACAGCAGCTGCCCTTCCGCTTTCAGTAAGCGCAGGGTATGGCTACCTTCCTGCCAGCTGGCCCCCTGATCCGCGGTCAGCAGCTTATCACCCAGTTGCCACGCGCCGCTGAGTACGAATACCACCCCGCCGCGCGAGCCGAAGGTGGTGAAGGTGCGATCGGCGATGCGTACTTTCGCCTGGCAGCGATCGCGGCGGGTCATGATATTGAAATCCATCGACATCTGCCCGTCGTTCAGCTGTACCTTGATCGGCTGCTCACCTGAAAAAGAGAAAGGTTGCAGCCGTTTCAGGGTATGGCAAAAGGCATTTCCCCCGTCGAGGGTCACTTCCCCGCCTTCGATCAGCGTGATCACGCGATCCACCCCCTGAAACTGCGGAAACTCGCCGTTAGCGGCAAGAGACGCAATGCTGGCGCGCCAGTGGAAATCCCGCGTGGCTTCCGGAAAACAACAAATCTCCCGTGTTTCGCCCGCCCCGTTGCGCCACAGATTCACCGCCATTTTGCGGATATCAAAATATTCCATCACCACTCCTGAAGGGCGCATCACGCGCGCCTGCGCAGCCGGAAAGCCGCACCACATTGTTATAATCTGTTTACCCTGCCACCAGGTTATCGGCAGCGGACAGGTAATGCCTTAGCAATGACGCTGCATCCTGGAAGAATTTTTTTAACAGCCTGATAAAAAGGTAGTTTCGCGTAATAAGGTATCAGAGCATACCCTGTCGCAGGCGGGGGTCAAAGAGGGAAGAAAAGAAAAAACCGCCGGGCTTGTCCACAGCCTGAAGGCGTTTATGGACAAGTCCGGCGGTCTTAATAAGGGGCGCTATGTTATTCAGCGGATTCAGGCATTTTACCTTCCGGCGCCGGACGTTCTGTCAGACGCTTCTCAAAATTGGCATTAAACTGCTTTTTCTGTTCCGGGGTTAAGATGTTGTAAATCTTATTCTGGGTTTCCATGTGCGCCAGCATACGGGCTTTGTGCTGCTCTTCCATCTTCGCAATCTGCGCTTCGGCTT
Organism: Enterobacter sp. K510; assembly: GCF_055804875.1. Lineage (NCBI taxonomy): Bacteria > Pseudomonadati > Pseudomonadota > Gammaproteobacteria > Enterobacterales > Enterobacteriaceae > Enterobacter > Enterobacter sp. K510. The sequence goes on along the minus strand of NZ_JBNRLQ010000004.1, from coordinate 246,669 downwards.
TGGCTTTATCGAAGGTATCGCTGGCGATGATGTCGTGCGTGGCGCGGCGTTCTTCCACGGTCGGACGCTTCATCTGGTCGCGCTGGCTTTTCATGATGTCACGCACCTGCTGTTTCTGTGCATCGGTCAGGTTCAGATCTTTAAACATCATGTCATGATGCATACCCGGCTTGCCTTTATGGTGCATCATCGGCTTGCTGTCTGCCGGCGCAGCGGTGGTATCAGCGGCGTGGGCCAGGTTAGCAGCACCCATCGCCAGGGTAGAGGCAACAAACAGAGCGGTCAATTTACGCATAATGTATTCCTTCTTTCAGTTATTCTTGCGGCGTATTGCCGTGTTGACGAGATTCACTTTACGGTCTTTTTCGTCAAATAATCAGAGCAACAGTAAAGCATTGAAAGCGTAAAAAACAAATTATCGCCAATTATGAAGAAAATAAGGATAAAGCGTGGAGAGTTGCAACAGGAATTATACAGGATGCTGATTTGAAAGAGATTATGAAGAATGATACCTGAGCGCCGTATAATAATAAAGCAATGATGTCAGATAATTCCGTATCGCCTGACATCATCGGTTTTTATATTTTTCAGAAAAGCGTTAATCCCGATAAAAATAATCGCCAGCGCCTCAGGGCAGCCGCTCCAGCATCAGCCCGGCGCGTAGTCCCAGGGCTACCTGTGGATTGGGAAACAGCACGTATTCCGTCGCGGCCTGCGCCACATAACGCGTTTCGCCGTCTTCTGCCAGCAGCGTCCCGGCGGCAAAAGGCGTGAAGTTAAGCGTCTCGCCGGACATATGCAGCCGGAAAGCAGCGCTGTGGCGGGTGAGTTGCTGAACGACCCGATAGCGCAGCGGCGCGACATCATTGCCCGCGGCCGGTTTATCCGCTGACAACGCTGCGATGGCGTCAAGCGTGACGGCGAACTGCCGCAGATCGTTTTCGCCAAAGGGTAGCGCCTTGCCCAGTTCCAGCGTACATGCCAGCGCGCCAAAACGTTCGCAGCTGTAGTGGGTAAAGGTGCCGCCCGGCGACTGGTGAAATACCAGCGCTTCCAGACCGGCCTGACCCAGCCAGCGCAGAAAATCCTCGTCCCAGGGCGTGTCGCGCTGCGGCATTACGCCAAAGCGCAGATGGTGCGAGCCGCGAATAGCCGTGTGCAGATCCAGATGCCAGCGCAGGTCGCCGGGTTGCGCGGCATAAAAGCGGCTGATCGCCTGCTCCAGCTGTAGCGCCCGTACGGTTTCCACACTGTGGGCAAACTGCTGCCAGCGTCCGCCGAACATGCGGTTCAGATCGCTGTGCAGATAGCGTTTTCCGGCCCGCAGCGCGGGCGGGTTGCCGAGGATCACCAGCATCCGCCAGCGCAGCGGCGTAGCGCCCTGCATCAGCCCCGTCAGCAGTTTGTCCAGCATCTCCACCGGCGCGGTTTCGTTGCCGTGAATGCCCGCCGACAGCACCAGCGATTTATCCGTAGGCTGATGCGGGACCAGTTCAAGGATCCCCTCTGCCCGCCAGTGCCAGCGGAGCTGGTCGTTTTGCCCCCACGGATTTTCCGGCGCACGGCCGCTCAGTGTCAGGGCAAGAAAATTCTCCATCGTCGATCCTTATTGCTGGAACGGATAGACCGATCCCAGATCCAGTAACTGGGTCAGCCTGTCCAGCGCCTCGCGGCCTTCGCGCAGCAGCTGCGGATCGGCAAGATCGGCCTGGGTGAGACGGTCACGATAATAGCGGTCCACCCAGTCGTTCAGCGCGGCAAACAGCCGGTCATTCATCATAACCGCCGGATTTACCGCCTGCTGTTCGGCCTCATTTAATACCACCCGCAAACGCAGACAGGCCGGGCCGCCGCCGTTGGACATGCTTTCGCGCAGATCGAATACCCGCAGTTCGTTCACCGGATTATCCTGCGCCAGCATGTCATTCAGATAACGCCAGACGTTCGCCTGCTCGCGACACTCCTGGGGCACCACCAGCAACATACTGCCGTCGTCGCGGCTCAGTAACTGGCTGTTAAACAGATAGCTGCTCACCGCCTCTTTGACCGACACCAGCGCCTGCGGCACTTCGATAACCTGAAAGCCCGGCACCTGTTCCGCCAGGCGGGTCATCAGCCCGCGCTGCTGCACAAAGGCGCGCTCATGGCAGAACAGCAGCGTACCGTTCGACACGGCGATGACATCATTATGGAATACCCCTTCATCGATCACCGTCGGGTTTTGCTGGGCGAAGATGACGCGCGCCGGATCCACCTGATTGAGACGCGCCACCGCCTGGCTGGCTTCCAGCGTTTGCCGCGCCGGATAACGCTCAGGCGCGGCGTGGCCGTTTTCTTCCCGGCCATAAACAAAAAGCTGCACGCCCGGCTCGCCGTACGCCTGGCTGAAGCGGTTATGGTTCGCCGCCCCTTCGTCGCCGAAACGCGCCACCTGCGGCAGTGCGCCATGCACCATGAAACGCCCTTCATCCCGGAAGATGGCGCGCAGCAGCGCTTCGGTGGTGGGCGCTTCGGTACTGCGGTGGAATTTATTGTTCAGGTTCGCCACCGTCAGATGGACTTTGCCATCAAGGGCATCTGACGACGGGCAGACAGTGGCGGCGTTTGCCACCCACATTGGCGACGCGGAACTGGCCGCCGACAGCAGCTCCGGGGTTTGCGCGGCGGCTCTGGCGAGCACCTGCTCGTCGCTGCCGGTAAACCCCAGCTGGCGTAACACCGGAATATTCGGGCGCTCGTGGGGCGGGATCACCGCCTGCGGAAAGCCCAGATCCGCCAGCGCTTTCATCTTCAGCAGCCCCTGCTTGGCCGCCAGTTTCGGATTCGACACCTGAAAACGGTGCGCAGTGGAGGCTTCGTTACCAAAGGATAAACCGGCGTAATGGTGCGTCAGCCCCACCAGGCCGTCAAAATTGACTTCGCGCGCTTTCATCGCGTCTCCTCCCGACCAAAATCCAGCCCCGGACTGAGGCTCTCCGGCAGCGACAGCGCCGGAGATTCAAGGCTGGCCATCGGCCAGGCGCAGTAGTCCGCCGCATACCAGGCGCTCGGGCGATGGTTGCCGGACGCGCCCACGCCACCAAAAGGCGCGGTGCTGGCGGCACCGGTCAGCGGTTTATTCCAGTTGACGATCCCGGCGCGCGCCTCCAGCAACAGCCGGTCGAATTTCTCCCGTGACGGGGTGACCAGCCCGCAGGCCAGCCCGTAACGGGTGGCATTAGCAAGCTGAATGGCCTCGTCAAACTCGTCATAGCGCCACACGCCCAGCAGCGGACCGAAGACCTCTTCATCCGGCACGTCAGCCACGCCGGTCAGCTCGATAATGCCCGGCGTCAGCAGTGAAGTGCCGGGTTTGATCAGCCGCGGCGCCAGCAGCGTTCTGCCGCCCCGCGCTTCCTGCGCCTGCCAGGCGGTATACACGCCCTCTGCCGCCTGCGGGGAAATCAGCCCGCCGATAAAGGGCTGCGGATCCGCGTCCCAGGCGCCGGGCATAATGCGTCCGGCAACCTCCACCAGCCGGGCGAGAAAGGCATCGCCCTGCGCGCCGCGTTTCACCAGCAGACGGCGCGCGCAGGTGCAGCGCTGCCCGGCGGTAATAAAGGCCGACTGAATGGTGAGGTGCACCGCGGCGTCAACATCATCAATATCTTCCACTATCAGCGGATTATTGCCGCCCATCTCCAGCGCAAGGATCTTCTCCGGCTGACCGCCAAGCTGACGATGCAGATGAAAACCGGTGCTGGCGCTGCCGGTAAACAGCAGACCGTCGAGATCGGCAAGCTGGCTCAGCGCCTGGCCAGTGTCGCGCCCGCCCTGCACCAGATTCAGCACGCCCGGCGGCAGCCCCGCCTCCTGCCACAGTTTCACCACCGCTTCGCCGCTCCAGGGCGTCAGCTCGCTGGGTTTGAAGATCACCGTATTCCCGGCCAGCAACGCCGGAACGATATGCCCGTTCGGCAGATGGCCGGGGAAGTTGTAGGGGCCGAATACTGCCAGCACGCCGTGAGGACGGTGGCGCAGCGTGGCGGCGCCGTCCGGCATGGCGGTGTGCTGCTCGCCAGTGCGGGTGTGATACGCCTTCACCGAGATGCCGATTTTGTTGATCATGGCGGTAATTTCGGTGGCGGCTTCCCAGCGCGGTTTGCCGGTTTCCCGGGCGATCACCGTCGTCAGGCTGGCTTTGTTCGCATCCAGCAGCGCGGCGAATTTCTCGACAATCTCCTGTCGTGCGCTGAAGGATTGACGCGCCCACGCCGGAAACGCGGCGCGTGCGGCGCGCCCGGCGTCTGCCACCTGCGCGGCGTCAGCATCACGCCCCTGCCAGAGTGTCTCACGGGTGAGCGGATCGGTTTTTTCCCGTTGTTCGCCCTGACCGCTGATCCAGTCGCCATTTATCCAAAGATTCATTGTGTTTTCTCCTCTGCGCACAGGCGGACCAGGCGAACCTTTTCCCCGGCGCGACATTTCAGGGCGTCCATCTGGGCGGCGCTCAGCAGCAGACGTTCGGTATCGGGATCGGCATTCACCAGCATGGCGCGGAATTGCTGGTACTTTTCGTTAGCCACCAGACAGGCGGGCCACTCGCCCGGCGCGGGCTGCCCTTCGGCCACCTCCACCAGACGGCTTTTACGGATTGCCCGCACCCGATCGATGTCGCATTCCAGCGTCGGGCCGCCGTCAAAGATGTCGATATAGTGACGGTAGCGGAAGCCCTCTTTTTCCAGTACCGCACGGGCGGGGGCGGTGTGAGGATGCACTTCGCCGATCACCGCCTGCGCTTCTTCAGACAGGAAATGGGTATAGATAGGATGCTTGGGCATCAGCTCGGCGATAAAGGCTTTCTGTCCGGTGCCGCACAGGTGATCGGCGCGGCTGAATGGCATGGAGAAAAAGCGTTTGCCGAGGCTTTCCCAGAACGGCGAGTAGCCCGTTTCGTCGATCACCCCGCGCATCTCCGCCACCACTTTTTCGTTAAAGCGATCGCGGAAAGCGGCCATAAACAGAAAGCGCGATTTCGACAGCAGATAGCCGTTGCCCTCTTTACGCCAGTCGGCGTCGAGGAACAGCGTGCAGAGTTCGCTGCTGCCGGTGTGATCGTTACTGAGAAACAGCGTCGGCAACGCGTTGTAGACGTTCAGCTCTTTGGAGGCGTGCACCTGGGTGCCGACGCGGTAGTTGTACCAGGGATCGTTTAGCCCCACCGCCACTTCAATGGCGCAGATCCCGGCGACAGTGCCGCTCCGGGTGTCTTCCAGCACGAACACGTAACCCTGTTCACCCGGCGGCAACTCGTCCTGCCAGGTTTTGCGTGCGCGCTCAATGCGCGCGGAGAGCGTGGCTTTATCCGCCGGCAGCGACGTCAGCCCGCCGCCGGTTTTACCGGCCAGCTGCATCAGGGCCGGGAGATCGCTGCGCTCAATCGGGCGGATCACCATCATAGGCTTTCTCCTGCCAGATAACGTTCACAGGCGCGCGCCAGCCGTTCCAGGCCGTGACGCACTTCCTCTTCGCTGATGTTCAGGGCAGGCGCAAAACGCAGCACGTTAGCACCTGCAATCAGCACCATCACACCCTCTGCCGCCGCCAGCTGGGAGATGAGTTTGGCTTTCCCGGCATGTTCCGCCGCCAGCTCGCAGCCAATCAACAGGCCGAGGCCGCGGATCTCCCTGAACAGCGCATGGCGGGTGTTGATCGCCTGCAACTGTTCGACAAACCATTCATGGCGCTGTTTCACGCCGTCCAGCGTCGCCGGGGTGTTAACAATTTCCAGCACCTCACCCGCCACTGCCGTCGCCAGCGGGTTGCCGCCGTAAGTGGTGCCGTGGGTGCCGACCACCATCACAGCCGCAAAAGCGTCGCGGGTCAGCATCGCGCCGATGGGGAAGCCGCCGCCCAGCGCTTTGGCGGTGGTGAGCACGTCCGGTTCCACCCCGTAATGCATATAGGCATAAAGCTCGCCGGTACGTCCCACGCCGGTCTGCACTTCATCAAAAATCAGCAGCGCCTGGTGGCGATCGCACAACTCGCGAAGGCCTTTCAGGAAATCTGCTTCTGCAGGTACCACGCCCCCTTCGCCCTGCATCGGCTCGACGATCACCGCGCAGGTATCGTCATTAATCAATTCGCGGGCCGATTCCAGATTGTTAAACTCCGCATGGCGGATCTCCGGCGGCAGCGGAGCAAAATCTTTTGAATAGGCTGGCTGCCCGCCTGCGCTGACGGTAAAGAGCGTGCGGCCATGGAAGGCGTTTTTGAACGCCACGATGCCGCTTTTCTGTGGGCCTGCATGGTCGTGAGCATATTTACGCGCCAGCTTCAGCGCCGCTTCGTTGGCTTCCGCGCCGGAGTTACAGAAGAACACGCGGTCAGCAAAGGTGGCGTCGATAAGACGCTTTGCCAGCCGCAGCGCCGGTTCGTTAGTGTAGCCATTGCCGGTGTGCCAGAACTTCGCCGCCTGTTCGCTGAGCGCACGGCACAGCGCCGGGTTCGCATGACCAAGGGCATTCACCGCAATACCCCCGGCAAAATCGATATACTCTTTCCCTTCCTGATCCCACAGCCGGGAACCCTCGCCGCGAACCGGAATAAAAGACGCCGGGGCGTAAACCGGCAGCATCCAGTGATCAAAGTTTTCACGCGTAATAGAGTGGGACATAGCGACCTCATCCGGTAAATGAAAGGTTGTTGATATGTTAATAATTATGAGTGTTTGCGCTGCTAATGTAGATTGCACGCTTCGTGCCAGCCAGCGATAAAACTGCATAACGGCGGGGAGGATTTTAAATATCAGTAACTTACAATCTGTCACTATTCACTTTTATTGCATAAAAAGTGAATAATTTTTGCGCTATTAGCGAAGCCGGGCGGATCGGCAGGAAATTTTATGCATTGCTAAAATATAATTCTGGAATTGTGATCTTACGCGGAAGGTGATCGCGCCCCGCGCCCCTTTTCAGGGCGGGATGCACCGCAGCGGGGCATGGTAAGCACCATTGGCGACGCCTGTTGCAGCCATGCGCAGAAAAGCGCAGCGCCGGGGCGTAACGCCGGGCATTTTCTGCTACCATCGCTGCACTCTTTATTGCTAGTGGCAGCGACTATGAAATTTGTCTCTTTTAATATCAACGGCCTGCGCGCCCGTCCTCATCAACTGCAAGCGATCATTGATAAGCATCAGCCTGACGTGATTGGCTTACAGGAGACAAAGGTCCATGACGATATGTTCCCTCTCGAAGAGGTGGCGAAACTGGGCTACAACGTGTTTTATCACGGTCAGAAAGGTCACTACGGGGTGGCGCTGTTAACCCGCGACACGCCGGTGTCCGTGCGCCGCGGTTTTCCGGGCGATGACGAAGAAGCGCAGCGTCGCATTATCATGGCGGAATTAGCGTCTCCCCTCGGCAATATTACGGTGATCAACGGCTATTTCCCGCAGGGGGAAAGCCGCGACCATCCGACCAAATTCCCGGCGAAAGCGAAGTTTTATCAGGATCTGCAGGATTATCTGGAAAACGAAATCAGCAAAGACAGCCCGGTGCTTGTGATGGGTGATGTCAACATCAGCCCGACGGATCTGGACATCGGTATCGGCGAAGACAGCCGCAAACGCTGGCTGCGCGCGGGTAAATGCTCGTTCCTGCCGGAAGAGCGCGAGTGGATGGCCCGTTTGCAGGGCTGGGGGCTGGTGGATACCTTCCGCGCCGCCAATCCGGACGCGCAGGATCGTTTTTCCTGGTTTGATTACCGTTCAAAAGGTTTTGACGATAACCGCGGGCTGCGTATCGACCTGGTGCTGGCAAGCAGTGCGCTGGCAACCCGCTGCACCGACACCGGGATCGATTACGAGATCCGCGGTATGGAAAAACCGTCCGATCATGCGCCTGTGTGGGCGAGCTTCGATCTGTAAGCGTCAGGGCTTCACACGACGCCACACCAGCGGATTAGTGCTCAGCGTGCGTTCGTCACGCTGGCACTGCAATAAAATGCCGTCAGCTTTGACCACCGCCCCTTCCGAGTAGTTTTCATCCTGATAAACGCAGCACTGATTACAGGGCTGCGGACGTTGCCCGCCGGAGGAGAAGACTTCCGGCGGCACGTTCACATCAACGCCGCCGGTACTGTACCGCACCTCTGCCTGTGCCGTCGCGGTCAGCAGCGCCAGCAGGCTGGCGGTTAATAAAGCGTGTCGGATCATCGTTTTTTTTCCTGATTAGGTGGTGGTAATAACTATAACGGTAAAAGATCGCCGAACCTTTAACGTGCACGGTCATCGTTTTTAATTATGACCTCCTGCCTATTATTAATTTCCCTGCATATTTCTTAATCGCTTGCCTGATGCCGCTTTTCCGGTGTTATAGTCGAAAACGCAAACAATCTGTAAACAATCAACAATAAATCCTAAGCCCACTGACATAAGAGGATGTTATATCGATGGATCAGTCTTGCTCTCTGGAAACCTTCCTTACCCGTATTCAACAACGCGATCCGCATCAGACAGAATTTGCCCAGGCGGTGCGCGAAGTCATGACCACGCTGTGGCCCTTTATTGAAGAAAACCCGCGTTACCGGCAGATGTCGTTACTGGAACGTCTGGTCGAGCCGGAACGTGTGATCCAGTTCCGCGTGGTGTGGGTGGACGATCGTAACCAGGTGCAGGTCAATCGCGCATGGCGTGTGCAGTTTAACTCCTCCATCGGCCCTTATAAGGGCGGGATGCGTTTTCACCCGTCGGTGAACTTATCGATCCTGAAATTCCTGGGCTTTGAGCAGTCGTTCAAAAATGCCCTTACCACCCTGCCGATGGGCGGCGGTAAAGGCGGCAGCGATTTCGATCCGAAAGGCAAAAGTGAAGGCGAAGTGATGCGTTTTTGCCAGTCGCTGATGACCGAGCTGTACCGCCATCTGGGGCCGGATACCGATGTGCCTGCCGGTGATATTGGCGTCGGCGGTCGGGAAGTGGGATTTATGGCGGGGATGATGAAAAAACTCTCCAATAACAGCGCCTGTGTGTTTACCGGTAAAGGGCTGTCGTTCGGCGGCAGTTTGATCCGCCCGGAAGCCACCGGCTACGGACTGGTCTATTTCACCGAGGCGATGTTAAAACGTCACGGCCTGGCCTTCGAAGGGCAGCGCGTGGCGGTGTCCGGCTCCGGCAACGTGGCGCAGTACACTATTGAAAAAGTGATGGAACTGGGCGGGCGGGTGATCACCGCGTCAGATTCCGGCGGCACGGTCGTGGACGAAGCGGGCTTTAACGCGGAAAAACTGGCGCGCCTGTGTGAAATCAAAGCCAGCCGCGACGGTCGCGTGGCGGATTATGCCCGCGAGTTCGGGCTGGTGTATCTGGAAGGCAAGCAGCCGTGGTCGGTGCCAGCGGATATCGCCCTGCCGTGCGCCACCCAGAACGAGCTGGACGTCGACGCCGCCCGCACGCTTATCGCCAATGGCGTAAAAGCGGTAGCGGAAGGCGCGAATATGCCGACCACCATCGAAGCCACCGATCTATTCCTCGAAGCGGGCGTGCTGTTCGCGCCGGGTAAAGCGGCGAATGCGGGCGGCGTGGCGACGTCCGGGCTGGAGATGGCGCAGAACGCCGCGCGCCTGAGCTGGAAAGCGGAAAAAGTGGATGCGCGTCTGCACCATATCATGCTGGATATTCACCATGCCTGCGTGGAGTACGGCGGTGATGAGAAGCAGACCAACTACGTGCGCGGCGCGAATATCGCCGGATTTGTGAAGATCGCCGACGCCATGCTGGCGCAGGGCGTGGTCTGATTTGCGGTTGTGATGCCCGGCGGCGCTGCGCTTGCCGGGCTTACATGCTGACTGAATCCGGATGCCCGGCGGCGCTGCGCTTGCCGGGCCTACAAGCTGACTGAATCCGGGTGCCCGGCGGCGCTGCGCTTGCCGGGCCTGGGGTTACCTTGTAGGCCGGGTAAGGCGCAGCCGCCACCCGGCACTTTTCAACCCACCCGGCAACCGGCGCTACGCCGCCGGAGCCGGACTTGCGGGCGGCTTTTTCTTCCCCCGCCCTTTAAAACTTTTCTTCTTATCCCCGCCCGGCGCTGCAAGCCCTCTGAACTGGCGCACCGGCGTGCTGCGGGCCTGATCGATCAGCTGATACAGCGTCCCCACCAGCGGCTGCATAAAATCCTGATACCGGCACTGCTTTTCGCTGATTTGCGTCAGCACCGATTCCCAGTGGGCAGTCATATCCGGCCGCGCCGCCATCTCCGGCAGCGAGTGGATTAACGCCCGTCCGGCGTCGCTGGCGTGGATATAACGCCCTTTTTTCACCAGGAAGCCGCGCTTAAACAGCAGTTCGATGATCCCCGCGCGGGTGGCTTCGGTGCCCAGCCCGTCAGTGGCGCGCAGGATCTTCTTCAGATCTTTATCCTGCACAAAGCGCGCGATACCGGTCATCGCCGACAGCAGCGTGGCGTCGGTGAAATGCCGTGGCGGCTGCGTCTGTCGCTCCACCACTTCGCCCTTCTCGCACAGCAGTTCATCGTCTTTAGCGACCACCGGCAGCGGGGTGCCGTCATTCTCTTCGTCGCGCTCTTTATTGCCCAGCAAGGCGCGCCAGCCCGCTTCCGCCAGAAAACGCGCTTTGGCGATAAATTTACCGTTGGCGATGTCGAGTTCGATGGTGCATTTGCGGAAGACCGCGTCCGGGCAGAACTGCATCAGGTACTGACGCGCCACCAGAGTGTAGATCTTCTCTTCGTTATCCGTGAGGTTCACCTTACTGCTGCGCACAGTCGGGATAATGGCGTGGTGCGCATCGACTTTTTTATCATCCCAGCAGCGGTTACGGATGTCGGTATTCACCGCCTGTTGCGGCAGCAGCGACGGGCTGTGTACGCTGATGGCGTTGATCACCGCCTGGCGACCGGCAAAATGCTCTTCCGGCAGGTAGCGGCTGTCAGAGCGCGGATAGGTGATCAGCTTATGGGTTTCATAAAGCTTCTGACAAATATCCAGTACGTTCTGCGCGCTGAGGCCAAAGCGCTTCGCCGCTTCAATCTGCAGGGTGGAGAGCGAGAACGGCAGCGGCGCAGGCTCAGACTCCCGTTTGTCGTTATAGCTGGTGACCAGCGCGGGCTGGCCGGTAATACGTTTTACGACATGATCGGCCAGGCTGCGGTGCAGCAGCCGCCCTTCTTCATCCTGGTACGGCTCGCAGGCTTCGCTTGGTTGCCAGGTGGCGGTATAGCGTTCCTCTTTCGGGGTGACGATATGCGCCTTCACCTCGAAAAAGTCTTTCGCCACGAAGTTTTCGATCTCTTCGTCACGTCGCACCACCAGCCCGAGCACCGGCGTCTGTACTCGTCCCACCGACAGCACGCCCTGATAACCGGCGCTCTGCCCCAGCAGCGTATAGGCGCGGGTCATGTTGATGCCATACAGCCAGTCGGCACGGGAGCGGGCCAGCGCCGACGAGCTTAAGGGGATAAATTCGCTGTTGGCGCGCAGACGGTTAATGGCCCGTTCCACCGCCTGCGGGTTGAGATCGTTGATCAGGCAGCGCTGCACGTTGCGGCGCTTTTCCGCAGGCAGATCCAGATAGTTCAGCACCTCATCCACCAGCAGCTGCCCTTCGCGATCCGGGTCACCGGCGTGGATCACTTCGCTGGCCTGTGCCAGCAACCGCTTGATGACGTTGATTTGTTTTGTCACCGAGGCGCGTGGTTGCAGCTGCCACTTTTCCGGCACTATCGGCAAGTCAGAGAGATTCCAGCGGGCATAACGGCTGTCATAGGCATCCGGCTGCGCCTGCTCCAGCAGGTGACCGATACACCAGGTCACCACCTGGCCATTTCCGCACTCAATGTAGCCGTCGCCCTTGCGGTGCGGCTTTGGCAGCACATCCGCAATGGCGCGGCCCAGACTGGGTTTTTCGGCAATAAACAACCGCATTGACTTAACGGATCTCAATCATAGGACGGCCCGCGCGGGCTTCAACCAGCTCGCCGATGGCGGTCAGGGTGATGCCGTATTCGGCGGCGGTCGCCTGTACCTGGCTTTCAGCGTCCGGGGTGACCGCCAGCAGCAAACCGCCGGAGGTTTGCGGATCGCACAGCAGATCGCGCCAGGCCTGCGGCATGTCGCCCATCAGATGCCCGTAGCTGGCGAAATTACGCCCGGTACCGCCCGGCACCGCGCCCTGGGCAATATACTCTTCAACGCCCGGCAGCTTCGGCACGTCCTGATAGCGGATCTGCGCCTGCACGCCTGCGCCCTGGCACATTTCGCTCAGGTGGCCGAGCAGCCCGAAGCCGGTGACATCGGTCATGGCTTTGACGCCCTCAATGCTGGCAAATCCGGCACCGGCGAGGTTCATGCGGCACATCACTTCCGTCGCCAGCCCGACATGCTCCGGTTTAAGCAGGGATTTTTTCTCGGCGGTGGTCAGCACGCCAATGCCCAGCGGTTTGGTGAGATAGAGTTTGCAGCCCGCCTTCGCGGTGCTGTTTTTCTTGACGCGCTCCGTTGGCACGATGCCGGTGACGGCGAGGCCGAAAATCGGCTCCGGCGCGTCGATGGAGTGACCGCCCGCCAGGGCAATGCCCGCCTGCTGGCAGGCAAAACGCCCACCCTCAATTACATCACGGGCGATCTCCGGGGCCAGGGTGTTTATCGGCCAGCCTAAAATGGCGATGGCCATAATCGGCTTGCCGCCCATGGCGAAAATGTCGCTGATGGCGTTGGTCGCGGCGATACGTCCAAAGTCGAACGGGTTGTCGACAATCGGCATAAAGAAGTCGGTAGTGCTGATCACGCTGGTGCCGTTGCCCAGATCGTAAACCGCGGCGTCATCACGGGTTTCGTTGCCGACCAGCAGGTTTGGATCGATAAACTTTGCCCGATCGCTGTGCAGAATGGTTTCCAGCACTTTGGGGGAAATCTTACAACCGCAACCAGCTCCGTGACTGTACTGCGTTAAACGAATGGCTTGCTCGCTCATGGACATCTCCTGTCATTGCAATCCGGCTATGGTAGCGCTCAATCGGATAAGTGGTAAGTATGACTGTCCGAATTGCGTGGCTTTCGCTCACAATACGGACAGTCTGGCGGTGATGGCTCAGAAATAACGCACGAACGGCGTGGTATCAGGCAGGCTGATGGTGGTGGAGGCTTTCAGCTGCGGCGTGCCGAGGTAGAGGAAACCGACGATATGATCCTGTTCCCGGCATTCCAGCGCTTCGCGCACCACCGGGCTGTCGGTCATCGGACCGCTGCGCCAGATACCGTTAAAGCCCTGCGCCAGCGCCGCCATTTGCATCGCCATCACCGCACAGCCAGCGGAAACCAGCTGTTCCCAGTGGGGCACTTTAGGATGATCTTCGCATTTGGCGACCACGGCAATAATCATCGGCGCGCGGAACGGCCCGGAGCGGGCTTTTTCAATGCCCTTTTCATCCAGCCCCGCGGCAATGGCGCCTTTCTCCAGCAACTGGCTGAAGCGCTCGCGCCCTTCTCCCTCAATGACAAAGAAGCGCCACGGCTGCAGCGTGCCATGATCCGGGGCGCGCATACCTGCCTGTAAAATACTTTTCAGCTGATCGCCCGCCGGGGCCGGTTCGGTGAGGCGGGAGGCGCTACGACGGTTAACGAGCAGTTCAAGTGCATCCATTAGTTAACTCCTGTCATCAAATTTATGCATAAAATTAACACGACAGGAGATTTTGTTACAGCGACGGCGGCGGATCTTGCTGACAAGTTGCCGCCGGGTAATTAGGATAACCGCACATTCCGCTCAGGGTAGCGGGGGTTGTTAATCAGGACAGGAAGAATACATGCGAACCCTTTGGCGTTTCATTGCTGGTTTTTTTAAATGGACATGGCGACTGCTCAATTTCGTCCGTGAACTGGTGCTCAACCTTTTCTTTATCTTTTTAGTGGTTGTGTGCGTGGGCATCTGGATGCAGGTAAAGAGCAGCAATGCCGAGCACAGCAACCGTGGCGCGTTGTTGCTGGATATCGCAGGCGTGGTGGTGGATAAGCCTTCCAGCAGCAGTAAACTGGGCGTGCTGGGCCGTCAGCTGTTTGGCGCCAGTTCCGATCGCTTACAGGAAAACTCGCTGTTTGATATCGTCGAAACCATTCGCCAGGCGAAAGAGGATCGCAATATCACCGGTATCGTGATGGATCTGAAAAACTTCGCCGGTGCCGATCAGCCGTCGATGCAGTATATCGGTAAAGCGCTGCGCGAATTCCGCGACAGCGGTAAACCTGTCTATGCCGTGGGCGATAACTTCAGCCAGGGTCAGTATTATCTGGCCAGCTTCGCCAACAAGATTTTCCTGTCGCCGCAGGGCGTGGTGGATCTGCATGGCTTTGCCACTAACGGGCTGTACTACAAATCGCTGCTGGAAAAGCTGAAGGTCTCCACGCATGTTTTCCGCGTCGGCACCTATAAATCCGCCGTCGAGCCGTTTATCCGCGACGATATGTCCCCTGCCGCGCGCGAGGCGGACAGCCGCTGGGTTGGCGAGCTGTGGCAGAACTACCTGAACACCATTGCCGCCAACCGTCAGGTACCGGCGCAGCAGATCTTCCCTGGCGCGCAGGCGATGCTGGAGGGGCTGACCAAAGTGGGTGGCGATACGGCAAAGTATGCGCTCGATAACAAACTGGTGGATCAGCTGGCGTCCAGCGCAGAAGTCGAAAAAGCGCTCAGCAAACAGTTTGGCTGGAGCGATGCCGACAAGAATTACAGCGCCATCAGTTACTACGATTATGCGCTGAAAAAACCGAGCGAAAACGGCGACAGCGTGGCGGTGATCTTCGCTAACGGCGCGATCATGGACGGGGAAGAAACCCCGGGTAACGTCGGCGGCGACACCACCGCGTCGCAGATCCGCGATGCGCGTCTCGATCCGAAAGTGAAAGCTATCGTGCTGCGTGTGAACAGCCCTGGCGGAAGCGTCAGCGCCTCCGAGGTGATCCGTGCTGAACTTGCCGCAGCGAAAGCCGCCGGTAAGCCGGTGGTGGTCTCCATGGGCGGCATGGCGGCGTCCGGCGGTTACTGGATCTCAACGCCGGCTAACTACATTGTGGCGAACCCGAGCACCCTCACCGGCTCGATTGGCATCTTCGGGGTGATCAACACCTTTGAAAACAGCCTCGATTACGTGGGCGTGCACACCGATGGCGTGGCGACCTCGCCGCTGGCGGACGTGGCGGCGACCAAAGCCCTGCCGCCGGAAGTGCAGCAGATGATCCAGCTGAGCATTGAGAGCGGCTATAAGCGCTTCCTGTCGATTGTGTCCCAGTCGCGTAACAAGACGCCGGAGCAGATCGACCAGATTGCTCAGGGCCACGTCTGGACCGGTCAGGACGCGAAAGCGAACGGGCTGGTGGACGCGCTGGGCGATTTCGACGATGCGGTGGCGAAAGCGGCTGAACTGGCGAAGCTCAAGCAGTGGCACATTGATTACTATCAGGATGAGCCGACCTTCTTTGATCAGGTGATCACCAGCATGTCCGCCAGCGTCCGCGCGGCGATGCCGTCGGCGTTACAGGCTTATCTGCCCGCGCCGCTGGCACCGGTCGCCGGTGCAGTGAAAGCGGAAAGCGATAAGCTGGCGGCCTTTAACGATCCGCAAAACCGCTATGCGTTTTGCCTGACCTGCGCTAACGTTCGCTGATAATCCATCCCCTCAGCCATGAGGGGATTTTTTTATGGCTATGAAACAGAACACCATGCAAAAGAAATCGATTTACGTCGCCTATACCGGCGGTACTATCGGCATGCAGCGCTCCGAGCAGGGCTACATTCCGGTTTCCGGGCACCTGCAACGCCAGCTGGCGCTGATGCCGGAGTTTCACCGCCAGGAGATGCCCGACTTCACCATTCATGAATACCATCCGCTGATGGACTCTTCCGACATGACGCCGCAGGACTGGCAGCATATCGCGGAAGATATTAAATCGAATTACGATCGCTACGATGGTTTTGTCATTCTGCACGGCACCGACACCATGGCGTTCACCGCCTCGGCGCTGTCGTTTATGCTGGAAAACCTCGGCAAGCCGGTGATTGTGACAGGGTCACAAATTCCGCTGGCGGAGCTGCGCTCGGACGGGCAGATCAACCTGCTCAATTCCCTGTACATTGCGGCGAACTACCCGATTAACGAGGTGACGCTGTTCTTCAACAATCGTCTGTTCCGCGGCAACCGTACCACCAAGGCCCATGCGGATGGCTTCGATGCCTTCGCCTCGCCTAATCTGCAACCGCTGCTGGAAGCCGGGATCCACATTCGCCGTCTCGGCACGCCCCCTGCGCCCCATGGCGATGGGGAGCTGATTGTGCATCCTATCACCCCGCAGCCAATTGGCGTGGTCACTATCTATCCGGGCATTTCTGCCGACGTGGTGCGTAACTTCCTGCGCCAGCCGGTGAAGGCGCTGATCCTGCGCTCTTACGGCGTGGGCAACGCGCCGCAAAACGGCGAGTTTCTGAAAGAGCTACAGGCAGCCAGCGAGCGCGGCATTGTGGTGATCAACCTGACCCAGTGCATGTCCGGCAAAGTGAATATGGGCGGTTACGCTACGGGTAATGCGCTGGCGCACGCGGGCGTGATTGGCGGCGCAGATATGACGGTGGAAGCAACGCTGACTAAACTGCACTATCTGTTAAGTCAGGATCTGGATGTGCAGGCCATCCGCAAAGCGATGGCCGTCAATTTGCGCGGCGAGCTGACGCCGGACGAATAAGGAGCAGACTATGGCCCGGGCATTACTGTTAGTGGATATTCAGAACGATTTTTGCGCCGGTGGCGCGCTGGCGGTCGCCGAAGGCGACAGTACGGTAGATATTGCGAACGCCATGATCGACTGGTGCAAAGCGCGCGGCGACGCGGTGGTGGCAAGCCAGGACTGGCACCCTGCGGATCACGGCAGTTTTGCCAGCCAGCAGCATGTCGAGCCGTATTCTGAAGGATTACTGGACGGGCTGCCGCAGACCTTCTGGCCGGATCACTGCGTCCAGAACACCGAAGGGGCGGCGCTGCATCCGCTGTTAAACGCGAAGGCCATCGATGCGCTGTTTCATAAAGGCGAAAACACGGCGATTGACAGCTACAGCGCTTTCTTTGACAACGGCCACCGACATAAAACGCAGCTTGACGACTGGCTGCGCCATCATGACGTTAACGAGCTTATCGTGCTGGGTCTGGCAACGGATTACTGCGTGAAGTTCACCGTGCTGGACGCGCTGACGCTGGGCTACAGCGTGGATGTCATTACCGATGGCTGCCGCGGCGTGAATCTCCATGCCCAGGACAGCGCGCATGCGTTTATGGAGATGGCGGCGGCGGGCGCGACGCTCTATACGCTGGCAGACTGGGTGGAAACCCACGCTTAACGATCCACGCGGGTATTGATCATCAATACCCGTTCTTTTTGTTCCCCTTCAACGACATAAAGTGAAGTTCTTCGCAGTATCAGCGCAACGACTATGCCAGGCTATGCGGGTTGTTTTTTCGCCATGCTTTTGCCTGGCTTTATTTTTTGTCAAAGAGGAACCACCATGAAACTATTGCCTTTGCTGGCAGCCTTACCCCTGCTCTGCGCCCCGCTCGCCTCCGCCAGTTCTCTAATGTCGGTCGGTTATTTTAACGGCGGTGGAGATGTTACCGCCGGGCCTGGCGGAGATATAAACACCCTGGATGTTCGTCAGATTACTCACCTGAATTACTCATTTGGCCTGATCTATAACGACGAAAAAGGCGAAACTAACGACGCGTTAAAAGATCCCTCTAAGCGGCATCAGATTTGGCTCTCCCCAAAAGTCGCCGCCGATCTGGCGTTGATTCCCACCCTGCGCAAACAAAATCCTGAGCTGAAAGTGCTGCTATCCGTGGGTGGCTGGGGCGCACATGGATTTTCCGCTGTCGCCGCGACACCGCAGGCCCGCGCGGTGTTCATCCATTCAGCGCAGGATATCGTCGTACGCTACGGACTGGATGGTATCGATCTGGATTGGGAGTATCCGGTCAACGGTGCCTGGGGGCTGGTGGACAGCCAGCCTGCCGACCGGGATAACTTCACTGCGTTACTTAAAGAACTCCGGGCCGCTTTGGGCGATAAAAAGCTGGTGACTATCGCCGTCGGCGCGAACGCCGAAAGCCCGAAAAGCTGGGTGGATATGAAAGCCGTTGCGCCGGTGCTGGATTACATCAATCTGATGACCTACGACATGGCCTACGGCACCCAGTATTTCAATGCCAATCTGTATGACTCCACGGCCTGGCCGACCGTTGCCGCCGCGGATAAATACAGCGTCGATTTTGTGGTAAACAATTATCTGGCAGCAGGCGTGAAGGCGAAGCAGATGAATCTGGGCATTGGATTTTATGGCCGTGTCCCGAAACGCGCTATCGAGCCCGGCATCGACTGGAGCAAGCCGGATGCGCAGAAAAATCCCGTCACACAGCCTTACTTTGGCGAACGGGAAGTGATGCTGTTCAACACGCTGGGATTCGATCTGAAAAAGGATACCTACGTAAAATATAACGATATTGTGAAGATACTGCTTAACGATCCCCAGAAGCGCTTTACTGAACGCTGGGATGAAAGGGCAAACGTCCCCTGGCTGTCGGTGAAATCTGCCGATGGAAAAGCGCTCTTTGCGCTGAGTTACGAAAACCCGCGCTCAGTGGCAATCAAGGCGGATTACATCAAGAAAAAAGGACTGGCCGGGGCGATGTTCTGGGAGTATGGCGCGGATGATAATAACCAGTTAGCGAAACAGCTGGCTGAATCGCTGGTCAGTAAACCATAAAACATTGAAAGGCCGGGTAAGCGCGCTTCCCGGCCTGTTACAAAGAGTTGTTAATTCACTTTCAGCGTGGCAATGGATTTTGGCGTAATGCCAAACTCTTCTTTCAGCTGCTGCTTACTTTTCATCACCATCTGACCGTTCGTATCGATGGTCATATGCTGGGCGTCGGTGTTATGGCGCGCCTGCCAGAGCATCACCAGTTGCAGGCTGTTCTCTTTTTGCTCCGGTGTCAGCGCCACGCCGTCGGGCCATTTGCCCAGCTCAACCGCCGTGACCAGACGCTGGTACACTTCCGGCGTTAAACTGTTAACAAGCTCATCCACATTCACGATTTCTTGTCTCCGCATGGAATAATTTGCTGAATCGATTCTTTAACCCTTGATCTGCTCGCCGCTGTCGTCATCGGTGAAGCTCAGGGAGGCTGAATTCACGCAAAAACGCTCGCCGGTTGGCTGCGGGCCGTCCGGGAAAACATGTCCCAGATGCGCATCGCAATTGCCACAGCGGATCTCGGTGCGCTGCATACCGTGGGAGTAGTCATTCAGGTATTTGATGGCCTCATCGCTGACCGGTTCATAAAAGCTCGGCCAGCCGCAGCCGGAATCGTATTTGCTCTGAGCGTTAAACAGCGGCGCATCGCAGATTAAACAGTGGTATACGCCATCGCGTTTGTTGTGCAGCAGACGACCGGTGAAAGGCGGTTCTGTGCCATGGTTTTGCGTGACATAGAACTGCATTTCAGTGAGGTTTTTTTTCAGGTCGTCCTGAGAGGGTTCATTAGCCATATGCTTACTTCTCGCGTTGAGTACATTCACATCTTTTCTTTGATTCTAACAAAACATTAACAGGCAGGCGTCGACTTTTGTTCTAAACTTAGACGTTGCGAAATCGCAGCCAGGTAATTGTGATCTGATTCACATATTTATCTTGCATGGCCTTTAAAATTCCAGCCGGCGGCCCCATGTGGGTAGCAGCCCATTGGAAAAGTGAGGCGACTCAGTCGCGCAAAGGTTGTGCACAGGATTGATTTGTCGCAATGATTGACACGATTCCGCTTGACGCTGCGTAAGGTTTTTGTAATTTTACAGCCAACCTTTTATTCACTAACAAATAGCTGGTGGAATATATGACTATCAAAGTAGGTATCAACGGTTTTGGCCGTATCGGTCGCATTGTTTTCCGTGCTGCGCAGGAACGTTCTGACATCGAAATCGTTGGCATCAACGATCTCCTGGACGCTGAGTACATGGCGTACATGCTGAAATATGACTCAACACACGGTCGTTTCAACGGCACCGTTGAAGTCAAAGACGGCCACCTGGTTGTTAACGGCAAAACCATCCGTGTTACCGCTGAAAAAGACCCGGCTAACCTGAAATGGGGCGAAATCGGCGTTGACGTTGTTGCTGAAGCTACCGGTATCTTCCTGACCGACGAAACTGCTCGTAAGCACATCACCGCTGGCGCGAAAAAAGTGGTTCTGACTGGTCCTTCCAAAGACAACACCCCGATGTTCGTTCGTGGTGCTAACTTTGACAAATACGAAGGCCAGGACATCGTTTCTAACGCATCCTGCACCACCAACTGCCTGGCTCCGCTGGCAAAAGTTATCAACGACAACTTCGGTATCGTTGAAGGTCTGATGACCACCGTTCACGCGACCACCGCTACTCAGAAAACCGTTGACGGCCCGTCTCACAAAGACTGGCGCGGCGGCCGCGGCGCAGCACAGAACATCATCCCGTCCTCTACCGGCGCAGCTAAAGCTGTAGGTAAAGTACTGCCGGAACTGAACGGCAAACTGACTGGTATGGCGTTCCGCGTTCCGACTCCGAACGTATCTGTTGTTGACCTGACCGTTCGTCTGGAAAAAGCAGCCTCTTACGAAGAAATCAAGAAAGCCATCAAAGCCGCTTCTGAAGGCGAAATGAAAGGCGTTCTGGGTTACACCGAAGACGACGTTGTTTCTACCGACTTCAACGGCGAAGTGTGCACTTCCGTGTTCGATGCTAAAGCAGGTATCGCACTGAACGACAACTTCGTGAAACTGGTTTCCTGGTACGACAACGAAACTGGCTACTCCAACAAAGTTCTGGACCTGATCGCTCACATCTCCAAATAAGTTGAGATGAGAATCTGATCCAAAAGAGCGACTTCGGTCGCTCTTTTTTTTGCATTGAAGACAGAGGATTGAGGAATATCATGATGATTACTAAAATTTTTGCTCTTCCGGTCGTTGACCAGTTCACCACCGCCCTTTCCCGCCGCGTGCTGGACGATCTGGACCTCATTGTTGTCGATCACCCGCAGGTGAAAGCCTCCTTTGCCCTGCAGGGCGCGCATCTGCTCTCCTGGAAACCCGCTGGCGCTGAAGAAGTACTGTGGCTGAGCGATACTACGCCGTTTAAAAATGGCGTGGCGCTGCGCGGCGGCGTACCCATCTGCTGGCCGTGGTTTGGCCCGGCGGCGCAGGAAGGCCTGCCGGCACACGGTTTCGCCCGTAACCTGCCGTGGACGCTGAAAGCCCATAACGAAGACGATAACGGCGTGGTGCTGACTTTTGAACTGCAAAGCAGCGATGCCACCCGTCAGTACTGGCCGCATGACTTCACCCTCTATGCCCGCTTTAAGCTCGGCAAAACCTGTGAAATCGAACTGGAAGCCCACGGCGAATTCGAAACCTTTTCTGCCCTGCACACCTATTTCAACGTTGGCGACATCAGCGCGGTGAAAGTCAGCGGCCTCGGCGATCGCTTTATTGATAAAGTGAACGGCGCGAAAGAAGACGTGCTGACTGACGGCGTGCAAACCTTCCCGGACCGTACCGATCGCGTCTACCTGAATCCGGAAGCGTGCAGCATCATCAACGACGGCGCGCTGAACCGCACCATTGAAGTGATCCACCATCATCACTGTAACGTGGTTGGCTGGAACCCTGGCCCGGCGCTCTCCGCCAGCATGGGCGATATGCCGGACGACGGCTATAAGACTTTTGTATGCGTGGAAACTGCCTGCGCCACTAAAGCCCAGAAAGCCACGGAAGAAAAACCGTCCCGCCTGGCGCAGACCATCCGCGTGGTTAAACGCTAAGACATCTCCCCTCTCCCTGCGAGAGGGGAAAAATTACACCATGTCGAGCGGCGTTTTGCGCCCCGGTGCCGGAAACGCCTTCTCCAGCATGGCAATGGCTTCGGCGGATAAGTTCAGCGCCAGCGCAGCGGCATTCTCTTTCACATGGTCCACGCTGGAGGCTTTCGGTATGGCCATCACCCCCTGCTCGCGGATCGCCCACGCAAGTAAAACCTGGGCGGGCGTGGCCTGATGCGCATGGGCAACCTCCTGTACGGCGCGACTGTTGAACAGGTCATCACGCAGCCGCCCGGCCTGGGCCAGCGGACAATAGGCCATCACCGGCATCTGCTGTTGGCGGCACCAGGGCAGCAGATCGAATTCAATGCCGCGCGATCCCAGGTGATAGAGCACCTGATTAGTGGCGCAGGCCTGACCGCCCGCCACGCTCCACAGTTCCTGCATATCGTCATAATCGAGATTTGAAACGCCCCAGCGACGAATTTTGCCCTCGCGGATCAGCCTTTCCATCGCCTCGACCGTTTCCGCAAAGGAATAATTGCCGCGCCAGTGCAGCAGATAGAGATCGAGATAATCAGTTTGCAGGCGGCGCAGGCTGGCTTCGCAGGCGGCAATGGCTTTTTGCCCTCCGGCGTTCCATGGATAGACTTTCGAGACCAGAAATACCTGCTCCCGCAAGCCCTGAAGCGCCTCGCCGACCACCTCCTCCGCGCCGCCATCGGCATACATTTCGGCGGTGTCGATAAGCGTCAGGCCAGCGTCAACGCCTGCACGCAATGCGGCGATCTCTTTTTGCCGCTGGCTGGCGTCCTCCCCCATATACCAGGTGCCCTGCCCGATGGCGGGCAGGGCCAGTTCGCGCTCAAACATCACGGTTTTATCGCTCATGCTCGTCTCCTGTGAGTGTTGTTCCACCCCAATGCAAACAGGGCGCAAAAGCGCCCTGTTATTCACTGAATGCACAATGTCATTGCACAATCAGAAGCTGTAGGTAACCCCTGCGGACAGTGCGCCCGCCCAGGATTTATCCACCATCGGGCTGTCTTTGACTTCGCTGGACAGATGCGTGTAGCGGCCAATGCCGTAAACGCTCCAGGCATCAGTCAGTTTATAGCTCGCGCTCAGCTCCAGATACGGGCTCCAGTCGCTGTCCGGATCGTAGCGATCGAGACCACTGCGGCGGGATTCCTTACCGGAAACGCCGTAGTAGTATTCGTTCATGTTTTCGCTGCTCCACTCAAGACCGATACCCGGCGTTAACGTCAGGCCGCCGTTGGTATAGCGATAAAGCCAGGCCAGATCCCAGGAGATACCGTTGCTGTTATCCAGAGTATCGCCCGCCAGACTGGTGCGCAGGAAGCCGTACTGGGTGTTGTGCACGTAGGACAAGCCAGCCATCAGCGTCGCTTTACGTTTATCAAGGCGACGCAGCTGCCAGTTGTCGCTGTCTTTAGGTTTGAATTCAAACGGAGAGTAATAGGCGGTGATGGAGAGTTTGTCGCTCTCATCGTTCCACAGGTAATAGCCGCCGCCCAGACCGCGGAACCAGAAGTCATCCCCTTCATAGGTGATAACCGGTACCGGAACCACATCGCGATCGTAGTCCTTATACGGCGTTTCAAGGACACCAACACCGGCACCTACCGAAAAATTATTGTCAGCCAGAGCTGAAGTGGCTGTGATGGCGGTCAGAACGCCCAGCGCCAGAACTTTGAATTTGGTCACAATCCTTTCTTTCCTATCGTCAAATAATGGGGCCAGTGAAGTGTAACTGCCCGCGCCGTGCTTCCCAAATTTTTTTACCCGAATATTACAAAACTCAACACATCATCTTGCGGTCTGATAATGACAGCGCGTTTGCAATGATATGACGCTGCGATGAAGCGCTGGCGCGGCCTATATCACGAAACAGAAAAACATCAGATGAGTTATTGATATGTCATTGAAATTGGTTTGCGGTGGCATGCAAGTTTTGCAAATGCCATCTACGCTTAATTTTAAGAAGGTGTATCGCGAGCACGCGAGCGCCGGGCGTCCTGTCACCTGGCACGCGGGTTGTTGGTACTCATCAGCAACGTTCAACCTACCTCTTCCGGGAGCCTCCACAATTCATATGAACGGCTCTTAACCTGTGCTAAAAAACGAAAGGACGGCATGCCATGAATATATTCGATCACTATCGCCAGCGCTATGAAGCTGCCAAGGACGAAGAGTTCACACTGCAGGAGTTTCTTTCCATATGTCGGCAGGATCGCAGTGCTTATGCCAATGCGGCAGAACGCCTGTTGATGGCCATTGGTGAGCCAGTGATGGTGGATACTGCTCTGGAGCCACGGCTTTCCCGTCTGTTTTCGAACAGGGTAATTGGACGCTACCCCGCCTTTGAAGAGTTCTATGGTATGGAAGAAGCCATTGAACAAATCGTTTCTTATCTCAAACACGCCGCGCAAGGGCTGGAAGAGAAGAAACAGATCCTTTATTTGCTCGGCCCGGTGGGTGGCGGTAAATCGTCGCTGGCCGAGCGCCTGAAATCCTTAATGCAGCGCGTCCCCATTTACGTGCTGAGCGCTAACGGCGAGCGCAGCCCGGTCAACGATCACCCGCTGTGCCTGTTCAATCCGCAGGAAGACGCGCAAATTCTGGAAAAAGAGTACAACGTACCGCGGCGTTATCTCGGCACCATTATGTCGCCATGGGCGGCGAAGCGGCTGCACGAGTTTGGCGGCGACATCACTAAATTCCGCGTCGTGAAAGTCTGGCCGTCGATCCTGGAGCAGATCGCCATTGCTAAAACCGAGCCCGGGGATGAAAACAACCAGGACATCTCGGCGTTGGTCGGGAAAGTGGATATTCGTAAACTGGAAAACCACGCGCAGAACGATCCGGACGCCTACGGCTATTCCGGCGCGCTGTGCCGCGCCAACCAGGGCGTGATGGAATTCGTCGAGATGTTTAAAGCGCCCATCAAGGTGCTGCATCCCCTGCTGACGGCGACACAGGAAGGTAACTATAACGGTACTGAGGGGATTTCCGCCCTGCCGTTTAACGGCATTATTCTTGCGCACTCCAACGAATCCGAATGGGTGACGTTCCGTAACAACAAGAATAACGAAGCTTTCCTTGATCGTGTCTATATCGTCAAGGTGCCGTACTGCCTGCGCATCTCGGAAGAGATGAAGATCTACGAGAAACTGCTTAATCACAGTGAGCTGGCCCACGCGCCCTGCGCGCCGGGGACCCTGGAAACACTGTCACGTTTCTCGATCCTCTCGCGCCTGAAAGAGCCGGAAAACTCCAGCATCTATTCCAAAATGCGCGTTTATGATGGTGAAAGCCTGAAAGATACCGATCCGAAGGCGAAATCTTATCAGGAGTATCGCGATTACGCGGGCGTGGACGAAGGCATGAACGGTCTGTCGACCCGATTTGCGTTCAAAATTTTGTCCCGCGTCTTTAACTTCGATCATACCGAAGTGGCGGCTAACCCGGTGCACCTGTTCTACGTGCTGGAGCAGCAGATCGAGCGCGAGCAGTTCCCGCAGGAACAGGCAGAGCGTTATCTGGAGTTCCTCAAAGGCTATCTGATCCCGAAATATGCCGAATTTATCGGCAAGGAGATCCAGACCGCGTATCTGGAATCCTATTCGGAATACGGACAGAACATTTTTGACCGTTATGTCACCTACGCCGATTTCTGGATCCAGGATCAGGAGTACCGCGATCCGGATACCGGCCAGCTGTTCGATCGGGAATCGTTGAACGCCGAACTGGAGAAAATCGAGAAGCCCGCCGGGATCAGCAACCCGAAAGACTTCCGTAACGAAATCGTCAATTTTGTGCTGCGCGCCAGGGCGAATTTCAGCGGCCGTAACCCGAACTGGACGAGCTATGAAAAACTGCGCACGGTAATCGAGAAGAAAATGTTCTCCAATACCGAAGAGCTGTTACCGGTGATCTCCTTTAACGCCAAAACCTCAACCGACGAGCAGAAGAAACACGACGATTTTGTCGATCGCATGATGGAAAAAGGCTATACCCGCAAGCAGGTTCGTCTGCTGTGCGAATGGTATCTGCGCGTGCGTAAATCGTCCTGACAGCCGCCCGGCGCACGCCGGGCCAACAATAATACTCCGTAGGCCGGGTCTGCGTCCGCGCAGCCCGGCACCTACAGATCCTGCGAACAGTTGGCAGTACGGAGGGCGTATGACCTGGTTTATAGACCGGCGTCTTAACGGCAAAAACAAGAGCACGGTGAACCGCCAGCGCTTCTTGCGCCGTTATAAATCGCAAATCAAGCAGTCGATTTCCGGGGCCATCAACAAGCGCTCGGTCACCGACGTGGACAGCGGCGAGTCCGTTTCCATCCCGTCTGAAGACATTAACGAACCTATGTTTCATCAGGGACGCGGCGGCCTGCGCAACCGCGTTCATCCCGGCAACGATCACTTTGTGCAGAACGACCGCATTGAACGTCCGCAGGGGGGCGGCGGTGGCAGCGGCAGCGGTCAGGGTCAGGCCAGCCAGGACGGTGAAGGCCAGGACGAATTCGTCTTTCAGATCTCCAAAGATGAATACCTCGATCTGCTGTTTGAAGATCTGGCGTTGCCGAACCTGAAAAAGAATCAGCATCGCCAGCTTAACGAATACAAAACCCATCGTGCGGGCTATACCGCGAACGGTGTACCGGCAAATATCAGCGTAGTGCGTTCACTGCAAAACTCGCTGGCGCGCCGTACGGCGATGACCGCGGGCAAGCGCCGTCAGCTGCGCGAGCTGGAAGAAAATCTGGAACAGGTGGCGAACAGCGAGCCGGCGCAATTACTGGAAGAGGAACAGCTGCGCCGGGAGATCGCCGAACTGCGGGCGAAAATCGAACGTGTACCCTTTATCGACACCTTTGATTTAAGGTACAGGAACTATGAGAAACGCCCGGAGCCGTCCAGCCAGGCGGTGATGTTCTGTCTGATGGACGTGTCAGGCTCGATGGATCAGGCCACCAAAGACATGGCGAAGCGTTTTTATATTCTGCTTTATCTGTTCCTTTCCAGAACCTATAAGAACGTGGAAGTGGTCTATATTCGCCATCACACCCAGGCCAAAGAAGTAGACGAGCATGAGTTCTTCTACTCGCAGGAAACCGGCGGCACCATCGTTTCCAGCGCCCTGAAGCTGATGGATGAGGTGGTGAAGGAGCGTTACGATCCGGCGCAGTGGAACATTTACGCGGCGCAGGCCTCCGACGGCGATAACTGGGCCGATGACTCCCCGCTGTGTCATGAGATACTGGCGAAGAAGATCCTGCCGGTAGTGCGTTATTACAGTTATATTGAGATCACCCGCCGCGCCCATCAGACGCTGTGGCGTGAATATGAGCATTTACAGGCAAGCTTCGATAACTTCGCTATCCAGCATATTCGCGATCAGGATGATATTTATCCGGTGTTCCGCGAGCTGTTCCACAAACAGGCCAGCGACGCCCATAATTAATGCTTTTCCCGCAAAAAAGCCGGTGAACGTCAGTCCACCGGCTTTTTCATTTCCGCTATCCGCCTAAATGCCCCGCAAAATGCCAGCTATTTCCCCCCTTGTACCCGCCCCTTCTGTGGCAAATTTAACGTCAGGTAAATACCACCAACTCACTACACGAAGGAAACCGCCCTGATGCTCGAAATTTCAGACCTGAAATTATTTTTAGAAGATCCTGAATTACAACGGGTCATTGATGACGTCTGGGATTCGGTTGGCGCAGCCATGGTTGAAGCGCAGGCCGCGCTGCCGCCGGAACTGGCGATGCCGCGCAAAGAGCTTTCTTTCCACACGCATGTGAAATTCCTCGGCTATCTCTGCTGGCTGCTGGAAAATTCTAAAGCCGAAGGCGACATCATTGAAATTGGCGTGTGGAAGGGTAAATCCAGCGCTTTCATGAACGAAATGTGTAAACGTAAACGCAAAATCATCAGCGTCGATCCGATGGAGTTGCCGAATCAGGCTAATGAACTGGGCTTCTATCACGAGCGCCTGTTCCCGGAAGTGAATCTGGTACGCGGTTATTCAGAGCACAGCATTGAGCGCGTTCTGGCATTCAACCCGAAAACCTTGCTGCTGCATATCGACGGCGGTCACCTGGGACGCCATGTGCTGATGGATTTCCTGCTCTATTCGCCAACGGTGATCAGCGGCGGCTACATTGTGTTTGATGACTATCGCGATCATCAGTATTCGCCGGAAGTGGGTCCTGCGGTGGATCTGCTGCGTGCCGGAGGTTACTTCCGTGGCTTTGACGTCATTGGCGTCGTGCCGGGCTACGAAAACAGCTACTTATTACAGAAACAATAACTAAGAAACACGTTACCTTTTTGCCGCCCCCGTGGCGGCTTTTTCTTTTCCCGCCCGGCAGCTTCAGCCGGAACGCTCCAGAATCAGTACTGATGCCACCAGCACCATGATAATGGCTAAAAAAGTGGAGGTGATAATCAGCGTTTCCATTAGCATGGGATCGTTCATTGTCACACCTGTCGCTTTTACGGACGATGCGCCATTATCAGCCAGCGCGCATGACAAATTTATGACGTTTTTCCTGTATTAATATGAATATTATTCCGCTGAAACGATTCCTGCGCTGCGTTATTTCCTGCTTTTAGGATATGGACTAAAAGCACTTAAAATATGGAAATTACCGCCATTATTGTTACCGGTATCACGAAAATGCGTTTCCATAACCCCATTAGTAAATCTCGCAATTGTTAAGCCTGACAACATGCATCAACAATAGTCTCTGAACTATCGACAAAATACCCTTACAGAGACAGGTGAATAAGATGCAGGAAAAGATCACCCGTAAAGAAAAAATAAGTTATGGTCTGGGCGATATGGCCAGCCATGTCGGGCTGGATAATGTCATTATATTTCTCACCTTTTATTACACCGATGTGGTTGGCTTACCGGCGGCCTTTGTCGGCACGATGTTTTTGCTGGCGCGTACCGCCGATGCGATTATCGATCCGGCGATGGGTTATCTTGCGGACCGCACCCGAACCCGCTGGGGCAAGTTCCGCCCGTGGATGCTGTGGCTGGCCCTGCCCTTTGGCGCGAGCTGTCTGCTGACCTACGCGGTGCCGGAATCCCTCACCCTGACGGGGAAAATGATCTTTGCCTCCGTGACCTATACCTTCATGATGCTGATGTACACCGCCATTAATATTCCCTACTGTTCGATGGGCGCGGTGATCACCCCCAATAACGAAGAGCGTATTTCACTCCAGTCTTACCGTTTCTTTTTAGCCACCCTCGGCGGCGCGATGTCGACCTTCTTTATGATGCCGCTGGCAGAATATATTGGCGGCGATGACAAATTACTCGGCTACCGTGCGGCAATGGCGATTATGGCCGCGGCGGCGGTGATCATGTTCTGGATCTGTTTTACCAATACCCGTGAACGTATCAATGCTCCCGCCACGCATAATAATTATCTCGCGGAATTACGCGATTTATTAAAAAACGATCAGTGGCGCATTGTCGCCGTGCTGGTGCTGACCAATATTGGATTTGGGGTGGTACGTCTTGGCGCGATGATGTATTTCGTCACTTATTATCTTGGCAGCGCCAGCTATTTTATGTGGATGCTGGGGGCGCATATTCTCGGCAAAGCGGCGGGCAGCGCGCTGGCGAAACGGCTGACGCGTAATTTCAGCAAAGTGCAGATGTTTGGTTACTGCGCGGTGCTGGCGGGCGTGCTGAGTATCGCGCTGTTCTTCGCACCAAAATCCGTACTGGTGCTGGTGCCGCTGACCTTTATCGTCTCCACTCTCTACCAGGCCACCACCACCCTGATGTGGGTGATGATGGCGGACGTCGCTGACTACGGCGAATGGTTGCAGGGCAAACGCATGGATGGCGTGATCTTCTCCACCTTCCTCGCGGTACTGAAACTCGGCATGGCGATCAGCGGCGCTATCGTTGGCTGGACGCTGGGCTTCAGCGGTTATGTCGCCAACGCCCCGACGCAGAACAGCACCGCCATGTACTGCATCGTCGCGCTCTTTACCGTGGTGCCGGGCGTTCTCTCCCTGTGCGCCTTCGCCATGCTGCGCTGGTACAAGCTCGACGACAACACCATGAAATCCATCCATTTAGCTAAGCAAACGGCTGCATAAAAGGACGCATTATTTATGAGCGAACTGATCCAACATCCTGACAGCATCGAATGGCGCTTTGAACGACAAATCCTGCGCGTGGAACCCTGGGGTGAACACAGCCTGCGCGTGCGCGCCACCTGCGCCCCGGCGTTCACCGATAATCTGCATGCCCTGCTGCCACGAAACGACGCCGGTGCAAGTGAGATCACCGCCAGCGCGGAAACCCTGACATTGCGCAACGGTAATATCACCGCGGTGCTGAACCTGAAGGGTCAACTGGCCTTTTACAACCAGCGTGGCGAGCTGCTGCTGGAAGAGATGTGGCGGCAGCGCTCCACCGTCGGCATTGGGGCCAGCGAGAAAAGCCAGGATAAATACGTCAGCGCCCTGAAGCTGGACGGCCGGGAATTCAAACCGTTGCCCGGCGGCAAATATCAGCTCACCGTGCGCTTTGAATCGCGCAATGACGAAAAAATCTACGGCATGGGCCAATACCAGCAGCCGTGGCTGGATCTGAAAGGCTGTGTGCTGGAGCTGGCCCAGCGTAACTCCCAGGCCAGCGTGCCGTTCATGCAGTCGAGCCTCGGCTACGGCCTGCTGTGGAATAATCCGGCCATCGGCGAGGCGAGTTTTGCGAAAAACCACACCGAATGGCAGGCGCGGGTTACTCAGGAGATGGATTACTGGATCACCGCCGCCGACAACACCGTACAACTGACCCGCCAGTACGCGAAAGCCACCGGCACGCCGCCGCCCGCCCCGGCATTCACCAGCGGCCTGTGGCAGTGCAAACTGCGCTACCGCACCCAGCAGGAAGTGCTGGAGGTAGCCCGTGAATATCGTCGTCGCCATCTGCCGCTGTCGGTGATGGTCATCGACTTCTTCCACTGGCCAAATCAGGGCACCTGGTGCTTCGATCCTGTGGACTGGCCCGATCCGGCGGCGATGGTCGCGGAACTGAAATCGCTGGGCATCGAACTGATGGTGTCCGTCTGGCCGACGGTGGAAGCGCGCAGCCCCCTGTTCCCGGTGATGAAAGCCAAAGGCTGGCTGGTGACCAGCGATCGCGGCGTACAGGTGGATCTCGATTTTATGGGTAACACCACCTTCTTTGACGCCACCCACCCGCAGGCGCGGGAATTTGTCTGGGAGACGGTGAAGAAAAATTACTACGATCTGGGCATTAAGCTGTTCTGGCTGGACGAAGCCGAGCCGGAATACCGCGCCTATGACTTCGATAACTACCGCTACCACGCCGGGCCGGTGCTGGAAGTCGGCAACCAGTATCCGCGCGATTTTGCCCAGGGCTTTTATGATGGCCTGACGGCTAACGGCGAAACGGAGATTGTGAATCTGGTGCGCTGTTCCTGGGCGGGCAGCCAGCGCTTTGGCGTGCTGGCCTGGTCCGGGGATGTGCATTCATCCTTCCACGCCTTTCGCAACCAGCTGGCTGCCGGGCTGAATATGGGACTGGCGGGCATTCCCTGGTGGACCACCGATATCGGCGGTTTTCAGGGCGGCAACGTGAACGATCCGGCGTTCCATGAACTGCTGATCCGCTGGTTCCAGTGGGCGGTATTCTGTCCGGTGCTGCGTATGCACGGCTATCGCGAGCCGCAGATCCAGCCGCCGGAAAGCTACCGCAACGGCATTCCGCAGTGTAACAGCGGTTCGCCGAACGAGCTGTGGAGCTACGGCGAGGAGAATTTCGCCATTATGCAGCACTGGCTGTCGGTGCGTGAAACGCTGCGTCCGTATGTCGATGCGCTGTTTGACAACGCCCACCAGCATGGCGATCCGTTGATGCGCCCGCTGTTCTGGCATTATCCTGATGAACCACAAAGCTGGCAGGTGGAAGATCAGTATCTGTTTGGCGAGGATCTGCTGGTGGCGCCGGTGATGCATGCCGGTCAGCGCCAGCGTGATGTCTGGCTGCCGGGCGTCCACGGCTGGGTGGCGCTTAACGGCGAGCGTTATCAGGGGCAGCAGCAGATCACCGTGGATGCGGCCCTTGAAACCATTCCGGTATTCATACGGGAAAACAGCCCGCTGGTGGATTTACTGGTACAAGGTTGAAAATCATCTGAACCAAAAAACGCCTGTTTCTTCACGCGGATGCGCGTAAAGTAAGCAGGCTAACTTTTCTGGTCAGGATGCCGCCATGTTCGATACCACGCTGTTTATCTTACTCGCCCTCGCCGCGCTGGGGTTTGCCAGCCACAACACCACCGTGGCCATTTCTATTCTGGTGCTGATCATTGTGCGGGTGACGCCGCTCAACGCCTTTTTTCCGTGGATCGAAAAACAGGGGCTGACCATCGGCATCATCATCCTGACCATCGGCGTGATGGCCCCCATTGCCAGCGGCACCCTGCCGCCGTCAACGCTGTTGCACTCCTTCGCCAACTGGAAATCCCTGATCGCCATTGCGGTTGGCGTTTTTGTCTCCTGGCTTGGCGGGCGCGGCGTCACGCTGATGAGCTCGCAGCCGTCGCTGGTGGCCGGATTACTGGTCGGTACGGTGCTCGGCGTGGCGCTGTTCCGTGGGGTGCCCGTCGGCCCGCTGATCGCCGCAGGCCTGGTGTCGCTGTTAATTGGACGGCAGTAAACGTCGCCGCTGCCAGCGTTTCACCGACTGCTCCAGCAGGCTGCACAGCAGGTAATAAACCAGGCCGGTAAAGATAAACAGCGCCGCCGGATAGACCTGAACGCGGCTGTTTACCTGGCCTGCGACAGTGGTCAGTTCCGGCACATTGACGATAAACGCCAGCGAGGTATCTTTCAGCAGGGCGATGAGCAGGCCGACATAAGACGGCAGCGCATTGCGCAGCGCCTGCGGTAGCAGCACCCAGCGCAACAGTTGCAGGCTGCTGAATCCTCCGGCGACAGCCGCCTCATATTGCCCTTTCGGCAGCGCTCCCAGGGCAGCGAGGGTCGAATACATCACCGAGGCCGAGGTGAACCATGCCAGCGCCAGCGTGACGGTCACCGCCCCCGGCAGATCAGCACCAGTCAACGCGGGCAGTAAAAACCACAGCCAGAAAATGACGAAGATCAGCGGAATGCCGCGGATCAGCTCCGCCCAGACAAAGAGCACCCTGCGCGGCCAGCCTTTGAAACGCCAGGCGCAACAGGCAAGCAGTATGCCGCCGGGAAAGGCCAGCGCCGCCGCCCCCAGCGTCATCAGCACCGACAGCAGCACGCCGCCCGGCTCGCCCTGCGCGGTACGTCCGAGCAGCAGATAATCCAGATTGTCGGTAATGACCGTAATACTGGCGATCATTGTGTTTTCTCCTTACGCGCCCGCCACCAGACAGGGGCATTGAGCAGCAGACTCATCACCAGGCCGAGCAGCAAATAGAGCGCGCTGCCGATGGCGAACGCCTCCAGCGCATGGGCGTTGAAGCTTTCGATCTGCCGCGTCTGGTAGGTCAGTTCCGCAAAGCCAATACCGGTCGCCAGCGAGGAGAGTTTCATCAGATTGAGATACTGACCGACCACCGGCTGCCAGGCATTTTTCAGCCCCTGCGGCAGCAGGATCCAGCGGAACAGCGCCAGCGGACTGAAACCCTGGGCGGTGGCCGCTTCCACCTGGCCGCGCGGCACGGCATGCAGCCCGGACTGGATCTCCTCCACCAGAAAGGCGGCGGTAAACAGCCCCAGCGCCCAGGCTGAGCTGAGAAACTCCGGCGTAAACCACCAGACGTCCCCCGGCAGCACCGAGAAGACGTGCTCGTCATTCACATACTGACGAAACGCCTGCGGCAGCAGATTCCAGGCAGCGAAATACCAGAACAGCAGTTGCACCAGCAGCGGCGTATTGCGAAACAGTGACACCCACACCGCCACCACGCCCCGCCCCACGCGCCCGCCGGTCAGACGCAACGCCAGCAACAGCACGGTCAATAAGGTCGCGAGCAGCATACCCGCCAGCGTTACCCACACCGTGGTCAAAAAACCGGAGAGGATCCACTGCGCCGGCTGGCCGGTCAGCACGCCGGCCCAGTCAGGATGAAAGTTCATCAGCCGTCCCTGTTTTCAGCATGTAACGGGTTGAGCACCTTTTGCAGAAACCGCTGCGCGCGGGGATGCTGCGGCGCGGTGAAAAACTGCGCCGGGGCCGCCTGCTCAAGGATTTCACCGCCATCAATAAAGATCACCCGGTCGGCGATTTCGCGGGCAAACTGCATTTCATGGGTGACGACGATCAGCGTGATGCCGCTGTGCGCCAGCGATTTCATTACCTGTAATACTTCGCCGATCATCTCCGGATCCAGCGCCGAGGTGGGCTCATCAAACAAAATAATGTGCGGGCTGGCCGCCAGCGTGCGGGCGATCGCCACCCGCTGTTGCTGCCCGCCGGAGAGCTGCGCCGGGAAATGATGGGCTTTATCCAGCAGACCGACGCGCTCCAGCAGGCTGAGGGCGATCTGCTGCGCATCCACTGCCGATTTACCATGCACGCGGGTCAGCGCCAGGGTGATGTTATCCAGCGCGCTGAGATGGGCGTAAAGATTGAATTGCTGGAACACGAATCCCACCTGGCGGCGGATCTGCCGCAGGGCGCGGCCTTTCAGCCCGCTGGTGGGGTTGCCGTCGATAAGGACCTCGCCGCTGGTCAGGGTTTCCAGCTGGTTGATCAGGCGAATGAGCGTTGATTTTCCCGAACCGGATGGCCCGCAGACGGCAAGCACTTCCCCGGCGCGCACCTGCAAATCAATATTCTTAAGCACCTGATGATCGCCGTAACGCTTGCTCACCTGACGGAATTCGACCGTGCCTTTTTGCACGGCAAACGCCTCCGTGGCCGACGCCGCGGAGGTGGAAAATAAACCTGCAAACATAATTACTTCGCTTCTATTTTAAAGCTGCGCGGCTGCGGGGTTTTGGTTTGCGGGCCAAACCAGGCGTCGTAGATTTTCGCGGCATCACCGCTCTGCTCAAGCTTCACCAGTTCGTCATTCACCGCCTTCAGCAGCGCGGTTTCGCCTTTGCTGACGCCAACGCCGATTTCTTCTTTCGACAGCAGATCCGGCAGGATTTTAAACTTCGCTTTGTCCGGCGCTTCCGCCAGCAGACCGGCAAGAATGGTGCTATCCTGGGTGATCGCCTGCACATTGCCGTTACGCAGTGCGGTCAGCGCCAGCGGGATATCGTCATAGGCCAGCACGCGGGATTGCGGGAAACGCTGGTGCAGCGCCTGCTCGCCGGTGGTGCCTTTCACCGCGCCGATACGGGCTTTGCTGTAGGCATCCAGCGAATCTTTGCCGTCAGCGGGGACGAGGAATTGCTGCCCGGTCACAAAATAGGGCGTGGAGAAATCGATCACCTGCGCGCGCTCCGGGGTGATGGTGATGTCAGCGACAATCAGATCCACTTTCCCGGACTGCAACAGCGGAATACGGTTGGCGGGGTTGGTGGCCACCAGCTCCAGCTTCACGCCGAGGCTTTTAGCAAGCGCTTTGGCGAAATCCACGTCGTAGCCCACGATGTCGTGGGTTTTTGCATCGATGGCGCCAAACGGCGGGTTGGCATCAAAAGTGGCGACTTTAACAACGCCCGCGGCTTTGATGTCGGCCAGTTTATCGGCATGCGCCGCAAAGGAGAGCGTGGTCAGCAGCGCCAGCGCAGTCAGCGCGACGGTTTTTTTGGTCTGTGCGAAAATTGCCATGCTAATGGTGATCCGTTGTTATTGAAATTGCTGCTAAATTCACACAGCTCTCCCCGCACAGACAAATATCAAAAAGTGCATTACATATCGAAAAAAGTTATGAAAAATGCCTGCACGAAAGGATCCTCTTATAATTTCCTTTCCGGCAGCATAAACCCGGAATAACCACACCTTAAGAATGGTCTGACAAGCAGAAAATCATCGGCATGATGCGCTGCCAGATTTGGCGGGTGGACGTTCTGGGATTAGACTGACGCGGCTCAATAAGCCAGAAAACAGAGAATATAATGACTACCGCTATTTCACTTCGCACAAGGCAGGGATTGCTGCTGTTTACCGGGATCCTGTTGATTGCCACCACGTTACGCGTCACTTTCACCGGCGCGGCCCCGTTGCTGGGGGCTATTCGTGACGACTACGGCCTCACCACCGCGCAGACCGGCATGCTCACGACGCTGCCGCTGCTGGCCTTTGCGCTGGTGTCCCCGCTGGCGGCGGGCATCGCGCGCCGCCTGGGTATGGAGCGCAGTCTGCTGGTGGCGATGGTATTGATTTGCGCCGGTATCGCCGTGCGCTCCCTGCCCTCGGCGGCGCTGCTGTTTACCGGCACGGCGGTGATCGGCTGCGGCATTGCGCTGGGTAACGTGCTGCTGCCGGGGATCATCAAACGTGATTTCGCCGGTCAGGTGGCGAAAATGACCGGCGCCTATTCCCTGACCATGGGCGCGGCCGCGGCGCTCGGCTCAGCGCTGGTAGTGCCCATTGCACTGCACGGTTTCGGCTGGCGCGGCGCACTGCTGGCGCTGATGGCGTTTCCGCTGCTCGCCCTTGCTCTGTGGTTGCCGCAGTTGCGCGCCAGCGCGCCTGCCGCGCTCAGCAGCACGCCTGGCCTGCACGATCGCGGTATCTGGCGCTCGCGCCTTGCCTGGCAGGTCACGTTGTTCCTCGGCATTAACTCGCTGATTTATTATGTGATTATTGGCTGGCTGCCCGCGATTTTGATCAGCCACGGCTACAGCGAGGCGCAGGCGGGATCCCTGCATGGTCTGTTGCAACTGGCGACCGCCGCGCCGGGTATTCTGATCCCCCTGGTGCTGCATCGTCTGCGCGATCAACGCGGCATCGCCGCTATCGTCTCGCTGCTGTGCGCCTTCAGCGCCGTCGGGCTGTGGCTGTTCCCGGCGCAGGCGGTGCTGTGGACGGTGATCTTTGGTTTCGGATCCGGCGCAACCATGATCCTCGGCCTGACGTTTATCGGTCTGCGCGCCAGCTCGGCGCATCAGGCTGCGGCTTTATCCGGCATGGCGCAATCTGTGGGTTATCTGCTGGCCGCCTGCGGGCCGCCGCTGATGGGGAAAATTCATGATGCCAGCGGCGACTGGCATATTCCGCTGCTCGCCTGTGCGCTGTTAGCGGTGGCAATGGCGGTATTCGGCGCTTTTGCCGGACAGGATCGCGAGATCAACGCTGGCTGACCCCGCGACTATCAGGAAAGTTAGTTGCTGGCCGCGCGCAGCATAGCGTGCACCAGCGGCACCGGGCGTCCGGCCAGCGCGCCGCGTTCATGCTGGAACAGGGTGGCGACGAAGAACGGATGGCTGGTCAGCTCCACCGCGCGGATCTCGCCCTCTTCGTCCCAGCCGGTGACGCGAAAATCGCTGCTGCTGAGGGCATCGGCAAATTCGGGGGAGATCCCGAAGCGGCAATGATAGCCTTCCTCAATACTGTCGCGGCCATAGGCCTTGCCGATCAGCGTGTTCGGACGCAGTTCAATCACCCCGGTTTCCTCCACCAGCGAACACTGTAAGGCGGATATCACCATCCGGCCCTCGGTGTCGGTTTCCGCGTGCGCGGCATCTCCCCAGCCCAGCACATTACGCGCGTACTCGATCATCGCATGCTGGAAACCCCCACAGGTG
Source organism: Enterobacter sp. K510 (assembly GCF_055804875.1). NCBI lineage: Bacteria > Pseudomonadati > Pseudomonadota > Gammaproteobacteria > Enterobacterales > Enterobacteriaceae > Enterobacter > Enterobacter sp. K510. The sequence continues at coordinate 209,061 of NZ_JBNRLQ010000004.1, read as the reverse complement.
CCGAGGAACGGGATGCTGTTTTCACGGGCATAGCGAATAGCGATAAACGCGCCTTCAGGATTTTTGTAGGGGCTGGCAGGTACCACCCAGATGGCATCGTATCCGACTAAATCTTCGGCGCTGTTAATTTCCGAGGTCGCCAGCCAGTCATAATCAGCGGTGAGGTTTTGTACGGCGGCGGCATCATCAATCGCCAGCGGAATGGCCTGGTGAGCAATAACCTCAGGATTGTAATCACCGACGAGGGCGATGCGCAGCGTTTCTTTGACAGGCAGGTGGTCCATGGGGGTTCCCTATGTTGTGCAATTTATGGGTAACATAAGGAACATCAGAATAATGATCTTTTGTCGTTATCACAACACCTTAAAATTCACAGGTGAAGCTAATCAGCCCCCTGATTAATAAGGAGTATGAGGATGATCAACTGGAAACGGGTATATGACGCCCCGGCAGAGGATGACGGGTATCGGGTACTGGTAGACAGGCTGTGGCCGCGCGGCATCAAAAAGTGTGACCTCGCCTGTGATGAGTGGTGCAAAACGCTGGCACCGTCAACAGAACTGCGCAAGGCCTTTCATAGCGGGACGCTGGATTTCGCCGCGTTCACTGAGCAGTATCGCGCCGAACTTGCAGGACAGCGCGAGGATGGCAAGCGTCTCGCGGCGCTGGCAAAAACGCAAAATCTGACGCTGTTATATGCGGCGAAAAACAGCGCGCAAAATCATGCGCAGGTGCTGGCAGCCTGGCTTGGCGACATGGTTAATACATAACCCGGGCGTCGGCTTCCTGAGGCATGGCATCCGGCAGCAGCGGCATCAGGTGTTCGGCGCGGACAAAGGCGAAACCATGCTGGCCATCAAAGGTAAAGACATCGCCGATCACCAGCCACAGCGCACGCGGCGCGTTATCTGGCATCTGCGTCATCACCCCGTTCACGGGGTTGAGAAAACGCCCACCCGGCTGGCAGAGGCCAAACAGCTCTACCGATTTACCAATATTACGACGACCGACAGGGGTCTGCGCGCCAATGATTAAGGCCTGGCTGCCCGGTTTTAACAAGTACATGCTGCTCTCGTGCTTCGTTAAAGATGTTTAAGATAAATCCGAAAACGAAGTTTACCCTGGCTAAGGCCGTTCTGTCACCCTCCCCTGAGGATGCCACCGGACCGGGTTTTTCACGCTGGCAATGAAAGTCTCATTTAACGCGGCGCAGTAATCCGTTATCGTATAAGAAAATACTGATTGCCATTCTGTTTATTGTCCGGCCAGCAGCGCCTTTCGGGAGAATCACGTGAGAAAAACCACCATTATTATGCTGATTATTGCTATTGCCGCCGTTGCCGGATCCCAGTTCGGCTGGTGGTGATCCCCGCCGTACGCTAAAAATAACTCTTTCCTGTAAAAATTCTTCCCCAGACTCAGCACCGTTCTGAGCAGGAGCGCCTTATGTTCACCGGCCTGAATAAAAATGAAACCAAACGACTGGCGGCCCTGGCGTTACTTAAGGAACAGGACAGCGCCCGTGATGCTGCGCTGGGCGAATTTGCCTGTCTCGCCAGTGAAATCATGGGCGTTGATGGCTGTTTTGTTACTATTTTTGATGATCAGCATCAGTACATTAAATTTGTGAAAAACAATCCGGCTATTCCGCTGAAAATGCCGATTGTTGATTCCATGTGCCAGCATTCAGTAAAAAGTTGCAATGCCATCATCTGTAACGATACGCGTCTTGACGAACGCTTTCGCGATCATGAACTGTCGCTGAACGGTCACGTTATTTTTTATGCCGCCGCGCCATTACAGACCAAAGAGGGTTTTGTGCTGGGCACGCTGTGCGTCAGCCATCCGACGCCCCTTGAACCTGATGCACAGCAAACGGAAAATTTCCTGCGCATTGCTTCGCTGGCCTGCACCTATCTGGAAGCCTGGTACTCTTTAGGGCGTGTGGATGCGTTAACCGGCCTGCCCAACCGGCAGTTTTTACTGAAAGAGATGGAGCGTATTGGGCTGGAAACCGCCCATCGTCCCTCTACGCTGATCCTGTTTGACTGCATTGATATGCCACAGGCCTACGAGCTTTCACGCTATCTTGGGCTGAGCGCGGTGGAGAAAATGCTGCGCGGCTTCGGGCCACTGTTACGCCTGCGTTTAAAATTACCGGCCACCACGCCGTTATATGCTTTCGCGCCGGGACGCTTTGCGCTGTTAATAGACAGCGAATACGCAAAAACATTGATCAAAAAAGCGGAAAACCTGCCGGACATTGAGGCGAAAATTCGCGGCGACATCGACATTCGCCTGAAAATCTTCACCGGCTACGTGAATTTCCGGCCCGGCATTGAGGATCCGAAAGAGATATTGCGCCAGGCGATCAGCGCACTGCATGAAGCGATTCGCCAGCATATTCCTGTCCTGCCCTTTGACCGCGCGTTCGATGAGAAGCGCAACAGCGATTTTAAATTGCTTTACGATTTGAGCGAGGCCATCAAAGCGCCGGATCAGTTTTATCTGGTTTATCAGCCGAAAATATCCCTGCACACCGGTTTCACCGAAGGATGCGAGGCGCTGCTGCGCTGGCAGCATCCTGTGCTGGGCAATATTTCCCCCGCCACCATTGTGGCGCTGGCGGAGAAAACCACGCTGATGAACGATATTACCCACTGGGTGATCCGCACCGTGATCGCCCAGCTCAGTCGCTGGCGGGAGGCGGGCATTCTGCTTCCGGTATCCATCAACGTAACGGTCAGCGATTTTTCCTGCCCCGGTTTTGCCGATACGCTGGAGCAGCAGATCCTTGAGGCAGGCCTCGTGGCGCAGGATATTCGCATTGAATGCCTGGAAACAGAAAAAGTGCTGGAGAGCGAGCAGGCGCTCTGTGAACTGGATCGGCTGAAAATGAAGGGCTTTAAGATCCTGCTCGACGACTTTGGCGCAGGCTACAGTAATATCAGTTATTTACGCCGTATTCCCATTGATATTATCAAGCTCGACCGTTCGCTGATTAGCCAGCTGACCACCGATCCCGGCAGCCGCATTATCGCCCGTCACGTGATTATGATGCTCAAGGATCTGAATTATCTGGTGCTGGCTGAGGGTGTGGAAGATAAAGAGACCGCCATGCTGTTGCAGTCCTATGGCTGCGACGAAGCGCAGGGCTACTTTTTCTCGCGCCCGGTGCCGCCAGAGGCAATCCCCGCATGGCTCACCGAAGCCAGTCCTCTTGAAGTGGCGTCGCTGCGCAATTTCCTGTAGCGGGTTAAACAGGCGGCTTTTGGCTATTTTGCCGCCTGTCATAAATATGTCATAAAATTATATAGTTATTGCACATCAATCGATTAACGCCACTTTGCTGCTTTTTTCCACACTCCTGCCATTAAAGCCCGTCGCCGCCGGGTCGATACCTGTGTGCTCGTCATCCCGATGGCACTCTTTGACCTCAGGAACCACAGATATAATGAAACTTAACCACCTTACTATCGGGCAGCGGCTCGGTTTACTGGCTGCGGTACTGCTGCTGGCGACGCTGTTTATCGGCAGCAGAGGATTAGTGATTAACGCCGACGGGCTGACGCAGAATCAGCACATTATGGCGACGGAAAAACGTGTGACGCAAAGTATCGATACGGCGCGAAATGCACAGGTACAGTTCAAAATTCAGGTGCAGGAGTGGAAAAATACGCTGCTGCGCGGCGGTCAGGGACAGGACAGCTTCGATAAATATAAAAATGCATTTGTCGCCCAGAGCCAGAAAACCCAGGCGCTGCTGACGGAACTGGCTACCCTGCTGCCGCAAATCGGGCTGGATACCGGGCTGGTGGAACGAACCCGCCAGCTGCATAGCGAGCTTGAGGCGCATTATCTCGCTGCGCTGACCCAGTACGATATCCAGGATCCTTCCAGCGCGCAGCGGGTGGATAAGCTGGTGTCCGGCATTGATCGGGAACCGACGCGCATGATCGACGAGACGGTAGCCGCCACGCTCAAACAGGCAGATCGCATCCGCCAGCAGACGCACGATCGCAACATGGCGCTGTATCAGCAAACTAAATATCTGTTGTTGCTGGCGATGGCCCTGACGCTGATAGCCGGTCTGATGATCACCTGGTGGCTGGTACGCAGCATTACTCGTCCGCTGGCACAGGCCGTATCCGTGGCGCGCCGCGTGGCCGCCGGCGATTTGCAAACCACTATCGCCGTCAGCGGACGCGATGAAACCGCCCTTCTGATGCGCGCTCTGCGGGAGATGAACGATAACCTGACCGGTATCGTCAACGGCGTGCGCAATGGCACCGAGACTATCGCCAGCGCCTCGAAGCAGATCGCCACCGGTAGCCTGGAGCTGTCGGCCCGCAATGAAGCGCAGGCCAGCGCGCTGGAGCAGACCGTGGCGTCGATGGAACAGCTGACGTCGGTGGTGAAAAACAACACCGAGAACTCGCGCATCGCCAGCACCCTGACCCGCGAAGCCTGCGTCACCGCAGGCCAGGGCGGTAACGTGGTGGAGAAAGTGGTGGATACCATGCGCGATATTAATCTGCTCGCCAGCGAGATCAGCAGCATTATCGGCGTGATTGACAGCATCGCCTTCCAGACCAACATTCTGGCGCTCAATGCGGCAGTGGAAGCGGCGCGGGCTGGCAATCAGGGGCGGGGTTTTGCGGTGGTGGCGAGCGAAGTGCGCGCCCTGGCGCAGCGCTCTGCTACTGCCGCCAGAGAGATCGGTGAGCTAATCGAACGCTCGGTAAACCGGATCAGCGACGGCAATAAACTGGTGAATAACGCCGGTAGCGCAATGCAGGAGATCGTGCGCAGCGTCGAGCGCGTGAGCCAACTGGTGGACACCATTTCAATTGCCAGCAATGAGCAGAGCGTGGGGATCGACCAGGTACATATCGCGATGACGCATATGGACACCGCCACGCAGCAGAACGCCACGCTGTCGCAGGAGTCTTCTGCCGCGGCGCACGCCATGCAGGATCAGGCGCACAGGCTGCTGGAGATGGTGCAGGTGTTTAAGCTGCGTGATAGCGCAGCATAATGTCAGGAACGGGCGCATCGCGCGCCCGTTTTTGCTTAGCGCTTACTCAGCGCCAGCTTAGTGGCAAACAGAATAAACAGCGTGCCTGTGCTGCGATCCATCCAGCGGGAAACCTTTTCGCGCTTCAGGAAGCTCGCCAGCGGACGCGTTGCCAGGATCAGCGTTGTTGACCAGCTCATACCGATCATTACATGGATCGCCACCAGCCCGAAGGTCCAGGCAATGAGCGGCTGTCCGTGGGGAATAAACTGCGGCAGGAAAGAGACATAAAACACACCCATTTTCGGATTCAACACATTCCCCAGCATCCCTTTCACAAACCAGTTATGCGCGGTTTTGCTGCTTACGCTGACGGGTAAACCGCTACCCGGACGCAGCAACATAGAGATCCCCAGCCAGCAGAGATAGGCTGCGCCGCAATACTTAAGGATGTTGTACGCCAGTTCCGACACCGCAATCAGGGCGCCGAGGCCAAAGGCCACCATCGCTCCCCAGATAAAACAACCTACGTTAATACCCATAGCCGCGTTAAACGCCGCTCTTTTTCCCTCGACGGAGGCCGTGCGCAGAATAAGCGCCGTATCCAGACCGGGGGTAAGCGTCAGTAAAGTGGCGGCAATACTGTACGCCAGCAGGGTGTCAAAAATGGTCACGTCTGTTCTCCGTTTTATGTAATTTCAGGCGCCGGTGATGATAACAGATAAGACGAATCTGACGCCTCTGAAGATTGATAGTCATCAAACTTGTCCGAAAATTCTTTTCCGACAAAAAATAAGACTATTTGACGAGGCAAAATCGTCAGTCCTCACTACACTCAGGGAAGTTGTTTTGGCCTTACTGTATTACCAACATCCACGTTGTCACGTGAAGGATGCGAAGATGAATATTTCCAGCAGAACTGCCGTTCTTCTTAATTTGCTTGCCGCTGCCGCACTGGTTATGACGCTATCGTCCAAATACCACTGGTTCTGAGGCGCACACTGATATTTAAAAATAAACGCCCCGGCCCTGAGCCGGGGTGTTTGTTTTGTATTTAATCAGGCCCGGCAAGCCAGCGCCGCCGGGCACGTTGTTATCACCGGAGAAGTTTATGTGCGGAAGATTTGCCCAGGCACAGAGCCGGGAAGAGTACCTCGCCTTTCTGGTGGAGGAAACGGAGCGCGACATTGCCTTCGATCCACAACCTATAGGTCGTTATAACGTCGCGCCGGGAACAAAGGTTTTACTGATGAGCGAGCGCGACGAAAAGCTCCATCTCGATCCTGTGCTGTGGTCGTACGCGCCCGGCTGGTGGAGCAAAGCGCCGCTTATTAATGCCCGTGTCGAAACCGCAGCCACCAGCAGAATGTTTAAACCGCTCTGGCTGCATGGCCGGGCGATCTGCTTTGCGGACGGCTGGTTTGAATGGAAAAAAGAAGGCGATAAAAAACAGCCTTATTTTATTCATCGTGCTAATGGTCAGCCAATCTTTATGGCCGCTATCGGCAGCACGCCCTTTGAGCGCGGCGATGAAGCGGAAGGCTTTTTGATTGTCACCGCAGCGGCGGATAAAGGGCTGGTGGATATTCATGACCGTCGACCGCTGGTGTTAACGCCAGACGCGGCCAGGGAGTGGATGCGCCAGGAGATTAGCGGCAGCGAAGCCAGTGATATTGCCGCTGATGGTGCGATACCGGCGGAAGAATTTATCTGGCATCCGGTTACCCGTGCGGTGGGCAATATCAGAAACCAGGGGGCGGAGTTAATTGAGCCTGTGAGTCTCTCTTAGCAGCTCGCTCAACAAGCGCGGTTTACTGCCTCGCCGGACGGGTTTCAGAATTTTTTGTTTTTGAAACTTGTATACAGCATCGCGTAGCGTTTGATATTTCTCAGTGTCATCAATGTCAGTAGCGTCCGTAATCGCATAGGTTTATTACGAATATAATACAGCGTAAATAATTGATATTTCTTACTGGATTTATCGAAACTGCCCTTATGCTTTTTGTAAAAATTCAGATACCCCGAGAATTTTTTACGCGAGCCGGTAATCCGTGCCTCGCCATGATTGACATAAAGTATCTGTGTCGCTTTATGAACTTTAACGGGTGAGCCGTACTTTCTGGCGAGTCGATAAAAAGCATCATAATCTTGTGCGGCTGATAAGCGGGTATCGAAAAGTCCGTTCTGTAATCTGCTGGTTAAGGTAAAGATCTGATTACCGACGATATTCTTTTTATCAAATAAGTTCTCATTATATTCAGGCTTAGGGTATAAGCGTAATTCTGCTAAGTCTTTATAATCTTTGTTTTCACAGATGTAATCATCTGCATACAGGTAAGCGTGTTCATTAAGCTTAGCCTGATGCTCAAGAAATGATGAAAGTCGATTGGGTAACCATTCGTCATCATCGTCAATACCTGTGATGTAATGCCCTGTCGCCAGCCCTATTGCCTGATTTCTGACGGCGCATGCCCCGGAGTTATATTCGTTGCGAATAAACCTGATCCGGACGTCTTTCAGGCTTTCAATATAGTGACTGAGCTGGCCCCAGGCTGGCGAGCAGTCATCAATAACGATCATTTCCCAGTTGCTGTAGTCTTGCGCGACAATGGAATTAATAGCCCGTATAGCCAGCGCTTCGCGATTCCAGGTGGGCATATAAATTGAGATAAGAGGTGAAGCCACAGCGGCCTCTGTCAGCCAGTTGCCCGCCCTGACCATGTTTTCAACGTCCGCCGTCGTTGCCGTATTGTTGCTGGTAAAATCCACGGTTTTGCAATCGGGTAAATGATAAGGAACAGGGTTAACGTCAGTATGGGCGGAATGTGTAAACATCAGGTTTATGCGTCTTATGGCAGCCATTTTTTTTGCTCCGAAACCGCTTCGTTAGCATTTCGGAAAACAATAACAATTGCTCACATTCTGATAAATAAAATTACTTACAGAAAAAGCATTTTCAGAAAAAACTTATACACAGAATATTAAAACTACGATTTTTAATAGTTGCATGTGTTTATTTTGATTAATCTGTCGTGATAAAAACGGGAACCTCTGGTTCCCGTTATGTTTATTACAAGAGTTTTATTTTAACGTCATACCCTTCGAGTCCGGTCATCGTCTCGCGGGGAACAAATTCTATCTCAGAAACCTCTTTCTCGGTTTTCTTCCTGATCTCAGCGATTTTTTTAGCTATCAGCGCGGAAATCTCTTCTTCAGCTTTACGTGTCAGTTCTTCTTGTTTCATCGCTTGCTACTCCTTTAATACTGTTCCGCACACATCAGATGCCAGAACGCTCATCTAACTAAGATTAACCTGTTATAAAGCTTAGGTTATCTTCCCTGATGGCGTCCAGAAATCAGAAAATGACGGGTTTTAAAGCCATTAACGTGACGAAAAAAAAGGCCCGCATCAGCGGGCCAACGTAAAAACAAGGCAACAAATTACGCTTTGTGTTCGAGCACTTTTTGATTGTTTCCGATGGCGATTTTTTTCGGTTTTTCACTCTCAGGGATTTCCTGATGAATATCTAATGTCAGTAGCCCGTCCGCCAGGCTGGCATTACTGACTTTGGCATGTTCCGGCAGAGAGAAACTCAGCTGGAAATCCTGCCGGTAGATGCCGCGATGGATCCAGCTCTCCTGTTCACTGGAGGACTCTTCTTCACGTTTACCGGAAATTGTCAGGTTTCCACTGACCGTTTCAATTTCCAGCTCGCTCTCCTTCCAGCCGGGCACGCTTACCGAAATCATATAGTGGTTGGCATCCCGTTTTTTCACGTCGTAAGATGGCGCTGCCGCCACCGGCGTATCACCGGTAAGCTGGCTGAACAACCTGTCGATGCGGTTAAAGCGATCGGAAAAAAGGGAATCAGCTAATGTTGGAAAGGCTGACAAAGTTCTGAGTGCCATGATTAATCTCCCGAATTCCTGTTCAAAAGTTTAATGTTCAGGCAAGCATTGCTTGTCCGTGAATAAAAATAATATCTGCTGGCGGTTTTTCAAGGCTGACATCAAATAATTTTTTCAACCTTTGTAATGTTTTTTTATTGCCGCCGCAGACGCAACCCTGCTCAAGAGTGATGTTTTATTTGTGGCAAAAAAAACGGGAGCCTTTCGGCTCCCGTTGTGCATATAACCCGCCAGGCGAATTACATGTGGCTGATGATCGCGTCACCAAACTCTGAACATTTCAGCAGCTTAGCGCCTTCCATCAGACGTTCGAAGTCATAAGTTACGGTCTTCGCGGCAATCGCGCCTTCCATACCTTTGACGATCAGGTCTGCGGCTTCGAACCATTCCATGTGACGCAGCATCATTTCAGCGGACAGGATCACGGAACCTGGGTTCACTTTATCCTGGCCTGCGTATTTCGGCGCAGTACCGTGGGTCGCTTCGAACAGGGCGCATTCGTCGCCGATGTTCGCGCCCGGCGCGATACCGATACCGCCAACCTGGGCTGCCAGCGCATCAGAGATATAGTCGCCGTTCAGGTTCATACAGGCGATCACGTCGTATTCAGCCGGACGCAGCAGGATCTGTTGCAGGAACGCATCAGCAATTACATCTTTAATGATGATCTCTTTGCCGGTGTTCGGGTTCTTGATTTTCTGCCACGGGCCGCCGTCGATCAGCTCGCCGCCGAATTCTTCTTTCGCCAGCTGGTAGCCCCAGTCTTTGAAAGCGCCTTCGGTGAACTTCATGATGTTGCCTTTGTGAACCAGGGTCACAGAGTCGCGATCGTTGGTGATTGCGTACTGGATCGCTGCACGCACCAGACGTTTGGTCCCTTCTTCCGAACACGGTTTAACACCAATGCCGCAATGTTCCGGGAAGCGGATTTTTTTCACGCCCATTTCGTCGCGCAGGAATTTGATCACTTTTTCAGCTTCGGCGCTGTCTGCTTTCCATTCGATACCGGCATAGATGTCTTCGGCGTTTTCGCGGAAGATCACCATGTCGGTCAGGTCAGGACGTTTAACCGGGCTTGGCACGCCTTCATAATAACGTACCGGACGCAGACAAACGTACAGATCCAGCTCCTGGCGCAGAGCCACGTTCAGGGAGCGAATGCCGCCGCCTACCGGGGTGGTCAGCGGGCCTTTGATCGCCACGCGGTATTCGCGGATCAGATCAAGGGTCTCTTTTGGCAGCCAGACGTCCTGGCCATAAATCTGGGTGGATTTTTCACCGGTGTAAATTTCCATCCAGGAAATCTTACGCTCACCTTTGTAGGCTTTTTCCACAGCGGCATTAACCACCTTCAGCATAGGCGGGGTCACGTCCACACCGATCCCATCGCCTTCGATGAACGGAATAATCGGATTATTGGGAACGTTGAGTTTGCCGTTTTGCAGGGTGATCTTCTGACCTTCCGTCGGAACAACTACTTTGCTTTCCATTCACCTCTCCTTCGAGCGCTTCTGGTTATGACTGATTTTTTGTTAATGAATTGTAATGAGCCTGTCAATACTAACTGATTGTTGGGTTTCATGAAAGGCACTCGTTCTTCGGTTATAATGCGGCAATTGATAACTTCTGAAAATACCATGCTGAAAACTTCTAATAGAAATCACCGGGTTAAGCGATTCAGCTCACGACATACTGCTAAGCGCCCTACAGAAAGCGGGCCGAAACGGGTCATCCTGTTCAATAAACCCTACGATGTGTTGCCGCAGTTCACCGACGAAGCCGGACGCCGCACGCTGAAGGATTTTGTTCCGGTGGCGGGCGTCTATGCCGCCGGTCGTCTCGATCGCGACAGCGAAGGGTTACTGGTGCTGACCAATGATGGCGCGCTTCAGGCGCAGCTGACGCAGCCCGGTAAACGCACCGGCAAAATCTATTATGTGCAGATTGAAGGCGAACCGAATGACGAGGCGCTGGCCGCGCTGCGTAACGGCGTGACGCTTAATGATGGCCCTACCCTGCCCGCAGGCGTGGAGTTAGTGGCTGAGCCAGAATGGCTGTGGCCGCGTAATCCGCCGATCCGCGAGCGTAAAGCCATTCCCACCAGCTGGCTGAAAATCACCCTTTATGAAGGCCGTAACCGTCAGGTGCGTCGTATGACTGCCCATGTGGGCCACCCCACGCTGCGGCTGATCCGTTATGCGATGGGTGGATACACGCTGGATTCTCTTGCTAATGGCGAGTGGCGCGACGCCACCGAATAAGGACAACACTATGTTTAAACCACACGTTACCGTCGCCTGCGTCGTCCATGCGCAGGGCAAATTTTTAGTGGTGGAAGAAAAAGTCAGGGGCAAGGCCACCTGGAACCAGCCCGCCGGGCATCTGGAAGCCGATGAAACCCTGGTGCAGGCGGCAAAACGTGAACTCTATGAAGAAACCGGCATCATTGCCGATCCGCAACACTTTATCCGCATGCATCAGTGGATCGCCCCTGACCGCACGCCTTTCCTGCGTTTTCTTTTCGCCATTGAACTTGACACTCTGTGCGCTACTGAACCCCATGACAGCGATATTGACCGCTGCCTGTGGGTCAGCGCAGAGGAGATCCTCACCGCCGACAACCTGCGCTCGCCGCTGGTTGCGGAAAGTATTCGCAGCTGGCAGACCGGGCAGCGCTACCCGCTTGCGCTTATCGGTGAATTTAACTGGCCGTTTACAGGGGATGCCTGAGTCGCTAACGCGTGATAGAATACGCCGCCTTGAAGTTCAATGTCGTGAGTATTCTATGTCTGATAGCCCAAAAAAAGTGATCGTCGGCATGTCCGGCGGTGTCGACTCTTCCGTCTCTGCTTACCTGTTACAGCAACAGGGCTACAAAGTGGAAGGCCTGTTCATGAAGAACTGGGAAGAAGATGACGGCGAGGAATACTGCACTGCCGCCGCCGATCTTGCCGATGCGCAGGCGGTGTGCGACAAACTCGGCATCGAGCTGCACACCGTAAACTTTGCCGCAGAATACTGGGATAACGTGTTCGAGCACTTCCTCGCGGAATACAAAGCCGGCCGCACTCCGAACCCGGATATTCTGTGCAACAAAGAGATCAAATTTAAAGCCTTCCTCGAATTTGCCGCTGAAGACCTGGGCGCGGATTATATCGCCACCGGCCATTACGTGCGTCGCGCGGATGTCGATGGCAAAAGCCGTCTGCTGCGCGGTTTGGATGGCAACAAAGACCAGAGCTATTTCCTCTACACGCTCGGCCACGAACAGATCGCGCAAAGCCTGTTCCCGGTGGGCGAGCTGGAAAAACCGCAGGTGCGTCAGATCGCTGAAGAGCTGGGTCTGATCACCGCGAAGAAAAAAGACTCCACCGGTATCTGCTTTATCGGTGAGCGCAAATTCCGCGAATTCCTCGGCCGTTATCTGCCTGCCCAGCCGGGCAAGATCGTGACCGTCGACGGTGACACCATCGGCGAGCACCAGGGCCTGATGTACCACACCCTGGGTCAGCGTAAAGGTCTGGGCATTGGCGGCACCAAAGAAGGCAGCGAAGATCCATGGTACGTGGTCGACAAGGACGTTGAAAACAACGTGCTGATTGTCGCTCAGGGCCACGATCATCCGCGTCTGATGTCGGTGGGTCTGATTGCCCAACAGCTGCACTGGGTGGATCGTCAGCCGTTAACCGGCACGCTGCACTGCACCGTTAAAACGCGCTATCGCCAGACGGATATTCCCTGCACGGTGACGGCGCTGGATGAAGACAGGATTGACGTTCGCTTTGACGAACCTGTTGCTGCCGTTACCCCTGGCCAGTCGGCGGTATTTTACCTGGGCGACGTGTGCCTTGGCGGCGGCATCATTGAGCAGCGTCTGCCGCTTCCCGTTTAACGCCTGATTAAAGCGAAAGTAAGGAGACAAGGTGGCAAAAAATTATTATGACATCACGATAGCGCTGGCGGGAATTTGCCAGTCAGCCCGCCTGGTGCAGGAGCTTGCACATCACGGGCATTGCGATGCCGACGCGCTGCATGTGTCGCTTAACAGCGTGATTGATTTAAGCCCGGACTCCACGCTCGGCGTGTTTGGCGGCAGCGAAGCCAACCTGCGCCTCGGCCTTGAAACCCTGCTCGGCGTGCTGAATGCCGGCAGCCGTCAGGGGCTGAATGCGGAACTGACGCGCTATACCCTGAGCCTGATGGTGCTGGAGCGTAAACTGGCCGCCAGTAAAGGCGCGATGGACACGCTGGGCAGCCGCATCGACGGCTTACAGCGCCAGCTCGATCATTTCGATTTGCAGTCCGACACCCTGCTAAGCAGCATGGCCGCTATCTATGTGGACGTGATCAGTCCCCTCGGCCCGCGCATTCAGGTTACCGGTTCCCCGGCGGTGCTGCAAAGTTCGCAGGTGCAGGCGAAAGTGCGCGCTGCCCTGCTGGCCGGGATCCGTGCCGCGGTGTTGTGGCACCAGGTTGGCGGCGGCCGTCTGCAATTAATGTTTTCCCGTAATCGCCTGTCCACGCAGGCTAAACAAATTCTTGCTCATTGTTAACTCCCGGAGTTGTGACCTATGGAATTATCCTCACTGACCGCTGTATCCCCTGTCGATGGACGCTACGGCGATAAAGTCAGCGCGCTGCGCGGGATTTTCAGCGAATACGGTTTGCTGAAGTTTCGTGTACAGGTAGAAGTTCGCTGGCTGCAAAAGCTGGCCGCGCATGCAGCTGTCAAGGAAGTTCCAGCTTTTGCTGCCGACGCAAACGGTTACCTTGATAAAATCGTCGCTGAATTTAATGAAGCCGATGCCGCGCGCATTAAAACCATCGAACGCACCACCAATCACGACGTAAAAGCGGTGGAATATTTTCTGAAAGAGAAAGTGGCGGATATCCCTGAACTGCATGCCGTGTCTGAGTTCATTCACTTCGCCTGTACCTCGGAAGACATTAATAACCTGTCTCACGCCCTGATGCTGCAAACCGCCCGTGAAGAAGTGGTGCTGCCATACTGGCGCAAGCTGATCGACGCGGTGAAAGACCTGGCGGTGCAGTATCGCGATATCCCGCTGCTGTCACGCACCCACGGCCAGCCAGCCACGCCGTCAACCATGGGTAAAGAGATGGCGAACGTCGCTTACCGTATGGAGCGTCAGTACCGCCAGCTCGCGCAGGTGGAGATCCTCGGCAAAATCAACGGCGCGGTGGGTAACTACAATGCCCACATTGCCGCCTATCCGGAAGTTGACTGGCACCAGTTCAGCGAAGAGTTCGTGACTTCGCTCGGCATTCAGTGGAACCCGTACACCACGCAGATCGAGCCGCACGACTACATTGCCGAGCTGTTTGACTGTATCGCCCGCTTTAACACCATCCTGATCGATTTCGACCGTGATGTGTGGGGCTACGTGGCGCTGAACCACTTCAAACAGAAAACCATCGCCGGTGAAATCGGTTCCTCCACCATGCCGCACAAAGTGAACCCGATTGACTTCGAAAACTCCGAAGGCAACCTCGGACTGTCGAACGCGCTGTTGCAGCATCTGGCGAGCAAACTGCCGGTGTCCCGCTGGCAGCGCGATCTGACCGACTCCACCGTGCTGCGTAACCTTGGTGTGGGTATCGGCTATGCGTTGATCGCCTATCAGTCGACGCTGAAAGGCGTGAGTAAACTGGAAGTGAACCGCGAACGTCTGCTGGACGAGCTGGATCATAACTGGGAAGTGCTGGCAGAGCCGATCCAGACGGTGATGCGTCGTTACGGTATCGAGAAGCCGTATGAAAAACTCAAGGAGCTGACCCGCGGCAAACGCGTTGACGCTGAAGGCATGAAGCAGTTTATCGACAGCCTCGAACTGCCGGAAGACGAGAAAACCCGTCTGAAAGCCATGACCCCGGCCAATTACATCGGTCGTGCCGTCACCATGGTTGATGAGCTGAAGTAATTTCCCTGCCCTTCGCCCCCTTCCCGCCCGGAAAGGGGGCTGTTTAGTAAATGTTTATGCCTTGCGTAACATAATCCGCGTTAAACTCATCTTATCAAAGACAAAAGCGAGGCCAGACAATGCGCGTACTCGTTGTGGAAGACAATGCCCTTCTGCGTCACCATCTTAAAGTTCAGCTTCAGGAACTGGGCCATCAGGTTGACGATGCCGAAGATGCAAAAGAAGCGGATTACTATTTAAACGAGCATATCCCCGATATTGCGCTGGTGGACCTCGGCCTGCCGGATGAAGACGGACTGTCGCTGATCCGCCGCTGGCGCAGCAATGAGGTGTCGCTGCCGGTACTGGTGCTGACCGCCCGTGAAGGCTGGCAGGATAAAGTTGAAGTGCTGAGCGCCGGCGCGGATGACTATGTCACCAAGCCGTTTCATATTGAAGAAGTGGCGGCGCGGATGCAGGCGCTGATGCGCCGTAACAGCGGGCTGGCGTCGCAGGTGATCTCCATGCCGCCTTTTCAGGTGGATCTCTCCCGCCGTGAGCTGTCGGTGAATGGCGAAGTGATCAAACTTACCGCCTTTGAATACACCATTATGGAAACGCTGATCCGCAACAGCGGCAAAGTGGTGAGCAAAGATTCGCTGATGTTGCAGCTGTACCCCGATGCGGAGCTGCGCGAAAGCCACACCATCGACGTGCTGATGGGCCGTCTGCGCAAGAAAATTCAGGCGCAGTACCCGGAGGATGTGATCACTACCGTTCGCGGTCAGGGCTACCTGTTCGAACTGCGCGAATGAGAAAACTGCTGCGTCGCCTTTTACCGCTCTCGCTGCGGGTACGTTTTCTGCTGGCCACCGCCGCCGTGGTGATGGTGCTGTCGCTGGCCTACGGCATGGTGGCGCTGGTGGGTTACAGCGTCAGCTTCGATAAAACCACCTTCCGCCTGCTACGCGGCGAAAGCAATCTGTTCTATACCCTCTCCCGCTGGGAAAATAATCAGTTCAGCATTGAGATCCCTGAAAATCTCAATCTGCAAAGCCCGTCCATGGCGCTGATCTACGACCGCCACGGCAAACTGCTGTGGGCGCAGCGCGAGGTGCCCTGGCTTATCAAACGTATTCGTCCGGAATGGTTACAGGCTAACGGCTTTCATGAAATCGAAGCGGATGTGGATGCTTCGCGTCTGCTGCTGAGCAGCGACCACGATGCGCAACAACGTCTCCAGGCGATCCGTGAGGATGACAGCGACAGCGAAATGACGCACTCGGTGGCGATTAACGTCTATCCCGCCACGCCCCGTATGCCGCAGTTAACCATTGTGGTGATCGACACCATTCCCATTGAGCTTAAGCGCTCCTATATGGTGTGGAGCTGGTTTATTTATGTGCTGGCCGCCAACCTGTTGCTGGTGATCCCGCTGCTGTGGATCGCAGCCTGGTGGAGCCTGCGCCCCATCGAAGCGCTGGCGGGCGAGGTACGCGAGCTGGAAGAGCACCATCGGGAACGGCTGAACCCGGAAACCACCCGCGAGCTGACCAGCCTGGTGAGCAATCTCAACCGTCTGCTGAAAAGCGAGCGGGATCGCTATGACAAATACCGCACCACCCTGACTGACCTCACCCACAGCCTGAAAACGCCGCTGGCGGTGCTGCAAAGTACCCTGCGCTCGCTGCGCAGCGAAAAGCTGACGGTCAGCGAAGCGGAACCGGTGATGCTTGAGCAGATCAGCCGCATTTCGCAGCAGATCGGCTATTACCTGCATCGCGCCAGTATGCGCAGCGGCAATATGTTGCTGAGCCGTGAATTACACCCGGTCGCCCCGCTGCTGGATAATCTGACATCGGCGCTGAATAAGGTTTACCAGCGTAAAGGCGTGGATATCAGCCTCGATATTTCGCCGGAGATCAGCTTTGTCGGCGAGCAGACGGATTTTATGGAAGTCATGGGCAACGTGCTGGATAACGCCTGTAAATACTGTCTGGAGTTCGTGGAGGTCTCGGCGCATCAGCATGATGACCGGCTGCATATCATTGTGGAGGACGACGGTCCCGGCATTCCCGCCAGCAAGCGCGATCTGGTATTTGACCGCGGCCAGCGGGCGGATACGCTGCGTCCCGGCCAGGGCGTGGGCCTGTCGGTAGCCCGCGAAATCGTCGAGCAGTATGACGGTAAGATCCTGGCGGGGGAAAGTCTGCTCGGCGGCGCGCGCATGGAAGTGATTTTTGCCCGCCAGCAGCTCATATCCGCTGATAATTAGAGCATCCGCAGAAAATAAGCGCTGCCGCTGCACGCAGCCTGTCATCCTTCCGTTATAATCCGTTTCAGGTACGTAAGCCCTGGAAAATTATATGGACTACCATTTAACGTTAGACTGGCCCGACTTCATCGCACGCTACTGGCAAAAACGCCCTGTGGTGCTGAAGCGGGGTTTTGCAAATTTTGTCGATCCACTTTCGCCGGACGAACTGGCGGGACTGGCTATGGAAAGCGAAGTGGACAGCCGCCTGGTGAGCCATCAGGAGGGGAAATGGCAGGTCAGCCATGGTCCGTTTGAGAGCTACGATCACCTCGGCGAAACCAACTGGTCGCTGCTGGTACAGGCGGTGGATCACTGGCATCAGCCAACCGCGGCGCTGATGCGCCCCTTCCGTACGCTGCCTGACTGGCGTATTGACGATTTGATGATCTCCTTCTCCGTGCCCGGCGGCGGCGTGGGCCCGCATTTCGATCAGTATGACGTGTTTATCATTCAGGGTACCGGCCGCCGCCGCTGGCGGGTGGGCGAGAAAGTGCCGATGAAACAGCACTGCCCGCATCCGGATCTGTTACAGGTCGATCCGTTCGATGCCATCATTGATGAAGATATGGAGCCGGGCGATATTCTCTATATCCCGCCGGGATTCCCGCACGAAGGCTATTCGCTGGAAAATTCGATGAACTATTCGGTGGGCTTCCGCGCGCCGAGTGGCCGCGAGCTGATCAGCGGCTTTGCCGATTATGTGCTGCAACGGGAACTGGGCGGGCTTCGTTACACCGATCCTGACGTGCCGCCGCGCGAACACCCGGCGGACATTCTGCCGCAGGAGCTGGATCGTGTGCGCGCTACCATGCTCGATCTGATCAATCAGCCGGAGCATTTCCAGCAGTGGTTTGGCGAGTTTATTTCCCAGTCGCGTCACGAGCTGGACGTCGCGCCGCCGGAACCGCCGTATCAGCCGGATGAGATTTACGATGCGCTGCAACAGGGCGATAAACTGGTGCGTCTGGGCGGCTTACGGGTGTTGCGCATTGGGGATGATGTCTTTGCCAATGGCGAGAAGATCGAGTCGCCGCACCGTCCGGCGCTGGCAGCGCTTGCCAGCCAGATGGTGATCACCGCCGACACGCTGGGCGACGCGCTGGAAGATCCCTCTTTCCTCGCGATGCTCGCCGCGCTGGTGAACAGCGGCTACTGGTTCTTTGAAGATTAAGATGTGAATATGATGCCCGGTGGCGCTGCGCTTACCGGGCCTACAATGGTATGATCGAACTCAAAACGTAGGCCGGGCAAGCGCAGCGCCGCCCGGCGATGCTACTCTTCCCGTCGTTCTCCCGTTGGCAAATCCGCCACTTCACCCGCCCAGTCAGGCGGATAAATGCCGTCCCGCACATCACGATGAAAAGTTGAATACGGCCAGTCGCTCACCCGCGCCACCCAGCCATGCTTCACCGGGTTAATATTGATGTAATCCCGATGCCGCCGGAAATCCTCCTCGTCACGCAATGTATGCTCCCGGAATCGCGGTTGCCAGATATCGCGGCTGTTCAGCGAACGCGTAAACATTTTCTTAAGATCCCGCCAGCGGCCGGAAAAATCGCTGTCGTTTTCCGGCAGCGTCCAAATGCAGTGCATGTGCTCGGGCAGGATCACCCAGGCGTCAATGTGAAAGGGTTTGTGATGTTTAACAAAGGACGTTGCGCGGCGCAGCAGAGCAATGTGACGAATCAGCAGATCGCTTTGTCGGTTTTTCAGGTTAACGGTAAAAAACCAGCTGCCACCGGGGATGTAGTGCCGACGATAATTTGACATGCGGTAATCCTTTACCTGGGGAATTGTGATGCCCGGTGGCGCTAAGCTTACCGGGCCTACAACGGTATGGTCGAGCGTAGGCCGGGCAAGCGCAGCGCCGCCCGGCGTTAATGACTTTTTGCGGTTAACTCCGCAATACGCACGATCACTTTCACCGCTTTTTCCATGCCTTCCAGCGTCACGAATTCATGCTTACCGTGGTAGTTATAGCCGCCGGTGAAGATGTTCGGGCAGGGCAATCCCATAAAGGATAACTGTGCGCCGTCGGTGCCGCCGCGGATGGGTTTCATCACAGGTTCGATATCGCAATCGCGCATTGCCTGCTGCGCGATGTCAATGATGTGCGGAAACTCGGCGACTTTCTCGCGCATATTGTAATAGCTGTCTTCGATCACCAGTTCAATGTAACAATCCGGGTGCAGCCCTTTGCCGACCGTTTTGGCGATCTCCATCATCTTACGTTTGCGCGCCTCAAAAGCCTGGCGGTCAAAATCGCGGATGATGTAGTGCATTTCAGCGCGATCCACCGTCCCTTTGATGCTGGTCAGGTGATAGAAACCCTCATACCCTTCCGTCTGCTCCGGGCTTTCCGCGGGCGGCACTTCTGCATGAATGCGGCTCGCCAGAGAGAGGGCATTGACCATTACCCCTTTCGCCGTACCGGGATGGACGTTGTTGCCGACGATTTTGATGGTTACCGATGCCGCGTTAAAGTTTTCAAACTCCAGCTCGCCCACGCCGCCGCCGTCAATGGTATAGGCCCAGCGGGCGTCAAAGGCTTCGACGTCGAAGTGCTTCGCGCCTTTACCCACCTCTTCATCCGGCGTGAAGGCCACGCGAATATCACCGTGAGGAATGTTTTTATTAATCAGCACCGACAGCGCGGTCATGATCTCCGCCACGCCCGCTTTGTCATCGGCCCCAAGCAGGGTTTTGCCGTCGGTGGTGATCAGCGTCTGGCCCAGCAGCTGATGCAGCACCGGGAACATCACCGGGGATAACACTTCATCGCCCACGCCAAGGGCAATATCGCCGCCGCGATAGTTCTCGACAATCTGCGGATTGACGTTTTTACCGGTGAAATCGGGCGAGGTATCGACATGGGAAATAAAACCGATGGCCGGAATATCGCCCGGCACGTTAGCCGGCAGGGTTGCCATCACCGTTCCTTTTTCGCTCAGAGTGACGTTAACAAGCCCCATTTCTTCGAGCTGGTCTTTCAGCAGCTGCAACAGCTTCCATTGCCCTTCGGTACTGGGAACCTGTCTGACGCCCGGTTTTGATTGTGTATCCAGCGAAACATAGTGCAAAAAACGCTCTAGTAATTTATCCATGCGGGCCACCCTCACTATTTGAGACAACATTATTGATAAGCGTGAAAACAGAAATATTGCGTCAGGTCACTTTTACCCGTGCAAACGAGAATTTTTTAGCTTTCGCGACCCCAGACCTAAGCATGGTTGAGAAATTCCACCTCTGAAAGGGAATATCTCACAAGGATTGGCGATTTCAGTGGTTTGCCGTAGAATGCCAGGCCTCATTAATGTGTCAAACCCTAAGGTGGTTAATCACAAACCCCGCAATGGTAAGCCATCCATTGCGTCTACACGGGACAGAGTAAAAAATTGAATACACAAACGCGTTCGCTTTCGCCGCTGGTGCACCTGGCGGGGATTCGGAAAAGCTTTGATGGTAAAAATGTCATTTCCGATCTTAATCTCACCATCAATAATGGCGAATTTCTGACACTGCTTGGCCCCTCTGGCTGCGGTAAAACCACAGTGCTGCGCCTGATTGCCGGACTGGAAAATGTCGATGCCGGTCATATCCATCTCGAAGATCAGGACATCACCCAGGTTCCGGCTGAACACCGCCACGTCAATACGGTTTTTCAAAGCTACGCGCTTTTCCCGCATATGACGGTTTTTGAAAACGTCGCCTTTGGCCTGCGAATGCAAAAAACGCCAGCCGATCAAATTACTCCCCGCGTGACCGAAGCCCTGCGCATGGTGCAACTGGACAGCTTCGCCGAACGTAAACCCCATCAGCTTTCCGGCGGACAACAGCAGCGCGTCGCCATCGCCCGAGCAGTGGTGAATAAACCGCGCCTGTTGCTGCTTGATGAATCCCTCTCCGCGCTGGATTATAAACTGCGCAAACAGATGCAGAACGAACTGAAAGCCCTGCAACGTAAACTGGGCATCACTTTTGTGTTCGTAACCCACGATCAGGAAGAAGCGCTGACCATGTCCGACCGCATCGTGGTGATGCGCGAGGGTAAGATCGAGCAGGACGGCACGCCGCGTGAAATTTACGAAGAACCAAAAAACCTGTTTGTCGCAAGCTTCATCGGCGAGATCAACCTGTTCAACGCCACGGTGATCGAACGTCTGGACGAACAGCGCGTGCGCGCCAGCGTCGAAGGCCGCGAATGCAATATCCACGTCCATTTCCCGGTAGAAAAAGGTCAGCGCCTGAACGTGATGCTGCGCCCGGAAGATCTGCGCGTGGAGGAGATCAACGACAGCCGCGAGGTGGACGGTCTGATTGGCTTTGTGCGCGAGCGCAATTACAAAGGCATGACGCTGGAGTCGGTGGTGGAGCTGGAAAACGGCAAAATGGTGATGGTCAGCGAATTCTTCAACGAAGACGATCCGGATTTTGACCACTCGCTGGATCAAAAGATGGCCATCAACTGGGTGGAAAGCTGGGAGGTCGTACTGCCTGATGAAGAACACCAGTAAATTCCAGAATGTGGTGATCGCGACCGTCGTCGGCTGGCTGGTGCTGTTTGTTTTTCTGCCCAACCTGATGATCATCGTCACCAGTTTTTTAACCCGCGATGACGCCTCCTTTGTCAGTCTGGTGTTTACGCTGGACAACTATTCGCGTCTGCTCGATCCGCTCTATTTCGATGTGCTGTTGCACTCGCTGAATATGGCGCTGATCGCCACCCTCGCCTGCCTCGCGCTCGGCTATCCCTTTGCCTGGTTTCTGGCCAAGCTGCCGCAGAAGGTGCGCCCGCTGCTGCTGTTTTTGCTGATCGTGCCTTTCTGGACCAACTCCCTGATCCGCATTTATGGCCTGAAACTGTTTCTCAGCACCAAAGGCTATCTGAATGCGTTTCTGCTGTGGCTGGGCGTCATTGATACGCCGCTGCGTATCATGTTCACGCCGGGCGCGGTGATCATCGGGCTGGTGTATATCCTGCTGCCCTTTATGGTAATGCCGCTGTGGTCGAGTATTGAAAAACTCGACAAACCGCTGCTGGAGGCCGCCCGCGATCTGGGTGCCAGTAAGCTGCAAACCTTTATCCGCATTATTATTCCGCTGACCATGCCGGGCATTATCGCAGGCTGTCTGCTGGTGATGCTGCCGGCGATGGGGCTGTTTTACGTCTCGGATCTGATGGGCGGCGCGAAAAACCTGCTGATTGGTAACGTGATTAAAAGCCAGTTCCTGAACATTCGCGACTGGCCGTTCGGCTCCGCCACCAGCATTACGCTGACGGTGGTGATGGGCCTGATGCTGCTGGTTTACTGGCGGGCGATGCGTTTTCTGAATAAAAAGGTGGAGCTGGAATGATCGGTCGCCTGCTGCGCGGCGGTTTTATGACCGCCATTTACGCTTATCTTTATATTCCGATCATTATTCTGATCGTCAATTCCTTCAACCAGGTGCGCTTCGGCATCAACTGGCAGGGCTTCACCACCGACTGGTACAGCCTGTTGATGAACAATGACAGCCTGTTACAGGCCGCCCGCCACTCGCTGACCATGGCGGTGCTGTCGGCTACCTTTGCCACGCTGATTGGCTCCCTGACGGCGGTGGCGCTCTACCGTTACCGTTTTCGCGGCAAGCCTTTCGTCAGCGGCATGCTGTTTGTGGTGATGATGTCGCCGGACATCGTGATGGCGATTTCGCTGCTGGTGCTCTTTATGCTTATCGGCATTCAGCTGGGCTTCTGGTCGCTGCTGTTTTCCCACATCACCTTCTGCCTGCCGTTTGTGGTGGTCACCGTCTATTCGCGGCTGAAAGGGTTTGATGTGCGGATGCTGGAAGCGGCGAAGGATCTCGGTGCCAGCGAAGTGACCATTCTGCGCAAAATTATTCTGCCGCTGGCAATGCCTGCGGTGGCCGCCGGTTGGGTGCTGAGCTTTACCCTGTCGATGGATGACGTGGTCGTTTCATCTTTCGTCACCGGGCCTGGCTATGAAATTCTGCCACTGAAGATCTATTCAATGGTGAAAGTCGGCGTGTCACCGGAAGTGAACGCGCTGGCGACTATTCTGTTAGTACTCTCGCTGGTTCTGGTGATCGCCAGCCAGCTTATTGCACGTGATAAAACCAAATCTCAGGGGACGTTAAAATGATCAAATGGTCACGCCACCTGCTCGCTGCGGGCGCTCTGGCAATGGGAATGAGCGCTGCTCACGCGGACAACAATACGCTTTACTTCTACAACTGGACCGAGTACGTGCCGCCAGGCCTGCTGGAACAGTTCACCAAAGAGACGGGGATCAAGGTGATCTATTCGACCTATGAGTCGAATGAAACCATGTATGCCAAGCTCAAAACCTACAAAGATGGCGCGTACGATCTGGTGGTGCCCTCCACCTATTTCGTCGATAAAATGCGCAAAGAGGGCATGATCCAGAAGATCGATAAAACGAAGCTCACCAACTTCCATAATCTCGATCCGGACATGCTGAACAAGCCCTTCGATCCGCAGAACGACTATTCCATTCCCTATATCTGGGGCGCGACCGCCATTGGCGTGAACAGCGAGGCTATCGATCCCGCCACCATCACCGGCTGGGGCGATCTGTGGAAACCGGAATACAAAAGCAGCCTGCTGCTGACCGACGATGCCCGCGAGGTGTTCCAGGTGGCGCTGCGTAAACTTGGACTGTCCGGCAACACCACCGATCCAAAAGAGATCGAAGCGGCCTATCAGGAGCTGAAAAAACTGATGCCAAACGTGGCGGCGTTCAACTCGGATAATCCGGCGAACCCGTACATGGAAGGCGAAGTGAATCTGGGTATGGTCTGGAATGGCTCAGCTTATGTTGCCCGTCAGTCCGGCACACCATTGCAGATCGTCTGGCCGAAAGAAGGCGGGATTTTCTGGATGGACAGCCTGGCGATCCCGGCTAACGCGAAAAACGTCGAGGGCGCGCTGAAGTTAATCAACTTCCTGCTGCGTCCGGACGTGGCGAAGCAGGTGGCGGAAACCATCGGCTACCCGACGCCGAACCTGGCGGCGCGTAAGCTGCTGGCCCCGGACGTGGCGAACGACAAATCGCTGTATCCGGATGCGGATACCATCAGTAAAGGCGAATGGCAGAACGATGTCGGCGCCGCCAGCGCCATTTATGAAGAGTATTACCAGAAGCTGAAAGCCGGGCGGTAACCTTCTCCAGCCTCTCCCGCAGGGAGAGGCTGCATCATCTCACAAACCTTTCAATAGCTTGTCCACATACTCCGGCACCACCACGCTTGCCAGCCCGTAATGCTTCTCTTCAAATTCGCTGCCGACCTGGCTTGGCTCCAGATTGAGTTCCACCGTATGCGCGCCCTGTAAACGCGCCTCATGCACAAAGCCCGCGGCGGGATAAACATGCCCGGAGGTGCCGATGGCGATAAACACGTCGGCCATCGCCAGCGCGCTGTAAATCTCATCCATTCCCAGCGGCATTTCGCCAAACCACACCACGTGCGGGCGTAAGGTGGACGGAAACTGGCAGCAGTGGCATTTGTCTTCCGGCGTGATATCACCGGTCCACTCCAGCACCTGGCCGCTGGTGGCGCAGCGCACTTTCAGCAGTTCGCCGTGCATGTGCAGCACGTTTTTATTGCCGGCGCGCTCATGCAGGTTATCGATATTCTGCGTCACCAGCAGAAAACGATCGCCCAGCGCGGCTTCAAGCTCTGCCAGGGCCAGATGCGCGGCGTTGGGCGCGATCTCGGGCAGCTGCAGCTGGCGACGGCGGGCGTTATAAAACGACTGCACCAGCGCCGGATCGCGGGCGAACCCTTCCGGCGTGGCCACGTCTTCGACATGATGTTCTTCCCACAGGCCATCGGCCGCGCGGAAGGTGCGAATGCCTGACTCGGCGGAGATCCCCGCTCCGGTCAGTACCACCACTCTCGGTTTTTCCATCACTTCGGGCACCACTCTGTCTCTGAAAAAAATTCGCTGGCGTAAACGCTCATGCAGACGACGTTTGTTACGGCGAAAACGGCTTAGACGATGTAACCGGCGCGACTGCATAGCAACCTCTTTAGGCTAGTCGGTGAGGTGAAGGAAGGCCGCTCCGCGCATCCCACCGGCATCGCCATGACGCGCGCGTTCAATACGCGGCAGCCGGGCAACAGGCAGCAGATGCGGCGGTAAGCGGTCGGCGATAAGGGTGGTCAGCGCAGAAAAATTCGATAACCCTCCGCCCATCACCAGCAAATCGGGATCCACAATCGTCAGTATATTGCCAAGGCACACCGCGAGCAGATCCGCGTAGCGCGCCACATGGGCGCGCGCCCTGGCATCCCCCTGCTCATAGAGCGCGATAATTTCCGGGGAGGATAAGGATTGATCGTAGAAATGTTGGTACAACCATGCAAAGCCGCGACCGGAAAGATAGTTCTCAATACAGCCGAGTTTGCCGCAGCCGCAGCGGGTCAGCGGGAAGTCGAAGCCGACCACATCAAAGGCATCGACCGGCAGACGGATGTGCCCGAACTCACCGGCGATATAGCTGCGTCCGGTAATGGATTTGCCGTTCAGCACCAGACCGCCGCCAACGCCGGTGCCGAGGATCAGCCCCATCACCAGCGGGTATTGCTTAAATTCATCGTCCCAGGCTTCCGACAGCGCAAAGCAGTTGGCGTCGTTATCCAGACGGACATCACGCGCCAGCAGCGCCGAGAGATCCGCGCGCAGGGGTTTGCCGCTTGCGGCCGGAACGTTGGCGGCGTACAGCGTACCGTCTGCGGTTTCCGGCATGCCGGGGATGCCGATACCGACGGAGCCTTTGACGCCATAGCGTTCATCGGCTTCCAGCACCAGCGACGTCACCG
Source organism: Enterobacter sp. K510 (assembly GCF_055804875.1). NCBI lineage: Bacteria > Pseudomonadati > Pseudomonadota > Gammaproteobacteria > Enterobacterales > Enterobacteriaceae > Enterobacter > Enterobacter sp. K510. The sequence continues at coordinate 183,050 of NZ_JBNRLQ010000004.1, read as the reverse complement.
CTTTAAGAAAAGCGTCATAACCTTCACGGGGCGTGGCGACACGGGTTTCATGGCATAACCGCCGGTCAGCGTCGAAAACGCCCATCGCAATTTTTGTACCACCAATATCAAATCCGTAATACATCGCCACTCCTTGTTGGTTATTGGCCGCTCAGCACCCTCGCCGGATCGATATTGCTGGCGCGACGGGCCGGATACCAGCTGGCGAGCAGGCTCAGCACCAGCGCCGTAACCAGCACGTACACCACATCCAGCGCATGCAGTTCTGACGGCAGAAAATCAATAAAATAGATGTCGCCGGAGAGGAACTGATGGCCGATCAGCTTCTCGATGCCGTTCATGATCGGCGTGAGATTCAACGACACCAGCACGCCAATCACCACCCCACACAGGCTGCCGAACAGCCCGGCCAGCAGACCATACCAGACGAAAATGGCGCGGATCAGGCCGTCCTTCGCCCCCAGCGTACGCAGCACCGCGATGTCACCGCTCTTGTCTTTTACCGCCATCACCAGGGTGGAGACGATATTGAAACAGGCAACGCCGATCACCAGCACCATCGCCAGATACATAATGGCGCGGATCATCTGAATGTCCCGGTACATATAGCCATAGGTGCCGATCCAGCTTTTGATATAAACGTAGCTGTTGGTCACCTCTCCTGCGTCGCGCACCAGTTTTTGCGCGTTAAAGACATCGTTCACTTTCAGGGCGATGCCCGTGACACTGTCACCCATATCCAGATACTGCTGCGCATCCTTCATCGGGATCATGGCAAAGCTGTGGTCGAGCTGACCGCTCAACTGCAAAATACCACTGACGTGCAGACGCACGCGCTTCGGCTGTTGCAGTTTGTGATCGGCGCTGGCGTTCGGGATCATGATCGACACCCAGTCGCCCTGCTTCACCTTCAGCGCGTCGGCGACGCCCTTACCGATGATGATCTGCTGTTCACCGGCTTTAAAGCCAGACCAGGCGTTGTTCTGCACAAAGCGTGGCAACGCGCTGAGCCGCGTTTCCTGCTGCGGATCGACGCCTTTCACCTGGATGGCGCGCAGGTTAGCGCCGCTCTCCACCAGCCCGGTAAAGTTAATATAAGGGGCGGCGGCCACGATGCCCGGCACTTTTTCGACTTTCGTCAGCGCCTCGTTCCAGTTAGTCCACGGCTGGTTCACCGCTTCGATTTCACCGTGCGGCACCACCGCCAGAATGCGGTTATTCAGTTCGCGCTCGAAGCCGTTCATGGCGCTGAGGCCGACGATCAGCACCGCCACGCCCAGCGCGATACCGACGGTTGAGATCACCGAAATCAGCGATACCATGCCGCTGCGGCGGCGGCCGCGGCTGAACCGCAGCCCAATCAGGAGGGATAAAGGCGAGGCCATTACTGCGCTCCCATCAGCGTCAGGTCAGCAGTCAGGCGGCCATCGCGCATTTCGAGCTGGCGGGTCATACGACGCGCCAGTTGCAGGTCGTGCGTTACCACCAGAAAGGCCGTGCCCTGCGTCTGATTCAGCTCACCCAACAGGGCAAAAATACTGTCGGCATTGCGCGCATCAAGGTTACCGGTCGGCTCATCCGCCAGCACCAGTCGCGGTCTATTCACCAGCGCACGGGCGATAGCCACACGCTGACGCTCACCGCCGGACAGCTCGGAGGGGCGGTGTTTCGCACGGTGCTCCAGCCCCACGGCGGCCAGCATTTCCCGGGCGCGTCGCTCGATTTCCGCCGGTTTATGTTTACCAATCAACAGCGGCATCGCCACGTTTTCCTGGGCGGTAAAGTCCGGCAGCAGGTGGTGAAACTGATAGATAAAGCCCAGTTCGCGGTTACGCAGTTCGGCTTTGGCAGTGGACGACAGTTTGCTCATCCGCTGATCGTCAAAAATCACATCGCCGGAGGTTGGAGTGTCCAGGCCGCCCAGCAGATGCAGTAAGGTACTTTTGCCGGAGCCGGAGCTGCCGACAATCGCCATCATTTCACCCTGACCCACGCTGAAGCTGACATCGTGCAGCACATCCGTTTGCACGTTCCCTTCCTGATAGCGTTTGCACAGGTTGTCACATTGCAACAGGATCTTATTCATAACGTAAAGCCTCAGCGGGTTGGGTGGCGGCGGCGCGCCAGGAAGGATAAAGCGTGGACAGCAGCGCGATGGCCATCGCCACCAGCGCAATAACGATCACCTGTAACGGCTCGATCACCACCGGCAATGCAGCGCCATCCAGCAATGCGCCGATGATCGGCATAAGATTATTGAGCTGGCTGGCAAGCAGCGCGCCCAGTAGCGCGCCGAGCAGCGCGCCGATGATCCCGGCGCTGGCGCCCTGCACCATAAACACCGCCATGATCTGGCGCGGCGTCAGGCCCTGGGTTTGCAGAATGGCGACCTCGCCCTGCTTCTCCATCACCATCAGGCCGAGAGAGGTAATGATGTTAAAGGCCGCGACCGCGACGATCAGGCTCAGCAGCAGCCCCATCATGTTTTTTTCCATGCGCACCGCCTGGAACAGTTCGCCTTTGCGATCGCGCCAGTCGTGCCATGCGGTGCCCTGGGGCAGCGTTTGCTGGCTGAGTTCGTCGACTTTCAGCGGCTCATTAAGCCACAGACGCCAGCCGGTGATATTTCCCGCCGGATAGCGCATCAGGCGCGAGGCGTCCTGAATGTTCACCAGCATCTGGTAACCATCCACTTCGCTGTTGGCGGCGAAGGTGCCGATCACCGTAAACAGGCGCTGGCTGGGCAGACGCCCCATCGGCGTAAACTGACTGGCGGAAGGGACCATTACGCGCAGCTGATCGCCACGGTTAACGCCCAGTTGCCCGGCCAGCTGTTCGCCGAGAATGATGTTGTACTTGCCCGGCTGCAAATCGTTTTGCTGTACGTTGACAAGGAAGGGCGTAAGCGGATCTTTCTGCGCCGGATCGATGCCAAGCATGACGCCCACCGATACACTGCGCGCGCTTTGCAGCACCACATCGCCGGTGGTCAGCGGCGCGGTGCGGTTGACGCCCGGCAGACGGGCGGCGCTTTCCGGCACTTTTTCAGGATCCAGTGAGCCATGATCGGCACTCAGCACGGCCTGCGGCATCAGCCCCAGAATATTGTTTTGCAGTTCACGTTCGAAGCCGTTCATCACCGATAGCACCGTTACCAGCGCCATCACGCCGAGCGTAATGCCAATGGTGGAAAGCCAGGAGACAAAGCGACCGAAGCGGTCGACTGCACGCCCGCGCATGTAGCGAAGGCCTATGAATAGTGCGACAGGTTGATACATGAAATCCGTCTGGTAGCTATGAGCAGACTTGGGAGTATATAAGCGAAACCGGGGATGGTAAATCGCTTAAACGTGAAGAATTGTCGCGAATGCACTTAAAAAGTTCTGGAAAATCAAACCACTATTCCATTAAATGCGCGCAATGGCTGCAAAGTTACGTTTAATATTGTTCCGAAAATTGCGCCAGCCCGTCCAAATCCAGACCTTTACGCATTACCGCTGTCTCCTCTCATCATCACAATTAACGCCTGAACTTGGATATAACAGGCACGTAGTAAGCATGAAACAAAAAGCACTATGGATTAACCAGATCAAAGGGTTGTGTATCTGTCTGGTGGTGATTTACCACTCGGTAATTACGTTTTATCCGCACCTGGAAGGGCTGCAACATCCGCTGTCGGAGACCCTGTCCAAGTGCTGGATCTATTTTAATTTGTACCTCGCCCCCTTCCGTATGCCGGTGTTTTTCTTTATCTCCGGCTACCTGATCCGCCGGTATGTGGAAGAGGTGCAGTGGGAAGGCTGCATCGATAAACGGCTGTGGAGTATTTTCTATGTGCTGGCGCTGTGGGGCGTGGTGCAGTGGCTGGCGATTGGCGCGTTAAACGAATGGCTGGCGCCGGAACGGGATCTCAGCGCCACCGCCAACGCCGCCTATGCCGGATCCTTTACCGGCTTCCTGCACGGTATGCTTACTGCCAGCACCAGCCTGTGGTATCTGTATGCGCTGCTGGTCTATTTCGTGCTCTGCAAGGCGCTGCAACGCTGGAAAGCGCCGGTAATGGGCTTACTGGTTATCCTCTCCGTCGCCATTAATTTCCTGCCGCTGCCCTGGTGGGGTCTGAACAGCGTGGCGCGCAATATGATCTATTACAGCCTGGGCGCGTGGTATGGCGTGGCGGTGATGGACATCATTAAAAACGTGCCGCTGCGCCGCTATGCGCTGTGGCTGGGGATCGCTCTGGTGGCGGCGGTGCTGCTGTGGTTTAAAAACGTGCCGCTGCTGCTGTCGCTGTTCTCCATTGTGCTGATCATGAAGCTGTTTTTGCAGCTGGAGCAGCGATTCCCGCCGGGTGAAAACAATCTGCTTAATGTAGTGGGTTCTAATACTATCGCTATTTACACCACTCACCGTATTCTGATTGAAGGCTTCAGCCTGGCGCTGATCCCGCTGCTTAATCAGGCGCGGCTGCCGCCGATGGTGGAACTGGCGCTGCTGCTGGTGTATCCCTTTATCAGTCTGCTGATTTGCACCGCGGCGGGACTGCTGGTGCGCAAACTCTCGACGCGTCTGTTTGGCGATCTGTTCTTCTCGCCGCCGGTGGATTTACGTCCGGCAGTAGCCACCCGGTGACGGTTGCCTTTGCTAAAATGGCATGATCGAGGATAATAAACTGCATTGTGTTTCAGTGGCATGCCCCCATATCGGGGGCGTACCCTTAAGAGATCATGACATCCGCTATGCCTGAACAATTCCGTTATTCCCTGCCCTCCAGCGCGGGCGACCAGCGTCAGCTGGGCGAACTTACTGGCAGCGCCTGTGCCACCGAAGTGGCTGAAATCGTTGAACGTCATACCGGCCCGGTGGTACTGATCGCGCCCGATATGCAAAACGCGCTGCGTCTGCACGATGAAATCAGGCAGTTTACCGATCATCTGGTGATGAATCTGGCCGACTGGGAAACGCTGCCCTACGACAGCTTCTCGCCGCATCAGGAAATCATCTCCTCGCGCCTGTCGACGCTGTACCAGCTGCCCGCCATGCTGCGCGGTGTGCTGATCATGCCGGTCAACACCCTGATGCAGCGCGTTTGCCCGCACAGCTTCCTGCACGGTCACGCGCTGGTGATGAACAAAGGCCAGCGGTTGTCACGGGATGCGCTGCGCGCGCAGCTGGATAATGCGGGTTACCGGCATGTGGATCAGGTGATGGCGCACGGTGAATATGCCACCCGCGGCGCGCTGCTGGATCTCTATCCGATGGGCAGCGAGCAGCCCTACCGTATTGATTTCTTTGATGATGAAATCGATAGTCTGCGTCTGTTTGACGCCGACACGCAGCGCACGCTGGAGGAAGTGGAGGCCATCAATCTGCTGCCTGCCCACGAATTCCCCACGGATAAAGCCGCCATCGAGCTGTTCCGCAGCCAGTGGCGCGATAATTTTGACGTGAAGCGCGATGCGGAGCACATCTATCAGCAGGTGAGCAAAGGCACCCTGCCGACCGGTATTGAATACTGGCAGCCGCTGTTCTTCAGCGAGCCGCTGCCGGCGCTGTTCAGCTATTTCCCGGCGAATACGCTGATTGTGAATACCGGCGATCTGGAAAGCAGCGCGGAGCGTTTCCAGAACGACACCCAGGCGCGCTATGAAAACCGCGGCGTCGATCCGATGCGACCGCTGCTGCCGCCGTCCCGCCTGTGGCTGCGCGCTGACGAACTGTTCGGCGCGCTGAAAGGCTGGCCGCGCATTCAGCTGAAAACCGACAAGCTGGCCGACAAAGCCGCCAACACCAATCTGGGCTATCAGACGCTGCCGGATCTGGCGGTGCAGGCGCAGCAGAAATCGCCGCTCGACGCCTTGCGTAAATTTATCGAATCCTTCAGCGGCCCGGTAGTATTCTCGGTGGAAAGCGAGGGGCGTCGCGAGGCGTTAGGCGAACTGCTGGCACGCATCAAGATCGCGCCGAAGCGCATTCAGCGTCTCGATGAAGCGACCGGTAACGGGCGTTATCTGATCATTGGCGCGGCGGAGCGCGGCTTTATCGACACCCTGCGCAACCGGGCCTTGATCTGTGAAGGCGATCTGCTGGGCGAGCGCGTGTCCCGTCGCCGCCAGGATAATCGCCGCACCATTAACCCGGATACGCTGATCCGTAACCTCGCCGAACTGCATCCCGGCCAGCCGGTTGTCCATCTGGAGCACGGTGTCGGACGCTATGCGGGAATGACCACCCTGGAAGCTGGCGGCATCAAGGGCGAATACCTGATGCTCACCTATGCCGGTGACGCCAAACTCTATGTGCCGGTTTCGTCCCTGCATCTGATTAGCCGCTACGCCGGTGGCGCTGAAGATAATGCCCCGCTGCATAAACTCGGCAGCGACGCCTGGTCACGGGCGCGGCAGAAAGCGGCGGAGAAAGTCCGCGATGTGGCGGCGGAACTGCTGGATATTTACGCCCAGCGCGCGGCGAAAAGCGGTTTCGCGTTCAAACACGATCGCGAACAGTATCAGCTGTTCTGCGAAGGTTTCCCCTTTGAAACCACGCCGGATCAGGCGCAGGCGATCAATGCGGTGCTCAGCGATATGTCTCAGCCGCTGGCGATGGATCGTCTGGTGTGCGGCGACGTGGGCTTTGGCAAAACCGAAGTGGCGATGCGCGCCGCCTTCCTTGCGGTGGAAAACCATAAGCAGGTGGCCGTGCTGGTGCCGACCACCCTGCTGGCGCAACAGCACTATGATAACTTCCGCGACCGCTTCGCCAACTGGCCGGTGCGCATTGAGATGCTCTCCCGCTTCCGCAGCGCCAAAGAGCAGGCGCAGATCCTGGAGCAGGTCGCCGAGGGTAAAATTGATATTCTGGTCGGCACGCACAAGCTGCTGCAAAGCGATGTGAAGATGCGTGACCTGGGACTGCTTATCGTCGATGAAGAGCACCGCTTTGGCGTGCGCCATAAAGAACGCATTAAAGCGATGCGCGCCGACGTCGATATTCTGACGCTGACCGCGACGCCGATCCCGCGCACGCTGAATATGGCGATGAGCGGCATGCGCGATCTGTCGATTATCGCCACCCCACCCGCCCGTCGTCTGGCGGTGAAAACCTTCGTGCGCGAGTATGACGATCTGGTGGTACGTGAAGCCATGCTGCGTGAGATCCTGCGTGGCGGCCAGGTGTATTATCTTTATAACGATGTGGAAAACATTCAGAAGGCGGCGCAACGTCTGGCGAATCTGGTACCGGAAGCGCGTATCACAATCGGTCACGGACAGATGCGCGAGCGCGAGCTGGAGCGCGTAATGAATGATTTCCATCACCAGCGTTTTAACGTGCTGGTGTGCACCACCATAATCGAAACCGGGATCGACATTCCCACCGCCAACACTATCATCATCGAGCGGGCCGATCATTTTGGCCTGGCGCAGCTGCACCAGCTGCGCGGGCGCGTCGGGCGTTCGCATCATCAGGCCTATGCGTGGCTGCTGACGCCGCATCCGAAAGCCATGACCACCGATGCGCAGAAACGCCTCGAAGCCATTGCCTCGCTGGAAGATCTGGGGGCGGGCTTTGCGCTGGCGACCCACGATCTGGAGATCCGCGGCGCCGGGGAGCTGCTCGGGGAAGATCAGAGCGGTCAGATGGAAACCATCGGCTTCTCGCTGTACATGGAGATGCTGGAAAACGCGGTCGATGCGCTGAAAGCCGGGCGCGAGCCTTCTCTGGAAGATCTCACCAGCCAGCAGACGGAAGTGGAACTGCGTATGCCGGCGCTGATCCCGGATGATTACATTCCTGACGTGAATACGCGCCTGTCGTTCTACAAACGGGTGGCCAGTGCGAAAAGTGAGAACGAGCTGGATGAAATTAAGGTGGAGATGATCGATCGCTTCGGCCTGCTGCCGGATCCGGCGCGTACCCTGCTTGAGGTGGCGTTACTGCGTCAACAGGCGCAGCACCTGGGCATTCGCAAGATCGAAGGTAACGACAAAGGCGGCACTATTGAGTTCGCCGAGAAGAATCATGTGGATCCGGTGTGGCTGATTGGTCTGCTGCAAAAGCAGCCGCAGCATTTCCGCCTCGACGGGCCGACACGACTGAAGTTCTTCCAGGATCTCGGCGAGCGGAAAACCCGTATCGAATGGGTGCGTCAGTTTATGCAGAAACTGGCAGAAAACGCCGTCGCCTGATTTCACTGGCGCGCCGTCTCCGGAGGGCGCGCCAGCCTTTACAAACTCTTTGCACTTCCCCTGCATTTCCCGACACGCCCACCATCCATAATTAAGGTTTATGTTGAATAACAATAACCTGAATATACCTGTGGGTGATGATACTAATGAAAACCTCGCGTTTTGCCCGTTGGCTGGCTTTTATTGCCGTTGCCTCGACTCTGGCGCTCGCCCTTCCCGCTCAGGCCAATACCTGGCCGCTGCCCGCGGCGGGAAGCCGGGTGGTCGGTGAAAACCGCTTCCATCTCGTGGAAAACGACGGCGGCTCGCTGGAAGCGATCGCCAAAAAATACAATGTCGGATTCCTTGCGCTGTTACAGGCGAACCCCGGCGTCGATCCTTACGTCCCCCGCGCGGGCAGCGTACTGACCATTCCGTTGCAAACCCTGCTGCCGGACGTACCGCGCGAGGGTATTGTCATTAACCTTGCCGAGCTGCGTCTTTACTATTATCCGCCGGGTAAAAGCGAAGTGACGATCTACCCTATCGGCATCGGCCAGCTGGGGGGTGATACCTTAACGCCCACCATGGTGACTACCGTATCGGACAAACGCGCGAATCCGACCTGGACGCCGACCGCGAATATTCGCGCCCGCTATAAAGCGCAGGGTATCGATCTGCCTGCGGTGGTGCCGGCAGGCCCGGATAACCCAATGGGGCATCATGCCATTCGTCTGGCGGCCTACGGCGGTGTGTACCTGATCCACGGCACTAACGCAGATTTTGGCATCGGCATGCGCGTCAGCTCCGGCTGTATCCGTCTGCGGGATGGCGATATCGCCACGCTGTTTAAAAAGGTCACGCCGGGCACCAGAGTGAACATCATCAATACGCCGATCAAGGCCTCTGTCGAGCCGGACGGCCGTCGCCTGGTGGAGGTGCATCAGCCGCTGTCTAAATCCATTAACGACGATCCGAAAACCCAGCCAATCGTACTGAGCAGCGCAATGGAATCCTTTAAAGCGGGTGCGCAAACGAATACCGCGCTGATGGATGAAGTGATGCAGGTTCGTTCCGGAATGCCGGTAGATGTCACGGAACATCAGGAGGTTGCGCAAAGTTTGTAATGCCTGCCGGTAATTTTTATAATGATCGTTCAACAAACATCATTATTCAGGCGGCGCTATGAACAACGACGTGACCTGCGGTACTAAAAAAAGCCGTGGCCGACCGAAAACCTTCGACCGGGACGCCGCGCTTGATAAAGCCATGACGCTGTTCTGGCAGCACGGGTATGAGGCCACCTCGTTAGCGGATCTGGTTGAGGCGACAGGCGCGAAAGCGCCGACGCTGTATGCAGAGTTCACCAATAAAGAGGGGCTGTTCCGCGCCGTGCTCGATCGCTATATCGCCCGTTTCACGGCGCAGCATGACGCGCAACTGCTGTGCGAGGAAAAACCCCTGGAGCAGGCGCTGCGGGATTACTTCACTTCTGTCGCCACCTGCTTTACCAGTAAGGATACCCCGGCGGGCTGCTTTATGATTAACACCTCTGCGACGCTCGCCGCCTCCTCAAACGAAATCGCCCGAACGATCAAATCCCGCCACGCCCTCCAGGAGCAGACGCTGTTGCAGTTTTTACAGCAGCGCCAGGCGCGGGGCGAGATCCCGGCCAACCGCGATGTGGTCGCGCTGGCACAGTTTCTGAGCTGTATTCTGCAGGGCATGTCCGTGAGCGCGCGTGAAGGCGCCTGCATGGAAAAACTGCTGCAAATCACCCACACCACCCTGCGACTGTGGCCTGAATTGCTGAAATCCTGACTGTAATCCCCTTCTTTCGTTTGATTGGCCTGACCTTTTGCAGCAATAGGTCAGGTCTTTCTGTTTTCCGCTTCGCTTTGCTATTCTTATTGTGATTATTTTTCTGCTAATGATTAGCAGTATCACAACGGGAGACGCTTGCAGGTCATGAAGACGCGATTTATGGCTGTTCACATGCAGAAGGAAAATGAAATGGTTTTGCTATTACCATTACTCAAAGTGCTAATAGTAATTACATTGTTGTTTAGTCTGTGGTTGTTGTGCGGCAGTTCAGTGCTTTTCGCTTTCGTCTCGGTATTGATTACGGCAGGACTGCTGGTGAAGCAGAGTCGCGATACTGCGGTATAAGGCAGAAATAAAAAAGGACTCCCCAGCCTGAGCGATTGGGGAGTCAATTAATGCAGAACTTCTTTTTTACGCTTTGTTGTTCAGGATCAGCTGGCCGTTGCCATCCAGCGGAATTTGCGTGCCGGGATCGTTATCCATACGAATTTTTCCCTGCTGGTCACCAATTTTGTAGGTGACGTCGTAACCGAGCATTTTTTCCGATTTTTCATACACGGTTTTACAACGCTGCTGCGTGCTGGTGTAGGTGTCATTATCCTGTAGTGACCCCTGGATCTGATTACCGGCATAGCCGCCGCCCAGCGCGCCGACAACAGTGGCCACATCTTTACCGCGACCGCCGCCAAACTGGTGACCAATCACGCCGCCTGCGACAGCGCCCAGCACCGACCCTGTCAGGCGATTTTCATCCTGCACGGGGCGACGATGCGTTACCGTCACGTTACGGCACTCTTTACGCGGCGTTTTAACCGTTTCTTTGATTGGTGTGGCTGAGACGACCTGCGCATATTGTGGGCCGCTTTTGAAGACATCAAGGCCTGCAACCGCTGCCACACCCAGAGCAGCGGCCACACCAATTCCTATACCCGCTAACATTGATTTATTCACAGGATCATCTCCCTTTTTTGCTATTGGTAACAATTTTGCAATCAAAGGCAGCGTACGCCAATCAGAATTCAGGAAGTTTGCGGGGTATTGTGCGGGGAAATGCGGTGATTCAGAGAAGTCTGACCACATAGCCCTGTCGGGCAGAAGGATATGCTGAACGCCCCGCCGCGAAGCGGGGCATGGTCTGTCAGTGCAGCTTCAGACGCGGGCGGATCACCCGGTTAATACTGCCGACCACCATCATCAGGCCGGTTTTGAAATAGCCATGCAGCGCCACCTGGTGCATACGGTACAGCGAGATGTATACAAAGCGCGCCATGCGGCCTTCAATCATCATCGAGCCGCGCATCAGGTTACCCATCAGACTGCCGACGGTGGAGAAGTTCGACAGCGACACCAGCGAGCCATGATCTTTATAGACATACGCTTTCAGCGGCTTGCCCTTCATCTGCGCCAGAATGTTGTGCAGCGCGCAGGTCGCCATCTGGTGAGCAGCCTGAGCGCGCGGCGGCACAAAGCCCCCTTCCGGACGGGCGCAGGAGGCGCAGTCGCCGATGGCGAAAATGTCCGGGTCGCGGGTGGTTTGCAGGGTCTGCTCAACCACCAGCTGATTAATGCGGTTGGTTTCCAGCCCACCGATCTCTTTCATAAAGTCCGGCGCTTTGATCCCTGCCGCCCACACCATCAGATCGGCTTTGATATGTTCGCCGTCTTTGGTGTGCAGCCCTTCGCTGTCGGCGCTGGTGACCATGGTCTGCGTCAGGACGCGTACGCCCATTTTGGTCAGTTCGTTGTGCGCGGCGCTGGAAATACGCGGCGGCAGCGCAGGCAGAATACGCTCGCCCGCTTCCACCAGCGTCACGTTCAGCGCCTCGTTGCTCAGCCCTTTGTAACCGTAGCTGTGCAGCTGTTTCACCGCATTATGCAGCTCTGCCGACAGCTCAACGCCGGTCGCGCCACCGCCGACAATGGCGATGTTGACCTTGCCGCTGGCGCCGAGGTTGGCGGAGTATTTCAGGAACAGGTTAAGCATTTCCTGATGGAAACGACGGGCCTGGTGCGGGTTGTCGAGGAAGATACAGTGCTCTTTCACGCCCGGCGTATTGAAATCATTGGAGGTGCTGCCCAGCGCCATCACCAGGGTGTCGTAAGCGATTTTACGTTCCGGCACCAGCAGATCGCCCTTCTCGTCGCGCAGTTCAGCCAGCATCAGGGTTTTGCTTTCGCGATTGATGTCCATCACGGAGCCAAGCTGGAACTGGAAATGATGGTTACGCGCGTGCGCCAGGTAGCTCAGCGCATCCACGCCTTCATCCAGCGAGCCGGTCGCCACTTCGTGCAGCAGCGGCTTCCACAGGTGGCTGTGGTTACGGTCGATGAGCGTGATTTTCGCTTTTTTACCGCGTCCGAGCTTTTTGCCCAGTTGAGTGGCCAGCTCAAGGCCGCCTGCACCCCCGCCCACAATCACGATCTTTTTCAATGGTGTAGTCAAGGTGACCCCCTTAAAATTATTAACCAATTGTTAAGTAAAAGTTATAGAAATAAGTTTTAGTTAACAACAAGTTACCAGCAGGAAAACGCCTTACCGGTAACGAGAATAGCATGTTCGGTGCATTGGTCATACCAAAATTGATGTACATCAAGTTTTGCTGCTTAAAAGATAAGCGTGATCCGCAGTAAAGGAAAAAAAAGTCAGCGATTAAGCTGACTTTTAAGAATGTACGCCGGATTAACCGAGGGTTTTAAAGGCTTTGATGCGCTGCAAATGCGGGGAGATATTCTTAAACTTATGCGTCTGCTCTTCATCCCAGACGATTTCGTAAAAAGGTTGCAGCAATGCCGCCGAACGCTGGCTGTCGAGCGCCTCGTCCCGGCGGGACAGGATCGCCAGACAGCGGTCGCGGTTTTTTTCGCGAAAATTAGTCACGCATTTGGTGGCAATATCGGCGTACTCTTCAGGACGGTCGATTTTGCCTTCCATATTCTCCTGCGGCCACAGATTCGGGTTAAACATTACCTGCCGGATATCGCACAGAAAGCCGATACGCTCGGCCCAGAAACCGCCCAGCCCGACGCCGCAGATCAGCGGACGCTCATCGACATTAAGCTGCAACATTTTATCCACTTCTTTCAGCAGGTGCTGCATATCATGCCGCGGATGGCGGGTGCTGTAGCTCAGCAGCCGCACATCCGGATCGATAAACTGAAGCTGCAACACTTTCTCGTGATTACCCGGACTGTTCGAGTCAAAACCGTGTAAATAGATGATCATTGTGCCCTCACCACACTGCAACGCACCGATGGATTAATGCGCCGTTTTATGTTCCTGCCAGCGTTCGTGCAGCTGCTCCAGCGCGGCGCTGACCGTTTTCCACTTCGCGGATGACATCAATTCCTGACGCGTAAATGAACCTTTATGATACAACTCTGTAACACGTTCTGCTTTGATCGGCGACAGGTTATCCAGAACACTGACCGCGCCTTTACGATTATTACAAACCAGGATCATATCGCAGCCGGCATCCAGCGACGCCTGCCCGCGCTCCGCATAGCTGCCCATAATCGCCGCCCCTTCCATCGACAGGTCGTCGGAGAAGATCACGCCGTTAAAGCCCAGCTCGCCGCGCAGCACGGTTTTCAGCCAGTAGGGTGAACCGCTTGCCGGACGCGGATCCGCATCGCTGTAAATCACATGCGCCGGCATGATGGCGTCAAGCTTGTTATCCGTAATCAGCGAGCGGAAAACGGACATGTCTTTGGCGCGGATCTCCGCTTCATCACGGGGATCGCGCGGCGTCTCTTTGTGGGAATCTGCGCTTACCGCGCCATGTCCCGGAAAATGCTTGCCGGTGGTTTTCATTCCGGCGCTGTGCATACCGTCGATAAAACGGGTCGCCATTGCCAGCGCGGTCGCCGGATCGGCATGGTACGAGCGTTCGCCAATGGCCGCGCTGATATGTCCCACATCCAGCACCGGCGCAAAGCTGATGTCGATGTCCATGGCGATCATCTCGCTTGCCATCAGCCAGCCAGCCTCTTCCGCCAGCCTGCCGCCCTCGGTTGTTCCCAGCAGCGCGGCGAAGGACTGTGCCGCGGGCAGTCGGGTAAAGCCTTCTTTGAAGCGCTGAACGCGCCCGCCTTCCTGATCCACCGCCACCACCAGCCGGTGATGGGACGCCTCGCGGATCTGGCGCACCAGTTCGCGCAGCTGGGCGGGATCGTGATAATTGCGGGTAAACAGGATCAAACCGCCAACCAGCGGATGCGCCAGAATTTCGCGCTCTTCGGCATCCAGCTCATAGCCTTCAACATCTAACATTACCGGACCCACACTGACCTCTCTTATCCTTTAGTCTGCAACTGGCGCCATATTTCATCGGCCAGCGTTATAAATTGTTGTTCGCCCGTCTGTTGCCAGCGGTACTCGTACCAGCCCGCCATCAGCATCATCACCCAGGGCCGCCAGCGCCGCACCTGCCGCTGTAACATGATGGGATCGATGCTGGCACGGCGGGCATAATCCTCCACCAGCCCCTGTCGCGCGGCGTCATCCATCCACACCGAGGCCAGCTCAAGGGCAATATCGCCATCTCCCGCGTACTCCCAGTCGATCAGACGCAGCCCCTGCGCACTGTGCACCAGATTGCCCGCGTGGACATCCATATGCAGCGGCGCCAGACGCAGCACGCGCGGCTCCCTCTGTTTGCGCAGCCTTTTCAGCTGCCGCAACCAGAACGGCGTGCGTCGTGCAGGCGCGGCCTGTTGCCAGTAGCCTTCAAGCAGCGGCAACAGCGTGATGCGCCAGCCAAAACAGGGCTGCTGGTGCAGATGATACAACACCTCTGCCAGCGCATCGGTAGCCGGTAGCGCAGTTTTTACCTCACCGCGCAGAAAATCGACAGCCATCCAGCCTTCGCCGTAACGCAGCGGCTGTGGCGCCAGCGAGACAGGGAGACGTTTCAGGACATGATACTGACGCAGAAAAGGCGCGGCGGCGGTGGCGGTGTGACGGAAACGGAGCACCAGACGCTGCTGCCCGCGTTCAATAATGATACTCCCGCCAGACAGACCGGACGTTGTCTGATCTGCGGCGGGCGTAAACTGCGGAAAATAGCGTGACAGAATAGCGTCACGCTCAGGTTTATTGTTGTGCAACGCTGCCTTTACCTGACCAGACGATCTCGCCAGTCTGTACCAGCATCAGCTGCATTTGCAGGGTCGGGGCGTTAACGTTGCCGCTGGCGCTGGAATAGAGTACATACTGCGCGCCAACGTTACGGGCGATGCCGATGGCTTTGCTGCGGGTGCCGAGACTGTCCTGCGGGGATAACCCCAATTGCTGTTTGGCGACGCCCAGCTGCTGCGCGGATACCAGCGTGAATTTACCATTGTTCGCCAGCGCATTGCGCAGCGCATCGGTGCCTTCGCCGGTATTCAGCGAGCCGTTGGTGCGGTTATTGACGCTGTCCACCAGCAGCACGCTGCCGCCTGCCGCGCCGCTCGCCTGAAGCATTTTGCTGACCATCGGCGAAATCGCGCCGGACCAGTCGTAGTGACGTACGCGCGGCGTCGGCTGCACGGTTTCGTCCTGATGCTCAATCGGCCCTGGCTGTGACGGGATGGTCGGTACTGACGGCACGGTCGGCAGCGGTTGCTGCGGCGTGGTCGGTTGTTCCGGTACCGGCGTCGCCTGGTCGACCGGCGCGGGTTGTTCCTGATTAATCTGACAGCCGGTCAGGATCAATGCCAGTGTGGCAAGCAGGGCGTAACGTCCCATCATTCTCATTCAAATCACCCCTTATAAATAGAGATAGAGCCGCACTTTATGTGCGCCCAGGTAGTTGGCGCTGCCATAAAGCGTCACCGATGCGTGTGCAGGCACAGTGACGGTTCGCGGCGCTTCCAGCGGATGCATTTCAAGGCCTCTGGCGTCATACCAGTAAAAACGATAGTTAACCGTTACCGGCACGTTTCTTTCATTGTAGAGAGTTGAGGACGCAGAAGACTGAATTTCCGAGCGGGATAATTCCGGTTTTTCGGCGGAGATCCCCGCCGCCAGTACGGTTGATTCCATTACCAGCGTTTGCTCATCGCTGACCGGGATCGCCGGTTTTGCGCTGCATCCGGCAAGCAGGATCGCCGCCACTAATACGGCAGTACGCCCTCTTGTCATCTTAAAGGCCTTTATGAGACAGCATAGGACCAAGGGCGCGGCCCCCAATCAGATGCAGGTGAATATGATAGACCTCCTGGCCGCCATGACGATTGCAGTTCATGATCAGGCGGTAACCGTCCTCGGCAATGCCTTCCTGCTTTGCGATTTTCGCCGCGACGGTCATCATGCGGCCCAGCGCTTGCTCATGGGCTTCGGTGGCGTCGTTAATGGTCGGGATCAGAATATTCGGCACAATCAAAATGTGTACAGGAGCCTGTGGGGAAATGTCGCGGAACGCGGTGACCAGCTCATCCTGCCAGACAATATCCGACGGAATTTCGCGACGAATAATTTTACTGAAAATAGTTTCTTCTGCCATGTCGTCTTCCTTCTTTATGACTGCATAATATTGCCAGAGAGTATGAGTGACAATCTCCTGATGTTTCAACTATAAACCTCATTTTCTTACCCTGCCGAAAGCTTATGTCATCCCCCTGTTCATCGTGCTGAGTAAAACCGGGTTTCATTAATAAATATTACATCTGTTTACAGGGTGAACTGTAATGCGTATATTTCGCATTTGCATTTCCATGCGCGTTTCATAACTGAATAATTAACTATCCTGCACCGCGCCGACAACGTATTGACGGGGTGCTTTATGACCAACACTCAGAAGGGTTAATGATGTCTTTCACCGTTCACGCCAGGGACGGACAACGTCCGCCTGCCACTCATCCGTCACTGCTGGCGGTTTGTATTGCTTTTGCACTGACGCCAGCGGCGGGCTTTGCGGCCACCACGGCAGCGCCGGAAGATACGCTGGTTGTCGATGGTTCGTCCTCAGGCACGACGGCAGCCACAGAAAGTGAAGATTACAGCGTTAAAACCACCACCTCCGGCACCAAAATGCTGCTGGTTCAGCGTGATATTCCGCAGTCGGTGACGCTGGTCAGCGAACAGCGGATGAAAGATCAGAAGCTGGAGTCGCTGGGTGACGTGCTGAAAAATACCATCGGTATTTCTGAGAGCGTGGCGGATTCCGATCGCAGCACCTTCTATTCCCGCGGTTTTCTGATCGACAACTATATGGTCGATGGCATTCCGACGCTGTTTGAATCCCGCTGGAACCTGGGCGATGCGATGTCGGATACCGCCATGTATGAGCGTATTGAAGTGGTGCGCGGCGCGAATGGTCTGACGACCGGTTCCGGCAACCCTTCTGCGGCGATTAATATGGTGCGTAAGCACGCTGACAGCCGTGAATTCACCACCAATGTCAGCGCAGAGTACGGCAGCTGGAACAAGCAACGTTACGTGGCGGATCTCTCCACCCCGCTGACCGAAAACGGTAACATCCGTGGTCGTATGGTGGCGGGCTATCAGGATAAGGACAGCTGGCTGGATCATTATGGTCAGAAGAAAAAATTCTTCTACGGCGTGCTGGATGCCGATCTCACTGACGCCACGGCGTTCTCCGTGGGTTACGATTATCAGGAAAACAACACTGACCATCAGACATGGGGCGGCCTGCCGCGCTGGTATACCGACGGCAGTAAAATCAAGGCCGATCGCAGCGACAGCACGGCGCCTGACTGGGCCTACAGCGATACCGAAACGCAGCGTACTTTTGTCACTCTGAAGCAAAAGCTGGGCGATAACTGGCAGCTTACGGTAAACGGTACGCATACCGAAACTGAGCTCGACAGCAAGGCGCTGTATCTGGACGGCCAGGTTGATAAAACCACCGGCCTGATGGTCAGCCCGTATGGCGCGTCCTATCCCTTTGTTGGCGGCACCGGCTACAACACCGGCAAGCGTAAAGTGGATGCCATCGATACTTTTGCTAACGGCAATTACGAACTCTTTGGTCGTCAGCATGAGCTGATGGTGGGCACCAATTACACTAAACAGCACAATATCTATTACAGCTCGTGGGAAAACATCGGCGATACGCAGTTAGGCAACTACAGCGATTATTCCGGTAACTTCCCGGAAACCGACTGGTCGCCGTTAAGCCTCGCGCAGGAAGATACGGTGCGTCAGAAGTCCGCGTATATGGCGACCCGCATTTCGCTGGCGGATCCGCTGCACCTCATTCTGGGCGCGCGCTATACCAATTACACGCTGCATACCCTGACCCAGGATCTGGAGAAGAACAATACTTCGCCGTATGCGGGCGTGGTGTTTGACATCAACGATACCTGGTCCACCTATGCCAGCTATACCTCGATTTTCCAGCCGCAGACGCAACGTGATAGTCAGGGTAAATACCTGTCGCCGATCACCGGTAATAACTACGAAGCGGGTGTGAAAGCCGACTGGATGAACAGCCGCCTGACGACTTCGCTGGCGGTATTCCGCATTGAGCAGGATCATCTGGCGCAGTCCACAGGCGGCGTGGTTCCCGGCAGCAACGGGGAAACCGCATATCGTGAAGCGAATGGTACCGTCAGTCGCGGCGTTGAATTTGAAGTGAACGGCGCACTGACGGACAACTGGCAGATGTCCTTCGGCGCAACGCGTTATGTGGCGGAAGACAGCGAAGGTGTCGCGGTAAACTCAGATCTGCCGCGCACGTCGGTGAAAATGTTCACCAGCTATCGCCTGCCGATGCTGCCGGACCTGACGGTCGGCGGTGGCGTGAACTGGCAGAACCACACATGGGCTGATGTACCTGTTGCCAGCGGCACGCTGCGTTCAGAACAAGGCAGCTACGCGCTGGTGGATCTGTTCGCCCGTTATCACGTGACCAAAGCGCTTTCGGTGCAGGCGAATCTGGATAACCTGTTCGATAAAACCTACGAAACCAACGTCAACAGCCGCACCTATGTGTTCGGCGAGCCGCGTAACTTCTCGGTTAGCGCGAACTACAGCTTCTGATACTCCGCGTAAATGACTTGCCCGGCGGCGCAAGCTTGCCGGGCCTACAGTAACCAAACCCCATAAATGTAGGCCGGTCCCGGTATGTAGGCCGGCGTAAGCGAAGCGCCACCCGGCACAATCCCAGTCCCCAGGCCAGCGTCAGCGAAGCGCCACCCGGCTTCACATTCACCAGACGTAAAAAAGGGAGCCATTCGGCTCCCTCAGTCTCCCCAGACTATTTCTTAGTGGTTGCGGATGTATTCATCCATCTCGGTTTTCAGGTTATCGGATTTGGTACCGAAAATTGCCTGAACGCCGGAACCTGCAACCACCACACCTGCCGCGCCCAGTTTCTTCAGGCCAGCCTGATCCACTTTAGCAACGTCAGCCACGCTTACACGCAGACGTGTAATGCAGGCATCCAGGTTAGTGATGTTATCTTTACCGCCGAAAGCCGATACCAGAGCCGGAGCCATTTCGCTGGTGCCGGTCGCTTTTGCGTCTTCGGTTGCGTCTTCACGACCCGGGGTTTTCAGATCCAGCGCTTTAATCAGCACACGGAACACGGTGTAGTACACCGCCGCGTAGCACAGACCCACAACCGGGAACAGCCACAGGTTGCTGCCGTTGCCGCTCAGCACCACGAAGTCAATCAGACCGTGGGAGAAGGACGTACCGTCACGCATACCCAGCAGGATACAGATCGGGAAGGCCAGACCAGCCAGTACCGCATGGATTGCGTACAGAACCGGCGCCACGAACATGAAGGAGAATTCGATTGGCTCGGTGATACCGGTCAGGAACGAGGTCAGCGCAGCGGAGATCATGATACCGCCCACTTTCGCGCGGTTCTCAGGTTTCGCTGAGTGCCAGATCGCGATTGCCGCAGCCGGCAGACCGTACATTTTGAACAGGAAGCCGCCGGACAGTTTACCCGCAGTCGGGTCGCCTGCCATGTAGCGCGGGATGTCACCGTGGAATACCTGACCTGCGGCGTTGGTGTATTCACCAATCTGCATCTGGAAAGGAACGTTCCAGATGTGGTGCAGACCGAACGGCACCAGGCAGCGCTCAATGAAGCCGTAGATACCGAACGCCACGACCGGGTTCTGATAAGCAGCCCACTGAGAGAAGGTCTGAATAGCGGTACCGATTGGCGGCCAGATGAAGGACAGCACGATGCCCATCACAATCGCAGCCAGACCAGAGATGATCGGCACGAAGCGCTTGCCCGCAAAGAAGCCCAGATATTCAGGGAGCTTGATACGGTAGAAGCGGTTAAACATGTAGGCCGCTATCGCACCGGAGATGATCCCGCCCAGAACACCGGTATCCGCCAGGTGTTTAGCCGCGATTTCTTCAGCAGGTAAATGCAGCACCAGCGGTGCTACCACCGCCATGGTTTTCACCATGATGCCGTAAGCGACCACAGAGGCCAGCGCAGAAACGCCGTCGTTATTGGTGAAGCCCAGCGCAACACCGATAGCGAAGATCAGCGGCATGTTAGCAAAAACGGAACCGCCCGCTTCAGCCATCACATGGGAAACAACTTCTGGCAGCCAGCTGAAGTTTGCCGAACCGACGCCCAGCAGGATACCTGCGATAGGCAGTACGGATACTGGCAGCATCAGTGATTTACCGACCTTCTGCAGGTTAGCAAATGCATTCTTAAACATAATTGAGAGTGCTCCTGAGTATTTGTGCTTTTTTTTACGTTTTCACGCATTGGCGCGGGGGGAGAACCGCGCCCTGGACGGGACATCTAAGCGCCCTTTATTTATTACGCAGAGTAAAATAAATCAGCGCAATATTGTTTGACGGCTATCACGTTTCAGCCAGGACCGTTCTTAAAACTTGCATTATTTTACAAAAGTCTTGTCTGAATGTGTCAAAAAAGAGTGTCACCGCCCCGTTTGAGGCGGTGAACTTTACTCGCAAAGCCTATTAATTACGAGCTTTAAAAAAACTGTGCGATCAGGAAAATTGCAGGCGGGCAGGGTCGATATGGAAGAGTCTGGCAAAGTTTTGTGTCGTTTGTTGCGCCAGTTCTTCAACCGGAACACCTTTCAGTACCGCCATGTACTCCGCGACATCGCGGGTCATCGCAGGCTGGTTTTCTTTACCACGATGGGGGACCGGGGCCAGATACGGCGAATCCGTTTCCACCAGCAGCCTGTCGAGCGGTATGTAACGCGCGGCATCTCTGAGCTGCTCCGCGTTACGGAAAGTGACAATCCCGGAAAATGAGATATAGAAGCCCATGTCCAACAATTTACCGGCTGTTTCTTTGTCTTCAGTGAAGCAGTGTAGTACACCCCCGCAATCCGTCACCTTTTCTTCGCGCAGAATAGCCAGCGTATCTTCGCGGGCATCGCGCGTATGGACGATCACCGGCTTGTTCAGCTCGCGGCCAATACGGATGTGGTTACGGAAAGATTCCTGCTGCTGCGCTTTGGTTTCCGGGGTGTAGAAATAGTCGAGACCCGTCTCGCCCATCGCCACCACGCCCTCCTCCGCCGCCCACTGACGCAGGGTTTCCACTTCATAAGCCTCGTCCTGATTCAGCGGATGCACGCCGCAGGAGAAGACCACGTTATCGCGCTCGCCCACCAGATCACGCATTGCACGGTAACCCGGCAGCGTGGTGGCGACCGCCAGACAAAATTTCACGTCGCGCGCGGCGGCTTTCGCCAGCACATCATCAACGTCTTTATGCAGGGATTGATAATCCAGGCCATCAAGATGGCAATGTGAGTCAACTAAAAACATAAGATCTCTTTCACAAGTGGGATACAGGAAGCACAGTGCCCGGTTGCAGGTAGTGCTCCCAGCATAAGAGTAGATCGGTTAACAGCAGTTCGCGATTTATGCCGGTGACGTCCAGCAACTGCCCGCGACACTGAAATACCGCCGTGATGATCGCCTGCAGGCGCGCCGTCGGCAGATGCTGCGCCAGACGGTGAACTAACGGCTGCGCGTCGACGTTAGTCAGCAAGGTCGCGCCCTGCTGCATTTTCAGCGCGTCCATCAGTAGCGAGGCCAGCCAGTGCAGGCGCTCCGCCACCTGATCGTGATTGAGCACGCCCAGCAGAGAGAGCCAGTCGGCGCTGTCCAGCGCGGCATTTACCGCATTACAGAGCGTCTGCCGCTGGGCGGCGCTGTCAGTCTGTAACAGTTGCGCTGCCGCACCCGGCGCACCGCCGCATAACCGCAGCGCCGCAAGGCTGGCCTCAGGGCTGGCGGTGGTTTCCCGCGCCAGCCAGGCGCTGGCGTAGCTTTCTGACGGCGGGGATAAATGATGAATACGGCAGCGGCTGCGCAGGGTGGCGAGCAGGCGCGCAGGTTCGCGGCAGGCGAGGAAAAACCAGGTGTTCGCCGGTGGCTCTTCGAGCGTTTTCAGCAGAGCGTTAGCGGCCGCATCGGTGAGCAGCGCCGCGTCGCTGAGCCACACCACTTTCGCGCCGCCCAGCCGGGCGTGCTCATAGAGCTTTTCACTGACATCGCGCACCGCATCAATACCCAGCGACGCTTTGCCTTTTTCCGGCGTCAGGGCGTAATAGTCCGGGTGGGTGCCCGCCTGCATTAACTGACAGCCGCGACACTGGCCGCAGCTTTTGTGCTCCACCGGTTGCTGGCACATCAGATAGCGGGTGATGGCGTAGATCAGCGCATCCTCCCCCATGCCGGGCAGCGCGTGGATCAATAACGCATGGTGTCCGCGTCCGGCCTGATAGCTGGCAATCAGTTGCTCAAAGTCCGGGCGTAGCCATGGATACCATTTCATGCGCCCTGCTCCCGCACCCAGCTGGTCACGGTGTGGCGGATATCGCGGATCACATCCTCAAGGGATTGGGTAGCATCGATGGTTTTGATGCTCGCGTCCTGCGCCGCCAGCTCAAGGTAGCGCGCACGGGTACGGTTAAAGAAATCCAGCGACTCCTGCTCAATGCGATCCAGTTCACCGCGGGCGCGGGCGCGTTTCAGGCCCACTTCCGGCGTGACGTCGAGATACAGCGTTAAATCCGGGCGGAAACTCCCCAGCACCGCGTCACGCAGCGTGGCGAGCATCGCGTTATCAATGCCCCGTCCGCCGCCCTGATAGGCCTGGGTGGAGAGATCGTGACGGTCGCCGATCACCCAGCAGCCACGATCCAACGCCGGTTTGATCACCGTTTCCACCAGCTGCACCCTGGCGGCGTAAAACATCAGCACTTCGGCTTTATCGTTAATGACTTCATCGCCAACCGATTTAATGTCCAGCACCAGACTGCGCAGTTTTTCGGCCAGCTGGGTGCCGCCCGGCTCGCGGGTGAAGATCATCTCGCCGATGCCGAGTTCTTCCAGGGTTTCCACCACGACGTTGCGCGCCGTGGTTTTCCCTGCACCTTCGAGACCTTCAATAACGATGTATTTACTGCCCATTTTTTTCCTTTAATACTTTCAGATAGTCCTGCACTGACCGGTTATGGCTGGCGAGATTGGTGTTGAAGGTATGCCCTCCCTTACCGTCAGCCACAAAATAGAGATACGGCGTTTTGGCCGGATGCGCGGCGGCCTTCAATGAGGCTTCGCCTGGCGTGGCGATGGGGCCAGGCGGCAATCCGGTGATGGTATAGGTATTGTACGCGGTTGGCGTCTCAAGATCGCTGCGCGACAGTTTACCGTTATATTTTTCACCCATGCCGTAAATCACCGTCGGATCGGTTTGCAGACGCATGCCAATGCGCAGGCGGTTGATAAACACCGAGGCGACGCGGTCCCGCTCGCTGGCGACCGCTGTTTCTTTTTCAATGATGGACGCCATGGTGACCAGCTGATTTTTATCCGCGTAGGGCAGTCCTTCCATCCGCCCTTCCCAGGCGCTGTCCACTGCCGCCACCATTTTCTGATGCGCGCGTTTCAGCAACGCAATATCCGTGGTATTGGCGGTATACATCCAGGTGTCCGGCCAGAACCAGCCTTCCACCCATTCCGGGTTGTCGAACTTGAGCGCAGCGGCGACGGTCTGATAACTGTCATCCTTCAGCGTGTGCCTGATATAGGGCGCGTTACGCAGCTGGCGAAGATAATCGCTCAGGCGCATGCCTTCCACCAGACGCAGCGGGAACTGCGCTTCTTTGCCGCTTTCCAGCAGCAACAGCATGTCGCGCACGGTCATTTTCGGCGTCAGGCGATAGGTCCCGGCCTTGAAGTGCGACAGATCCGGCTCTACGCGTAATAACCACTGAAAGACGCGCGGGCGATTAATGATCTTCTCAGCATGCAGCTGATCGCCAAGGGCGATGCGGCCCGTGCCCGCTTTCAGGGTGAAAATAGTCTCTTCTTTTATAAGGATCGGGCTGTTCGCCATCTGGCGGACTTTCCACAGACCCGCACCCGCAGCGATAACCAGGATCACCGCGAGGATCAGCACGAACCGAAACAGTTTCTTCATGACGAAATCGAATGCTCACAAAGTGGGGCTAAAAATTGATACAGCGTACGTGACGTCCACGTCCGTTCGCCATATGCACGAACCGCAATAACCGGCATTAACGCATTACAGATGAGCACTTCGTCGGCGTCTGCCAGAGCTTCTTCTGCCGCATGGACTTCCGCCACACGAAAGGGTGACGCCGCCAGCTGCGCAATACAGTGCTGGCGCATAATACCGTTCACGCCTGCGTGATCCAGATTCGGGGTAAAGACGTCATTGCCTTTTCGCCAGAACAGATTCGCGGCACAGCATTCCGTAATGAACCCGTCGCTGTCAAGAACCAGCGCTTCGTCGGCTGTCGTCTGCTCAAGATGAGTACGGATCAACACCTGCTCCAGCCGGTTGAGATGTTTGATACCCGCCAGATGAGGATTGCGCCCGAGACGCACCGGGCTTAAGGCGAGCCTGATGCCCTCCTCCCGCCAGCGATCATAGTGTGCAGGCAGGGGGCAAACGGACAGCAGGCGCGTCGGCGCATGACAGGCGGCAGCGCTATATCCGCGTCCGCCCGCGCCGCGCGTAAGAATAACCTTCAGTACGCCCTGTTGATGGCCGTGCGCCAGATGGCGCATCTCGGCTTCCAGCACCTGCCAGTCAGTAAATGGCAGCATCAGCCGCTCACAGGCTTCACGCAGACGACGAATATGGGCCGGTAATAGCTGGACTTCAGCCTGGCGGATCCGGGCTGTGGTAAAGCAGCCGTCGCCAAACTGGATAGCGCGGTCGTTCGCGGCAAGCGAGTCTTGTTCACGTCCATTTATCAAGAACATAGCGGCTCCTGTTTGCATGGCACGCCAGTCTGGCAGGATGAAAGAAGAAGGACAAGCGGAGAAAGCTGAAATGGAAATAACAAAGGCCCGCAGAGCGGGCCTTTTCAGGCTACGGGGATCAGACGCGTTTAAAGATCAACGAGCCGTTAGTACCACCAAAGCCGAAGGAGTTACACAGCGTGTACTCAAGACCAGAGACCTGACGCGCAGTGTGTGGCACGTAATCCAGGTCGCAACCTTCATCCGGGTTATCCAGGTTGATGGTTGGCGGGATCGCCTGATCGCGCAGCGCAAGGATGGAGTAGATGGACTCTACTGCCCCTGCGGCACCTAACAGGTGTCCGGTCATCGATTTAGTCGAGCTGACCATCAGGGTACGGGCTGACTCGCCAAAGATCGATTTAACGGCCTGAGTTTCCGCTTTGTCGCCGGCCGGCGTCGAGGTGCCGTGCGCGTTGACGTAACCGATTTTAGCCGGATCGAGCTGCGCGTCACGCAGCGCATTGGCCATCGCCAGCGCGGCGCCTGCGCCGTTTTCCGGCGGTGAGGTCATATGGTAAGCATCGCTGCTCATACCAAAGCCCACCAGTTCCGCATAAATTTTCGCGCCGCGTTTTTTCGCGTGCTCGTACTCTTCCAGCACAATAATGCCTGCGCCGTCACCCAGCACAAAACCATCGCGCTCTTTATCCCACGGACGGCTTGCCGCTTGCGGGTTATCGTTACGCGTCGACAGCGCACGTGCTGCACCAAAACCACCCACGCCCAGCGGCGTACTGGCTTTCTCAGCGCCACCTGCCAGCATCACGTCAGCATCGCCATAAGCAATGATACGCGCCGCATGACCGATGTTATGCACGCCAGAGGTACAGGCCGTGGCGATGGAGATGCTCGGACCCTGCAGGCCAAGCATGATGGTCAGATGACCGGCCACCATGTTCACAATCGTTGACGGCACGAAGAACGGGCTGATTTTGCGTGGACCACCATTCACCAGGGAAGTGTGGTTCTCTTCGATTAAGCCAAGACCGCCAATACCGGAGCCAATCGCCGCGCCAATGCGCCCTGCGTTCTCCGGAGTGACTTCCAGGCCAGAATCCTGCATGGCCTGCCAGCCCGCAACAATTCCATATTGAATGAAGGCATCCATCTTGCGCTGTTCTTTGCGCGAGATAATGTCTTCACAGTTAAAGTCCTTTACTAAGCCAGCAAATTTCGTTGCATAGGCGGTAGTATCGAAATGGTCGATCAGGCTGATGCCACTCTGACCGGCAAGGAGAGATTTCCAGGTGGACTCTACGGTATTGCCGACAGGAGACAACATGCCGAGTCCGGTCACAACTACACGACGCTTAGACACGCTTGTCCTCCAGGGAGGGAAAAAAAGATTTTGTGGGACTAAAAGATAAAACTCAGGCGGTCGAATGACCGCCTGGAGATGTTCACTTACGCCTGGTGACCGTTGATGTAATCAATGGCAGCCTGAACAGTAGTGATTTTCTCAGCTTCTTCGTCCGGAATCTCAGTATCAAACTCTTCTTCCAAAGCCATTACCAGCTCAACGGTGTCAAGAGAATCTGCGCCCAGGTCATCAACAAAAGATGCATTGTTGGTCACTTCTTCCTGCTTAACGCCCAGCTGCTCGCCGATAATCTTCTTAACGCGTTCTTCGATAGTGCTCATACTCTTAAATTTCCTATCAAAACTCGCTTTCGCGATGGTTTTCGTAGTGTATAAAATGTTGAAAAATTTGCAACTAAATCCCGGCAGTTCTTACCACGATTTTACGCTATTTTGAGGCCTTTTGGCCTGATAACGCAAATAAAATTATTCCCTAAATGTGTTTTAGGAAATAACGTGGTTAAACCATATACATCCCGCCGTTGACGTGCAAAGTTTCACCCGTGATGTAACTCGCCTCGTCTGAAGCTAAAAATGCAACCGCATTGGCGATTTCCTGAGCGCCACCGAGGCGACCCGCAGGAACCTGCGCCAGAATACCCGCACGCTGTTCGTCAGAGAGCGCACGCGTCATGTCCGTTTCAATAAAGCCCGGAGCAACAACGTTTACCGTAATACCGCGGGACGCGATTTCACGCGCCAGCGATTTACTAAAGCCAATCAGACCCGCTTTCGCCGCAGCGTAGTTGGCCTGACCTGCATTTCCCATGGTACCGACCACAGAACCGATAGTGAT
Source organism: Enterobacter sp. K510 (assembly GCF_055804875.1). Taxonomy (NCBI): domain Bacteria; kingdom Pseudomonadati; phylum Pseudomonadota; class Gammaproteobacteria; order Enterobacterales; family Enterobacteriaceae; genus Enterobacter; species Enterobacter sp. K510. The sequence continues at coordinate 155,650 of NZ_JBNRLQ010000004.1, read as the reverse complement.
AATCCGCCCATGACGTTTTTTCATCATAGCGCGCATTACCGCTTTTGACAGACGGAAAACAGATGAAAGGTTGGTTTCGAGAATATCGATCCACTCATCATCTTTCATACGCATTAACAGGTTGTCGCGAGTGATCCCGGCATTATTGACCAGGATGTCCACTTCGCCAAACTCCGCGCGAATATTTTCCAGTACAGATTCAATAGATGCCGGATCGGTCACGTTTAACATCAGACCTTTACCGTTAGCACCTAAATAATCACTGATCGCCTGTGCGCCACTTTCGCTGGTTGCCGTACCGACAACTTTCGCGCCGCGGGCGACCAGCGTTTCAGCGATTGCGCGGCCAATGCCACGGCTTGCACCGGTAACCAGTGCAACTTTTCCTTCAAAACTCATGGTTTTGGTTTTCCTCTGTTATTGCTCAAGCGCCGCTGACATCGCCGCCGGCTCGTTAATGGCCGACGCTGTCAGGGTGTCAACAATACGTTTGGTCAGGCCGGTCAGTACTTTACCAGGACCGACTTCATACAGGTGCTCCACGCCCTGCGCAGCCATGAATTCAACGCTCTTCGTCCATTGTACCGGACTGTACAGCTGGCGAACCAGGGCATCACGGATGGCCGCAGGCGTGGTTTCACATTTCACATCCACGTTGTTCACAACCGGAACTGACGGGGTGTTAAAGGTGATTTTCTCAAGCTCTGCCGCCAGCTTCTCTGCCGCAGGCTTCATCAGCGCGCAGTGTGACGGTACGCTGACCGGCAACGGCAGCGCGCGTTTTGCGCCCGCCGCTTTACAGGCTGCGCCTGCACGTTCAACCGCTTCTTTATGACCGGCGATCACCACCTGGCCCGGCGAGTTAAAGTTCACCGGTGAAACCACCTGCCCTTCGGCAGATTCTTCGCAGGCTTTAGCGATGGCTGCATCGTCCAGGCCAATAATAGCGGACATGCCGCCCGTACCCGCAGGCACGGCTTCCTGCATAAATTTACCGCGCAGCTCGACCAGGCGAACCGCATCAGCGAAATCAATAACGCCCGCGCACACCAGCGCAGAGTATTCACCCAGACTGTGGCCTGCCATCATGGCAGGGGTTTTACCGCCCGCCTGCTGCCATACGCGCCACAGCGCCACGGAAGCCGTCAGCAGCGCAGGCTGCGTCTGCCAGGTTTTATTCAGTTCTTCTGCCGGGCCCTGTTGAGCCAGCGCCCACAGATCATAGCCCAGCACCGCTGTCGCTTCGCGGAAAGTTTCTTCAATCACCGGATAGTCGGCAGCCAGTTCAGCGAGCATGCCAACGGCCTGAGAGCCCTGTCCCGGGAACACAAATGCAAATTGCGTCATGTTTTTATCCTTAAATTTTAGAAACGAACCAGTGCGGAACCCCAGGTGAACCCGCCGCCGAAGGCTTCAAGCAGCACCAGCTGCCCCGGCTTGATGCGTCCGTCCCGGACGGCTTCGTCTAAGGCGCATGGCACCGAAGCCGCAGAGGTATTGCCATGACGATCCAGGGTCACGACAACGTTATCCATCGACATGCCCAGTTTTCTGGCCGTCGCGCTGATAATACGCAGGTTAGCCTGGTGCGGCACCAGCCAGTCGAGTTCACTGCGGTCGAGGTTATTCGCCGCCAGGGTTTCTTCGACGATGTGCGCCAGTTCCGTCACGGCCACTTTAAAGACTTCGTTACCGGCCATCGTCAGATAAGTCGGGTTGTCCGGCGTCACGCGATCAATGTTCGGCAACGTCAGTAATTCACCGTAGCTGCCGTCAGCGTGCAGATGGGTGGAGATAATGCCCTGCTCTTCAGACGCGCCGAGCAGCACGGCACCCGCGCCATCGCCAAAAATAATAATGGTGCCACGATCCGCCGGATCGCAGGTGCGGGCCAGCACGTCAGAACCGATCACCAGCGCATATTTCACGGCGCCGGATTTTACGTACTGATCGGCAATGCTCAGGGCATAGGTGAAACCGGCACAGGCTGCGGCGACGTCAAAGGCCGGACAGCCTTTAATTTCCAGCATGCTCTGCACCTGGCAGGCCGCGCTCGGAAAGGCGTGCGTCGCTGATGTCGTTGCCACGATGATCAGGCCAATTTCATTCTTATCAATACCTGACATTTCCAGCGCGCGTTTTGCTGCCTCGAAACCCATGGTAGACACGGTTTCATCAGGCGCGGCAATGCGGCGTTCGCGGATACCCGTGCGCGTGACAATCCACTCGTCGGAGGTATCCACCATTTTTTCCAGGTCGGCGTTGGTTCGCACTTGTTCAGGCAGATAGCTGCCGGTACCAATAATCTTCGTATGCATGTACGCTCAGTCTTTTTCCGGTAACACAGATTCCAGGCGAGCGGCAATCCGCGAAGGGACTTGTCGCTGCACCGCCTGCACTGCCTGTTCAATCGCGACTGTAAACGCTCGCTGATTGGCTGCACCATGACTCTTAATCACCGTGCCGCGCAATCCTAACAGACACGCGCCATTATACTGGTCGGGGTTGAGGTGACTGAATCGCCTGCTCAGGCTTTTTTGTAACCAACGCTTTAATAAAATCAGCCACCACGACCGTTTTTTCCCCTCGCCCTGCGATTTCAGCAGCGAAAGGAACATTCTGACCACACCTTCCATAGTCTTTAATGTGACGTTTCCCGTAAAACCGTCACATACCAGCACATCCGTTTTGCCGGTGAGTAATTCGTTAGCTTCAAGATAGCCAATATAGTTAATCGACGGGATGGATTTTAACAAGGCTGCGGCATCGCGAATGCTGTCGAGACCTTTGGTCTCTTCTTCGCCAATGTTCAGCAATGCCACGCGGGGATGAGGAATGCCAAGCACTTCTTCCGCCATCACCGAACCCATCAACGCGAACTGCATCAGCATCGTGCTGTCGCAATCCACGTTAGCGCCTAAATCCAGCACTACCGTTTTGCCCTTCTGCTGATGCGGTAATACCGTCATCAGCGCCGGACGCTCAATGCCGTCAATCGGCCTGAGCAGGAGTTTAGCCAGCCCCATCAACGCGCCGGTATTCCCTGCGCTCACGCAGGCCTCGGCGCGCCCTTCTTTTACCAGCTCCAGCGCAACGCGCATCGAACTGCCACGGCTATTGCGTATCGCCTGCGAGGCGCGCGCATCACTGGCAATAACTGACTGCGCAGGGATAATCTGCAGACGCGAACGTTGTTCGAAATCAGCTCTGGCAAGTAATGGCGTGATTGCGTCGGGATCGCCGACTAAAAGAAGAGTGAGTTGTGAATTAGAATTCAGTGCCTGCAATGCTGCAGGCACCGTCACGGAAGGGCCAAAATCGCCCCCCATGACATCTAACGCCAGGGTTAGACGTGTCAAGGCGGTATATCCCCGCTTACACGGGGAAATCCTCACTAAGCTTCATCACGCAAAAGCGTGATTACTTAGTGATTACCTTGCGACCACGGTAGAAACCGTCAGCGGTCATGTGGTGACGCAGGTGAGACTCACCAGAAGTTTTGTCTACAGACAGGCTGGTGACTGCGGTCAGCGCGTCATGGGAACGACGCATGCCACGTTTGGAACGGGTTGGTTTATTTTGTTGTACGGCCATGGACCTTACTCCTCAATTACGGTTATCCACGAAAGAACAGGCAGAACCTGTTACTTGCGCTTTAAGCTGGCTAATACGGCAAATGGGTTTGGCTTTTGCGCTTCATCAGGCAATTCACCAAACACCATGTCCGCCTCGGACACTTCACAGTGTTCAGAATCATGCACCGGAACTACCGGCAAGGTGAGGATAATTTCATCTTCCACCAGCGCCAGCAGATCGATTTCACCAAATTCGTTGACCTGAATTGGCTCGTACGCTTCCGGGAGTGCTTCGGCCTGTTCGTCTTTGACGATCGGGCTAAAACAATACTGTGTGTAGACCTGATGGGGAAACGGCTTCCCGCAACGCTGGCATTCGAGCGTTACCGATACCTTAGCATCGCCGGTTAATACCGCCAGACGCTGGTTGTCGATAGCAAACGACATGGAGCATTCCACATCACTGTCCACACTAACTACGGATTCGGCGACACGCTCAGCCTGATCGCGAGTATAGATTCCCTCGTAATCAAGGCGTTTTTGAGCCGTACGGACCGGATCAAGAGTCAGGGGTAATTTTACCTTTTGCATAGGGCGCGCATATTAACTTTGTAATGTCATAGAGTCAAAGAAAAAGGCAGCCTGCGGTTGCCTTTTGCCAATTATTCGCACACATTGCGGCCTGTAGTTTAAAATGCCTGACCTGGTTACGCTATATAAAAGGTGGAAAAAATATGTCAAATCTCGTGCTCGCTTCCACTTCGCCTTATCGTCGCGCGCTGCTGGAAAAAATTGGCGTGCCTTTTGAGTGCGCCGCCCCTGGCGTCGATGAAACGCCAAAGGCGGGCGAAACCCCGCGTCAGCTGGTGCTGCGGCTGGCGCAGGCGAAAGCGCAGTCCCTTGCCGAACGTTATCCTGCGCACCTTATTATCGGTTCCGATCAGGTATGCGTACTGGATGGTGAAATTACCGGTAAACCGCTGACAGAAGAAAATGCTTACCGCCAGTTGATGAAGGCGCGGGGCAGTATCGTTACTTTTTATACCGGCCTTGCGCTTTATAATTCCGCCACCGGTCATCTGCAAACCGAATGTGAGCCTTTCGATGTGCATTTTCGCCATCTCAGCGAGCAGGAGATCGGCGATTACCTGCGTAAAGAGCGTCCGCTGAACTGTGCTGGCAGCTTCAAAAGCGAGGGCCTTGGCATCACCCTGTTTGAACGCCTTGAGGGGCGCGACCCCAATACGCTGGTGGGTCTGCCGCTGATAACCCTGTGCCAGATGCTGCGCCGGGAAAACAGTAATCCGTTATTATATTAATGCCTTAAGGATCACGGTTTAACGCTGTCATTGCTCTATTATTCATCACCTGACTTTTTGAAACTACGTTTTAATTTAAAGGTGGGTGATGAAATATTCAGCAAAAGCATTTCTGGCAATGATGTTATTTGTAACCAGCGGCTCGGGTATGGCGGAAAATAAACCGCCGACCGGCATTATCGAAGGTAATCTTCCGGGCAACGTGGCGGCGTTAAAAGCGCAGATGACCTATCCCGACGCCTGGCAGTCCAGCCATTTCTCTGACTTCACCCGCTGGCAGCAGCACGCCCGCCAGCTGTTGCGCAGCGCCCTGCTGACGCCGGATTCACATAAGCCATTTGCGCCGCAGACGCTGATGGAGGAGGATCGTGGCAGTTACCTCGCCCGCAAAATCGCCCTGAACATCACCGACGACAACCGTATTAACGCCCTGATGCTGCTCCCCAAAGCAGCGGGTCCCCATCCGGCGGTGGTGTTATTGCACGATCACGGTTCAAAGTTTGATATTGGCAAAGAGAAAGTCATCCGCCCGTGGGGGAATGCCGAAACGCTCGCCAGCGCGCAGGCGTGGGCCGACAAGTTCTTCAGCGGGCGTTTTCCCGGCGATGAGCTGGCCAGGCGTGGCTATGTGGTAATCGCCATCGACAGCACCGGCTGGGGCGAGCGTGGCCCGCTGGTGTACGAACAGCAACAGGCGCTGGCGAGCAACTATTTTAACCTTGGCCGCTCGCTGGCCGGTGAAATGGCCTATGAAGATATGCGCACCGTGGATTTTCTCACCACGCTTAATAACGTCGACAGCAAACGCATTGGCGTGCTGGGCTTCTCAATGGGCGGTTTCCGCGCCTGGCAGCTGGCTGCCCTGTCGGACAAGGTGGCGGCCACGGCGGTAATTTCCTGGTTTGGCACCTATGACGGCCTGATGCAGCCGGGCAATAACGTGCTGCGCGGGCAGTCCGCCTTTTACATGCTTCATCCCGGTATGCCTGCCCATCTCGATATTCCCGATGTCGCCAGCATTGCCGCGCCGAAACCCATGCTGATTTTTAGCGGCGGCAAAGATAAGTTATTTCCGCCACAGGCGGTCGAGGATGCCTATGCCCGCGCCCGTGAGGTCTGGGCGTCGCAACAGGCGGATGACAGATTAGTGACCAAAAGCTGGCCGGAACTCGGGCATGTTTTTTATCAGCAACAACAGGACGAGGTTTACCCCTCGCTGGATAAATGGCTCAGGCCATAAGCCCTCGTCCTGTCGGGCGTTACTTCGCGTTGCGTAACACCTGCAGGCAGTGTTTGAGCTGATCGTCCAGCGGCGCTTCGATGCGGATCGCTTCACCCGTATTCGGATGCGTAAATTTCAGCGCCGCAGCGTGCAGGAACAGACGGTTCAGACCGGTACCGGCAAGCTGGCGATCGAAATCGCGATCGCCATAACGATCATCAAAGGCGATGGGATGCCCGGCGTGCTGCGTATGGACGCGGATCTGGTGCGTACGGCCCGTCACCGGGCTACAGCGTACCAGCGTGGCATGTTCATAGCGCTCTTCCACTTTGAAGCGCGTCTCGGACGGCTTACCTTCCTGGCTTACGCGCACAATACGTTCGCCGCTTTGCAGAATATTTTTCAGCAGCGGCGCCTGCACCACTTTCACATGCGACTGCCACTGGCCTCGTACCAGTGCCAGATAATCTTTCTGCATACCCTTTTCGCGCAACTGTTCATGGAGCGAACGCAGCGCCGAGCGCTTTTTAGCGACCAACAGGACGCCGGAGGTGTCGCGGTCAAGACGATGCACCAGCTCAAGGAAACGGGCTTCCGGACGCAGCGCGCGCAGGCCTTCAATCACGCCAAAGCTCAGGCCGCTGCCACCATGTACTGCGGTGCCGGACGGCTTGTTGAGCACCAGAATATGATCGTCTTCATAAAGAATGACATCGCTCAGCGCCGCCACTTTTTGCAGATGGGGCGACACGGCTTCTTCATCACGTTCGGCAACCCGTACCGGCGGGATACGAATTTCATCGCCATCCATCAGTTTGTATTCCGGTTTGACGCGTTTTTTGTTCACCCGCACTTCGCCTTTACGCAGAATGCGGTAAATCATGCTCTTCGGTACCCCTTTTAACTGGGTACGCAAAAAGTTGTCGATTCGTTGCCCGGCTTCGTCAGCCGAAATAGCAACCATTTTTACGGCTGGAGTCTCTGTTTTCATGGTTGGCGATTCTAAATAGCCACGCCGAATAGCGCCACTCATTTTTCTATGCTTATATTTAGGATTACCCGGTAGGGTTTGCGCATCGTTATGCTTTTTGATGGCTTTTAGAACAATCTCGAAGCAGCGGTGAAAAAACTGTGAGTAACCGGGTGATAAATGGTAAAAGTCATCTTGCTATAACAGGGTTAGCAAGGAATAATGTTTACGCTTTCCGTGTTCAAGCTTGTTATAACAATGAATTTTACGGAATCACCAATTTTGCCCGTTCGTTCATCCACGCAGCAATGGCGTAAGACGTATTGATCGTTCAGGCAGTTAGCGGGCTGCGGGTTGCAGTCCTTACCGGTAGACGGAATCTTCTCTGGAGAGTTTTCCCAGGCTGTTCCCCGAATAATTGCGCTGTTTTTCCGTATGAAATACAGGCAACCGACACTCTGCGCCTCTTAAGCGTACGACAACCGTGAGGTTGGCGACGTGAACAGACACGAGGCCATCGGTTCACACCCGGAAAGGCGATACTCTGCCCGTAGCTTAGTCGTCAATGTAAGAATAATGAGTAAGTTACGATGAAAAGAATGTTAATCAACGCAACTCAGCAGGAAGAGTTGCGTGTCGCCCTCGTTGATGGGCAGCGTCTGTACGACCTGGATATTGAAAGTCCTGGACATGAACAGAAAAAAGCGAACATCTACAAAGGCAAAATCACCCGTATTGAACCGAGCCTGGAAGCCGCATTCGTAGATTACGGTGCCGAGCGCCACGGCTTTTTACCTCTCAAAGAGATTGCCCGCGAATATTTCCCTTCTAATTACAGCTCCCACGGTCGTCCAAACATCAAAGATGTGCTGCGCGAAGGCCAGGAAGTTATTGTACAGATCGACAAAGAAGAGCGTGGCAACAAAGGTGCGGCACTGACCACCTTTATCAGTCTTGCAGGGAGCTACCTGGTCCTGATGCCGAACAACCCGCGCGCGGGTGGCATCTCTCGTCGTATTGAAGGCGACGATCGTACCGAATTAAAAGAAGCGCTGGCCAGTCTTGAACTGCCGGACGGCATGGGTCTGATTGTTCGCACCGCCGGTGTGGGTAAATCAGCCGAAGCGCTGCAATGGGATCTCAGCTTCCGTATGAAGCACTGGGAAGCCATTCAGAAAGCCGCTGAAAGCCGCCCTGCTCCGTTCCTGATCCATCAGGAAAGCAACGTGATTGTGCGTGCCTTCCGTGATTACCTGCGTCAGGATATTGGTGAGATCCTCATCGATAACCCGAAAGTGCTGGAGCTGGCGCGTCAGCACATTTCTGCGCTGGGTCGTCCTGATTTCAGCAGCAAAATCAAACTGTACACCGGTGAAATTCCGCTGTTCAGCCATTACCAGATCGAATCGCAGATTGAATCCGCTTTCCAGCGTGAAGTGCGTCTGCCGTCCGGTGGCTCTATTGTTATCGACTCCACCGAAGCCCTGACCGCCATCGACATCAACTCCGCGCGGGCAACCCGTGGCGGCGACATCGAAGAAACCGCGTTCAACACCAACCTGGAAGCGGCAGACGAGATTGCCCGTCAGCTGCGTCTGCGCGACCTCGGCGGCCTGATCGTTATCGACTTTATCGATATGACCCCGGTGCGCCACCAGCGTGCGGTGGAAAACCGTCTGCGCGAAGCCGTGCGTCAGGATCGCGCGCGTATCCAGATCAGCCATATTTCACGCTTCGGCCTGCTGGAGATGTCCCGTCAGCGCCTGAGCCCGTCGCTGGGCGAGTCCAGCCATCACGTCTGCCCACGCTGTAGCGGTACGGGCACCATTCGTGACAACGAATCCCTGTCCCTCTCCATTCTGCGTCTGATTGAAGAAGAAGCGCTGAAAGAGAATACCCAGGAAGTTCACGCCATCGTTCCGGTGCCGATTGCCTCCTATCTGCTGAACGAAAAACGTGCAGCGGTAAGCGCAATCGAAGCGCGCCAGGGCGGTATCAAATGTGTGATCGTGCCTAACGATCAGATGGAAACGCCTCACTACTCTGTGCTGCGTGTGCGTAAGGGTGAAGAAACCTCAACCCTGAGCTACAAGCTGCCTAAACTGCACGAAGAAGCGATGGCGATGCCGTCGGAAGAAGAGTACGCCGAGCGTAAGCAGCCGGAACAACCTGCGCTGGCTACCTTTGCCATGCCGGAAATTCCGCCAGCTCCTGAAGCCACTGTGGCAGCGCCGGCTGATAAGCCTGCCGCCGCCGCGCCTGCTGAAAAAGCAGCGCCTGGCCTCATCAGCCGTATACTTGGCGCGCTGAAAAAACTCTTTGCCGACGACGAACCTGCCAAACCGGCTGAAGTGAAAGCGGAAGCTGAAGTTAAAGACGTGAAGCCGGAGCGTTCACAGGAGCGTCGTAAGCCGCGCCAGAACAATCGCCGCGACCGCAACGATCGCCGTGATAATCGCGATAACCGTGATAATCGCGATCGCAATGAGGGTAACGATAGCCGCGAAGGACGCGATAATCGTGAAGCCCGCGACAATCGTGAAGGCCGCGAAGATAACCGTCGTAACCGTCGCGAGAAGCAGTCGCAGAACGGTGAAGCGCGTGAAAATCGCCAGCCGGTCGCTGCGGTTGAAGAGGCGGATAAAACCAAATCCCGTGACGAGCAGCAGCAGTCCCGCCGCGAGCGCAACCGTCGTCGTAACGATGACAAGCGTCAGGCGCAGCAGGAAGTTAAAGTGCTGAATGGCGATGAGCCGCAGCCGCAAGCTGAGCAGGATGTGGTTGAGCAGGAAGAGCGCGTGCAGACGCTGCCGCGCCGTAAACAGCGCCAGCTGAGCCAGAAAGTACGCTTCGGCGAAGCAGCCCCTGCGGTGACCGAAGAAGTTACAGACGCGCCGGTTCAGGACGCGCCAGCGGCACGTACCGAAATCGCAAAAGTGGATCTGCCTGCGGTAACAGAACAGGCTGCCGGGGAAGAGTCGACGGAATCCCGTGACAATGCTGGTATGCCGCGTCGCTCACGCCGTTCTCCGCGTCACCTGCGCGTCAGCGGCCAGCGCCGTCGTCGTTATCGTGACGAGCGTTACCCGACCCAGTCGCCGATGCCGATGACCGTCGCCTGCGCGTCGCCAGAAATGGCGTCCGGCAAGGTATGGATCCGTTATCCGGTCGCCCAGAGCGTGGAACCGGTGCAGGAAGAGGCTATCGTTGACAACGCGCCGGTAGAAGCCATCGCGGAGCAGATCGAGCAGACTGTACTGCCGGTTGCCGCCGCAGCTGAGCAGGCGGAAGTCGCGCAGGAAACCGTGACCACTGAAGCGCAGGCAGCAGAACCGCAGGTGGTTGAGCCGCAGACTCCGGTCAGCGCGCCTGAGCCGGTTGTGGTTGAAACCACCCATCCCGAAGCCATTGCCGCCCCGGTTGCAGCCGAGCCGCAGCTGATTGATGAAGCCGATGAAGCTATCGCTGAAGAAATCATTGCCGCTGCGGAACCTGCCGCTGAAACGGAAACCGCTAAACCGGAAGACGTTGCAGCGCCAGCAGCCCTGCCGGTTGAAGCAGAAGAGGTGAAAGCGGAGCCGGTTGCGCCGGTGAAAGCAGAAGAAGTGGCAGCGCCTGTTGCCGCTCCTGCCGCAGAGCCGGTGAAAGCGCACAGCGCCCAGCCAGCCGCCACCGCGCCTATGACCCGTGCGCCAGCGCCGGAGTATGTTCCGGAAGCGCCGCGTCACAGCGACTGGGTACGCCCGGCCTTTGAGTTCAGCGGTAAAGGCGCGGCTGGTGGTCACAGTGCAACGCATCACGCGTCAGCACCGGCCACCCGCCCGCAGCAGCCTGAGTAACACTCAGCCTGCGTGAAAAAGCCGACCTTCGGGTCGGCTTTTTTTATATCTCACCTAGCAGAATTATCCAGCTTACCCACCAGGTACCCGCATTCCCGCAAGTCCGGGCATCACATCACGCATTAACTGTAAAAAAGCCCGTAACCGCGCCGGATAATAACGCGCCCAGGGATAAACCAGATGTACCGGCAGCGGCGCGGGCTGCCAGTCGGGGACCAGCTCCACCAGCCGCCCGGCGCGAATATCCTCTTCCACCGTCCAGCCGGAGACAATGGCCGCGCCCAGCCCGGTGAGTGCGGTATTACGCGTGGCATAGAGGCTGTCGGTCAAAAGCCGTGGCGTGATCGGGATATGCTCCACCGCGCCATGCCGGTCGGTCAGCACCACCTCGTGTTGATAGAAGGTGCTGAGCGCCACCCAGGGCAGCGCCGCCAGCTGCTGCGGCCTTTCCACCGGCGGGTAATTTGCCAGCAGCGAAGGCGCAGCCACCACGCGACGCGGTACTTCCGCCAGCATTACCGACACCGTGGACGGATCCACTTCAGCGCCCACGCGGATCGCGCAGTCAATATTGTCGCTGAGAAAGTCGACGCTTTTATCATTAAGAAACCACTCCACCGACAGCTTCGGATGCTGCTGCAAAAACGCCGTCAGCGGCGCCAGCAGTTGTTCCTGACCAAAGGCATGGGGCGCGCGCACCCGTAACATGCCCACCGGCTCGTCTCCGGCAAGGCTCAGTTCATCCTCCAGCGTCGTCCAGGCGTCGATAACGTTTTTCGCATGCTGATAGCAGCGCTCGCCGTCATCGGTCAGCTTCATGGCGTGGGTGGTGCGCAGCAGCAATTTTGCGCCGAGCAGGGTTTCCAGCGATTGTAACCGACGGCTGACGGTGGCCTGGGTGGTGACCAGCTGGCGGGCGGCAGCAGAAAGGGAACCGCTTTCCACGATGCGTACAAAAGTCCGCATCAGATCCAACCTGTCTATACGCTCGGTACGCTTCATAATTATGCTGCCTATACGTTTAACGTATAACCGTTTTACCACTGCGCTGGCTACCGCGCTACCCCGGAACAGGGAAAAATGACCCTACACCTTATCGAGGACACTATTATGAACGGTCATTCCCCCCTTTTTGATGTACCACGCTGGTTGATTTTTATTCTTGCTATCGGCGCGGGTTTCAGCGTCGCGGCGATCTACTATGCGCAACCTTTGCTGCCGCTGATGGGCAGTGACCTGCATCTCACCATCAATGGTATGGGACTGGTGCCGACGCTGACGCAGGCGGGCTATGCGCTGGGAATTTTATTTCTGCTGCCGCTGGGCGACCGCTACGATCGCCGTCTGCTGATCCTGTTGAAAAGCGCGGCGCTGGCGGTGTTTCTGCTGGCCTGTAGCCTGACGTCGGAACTGAACACCCTGCTGGTGGTCAGTCTGCTGGTCGGTATGGCGGCGACCATGGCGCAGGACATCGTGCCCGCCGCCGCGATCCTGGCGCCGGAAGGCAAACAGGGCAAAACCGTTGGCACAGTGATGACCGGCCTGCTGCTGGGGATCCTGCTGTCGCGTACCGTCAGCGGTTTTGTTGGCGCAGCTTTTGGCTGGCGCGTGATGTATCAGCTCGCCGCTGCCAGCATTGCCTTTATTGGCGTGGTGTTGTGGTGCGTACTGCCGCGTTTCGCTGTCCACTCGCAGCTTAGCTACCCGGCGCTGATGAAATCCACGGTGCAGCTGTGGCAGCGTTACCCAGCCCTGCGCCGTGCGGCGCTGGCTCAGGGTTTTCTGTCCGTCTCGTTCAGCGCCTTCTGGTCAACCCTGGCGGTGATGCTGCTGGAGCATTATCACCTTGGCAGCGCGGTGGCCGGTACTTTTGGCATCGCCGGTGCGGCAGGTGCATTAGCCGCGCCGCTGGCGGGCGGCCTGGCGGATAAAGTGGGGGCGTCACGCGTTACGCAGTTGGGCGCTCTGCTGGTCACCGTCGCCTTTGCTTTGATGTTTGTCATGCCGCTGCTGTCCACTGAAGCGCAGCTGGTGGTGATTGCCCTGTCGGCCATTGGTTTTGACTTAGGATTGCAGTCCAGTCTGGTGGCGCATCAGAATCTGGTGTACAGCCTTGAACCTAAAGCACGTGGCCGCCTGAATGCCCTGCTGTTTACCGTGGTGTTTATCGGCATGGCTGCAGGCTCGGCGCTGGGCAGTAAAGTCTACTCAATGGCGGGCTGGCCTGCGGTGGTGGCCCTTGCCACGGTCTGCGGGGTGATTGCGCTGGCTATCCGCCTGCGCGCCGGGGAAATCCGTACACAGGTACAGACGCAGCCGTAAACCGGCATAAAAAAAGCCCGCGCTATGATGGCGCGGGCTTTTTAGCATAAATGCTTTTATCGGTTCATCTGGAATAACGACATACCCTGCATATCGGTGAAGGCTTTATAAGACGCCTGCAACGCGGCCTGTTTCATGGTGTAGGACGAAATCGCCGAACTCCAGTCCACGTCCACCAGCGCGCTCATCTGCGACGACAACCCTAACTGACGGTCAGTGCCCAGGGCGTCGAGCTTATCCAGCTCATCAAGCTGGGTACCCACTTCCGCGCGCACGCTCAACACGTTGTTCAGGGAGTTACGCAGACCACGGTTGGTTTTATCCAGCGCCGCCTGAGAGGTCGCCTTGGCGGCATCGTCGCCGCTGACCGGGGTTTTCAGCGCAGCAATGGCCGTATCCAGCATTTTAAACAGGCTGGTTTCCGGTGCAGAACCATCAGGCTCTTTCACCGCATTGCCGGTCAGGGTGTCAAAGACCTGAGTGCCGGTATGGGCGATAGTCATGGTACGGGCGGCATCAACCTGCTGGGTAATAGCCTGAGCGCCGCCGTTATAGGCACCGGTCGCGGCGTCAAACGGCGGTTTATCCGTCTGGTAGCCTGCGAAAATATAACGACCGTTACCGTCAGTGCTGTTCGCAAGGTTCATCAGCTGATCGCGAATACCCTGCAGATCGGTAGCCAGCGAGGCGCGGTCATCATCGCTCAATGCGTCGTTGCCGGCGTTGATCACTTTGGTCTGGGCCGAGGTGATCGCCGTCGCCACCTGCGACAGCACGTTATCTTCCAGCGAAATCTTTTGCGAGGCGAAGGTACGGGCCAGCGCATACTGGTTGTTCTGCGCCTGCGCCTGGGAAACCACAACCGCCTGCGACGCGGCGATCGGATCGTCTGACGGGCGGTTAACACGCTGCTCGGTAGACATCTGCTCGCCGAACTTCAGCCATTCGCTCTGCGAGTTGGTAATGCCCCGCATGCTCTGGTCATACATCATCTGAGTACTAATACGCATCATTCACCCCTTACTTAGCGTATGCTCAGCAACGCATCAAACAGCGTGCTGGCTGTCTGTAATACCTGAGCGTTGGCGAGATAATATTGCTGGTAGCGTTGCAGGTTGCCGTACTCTTCATCAAGGTTGACGCCGGAGATCGACTGCTGCTGATTGCTTAACTGCGTCACCACGTTGTTCTGGGTGGTGCTGCTGGTTTTCAGCGTCGCGGTGGTGCTGCCGACGGTGCTGACCAGGGAGGCGTAAGCATCGTTAAAGGTTTTGTTGCCGCCGACCACTTTGCTTTTTTGCAGATCCAGCAACGCCTGACCGTTACGGTTATCGCTGTCGCCGCCGGTCGCGGTTTGCGCAAGAGCAATTTTGGATTCGTCGGAGATCGCCAGCTTCATGTTGACGATGGCGTTGCTCACCGGTTTCACGGTGAAGCTTTCGTTGACATTAGGCGTACCTGATACGCCAATTTTCAGGCCATCGAAGTTCAGGGTGCCGTCGGTAGTGTCTGGCGTGACGTTAAAGGCAGTGTTATCCGACAGACGCGTCACCTGCCAGCCGGTGCTGGTGTAGGCCACTTTATAGTCGGTCGCCTGTACTTTGGTGCTGTCGCTGACCGTCGGGTTCAGCGTGGTACCGCTGGTGTTTTTGCTGTTGGTCAGCGCGGTCGGCGTGCCGATGGTGAAGAAATCCTTACCGCCATTGCCATCCGCGTCAAAACCGGCTTTATGCTGGGTGTTAAACGCATCCGCGAAGCTCAGCGCCAGCTGTCCCAGCGTGTTGCGGGTCTGATCCAGGTTAGTGGAACGGAACGTCAGCAGACCGCCCAGCGAACCGCTGGTCAGCAGTTTTTCCGGGATCTCAATGTTGCCTGCCGTCGCATCGACGTAAGCCACAGTGGTACGCGCCGGATCGGCGGATGATGGTACGGCGGCCAGTTGGCGGGCGTTGCTGCCCTGCACCAGCGTATAACCGTTCGCCATGGTCAGGTTATAGGTACCGCCATCCTGAATGCTCACTTCCACGCCGACGACTTTGTTCAGTTCGCTGACCAGCTGGTCGCGCTGATCGAGCAGGTCGTTTGGCGATGCGCCTGCGCCCACGCCGGTCAGACGGGAAATCTGATCGTTAAGGGTGGCGATTTGCCTGGTGTAGTTATTGATCTGATCGACGCTGGAAGTGATAGACAGGTTAACCTGCTTATCCTGGTCGCGCAGATACTCATCGGTCACTTTAAACTGGTTAACCAGGCCGTCGGCTTTACCGAGCAGCGTCTGACGGGCAGCCGGATCTTCGGCGTTGCTGGTCAGCGTCTGTAAGCTGGTAAAGAAGTCCTGCAGCGTGGCGGACAGCGTATTGGTTTTGCCGGAGAGCATATCGTCGATTTTGGACATCTGCTCGTAGCGCGTTGTCAGACCGCTGCTCTGGGTTTGCGCCGCACGCAGCTGGTTGGTGATGAACGAGTCATATTCACGCTGGACGCCCGACACGTATACGCCGTTGCCAGTCCAGCCGCCTGCGCCCAGGGTACTGTTTGCTGCCGCAAGGACCGTCGTCTGACGGGTATAGCCCGCCACGTTATAACTGGAGATGTTATTACTGGCGGTATTCAGTGCAGCCTGAGCTGCGCTAAGCCCGCTCATGGCGCTGTTGATCAAGCTGGACATGGAGGTTCCTTATAAACTGTCAGACATGAATCCTGATAGAGATTATCGGCAACGCCTTTCTGAACTTGAGAGTTTTCAGAACAGATTTTCGATATCGTTGCTGTACGCTTTACTCACCTTCTCACCCATCGCTTTCATCTGCTGGATCATGCCGGTCAGCTTACGCGCATAGTTTGGATCGGTGGCGTAACCGGCGCTCTGCAATGCCTGAGCGCCCTGTTCGGCGGTAGCGGCCGTGGTCACGGCAGCGTAGCGCGGATTGCGGGTCAGCACGCCCACGTAGTCCGACAGCGCTTCGAGATACGAGCTGTAGACACGGAACTTCGCCTTCACTTTCTTCGCTTCGCCGTTTTCAAATTCGGTGGTGGTGATCTCGGTGACCGGCCCTTTCCAGTTTGAGGTGGCTTTGACGCCAAAAATGTTAAAGCTTGGCTCGCCGTTCTCACGGCGGATCTGCCGCTGGCCCCAGCCGGATTCCAGCGCCGCCTGCGCGAGGATCAGGTGATGCGGCACGCCGCTCTGCTGGCTGGCCAGTCGCGCAGGCAGCGAGAGCTGGGCCAGGAAGTCTTTGCTGTCGCCGGTCAGCGGCTCATCATTGACTTCCGGGGCTTTCGGCATCGCCTTGCGCACCATTTGCGTCAGCGCCTGGTTCTGATAGGTGGTGACCGTTTCCAGCGGAAACTTCATCGGCACCTGCTCAGGTTCAGACGCGGCGGCCTGCGCCGCCTGCTCGCCGCCCATCTGTTTGACCATCATATCCGCAAGGCCGAGGCCTTTACCGGCGGTCATCTGCTGGGCGATCTGCTGGTCATACATGCTGGTGTACAGGCGCGTGGAATCACTGCTGAACAGGCCGTCTTTCGGCAAGGCTTCACGCATGCTTTTCAGCATCATCTGCACAAACATCCCTTCCACCTGGCGGGCCACGGGGCGAAGGTTCGCCCCCGGATCCTGCCCGGCTTTCGATTTCAGTTCATTCAGCGATTGCGCATCCCATGCCGCGCTCGCCGCCAGTCGGCTGTCGGTCAACATTAGATGATTTCCAGTTTCGCGCGCAGGCAACCCGCGCTTTCCATTGATTGCAGGATGGACATCAGATCCATCGGCGTGGCGCCCAGCGCGTTCAGGGCGCGTACGACGCTGTTCAGGTTGGCGCTGGAGCGCACGCTTTGCAGCGAGCCGCCGCTCTGACGCAGATCGATTTGCGTCTGCGGCGTCACCACCGTCTGACCGCCGCCAAACGGCGTATCGGGCTGACTGACGTTCGCCTGACGGTTCACGGTCACGGAGAGGTTACCCTGCGCCACCGCACAGCTGTCGAGCGTTACTTCGCGGTTCATCACCACCGAGCCGGTACGGGAGTTAATGACAATCTTCGCGTCCTGCGGCGTCATGCCCACTTCCATATTCTGAATATCCGCCAGGAAACGCACCTGCGAGCTGTTACCCGCGGGCACGCGGATCTGCACGGTACGCGCATCCAGCGCCGTGGCGCTGCCGTAGCCGCGGGAGCGGTTGATGGTGTCGGTGATCTGCTGCGCGAGGGTGAAGTCTTCATTGTTCAGTTGCAGGTTAATGGTGTTGCCTGCGCCGAACTGGCTTGGCAGTTCACGTTCCACTACCGCGCCGCCGGTGATGCGGCCGCCGTTAAGCTGGTTCACCTGCACGCTGCTGCCGCCGGCGGATGCGCCTGCGCCGCCGACCAGCACGTTACCCTGCGCCAGCGCATAGACCTGGCTGTCCACGCCTTTCAGCGGGGTCATTACCAGCGTACCGCCGCGTAAGCTTTTGGCGTTACCGAGGGAGGACACCACCACATCGATGTTCTGACCCTGACGTGCAAAAGGCGGCAGCTGCGCGGTGACCATCACGGCCGCCACGTTTTTCAGCTGCATGTTGGTGCCCGGCGGCACGGTGATCCCCATCTGCGAGAGCATGTTGTTCAGGCTCTGGGTGGTGAACGGCGTCTGGGTCGTCTGGTCACCTGTACCATCCAGACCGACCACCAGGCCGTAGCCAATTAAGGAGTTTTGTCGTACGCCCTGTACGCTGGTGAGATCCCGGATACGCTCGGCCTGGGCAATCGTTGCCACCAGCACCAGCGCTATACCAATCAGAGATTTAAACATGGGATACCTCAGTTACATCGGCGATAAATTAAGGAAGAAACGTTGCAGCCAGCCCATATTCTGCGCTTCGTTTATGTAGCCATTGCCAACATATTCGATACGCGCGTCTGCCACCTGGGTAGACGGAACCGTGTTGCTGCCGCTGATGGTGCGTGGGTTCACGACACCGGAGAAGCGGATGAATTCAGTGCCCTGATTAATGGCGATCTGTTTTTCACCCACAACGTGTAAGTTGCCATTGACCAGAACCTGGTCGACGGTGACGGTCAAGGTGCCGCTAAAGGTATTGCTGGCGTTTGCGCCGCCTTTACCGTTAAAGCTGTTGCTGCCGTCGGCATCCACATCCGCGCGCGCATTACCGAACAGGCCCTGCAGATAGCGTGGAGCGGTATCGACGCCGAAGCTGGTTTTGCCGTCGCGGCTGGCATTCGCCGAGGAGCTTTTACTGGCGCTGACATTTTCCGCCAGCACGATGGTCAGCGTGTCGCCAACGTTACGCGGACGTCGATCTTCAAACAGTGGCTGGTAGCCATAGTTCACAGGCTGCGCAGACTGGTAAATGGAGCCATTGACTATCGGCGCCGGGCCAGGCGTCGGTTGGGCGGTGGTCGCCCCTTGCACCAGCGGTGTCGAAGGGATCAAGGCACATCCGGACAGGGAGGTTGCCAGCAGAGCCAGAAGCGGATAACGAAACGCGGCGGTTTTGTACATTGCTTTCATCTTCAAAAACAGGGTGCCGGTGCGGGGTTAGCGCACCGGATCACGCCTTAGAGTTGCGTCAGTTTCTGCAGCATCTGATCGGTCGTCGATACCGCTTTACTGTTAATTTCATACGCGCGCTGAACCTGGATCATGTTTACCAGCTCTTCCGCCACGTTGACGTTAGAGGTTTCCACATAACCCTGATACAGCAGACCCGCGCCGTTCAGGCCTGGCGTGGTGTCATTTGGCGCGCCGGAAGACTGGGTTTCGGTGTAGAGGTTCTCACCAATACTTTCCAGACCGGTGTCGTTCATAAAGGTCGTCAGGTTGAGCTGGCCGACCTGCACCGGCGCGGCCTGACCCTGCTGGGTCACGCTCACCACACCGTCACGACCGATAGTGATGCTCAGAGAGTTCGCCGGAATGGTGATCGCAGGCTGCACCTGGAAACCACCGGCCGTCACTAACTGACCATTCTGATCGACCTGGAACGAGCCATCGCGCGTATAGGCGGCGGTACCGTCCGGCAGCATTACCTGGAAGAAACCCTGGCCTTTGATGGCCACGTCTTTACTGTTATTAGTCTGCGACAGGTTACCCTGGCTGTGCAGGCGTTCAGTGGCGACCGGACGAACGCCGGTACCGATCTGCAAGCCTGACGGCAGCGTCGTCTGTTCGGAGGATTGCGCCCCCGGCTGACGAATGGTCTGGTAGAGCAGGTCTTCAAAGACCGCACGCTGACGCTTAAAACCGTTGGTGCTGACGTTCGCCAGGTTGTTGGCGATAACGTCCATATTGGTTTGCTGGGCATCAAGGCCGGTCTTGGCAATCCATAATGAGTTGATCATGGGTGTTCCTGTTTATTAGCTCATTGACAGCAGCGAGTTGGCGCGCTGGTCGTTTTCGTCAACGCTGCTGATCACCTTCATTTGCATCTCAAAACGACGCGCACTGGCAATCATGTCGGTCATCGCGGCTACCGGCTTCACGTTACTGCCTTCCAGCACGCCGGACATCACGCGGATGGTCGGATCGGCCTGTAAGGTCGCGCCACGGGTCGCCTGCGCGGCCTGGCTTAAACGGAACATGCCGTCGTCGCCGCGCACCACTTCGCTGCCTTCCGCTTTGACCAGCTTCAGACGGCCAACAGGCGACACGGTATTCGGCGGATCCCCTGGGGTAAGCGCCGACACGGTACCGTCGGCAGCGATGGTGATCTCCGCGCCTTCCGGCACGGCGATCGGGCCGCCGTCGCCCATTACCGGATTACCCTGAATAGTCAGCTGACCTGCCGGGTTAACCTGGATGTTACCGTTGCGGGTATAAGCTTCGGTGCCATCCGGCGCCTGTACCGCCAGCCAGCCATCCTGCTGCAACGCCACGTCCAGCGGACGTGACGTGTAGTCCATTTGACCCTGCGTCATATCCGCGCCGGGCGTGGACGCCGTCACCAGCGTACGCGTCGGCAGTGACAATCCTTCAACGGGTACCGCTCGCAGCGCATTCAGCTGGGCGCGAAAACCGGGTGTTGACGCGTTCGCGAGGTTGCTGGCGGTAACAGACTGCTGATTGAGCGTCTGACTTGCCGCGCCCATCGCGGTATATATTGCGTGATCCATGAAGCCATCCCGTCAGACGATTAGCGCAGGTTAACCAGCGTGTTGAGGATCTGATCCTGAGTTTTGATGGTCTGCGCGTTCGACTGGTAGTTACGCTGCGCGACGATCATGTTCACCAGCTCTTTACTCAGATCAACGTTCGACGACTCCAGCGCGCCGTTGGTCAGCGAACCGAAGTTACCGGTACCCGCGGTACCCAGCAGCGCCACACCGGATGCGCCGGAGGCGGACCAGACGTTATCGCCTTCGGATTGCAGACCTTCGTTGTTGGCGAAGTTCGCCAGCACGATCTGACCTAACAGCTGGGTCTGTTCGTTGGAGTAGTTACCCACCACGGTGCCATCATCGTTGATCTGGTAGCTCACCAGGTCGCCCGGCTTGTAACCGTTCTGGCTGGTCGCCACGATGTTGTTAGAACCGGTGTTCTGCTGCATGGAGCCAAGCCAGCTCAGCGAGAAGCTCGCCGGGATCGCGCCGTTCAGGGCGCCCGTGACGATATTGACCTGCGGCTGTGCATTCGGTGTAGCGGCCAGATCCCAGCTAGCAGGAGTGGTGGTGGTGTTCAGCGTGTAGTTACGCACTTCGTCCAGATTACCGTTGGTGTCAAAGGCCATCTGGGCAGATTTCACTGGCGTTGCGCCTGTGACGCTGGAATCCTGGGTCCACACATCCCACTGGTTATTTGCCGTTTTGACATAGTAAACGTTCATGTCATGGGCGTTACCCTGGGTATCAAATACCGTCACCGACCCTTTCTTGTTGTAGGAGTCCGCGTTGGTCGGATCAAAGGTGGCAATGGTCGGCAGTTTGTCAGACGAGTTCAGGTTGATCTGCATCGCCGCAGTGGTGGTGGTTTTCGCCGACATCAGCGTGTTTGGCACGGAGATGGCGGTCGGGTTCGCGCCTTGCTGGATGGTCGGCGGCGTACCTGTTGCCGGATAGCCGGTCAGTTGCAGTCCCTGCATGTTAACGATGTTACGGTCGGAATCCAGTTTGAACTGACCGTTACGGCTGTAATAAACAGAACCGTTGTTGTCGACCAGACGGAAGAAACCGTTCTGGCTGATTGCCACGTCCAGGCCACGACCGGTATTGGTGGTGGTGCCGTCGTTAAAGTCCTGGGTGATACCCGCAACTTTTACGCCCAGACCGACTTTAGAACCAGCAAACATGTCAGCGAAGGACGCACTGCCAGATTTAAAGCCGTAAGTGGCGGAGTTGGCGATGTTGTTACCGATGACATCGAGGTTGGTGGCCGCAGCATTCAGGCCGCTGACCGCTTGTGAAAAGGCCATGACTTACTCCTGATAAATGAAGGCTTAGATAATCTGCCGTACTTCGTCGAGGGTGGTGGTACCGTAGGTACCCAAATCTAACAAGTTGCCGTTGCTGCCGCGGGTAACACCCTGCACCAGCGCAAACTGTAGCGGTTGGGCAACCAGCTGAGTGGTGCCGTTGCTGGCGTTAATCGCCACGTTATAAGAACCGTCCGGCGCTGCCGTGCCGTCCGCCAGGGTGCCGTCCCAGTTGAAGCTGTGGACGCCCGCTTTCAGCGCGCCTATATCGATGGTGCGCACCACCACACCGGCTTTATCGGTAATGGTGGCGGTGACTTTATCGGCGGCCTGCTGGAGCTCAACGCCAAACGGCGTGGTGGTTTCTTTACCCGCCAGTATCGTAGTGCCAGGGATCATCACGCCATGCCCAATCAGCGTGCTGGCCTGCAACGAGGCGTTGTTATTAAGCTGACCGGAGATAGAGCCGAGCGTGGTGTTCAGCTTTTCAATGCCGCTCACGGTGCTGATTTGCGCCAGCTGTGTGGTCAGTTCGTTGTTCTGCATCGGATTGGTCGGATCCTGGTTTTTCAGCTGTGCGACCAAGAGCGTTAAAAAGCTGCCCTGTAAATCTTCTGCTTTACTGCCGGTCAGCGAGCTGTTGCCCGTGGCGGCGGAAGTACCGGCGGCGGCGGTAGTGTCATTAACGTTAACGGAAATAGACATGCCTTGTTCCTTTACTGGCCGAGGGTCAGGGTCTTGAGCATCAGGCTCTTGACGGTGTTAAGCACTTCAACGTTTGCCTGGTAGCTGCGGGAGGCGGACATGGAGTTGACCATTTCGCCCACCACATCGACGTTCGGCATACGCACATACCCTTTTGCATCGGCAAGCGGGTTACCCGGTTCGTACACCAGTTTGTCCGGGGCCTGACTTTCGATCACTTCAGAGACCTTCACCCCACCGGTCGCCGCGCCTGGCGCAGCATCTACCTGAAATACCACCTGTTTTGCGCGATAAGGCTGGCCATCCGGTCCGGTGACGCTGTCGGCGTTGGCCAGGTTACTGGCCGCCACGTTCAGACGCTTGGACTGGGCGGTCATCGCGGAACCGGCGATATCAAAAATGTTCAGTAATGCCATCTGTTAATTCCCCCCCTGCAATACGCTCATCATGCCTTTGATCTGCCCACCCAGTACGGTCAGACCGGTCTGGTATTTCAGGGTGTTATCGGCGAATTGTGTACGTTCGCGATCCATATCGACGGTATTACCATCCATCGAAGGCTGGTCCGGAATGCGGTACAGCAGATCGGCAGACGGCGCGGTCATTGCCTGAGCCGGAATATGACGGGCAGAGGTCAGCTGCAAGGCTACACCGCTATTTTCAGCACGACCGCGCTCCATCACCTTTTTGAGTTCACTGCTGAAATCCATATCGCGTGCCTGATACCCCGGGGTATCGGCGTTGGCAATATTGGCCGCCAGCACTTCCTGGCGCTGCGCGCGCAGATTTAACGCTTCCTGCTGAAAACGTAGCGCGGCATCGAGTTTATCGAGCATGTCTCCCCCGCTGATGACATTACGCTGATGATAAATTGACAGGTGACAGCTTAAATGGCGTTGTCCATGCGTCATCGTCTGAATAAGCGCAAAATGCGTCGCTATTTATTGCGTTGATAGATTTATTGTGCGGGTAGAATCTCGGCATTCTTTAAACAGGCAGGAGTCTGCGATGAACACCCTGAAAGGCGGTTTAGCCGCGACCTTACTGTTTTTTAGCGCGTCGCTGCTGGCGGCGGATCTCAATGCGCAGCTGACGGCGTTTTTTGCCCAGCGGCTGGCAGGCTTCAGCGATGAGGTGGTGGTAAAGGTGCGCAGCGCGCCAAATCTGCTGCCCGCCTGCGAACAACCGGCGCTCAGCGTGGCGGGAAGTGCTAAACTCTGGGGGAATGTGAACGTGCTGGCGCAGTGCGCCAATGAAAAACGTTACGTTCAGGTGCAGGTGCAGGCCACGGGCAATTATGTCGTCGCCGCGCAGCCGATAACCCGTGGCAGTACGCTGCAACCGGGGAGCGTCACCCTCACCCGTGGTCGTCTCGATCAGCTGCCGCCGCGCACCATGCTGGATATCAATCAGGCGCAGGATGCGGTAAGTTTACGCGACGTCGCCCCCGGTCAGGCGATCCAGCTGTCGATGCTGCGCCAGGCCTGGCGTATCAAAGCCGGTCAGAAAGTGCAGGTTATCGCACAGGGCGACGGCTTTAGCGTTAACGGCGAAGGCCAGGCGATGAATAATGCTGCCGTGGCGCAAAACGCCCGGGTTCGCATGGCGTCAGGCCAGGTGGTGAGCGGGATGGTCGGTCCTGATGGGAATATTCTTATTAATCTATAATTCTTTAAAGAATTTGCGGCATCTGCCGATAAATAATCAACATATGATGAATGGCAGGCGTCTGCGCCGCAAAACCTCGATGAGGACCACACTATGAGCATTGAACGTACATCGCCCCTGAAGCCGGTCAACACTGTTCAACAGCGCGAAAGCAACGAAACTCAGGCAGCCAAAACGCGCCTGGAAAAACCGGTTACTGCTAACAGCACTAACGTTACCATCAGCAATGCCCAGTCCCGTCTGGTCCAGTCCGGTGACGACGATATTAATGTTGAGCGCATAGAAAGCCTGAAGGCCGCGATCCGCAACGGCGAACTGAAAATGGACACCGGCAAAATCGCCGATGCGCTGATTCAGGAAGCACAGAGTTTCTTACAGAGTAAATAAGCGTATGAATCAACTGTCAGAAATACTGGATAAGATGACAGTTATCCTGAACGACCTGAAAGTCGTGATGGATGCTGAGCAACAGCAACTTTCCGCAGGCCACTTCAATGGCAGCGCCCTGCAGCGCATTACGGAAGAAAAGAGCTCGTTGCTCGCTACGCTGGACTATCTGGAGCAACAGCGACGCGCGGAGCAGAACGCCAGACGCGCTTCCAATGATGATGTTGCAGAACGCTGGCAGTCCATTACCGCCAAGACACAGCATTTACGCGATCTTAACCAGCACAACGGCTGGTTGCTTGAAGGCCAGATTATCCGTAACCAGCAAGCGCTTGAGGTGCTGAAACCGCATCAGGAGCCAGGGTTATACGGGGCCAACGGACAGACATCCTCGACCACGCGCGGCGGCAAGAAAATCTCCATCTGATCGTGACCGTACGCGTTACCAGTTACAGACAGGGAGTCATTTGACTCCCTGTTGCTGTTTTTATACCGTCTTACGCGCAAACTCTTTCACTTTGAATCCCAGCGCCGCCAGGGTGGCGAAATAAGCGATCACGCCCACCACCACCACCGCCATCAGGCGCAGCAGACGCCAGGCCATGGTGCCCTGCGACCACTCCGGCATCACCATCATCATGCCCACCAGCGCGGCGGACATCACTGCTACCGCAACGATCAGACGCAGCAGAAAGCGCGACCAGCCCGGCTGCGGGGTAAAGATGTTCTGCTTACGCAGCTGCCAGTACAACAGGGAAGCATTCAGACAGGCGCCCAGACCAATCGACAGCGACAGCCCGGCGTGCTTTAGCGGGCCGATAAACATCAGGTTCATCACCTGGGTCATGATCAGCGTGACGATGGCGATTTTCACCGGCGTTTTGATGTCCTGGCGGGAGTAGAAGCCCGGCGCCAGCACTTTCACCACGATAAGCCCGATCAGCCCCACCGAATAGGCCACCAGCGCACGTTGGGTCATCAGCGCATCGAAGGCGTTAAATTTACCATACTGAAATAACGACACGGTAAGCGGTTTCGCCAGAATACCCAGCGCCACCGCGCTCGGCAGCGCCAGCAGGAAACACAGACGCAGCCCCCAGTCCATCAGGCGGCAATA
Source organism: Enterobacter sp. K510 (assembly GCF_055804875.1). Classification (NCBI taxonomy): domain Bacteria; kingdom Pseudomonadati; phylum Pseudomonadota; class Gammaproteobacteria; order Enterobacterales; family Enterobacteriaceae; genus Enterobacter; species Enterobacter sp. K510. Next base: position 130,113 of record NZ_JBNRLQ010000004.1, on the reverse strand, counting down.
TTCGTCCTGATTGCCGCTGGCAAAACTTCTCGACAGCGACGGCAGCAGAATGGTGCCCAGCGCCACGCCCAGCACGCCGGAGGGAAACTCCATCAGGCGGTCCGCGTAGTACATCCAGGATACGGAACCGGATACCAGAAAGGAGGCGAAAATGGTGTTGATGATCAGCGAAATCTGGCTTACCGACACGCCCAGAATAGCCGGGCCCATCTGTTTCACCACCCGCATCGCCCCGGCGTCGCGCAGATTGATGCGCGGCAGCACCAGCATGCCGATTTTCTTCAGGTGCGGCAGCTGATAGACCAGTTGCAGCACGCCGCCCACGGTGACGGCCCACGCCAGCGCCAGCACCGGCGGGTTAAAGTAGGGCGCGGCAAAGAGCGCGAAGCCAATCATACTGACGTTTAAAAAGGTGGGCGCGAATGCCGGTACAGAAAAGCGGTTCCAGGTATTGAGGATCGCCCCCGCCAGCGAGGCCAGCGAGATCAGCAGGATATAAGGAAAGGTAATAGTCAGAAGTTTTGACGTCAGGGCGAATTTGTCGGCGGTATCGGCAAAGCCCGGCGCCGTCACCATGATCACCCAGGGCGCGGCCAGCATCCCCAGCACGGTCACCACCGCCAGCGCCAGCGTCAACAGACCGGACACATAGGAGACAAACACGCGGGTGGCGTCGTCGCCCTGCTTGCTTTTGTATTCCGCGAGGATCGGCACAAAGGCCTGCGAGAACGCCCCTTCGGCGAAAATACGCCGCAGCAGGTTAGGTAATTTGAACGCCACAAAAAAGGCATCGGTGGCCATCCCGGCCCCAAAAACACGCGCCACAATGGCGTCCCGCGCAAATCCCAGTACGCGGGAAAACATGGTCATTGAGCTGACTGCGGCCAGCGATTTTAATAAATTCATTACGTTGTTCGTCCACAACCTGACGGCAAAACGCCTGCAGAGCAGGCGTCGGGGGGTATGGCGGGTAGTCTACCTGGATTGCGGTGAAATACTACCGGCTTATGTTACGGGCGGTTACTCCGTCATCGCCTCGCGCCAGAGTTTTTCAATCACGCGCTGCGCCAGCACGGCCTGTTCACCGGCGGTTTCGGGAACCGTCTGATTTTGCACGCATTCGATAAAATGACGGGCGCAGCCCACAAATCCGCGCTGCTCAAGCGTGCTCTGCCAGCCGGGCACCGGACGAAGGATCACCCCCTGCCCGCGCTCCTCCCGCCAGTCGCGCATATCGGTAACGTCATACAGGCCGCCGTCGGTCACCGCCTGTACCCACTCGCGCTGACTGCCAGCGCGGCGGTGCATGCTGGTGGTGATCTGCAACAGATCGCTGCTGAAGTGATGTTCGGCGTAGCACATCTGCCCTTCGTCATTGGTGTGCAGCACGCCGCCCTGCAACTGCGCCGGGCCGCCTGCCAGCCAGAGGGCGGTGTCCACCACATGGAGATAATCATCAAGCAGCGTAAAGCGCAGATCGTGCGGGCCGACGCTGTCGCTGCGATGCTTGTCCATGCGCAGCGACGCCCCTTTTTCCAGCCGGGTTTTCAGATCGCGGTACAGGGGCGCAAAGCGGCGATTAAAGCCGACCATCAGCGTCAGTTTTTTACGCGCCGCCAGCTCCACCAGCCGCTCGGCATCCGCCAGATTATCCGCCAGCGGCTTATCGACGCAGACGTGCACCCCGGCATTTAACAACTCGCTGACCACGGCATAATGCGATGCGGTCGAGGTATGCACAAAGACCGCATCGCACTGGCTGGCAAGATGCGCCAGCGAGTCGGCATAGGGCAGACGCCAGCTTTCACATACCGGCAGCGCTTTTTCCCGCGTCGGCGACCAGGCAGCCTGTAGCGTCCAGTCCGTTGCCGCCGCCAGTACCGGCAGCCAGGCTTTTTGCGCGATGCCGCCAAGCCCTACCACACCAATTCGTAATCGGCTCACTTCATTCTCCCGTCTGTGTGAGTAATGGATACGGAGGCTAAAGCGGCCTCGTTGTTCAGCAGATGATGCATAATCGTCAACGCCCTGCGGTCCAGTCGGTGGCCGTTAACGCCGTCAGCACGTGATCGCGCCACTGACCGTCAATCAGCAGATAAGCTTTGGCGTAGCCTTCCTTTTCAAAACCGAGACGCGCCAGCAAATCGCCGCTGCGTTTATTGTGCGGCATGTAGTTGGCCATAATGCGGTGCATATGCTGCGTGCGCTGCATATAGCGGATCGCCGCGCTTAAGGCTTCAAACATTAACCCCTGCCCCTGCCATTTCTGACCAATAGAGTAGCCAAGGTAGCAGGCGTGAAAAGATCCGCGTACGACGTTGGAAAAGTTCGCCACGCCGATGATCTCTTTTTCTGCGGGATCGAGCAGCGCAAAGTAAAAAGCGCTGCCCTGTTTATGGAATTCGTTGATCATGCCGAGGCGGGCCTGCCAGCCGGAAGGATAACAATGGCTGTCATCGCGGATCGGCTCCCAGGGTTTCAGAAACTGGCGATTTTCTGCGTAATAATCGGCCAGCCGCCAGGCATCACGCTCATGCACCAGACGCACTACCAGGCGATCGGTGGTCAGGCGTGCTTTAGGTACGTTACTGCGATAGCCAAACATCAATAACCACTCCTTCCGCTCACGTCTTGTTACCCCTTTTCCTTAACTATACCTGCGCAATGCCGGTCTGTGAAAACAGCAACATACCATTTTCTGCGCCGGAATGGAGTTTCGATGAAGGTCATCAATCAAAGCGGTGGTTTGATGAAAAAATATTGTCGCCGCGGCGGGTGGGAAAATGCCGCGTCACCCCGCAGAATAAGCAGGTGATTTTTTGTTCCCCGGAGGGGAGATGTCCCGCGTATCGCAGGCACGGAGCCTGGGTAAATATTTCCTGCTGATCGACAATATGCTGGTGGTGCTGGGCTTCTTTGTCGTCTTCCCGCTTATCTCTATTCGTTTTGTCGATCAGCTTGGCTGGGCGGCGCTGATGGTTGGTATTGCCCTCGGTCTGCGTCAGTTTGTCCAGCAGGGGCTGGGGATTTTCGGCGGCGCGGTGGCGGATCGCTTTGGCGCCAAGCCGATGATCGTTACCGGTATGCTGCTGCGCGCCGCCGGATTTGCCGCCATGGCGGTGGCGCATGAACCCTGGCTGCTGTGGTTTTCCTGCATTCTTTCCGGGCTTGGCGGAACGCTGTTCGATCCGCCGCGCTCGGCGCTGGTGGTCAAACTGGTGCGTCCCCGGCAGCGCGGCCGCTTTTTCTCGCTGCTGATGATGCAGGACAGCGCCGGGGCGGTGATTGGCGCGCTGCTGGGAAGCTGGCTGTTGCAGTACGATTTTCGCCTGGTGTGCGCCACCGGCGCGGTGCTGTTTATCCTCTGCGCGGGCTTTAACGCCTGGCTGTTACCGGCGTGGAAGCTGTCGACGGTTAAAACGCCGGTGCGTGAAGGGCTACAGCGGGTGCTGCGCGATAAACGCTTTGTGACCTACGTGCTGACGCTGACAGGTTATTACATTCTGGCGGTTCAGGTGATGCTGATGCTGCCGATTATGGTCAACGATATCGCCGGATCCCCTGCCGCGGTGAAATGGATGTACGCCATTGAAGCCTGTTTGTCGCTGACCCTGCTCTATCCCATCGCCCGCTGGAGCGAGAAACGTTTTCGCCTTGAGCACCGCCTGATGGCCGGGTTGCTGCTGATGTCGCTCAGCCTGTTGCCGGTAGGTATGGTCGGGTCGCTGCAACAGCTGTTTATGCTGATTTGTCTGTTTTATCTCGGCGCGATTATCGCCGAACCGGCGCGGGAAACCCTGGGGGCGGATCTGGCTGACGCCCGTGCGCGGGGCAGCTATATGGGCTTTAGTCGACTGGGGCTGGCTTTTGGCGGTGCGCTGGGTTACGCGGGCGGCGGCTGGCTGTTTGACGCCGGAAAACTGTCGGCGCAACCGGAGCTGCCCTGGCTGATGCTGGGGCTAATCGGTCTTGCCACCTTCGTTGCCTTGTGGTGGCAGTTCAGCCAGAAAAGCGCCCGCACAGAGGTGCCGGAGCCAGGCATCTGATTTGAAAGCCGCATTTTTCTCTTCCATACTGAAAGTGAGAACCACAATCATCTGGAGGAGAAACGTGAAGCTCTATATCTACGATCACTGTCCGTTCTGTCTTAAAGCCCGCATGATTTTCGGCCTGAAGAATCTCCCCGTCGAACTGAACGTGTTACTCAACGATGACGAAGCCACGCCGGTGCGTATGATTGGTCAGAAGATGGCGCCGATCCTGCAAAAGGACGACAGCCGCTATCTGCCGGAAAGCATGGATATCGTCCACTATGTTGATCAGCTTGACCATCAGCCGCTGCTCACCGGCGCGCAAAACCCGGCTATTGCCGACTGGCTGCGCAAGGTGAATGGCTATGTGAATCGCCTGCTGATCCCGCGCTTTGCCAAATCCCCCTTTGATGAGTTCGCCACGCCGGAAGCGCGCGCGTATTTTGTGGCGAAAAAGGAGGCGGCTATCGGCGATTTTGCGGAGCACCTCGCCCACTCCGCCGGGCTGGTTAAGAACATCAGCGACGACCTGCGGGCGCTGGATAAGCTCATCGTCAAGCCTAACGCCGTTAATGGCGAACTCTCTGAAGATGACATTCATCTCTTCCCGCTGCTGCGTAACCTGACGCTGGTGTCAGGCATCACCTGGCCGACCCGCGTGGCGGATTACCGCGATAATATGGCCAAACAGACGCAAATTAATCTGCTCTCATCCATGGCAATCTGAGCGTAACGGGACGGGTGCGAAAGCGCCCGTCACTCTTTTCGGTGTTTTCTGCTGGCATATGCTGCACTGGTGCGGGATGCTCCTTTATGTCACGATTGGCATAAAGGTGTCATGTTGAGGAAACCGATGAAGAAGATAGTCTTAGCCGCCACGCTGATTGTGAGTGGTTTACTCGCCGGGTGTAATCCGTTAACTCAGTACACCGTAAGTGAGCAGGAAATTAATCAGGCGCTGCAAAAGCGTAACGATTTCTCCCGCGATATTGGCGTGCCGGGCGTGGCGGACGCGCACATTGTGCTGCGTAATCTGAGCAGCGCGATTGGCCGCGAAGAGCCCAATAAAGTCACCCTTACCGGCGATGCGAATCTGGATATGAATTCCCTTTTCGGCAGCCAGAAAGCCACCATTGCGCTGAAGCTGAAAGCGCTGCCGGTTTTTAATAAAGAGAAAGGCGAAATCTACCTGCAGGAGATGGAAGTGGTGGATGCCACCGTCACGCCGCAGAAAATGCAGAGCGTCATTCAGACGCTGATGCCCTATCTTAACCAGTCGCTGCGTAACTACTTTAACCAGCAACCCGCCTATGTGCTGAGGGAAGATAGCAGCCAGGGGGAAGCGCTGGCGAAGAAATTCGCGAAAGGGCTTGAAGTCAAACCCGGCGAAATCGTCATCCCTTTTACTGACTAACCCAGGGGCGCCAGGCGCCCTTTTTTATGCGTCCTGTGCGGAAAAGGGATGCAAACGAAAACGTTTACGCCTATCCTTTGTGCCCGGCATAAAACCAGCCATCACTGACTGATTACCACGCAAGCCGGAGCGCACTCATGACAGCACAACCCCAGGTTTTGAAAATCCGCCGCCCAGACGACTGGCACATTCATCTTCGTGACGGCGATATGCTGAAAACGGTCGTGCCCTACACCAGTGAGCTGTATGGCCGGGCGATCATCATGCCGAACCTGGTGCCGCCCATCACTACCGTTGATGCCGCCATCGCCTATCGCCAGCGCATTCTCGACGCCGTCCCCGCCGGACATGATTTCACGCCATTAATGACCTGCTATCTGACCGATACGCTGGATCCGGACGAAATCGAGCGCGGCTTTAACGAAAAGGTGTTTACCGCCGCCAAGCTTTACCCGGCTAACGCCACCACCAACTCCAGCCACGGCGTGACCAGCATTGACGCCATTATGCCGGTGCTGACGCGCATGGAAAAACTGGGCATGCCGCTGCTGGTGCACGGTGAAGTCACGCACGCGGATATTGATATTTTTGATCGGGAAGCGCGCTTTATCGACACCGTGATGGAGCCGCTGCGTCAGCGTCTGCCGGGTCTGAAAGTGGTGTTTGAACACATCACCACCAAAGATGCCGCCGACTATGTGCGCGACGGCAATGAGCTGCTGGCCGCCACCATTACCCCACAGCACTTGATGTTTAACCGCAACCATATGCTGGTGGGCGGCGTGCGCCCGCACCTGTACTGCCTGCCGATCCTAAAGCGTAATATCCACCAGCAGGCGTTGCGTGAACTGGTCGCCAGCGGTTTTACGCGCGCTTTCCTTGGCACCGACTCGGCCCCCCATGCCCGTCATCGTAAAGAAGCAAGCTGTGGTTGTGCAGGCTGCTTTAACGCGCCGACGGCGCTGGCAAGCTATGCCACGGTGTTTGAGGAGATGGGGGCGCTTGCGCACTTCGAAGCCTTCTGCTCGCTGAATGGTCCGCGTTTTTACGGCCTGCCGGTCAATGAGAGTTTCGTGGAGCTGGAGCGTCAGGAGGAGCAGGTGCCGGAAAGCATTGCCCTTACCGATGACACCCTGGTGCCCTTCCTCGCCGGAGAAACCGTGCGCTGGCGCGTGAAGCGTTAAAAATTCGCTGCCCCCTGTTGTAAATGCAGGGTAATGACTGTATAAATAACCAGTAAATTATACAGGGGGCAACTATGCGTATCGAAGTGACTATCGCCAGAACCACCGCCTTACCGCCGGGCGCTATTGATGCGCTGGCTCAGGAACTCTCCCGCCGCGTCTGTGATGACTATCCGCACAGCGAAGGCAAAGTTTCAGTACGTTTCGCCGCCGCCAACAGCCTGACGGTGTTCGGCGCAGCGAAAGAAGATAAAGACCGCGTCAGCGAAATTCTCCAGGAAACCTGGGAAAGCGCCGATGACTGGTTCAGACAGGATTAAACTACAACCTCACTAAGCAGTACCCTCATTGTTCTTCTTGCCGGGTCGCCCCGGCTTTTTTTTGTTTTTTTCAGCCACTTTCCGATTGAAATCAGGGGATGATGAAAAAACAATCCGCATCTCCTGCCCCTTTCTTTCAAAAAAATTTAAATAAAAAGACGGAATTGCCGATAGTTCTAATAATTAACGCATTCACGTTAATTATTGATATACTTAAGCTGCTTCAGAAAAACACGCATTGAACCTCAATAATCGTTGTATTCACGTACGCAAATGGGGGTTGAAATGGTTAAAAATAATGAAGTCATTCAAACTCATCCGCTCGTAGGGTGGGACATCAGCACCGTAGACAGTTACGATGCCATGATGCTGCGTTTGCACTATCAGACCCCAAGCCAGCCCGACCGTGATGACACTGAGGTCGGCCAGACGCTGTGGCTCACCACTGAAGTTGCCCGTCAGTTTATTTCGATTCTGGAAGCAGGGATCGCCAAGATCGAATCCGGTGACTATCAGGCAGATGAGTATCGCAGACACTAGATCGTGAGTATCTTCTGTCCTCCAGGCACCCATTCGGGTGCCTGATTTATTTCTGGCTTGTATATCCCATACAGGTTAATTACTCTCCTGCCTGAAGAATTTGCCAGGAGAGCGTAATGAAATATGACCTGATTATCGTCGGCAGCGGCTCTGTAGGGGCTGCGGCAGGCTACTATGCCACACGCGCCGGGCTGAATGTCCTGATGACCGACGCCTGGCTGCCGCCTCATCAGCACGGCAGCCATCATGGTGACACCCGCCTTATCCGCCACGCCTATGGTGAAGGCGAGAAATATGTTCCGCTGGTGCTGCGCGCCCAGAGCCTGTGGGATGAGCTCGCCGCTGATAGCGGTGAAGCGGTCTTTGAACGCACCGGCGTCATCAACCTGGGTCCTGCGGATTCCGCTTTCCTCGCAAACGTGGCGCAAAGCGCCCGTGAATTTAATCTCGACGTCGAACGTCTCGATGCGGCAGCGCTGATGGCGCGCTGGCCGGAGATCCGCGTCCCTGAAGGGTATATCGGTCTGTTTGAATCACAGTCCGGCTTTCTGCGCAGCGAACTGGCGGTGAAAACCTGGATCCGCCTCGCCCGTGAAGCGGGCTGCGCCCAGCTGTTTAACTGCCCGGTTACCGCTATCCATCATCATGATGATGGCGTCACCATTGACACCGCCGACGGCCAGTACAGCGGCGCGAAGCTGCTGGTGAGCGCCGGCACCTGGGTCACGCGGCTGCTCCCCTCCCTGCCGGTGCAGCCGGTACGCAAGATTTTCGCCTGGTATCAGGCCGATGGCCGTTACAGCGCCAAAAACAACTTCCCGGCCTTTACCGGCGAGATGCCCTCCGGCGATCAGTTCTACGGTTTTCCGGCTGAGGATGACGCGCTGAAAATCGGCAGGCATAACGGCGGACAGATTATTTCTTCAGAAGAGGAGCGCACGCCCTTTGGCAGCGTGGCTACCGATGGTTCGGAAGCCTTTCCTTTCCTGCGTCAGTTCCTGCCGGGCATTGGCTGCTGTCTGCACGGCGCGGCCTGCACCTATGATAATTCCCCGGACGAGGACTTTATCATCGACACCCTGCCGGGCCATGACAACACGCTGCTGGTCAGCGGACTGAGCGGGCATGGCTTCAAGTTCGCGCCGGTGCTGGGCGAAATTGCTGCCCGTTTTGCCGCCGGGCAGACGCCATCTTTTGATCTGACGCCCTTCGCCCTTAGCCGTTTCGATAAATCCTGACCCCGCAGGCCCGCCCGTCGGGCCTGTTTTACTTATCTGATCCCGGGTAACGCGATGCGTCGTATATTTGAATTTTTTATGAATAATATCCGCGAGCATTTTATGCTCTATCTCATTTTCTGGCTGGTGCTGGGCATACTGGATATTATCTATCTCTTTTATATTGATTAATCCCCTGACAAAAATTGACATTTCCTGAAGATCTGCGCTTTTCTGCCCAGTATTTTTGAATGAGGGTTATAACTTATAACCCCCTGTTGTAGCGCCTGCCCTCGCCCGCTGCCGCAATTAATAACTAAATCATTGAATGCCAAAGCCATCAATCCATCAATAAAAATGAACAAGTAAAAATATTGTTTATTTTTGTTATTTATAAGTTGCAATATTATTTTCGCCGCGCCATTTTACTTTCACCTTGTTATTTAAAACGGACATTTATATGCAATGGCGTAATTCTCCCCGCCGTTACGGCGTGCTGTCGATGACACTCCACTGGGTGATGGCGCTGGTGGTGTATGGCATGTTTGCCCTGGGATTATGGATGGTGACGCTCAGCTATTATGACGGCTGGTATCACCAGGCACCTGAACTGCACAAAAGCATCGGCATTTTGCTGATGATGGGGCTGGTGGTGCGTCTGCTGTGGCGCTGGATCTCGCCGCCGCCTGCGGCGCTGAAATCCTGGTCTCGCACCACCCGTCTGGCCGCCGTGGCCGGACATGTCGCTCTCTATGCGCTGCTGTTCGCCATTGTGTTCAGCGGTTACCTGATCTCCACCGCCGACGGAAAACCCATCAGCGTTTTCGGCTGGTTCGAGATCCCCGCCACCTTCGCCGACGCCGGGGTTCAGGCGGATCTGGCAGGTGAAATCCATCTATGGCTGGCCTGGGGCGTGGTGATCTTCTCCGCGCTGCATGCGCTTGCCGCTCTCAAGCACCATTTCATTGATAAAGATGACACCCTCAAGCGCATGCTGGGTAAATCATCCCCTGACTCCGGAGTATGACGATGAAGAAAAGTATTACCGCCCTCGCCCTGAGCGCCCTGCTGTTCACTACCGGCTCTGCCGTGGCAGCAGATTATAAAATTGACAAAGAGGGCCAGCACGCCTTCGTTAACTTCCGTATTCAGCACCTGGGCTACAGCTGGCTGTACGGTACGTTTAAAGATTTTGACGGCACCTTCACCTTCGATGAGAAAAACCCGGCGGCGGATAAAGTGAACGTCACCATCAATACCAACAGCGTGGACACTAACCATGCCGAGCGTGATAAGCACCTGCGCAGCGCCGAGTTCCTGAACGTGGCGAAATTCCCGCAGGCGACCTTTGCGTCAACCGCAGTGAAAAAAGACGGCGATGCGCTGGATATTACCGGTGATCTTACGCTGAACGGCGTCACCAAACCTGTCACGCTGAAAGCGAAACTGATCGGTCAGGGCGACGATCCCTGGGGCGGCGTACGCGCGGGCTTTGAAGCGGCGGGTAAAATTAAGCTGAAAGATTACAACATCACTACCGATCTCGGTCCGGCGTCTCAGGATGTGGATCTGATTATTTCGGTGGAAGGCGTGCGTAAGAAGTAATGCAGAATGATTGCCGGGTGCGCAGCTGCGTCACCCGGCAACAATTTATTCCGGATCGGGGATCCCAAGCTGGGTATTCAGACGACCACGGGATTTGTTGAAGATTTTATTGCCGTTTTCACGACCAGCCCGACGGCGACGCTGTTCTTCTTCCGGCAGCGCCCGCTCCTCCTGACACAACACACTGCAACAGCCGCTGAACTTCTCGGCACAGGCCGGACACTGAATAAACAGCAGATGACAACCGTCATTCAGACAGTTGGTATGGCTGTCGCACGGCGCGCCGCACTGATGACACTGAGCGATCACATCGTCGGAAATACGCTCGCCCATGCGTTCATCAAAGACAAAGTTTTTACCGATAAAGCGCACCGGCAGTCCCTGCTCGCGGGCGCGACGGGCGTACTCGATAATGCCGCCTTCGATATGCCAGACTTTGTTGAAACCGTTATGCTTCATCCAGGCGCTGGCTTTTTCGCAGCGAATGCCGCCGGTACAGTACATAACAATTTTCTTGTCTTTGTGCTCCTGCATCATCTCAACGGCTTTCGGCAACTGTTCGCGGAACGTGTCCGCCGGAATTTCGAGCGCATCTTCAAAATGCCCCACTTCGTATTCGTAGTGGTTGCGCATATCAATAAATACCGCGTCAGGATCATCCAGCATGGCGTTTACTTCCGCCGCCTTCAGATAATCCCCCACATTGCTGGCATCAAACGTCTCATCTTCAATGCCATCGGCGACGATACGGTCGCGCACTTTCATGCGCAGCACCCAGAAAGATTTTCCGTCATCATCCAGCGCGACGTTCAGTCGCAGACCATCCAGCGCCGGATCAAAGGCATAGAGGCAGTCACGCAGCGCATCAAACTGACTTTGCGGCACGCTGATTTGCGCATTGATGCCTTCATGTGCTAAATAAATGCGCCCGAAAACATTTAACGCCGTTAATGCCTGATAAAGGGCATCGCGCGTGGCTTTCGGATCGGAGAGAGTGAAATACTTATAGAATGAGACCGTGGTGCGCGGCTCGGCTTCCGCCAGCATACGCGCCTTCAGCTCCTCATTCGAAATGCGGTTGTGTAACACTGGCATGGTGTACTTATCCTGCAATAACGAGAGATGGGTGAAAAACGGGCAGCATCATATAGCAAATACTGTTAATTTACATCCATACATTTTGCGCTACATTTCACTCACCAGAAAAAATACCAGGCAACGAGGCTCTGGAAAGAACGATTTCTCCGCCATAAACGTCGGTGAATTTATCTTAGTGCGAAGGCATTAACGCACGGCTTGTCGAATCACAGGAATGACATGACACATCTACCCAAATTTTCCACCGCCTTACTTCATCCGCGCTACTGGTTAACCTGGTTTGGTATTGGTTTGCTGTGGCTGCTGGTTCAGCTCCCTTACCCGGTGATTTATCGGATGGGTACAGGTCTTGGCCATCTGGCGATGCGCCTGATGAAGCGTCGTGTGCATGTCGCTACCCGTAACCTGGAGCTTTGCTTCCCGGAAATGAGCCAGGCGGCGCGCCACGACATGGTGGTAAAGAATTTTGAGTCGGTGGGCATGGGCCTGTTTGAAACCGGCATGGCCTGGTTCTGGTCGGACAAACGTATCGCCCGCTGGGCGGACATCATCAACTTTGAGCCGGTCTATGAACTGCAACGTCAGAAACGCGGCAATCTGCTGATCGGGGTGCATTTTCTGACCCTCGAACTGGGCGCGCGTATGTTTGGTATGCAGACGCCCGGGATCGGTGTTTATCGCCCGAATGACAACCCGGTAATCGACCTGCTGCAAACCTGGGGACGCCTGCGTTCCAATAAAACCATGCTCGATCGCAAGGATTTGAAAGGCATGGTGCGGGCGCTGAAAAACGGCGAAGTGGTGTGGTACGCGCCGGATCACGACTATGGCCCGCGCGCCAGCGTGTTCGTGCCCTTTTTCGCCGTAGATCAGGCCGCGACCACATCCGGCACCTGGATGCTGGCGAGAATGTCCCAGGCGAGCATCGTTCCCTTTGTGCCGCGCCGTAAACCCGGCGGTAAGGGCTACGAACTGGTGATGCTGGATCCGCAAAACGATCCGCCGCTGGATGACGCCGAAACCACCGCCGCCTGGATGAACGGCGTGATCGAAAAATGCATCATGATGGCCCCGGAGCAGTACATGTGGCTGCATCGTCGCTTCAAGACCCGTCCGGAAGGCGTTCCTTCGCGTTATTAGCATTCATCGGTAAGCCGGGGAAGCGGCAGCGCCACCCGGCAACTTCTCTCTCCCCCCCCGCTTTAAGCTTTAAGCGCTCTCCGGTTTGCGGCCCCCTCTCCCCAGGCGTATGATTAGCAGGCTTACTATTTAAACCTGTTAACGCCTGCAACCGGACGGTTATGTCACCCTCAGCGACGCCCCTTAACTGGAAACGGAATCTTGCCATTGCCTGGATCGGCTGCTTTCTCACCGGCGCGGCCTTCAGCCTTGTGATGCCTTTTCTGCCGCTCTACGTTGAGCAGCTGGGCGTCAGCGGCCACAGCGCGCTCAATATGTGGTCCGGTCTGGTGTTCAGCATCACCTTTTTGTTCTCGGCAGTCGCTTCCCCGCTGTGGGGCGGTCTGGCGGATCGTAAAGGCCGCAAACTGATGCTGCTGCGCTCGGCCCTCGGCATGGCGGTGGTAATGATGCTGATGGGTCTGGCGCAGAATATCTGGCAGCTGCTGGCGCTACGCGCCTGTCTCGGTCTGCTGGGCGGGTTTATCCCTAACGCCAATGCGCTGATCGCCACGCAAATGCCGCGCAATAAAAGCGGCTGGGCGCTGGGCACGCTGTCAACCGGCGGCGTCAGCGGCGCGCTGTTAGGCCCGCTGGCGGGCGGGCTGCTGGCGGATAGCTACGGTTTGCGCCCGGTGTTTTTTATCACCGCCGCCGTGCTGTTCATCTGCTTTTTACTGACGCTGTTCTGCATCCGCGAAAACTTCACGCCGGTGGCGAAGAAAGAGATGCTGCACGCGCGTGAAGTCATTGGTTCGCTGAAAAGCCCCAGACTGGTGCTGAGCCTGTTTGTCACCACAATGATTATCCAGGTCGCCACCGGCTCCATTGCGCCCATCCTGACGCTGTACGTGCGCGATCTGGCGGGGGACGTCAGCAACATCGCCTTTATCAGCGGCATGATCGCCTCGGTGCCCGGCGTCGCGGCTCTGCTCAGCGCCCCCCGGCTGGGTAAACTGGGAGATCGCATCGGGCCGGAAAAAATCCTTATCGCCGCGCTGATGGTGTCGATTTTGCTGCTGATCCCGATGTCCTTCGTGCAGACGCCGGTTCAGCTGGGCATATTACGTTTTCTGCTTGGCGCGGCAGACGGCGCGCTGCTGCCAGCCGTACAGACGCTGCTGGTCTATAACTCAACCAATCAGATTGCCGGGCGCATCTTCAGCTATAACCAGTCGTTCCGTGATATCGGTAACGTCACCGGCCCGCTGCTTGGCGCGGCGGTCTCGGCCAGCAATGGCTTCCGCACAGTATTTCTGGTCACCGCCTCGGTGGTGATGTTCAACGTGATCTACTCCTGGCTGAGCCTGCGGCGGCGTCGTCGGGAAGCTACGGCGATGTGATGATGCTTAATTTTGCCTGATCGCCCTTGCACTTTCCGATCTTCAACTATTCTTTCCCTGAACATCACATCCAATTACAGGGAGAAGACAATGACTATGTATGCCACGCTGGAAGAAGCCATTGATGCTGCACGTGAGGAGTTTCTGGCGGCGAATCCGGAACTGGATGAAGAAAACGCCAACATACAGCAGTTTAACATCCAGAAGTATGTGCTTCAGGATGGTGAGATCATGTGGCAGGCAGAGTTTTTAGCTGAAGAGAGCGATGACGGTGAATGTCTGCCGATGCTTACCGGTGAAGCCGCGCAGAGCGTGTTTGACCGTGATTTCGATGAGATCGAGATCCGTCAGGAGTGGCTGGAAGAAAACACCCTGCATGAGTGGGACGAAGGCGAATATCAGCTTGAGCCGCCGCTGGACACCGAGGAAGGCCGCGCGGCAGCCGACGAGTGGGATCAGCGCTGATTATTCATAAGGGCCGTGATGCGCATCCAGCGGCAGCAACAGCGTGTCGAATACCAGCGAGAACGGTAGATCGAGCACCGTAAGGTACCGCCAGCCTGAATCGCGAACGTCCCATTGCACGCCGGGGTAGTACTGGTTACCGTGACCCTGCCCCGGCAGGGTACGACTGATAATGCTGCCGCAACCGCTCAGCAACAGCGCCATAATGGCGACAGCGAAAATTTTCACGCCTCCCTCCTTATTCATTCAGACAAAAAAATACCGGCCTGCGGGCCGGTATTTTCCTTAATGTGCGGCTTACTTACCGTTGAGCGCCTGCGGGTTCAACCGCAGCGCCTCGTAATGGCTGATCCACGACGAGTAACGCTCCGGGGCTGCCCACACGCGGTAATGCATACGTGACAGGGTGACCGGGTCGCTCAGCAACACCAGCCGACGATCGCGCGTCAGTTTATCCGGCGTTTCGTTCAGCGCCTGCTCAACATGACGATCGCGGGCGATTTCCAGCACCTGGCTTGCACGGTGACGGGCAGTGGCCATGGCGGTGGCAAGAGCGTTAAATGACGGGTTAAACACCGCGTGCATAAAGCCGTCGTCCAGCGCGCGGGCGCGGTTGATGGTCAGATATTTGTCGGTATCCACCAGCACCTGCGGCGGGGAATACTCTTCCGGGATAAGGAACAGTTTCCAGCGCTTGGTACGCAGACCGACAGTGGCACGGCTCGAGATCACCGACACGAACGGCGACAGGATCAGCGAGAAAACGATAGGCGCCAGCCAGAACAGGAAGCGCAGATCCAGCCACGCCATACCGGCGGCCCACACCAGGCCCAGCAGCAGCTGCGAGCCATGACGCATAAAGGCTTCACCCCATGGGGTAGAGTCGTCGTCACGCTGCGGCGAGTTCCAGACCACTTCCCAGCCGAGGAACGCGCTGACCACAAACACCGTGTGGAACAGCATACGCACCGGCGCAAGCAGCACGGAGAACAGCACTTCCAGCAGCAGCGACAGGGTCACGCGCAGGAAACCGCCGTACTCTTTCGGCCCTTTGCACCACACCAGAATGATACTGAGCAGCTTCGGCAGGAACAGCAGCACCATGGTGGACGCAAAGAGCGCGATCGCCAGCTCCGGACGCCACTGCGGCCACACCGGGAACAGCTGGCGCGGTTGCAGGAAGTATTGCGGTTCGGTCAGCGCATGCACCACCTGCAAAGCGGTGGAGAGCGCAAGGAACATAAACCACAGCGGCGCGGACAGATAGGACATCACGCCGGTCAGGAACACCGCGCGGTGTACCGGGTGCATGCCTTTCACCAGGAACAGGCGGAAGTTCATCAGGTTGCCGTGGCACCAGCGACGGTCACGCTTGAGTTCATCCAGCAGGTTCGGCGGCAGCTCTTCATAAGAGCCAGGCAGATCGTAGGCGATCCACACCCCCCAGCCCGCACGGCGCATCAGCGCAGCTTCCACAAAGTCGTGAGACAGAATAGAGCCTGCAAAAGACCCTTCACCCGGCAGCGGCGCCAGCGCACAGTGCTCAATGAACGGCTTCACGCGGATAATGGCGTTGTGCCCCCAGTAGTGGGATTCACCCAGTTGCCAGAAGTGCAGTCCGGCGGTAAACAGCGGACCGTATACGCGGGTGGCGAACTGCTGGCAGCGCGCATAGAGCGTATCCATGCCCGAGGCTTTTGGCGAAGACTGGATAATACCGGCGTTAGGATTGGCTTCCATCAGACGCACCAGACCGCTCAGACAGTCACCGGTCATCACGGAGTCGGCGTCCAGCACCACCATATAGCTGTACTGATTACCCCAGCGACGGCAGAAGTCATCGATGTTACCGCTTTTACGTTTCACGCGGCGGCGACGGCGACGATAGAAGATCTGCCCTTCGCCCTGCACTTCCGCGATCAGCTCCATCCAGGCTTTCTGCTCGGCGACGCAAATATCCGGGTTGTAGCTGTCGCTCAGGATATAGACGTCAAAATGCGCGGCATTGCCGGTGGCTTTAACCGATTCCCATGTCGCACGCAGACCCGCGTAAACTCGGTCCACGTCCTCGTTACAAATCGGCATGATCAGCGCGGTACGGTGTTCCGGATTAAGGGGTTCATCCCCGACCGTCGAATGCGAAATGCTGTATTTGTCTTTACCGATGAGCAGCTGTAAGAAGCCCATCAGCGCGGTCCAGAAACCAGCCGATACCCAGCAGAACAGCACGGCAAACAGGATCAGGATCCCGGTTTGCAGTACGTAAGGCAGCAGCTGCATGGCTGACACCAGCAGATCCTGGCCTACCATATCGGTCGGGTTGATCAGCGCCCAGCCCTGATAAGGCAGAATGGTTTTCATGTACCAGGTGGCGACCACCGTCTGGGAGATCGTCAGCAGCAGTAAAATGTAGCGACGGATAGTCCCCATCATACGCCACTGCTTTTCGCTCTCCTGCTGCTCTTTGGTCAGACGGGACAGGTAGCGCGGCGGCACATCGCGGCCGCGCAGACGATCCCAGAAACGACCAATCGGGTTAGTACGCCACTGTTCAGGGAACATGGAAGAACGCGTGGCTTTCGGCATCGCCTCAAGCTGGGTGCGTCCTTCATCGTCTTTGATCAGTTGACCTTCGCCGAGGGACTCGGGCCAGACCTGTTGCAGACGCGTCTGCACCGAGCCGAGCGGGGTGTCATCGTCCCGCTCGAAATGACGGTGCTCAGCATCCAGCGCTTCGTGCACGGCGCGCAGGTCCGTGGTCGGCAGCGCCGCTTTCTCAATATCTGAAAGCGGCAGCGCGTCGATATACTCAGTAGTCTTATTCATTGGCAGGTAGCTGATAGCTCCAGGTTTCACTCAGCGGCTGCTCGCCATTCACCAGCGCAGCACGCATATCGGTCGTCGCTTTAGGATCTTTCACCTTCACGCGCAGGGTTAAACGCCAGCCATGCGTGACCGGGTTATAGCGCACGGCTTGTTCAACGATTTCGCCGTTATCGCCAATGCTGGCCTGCGCCGTCACCGGCGTGTCCTGCGGCAGTTTTTTCATATCCTGGCCGACGAAGTCCACCACGAAAGCGATGGTGCCATCCGGCTGACGAATAAGGTTAGATTGCTTCACGTCACCGGTGGAACGACGGGTTTGCAGCGCCCAGGCGTTATCCGGCGCATGCAGTTTGTCTTCGTCGCGGCTAAAGGTGATGCTGTACCTGAAGTTCATCTCTTTACCCGGCTCCGGAAGCTGATCCGGTGTCCAGTAAGCGACGATGTTATCGTTGGTTTCATCGTTGGTCGGGATTTCAACCAGCTCGATTTTGCCTTTACCCCAGTCGCCCTGCGGAGTGACCCAGGCGCTTGGACGCAGATCGTAGCGGTCATCCAGATCTTCGAAGCGGGAGAACTGACGGCCACGCTGCAACAGGCCAAAGCCCTGCGGGTTTTCCATGGCGTAGCTGCTGACGGCCAGATGTTTCGGGTTGTTCAGCGGACGCCAGATCCATTCGCCGTTGCCGGCATGAATCGACAGACCGTTAGAGTCGTGCAGCTCCGGACGGAAGTTGGTGGTCGGCGACGGTTGACCCGGCCCAAACAGGAACATACTGGTCAGCGGGGCAACGCCCAGTTTACCCACTTTGTCGCGCAGATAGACCTTCGACTGCACGTCAACCACGGTATCGCGACCCGGTATGATCACAAAGCGGTAAGCGCCCGCCGCACGTGGGGAGTCCAGCAGCGCATAAATGGTCAGGCGTTTGTCGGTCGGTTTTGGACGCTCGATCCAGAACTCACGAAAACGCGGGAACTCTTCGCCAGACGGCAGCGCGGTATCGATAGCCAGACCACGGGCCGAGAGGCCATAAGTCTGACCCGCGCCAATAACGCGGAAATAGCTCGCGCCCAGCATACTGACGATTTCGTCGTTTTTGTCTTTGCTGTTGATAGGATACAGCACTTTAAATCCGGCAAATCCCAGATCCTTGACGGTGTCTTTGTCATGCTGGACGTTGCCGAAATTGAAGTAATCCGGGCTGTATTTAATTTTACGCACGGCGGTCGAGGTCACTTCATTGACGGTGACAGGCGTGTCGAAGTACATACCCTGATGATAGAATTCGAGCTTGAATGGGGTTTTAACGTTATTCCAGTAAGCTTTCTCGTGATTGAACTGGATCTGCTGATAGTCCGCGTATTTCATATCGCGGAAAACAGAAGGCAGGTTGCTTTTAGGGGCTTCATAGCCTTTACCGGCTAATGACTGTGCCTGTTTTGCTACATCATCGAGGGTAAAAGCCCAGCCCGATGAGGAGTACAGGGATAACAGTACCGCTGCGCCTAACCAACGCATTTTCATCACTTGTTGTTTATGTTTCATATAACTAAGCACTTCCCCCTTTGTGTGCTTAAATCGATCCATCCATTTTAATGGAAGTTCTGGCATTCCGACAACTTAATCCCGGCTTTGTTCGCGCGCTGGCTCAGTGTGTAAGCAAATGAAAGTCCACCATTATCAATTACGCGTTTATCCTGGAGACAGATTGTCTGACTTAGTGTAGGGTTGCCACCGAATGTACCCTTTATTTAGCCTATGGAATAAGGCGAAAAGTCTGATACTGCATGGAGTTATATGAGCAAAATCCCTGCACAGCGTGAGTATTTTCTGGATTCCATCCGCGCGTGGTTGATGTTACTGGGAATCCCCTTTCATATCTCACTTATTTACTCCAGCCATGTCTGGCACGTTAACAGCGCCAGCCCGTCCTGGGGCCTGACCCTGTTTAATGATTTTATTCATTCGTTCCGCATGCAGGTCTTTTTTGTCATATCCGGCTATTTCTCCTACATGCTGTTTCTGCGTTACCCGGTGAAACGCTGGTGGAAAGTGCGCGTCGAACGTGTCGGCATTCCGATGCTAACCGCCATTCCGCTGCTCACCCTGCCGCAGTTTATGATGCTGCAACATGTTAAAGGTAAAACGGAAAGCTGGCATACGCTGTCGGCCTATGACAAATACAACACCCTGATCTGGGAACTGATTTCTCACCTGTGGTTCCTGCTGGTGCTGGTGGTGCTGACCACCCTTGGCGTCTGGCTGTTTGGCGTGATCCAGCGCCGTCTCAAACCCGGTAAATTTTTCACTGACATCGGCATGGGTAAACTCACGCTGCTGTTTTTGCTGCTCGGCGTGCTGTATGCCGCGCTGCGCCGCACGCTGTTGATCGCCTGGTCGCCGATCCTCAGCGATGGCCTGTTTAATTTCACCGTCATGCAGACGCTGTTTTACGTGCCGTTCTTTCTGCTGGGCGCGCTGACCTTTATAAGTCCACGACTCAAAGATCTCTTTACCACTCCCTCCCCCGCCTGTCTGCTGGGCTCGGCGCTGGCGTTTTGCGCCTACCTGCTCAATCAGCGCTATGGCAGCGGCGATGCCTGGATGTATGAAACGGAAAGCGTGATTACGATGGTGATGGGCCTGTGGATGGTTAACGTGGTGTTTTCGCTGGGACATCGTCTGCTGAATTTCCAGTCCTCCCGCGTCACCTATTTCGTGAATGCGTCGCTGTTTATTTATCTGGTGCACCATCCGTTAACGCTGTTTTATGGCGCATGGATCACCCCGCACATTCACTCTAATCTGCTGGGCTTTATGACGGGACTGGTATTTGTGGTGGGCGGCGCGCTGATCCTCTATGAAGTGCATCTGCGCATTCCGCTGTTGCGTTTCCTGTTCTCCGGTAAGCCGCAACAGCAGCCGGTAAAAAGCCAGGCCTGATAACCTATGTGGCTACTCGTCCTCTAGAGTAGCCACTCTACCGGCAGACGGTAGACAAAGCGCACCAGCATACGCTGCCAGAAGCGGGTTTTCGGCTCTTTTTTATGAACGATTTCCTGCCCGTCTTTCTGCTCGATCCAGTTAATGCGCCCCCAGCGGTCAAGACGCAGCTCCCAGGCCACATCCCGCTGGCTTTGCACAAAGCGCTGGTGGATACGTGCCGCCAGCGGTTCGCTGTCGATAACAAAACCCATCTCCGTATTCAGCATCGCCGAGCGCGGGTCGAAATTGAACGAGCCGATAAAGACCTTACGCTCGTCAATGCTGAAGGTTTTGGCATGCAGACTGGAGCCGGAGTTACCGGTCAGGCCGCGGTCATGGGGATGGCGGCCCCCTTCATGGGTGGGTTTCAGTTCATACAGCGCCACGCCGTGACGCAGTAATTTTTTGCGCCAGCGGGCGTAACCGGCATGCACCACAGCGACATCATTGGCGGCCAGCGAATTGGTAAGAATGGCGATTTTGACGCCCTTGCGCACCAGTTGCAGCAATTGCGCCACACCGGAGCGCGTGGGGACAAAATAGGCCGAACAGATATCGATTTGCTGCTCCGGCATGCCCATCACGTTGACCAGGCGCTGCGGCAACAGCGTATGATTTCGCGCCCGACCCTGACCTTTACGCGGATCGTCGCTCAGCAGACGGGTTTTCGCCCACATCATCGGCAGCGAGTTGGTTTCCAGCAGCGTGGCGAAGCGGGTGGATTCCAGTTTGTTCAGGTAACGTTTCGCGGTGACATCGCTGTACCAGGATTCCGGGATGCGGATATGCCGGACGATGTCCTCTTCAGCGATATCCAGCACATCCTGTAGCGTGGAAACCGATTTACAGGTCCAGTAACGCTCAAAATCGTCGGTGACATCTTTCACCACCGGCCCTATCGCCAGCACATCCAGATCGGTAAACAGCGGTTGCTCCCCCGCGCCGAAATAGGCATCGCCGATATTTCTGCCGCCCACCAGCGTCACCACCCCGTCAACCGTGAAGCTTTTGTTATGCATACGCCGGTTCAGGCGGGCAAAATCAGTGAGATAGCCCAGCGCCCGCAGGGTGCGAAAAGAAAAGGGATTGAATAAGCGCAGCTCGACGTTGGGATGCGCGTCCAGAATGCGCAGCGTGTCATCCATGCCGACAGTATTGTTATCGTCCAGCAACATGCGCACCTTCACGCCGCGGCTGGCAGCATCCAGGATGACGGACAGCAGCAGCCGTCCTGACATGTCGTCTTCCCAGATGTAATACTGAATGTCGAGAGTCTGTTCGGCCATCTCAACGAGCCGGTAGCGGGCGGCGAAGGCGTCGAGGCTGTCATCCAGCACCAGTAAACCGCATTCCCCTGGATGGGCCGCGCAGACCGGGGCTATTGCCAGCCCCAGTCGTGTATTATTCGCCGCCTCCTTCTCCCTGTTGGGTAAGGAGGCGCTGGTAAAGTCGGGTAGTTTCATCGTCATAACAGACAAAGTATACCTCGCCAAACGAAGGGCGACGGGTGAGAAATTCCGAAACTGTATTAACCGCAATTTCTGCTGCCGCCGCTTTCGGGAAGCCGTATACCCCGGTACTGATAGCCGGAAACGCTATCGAGTGATAACCATTGGCCTCTGCCAGCTTCAGGCTGTTGCGATAGGCATCCTCCAGCAGCCGCGCTTCATGGTGATCGCCGCCATGCCATACGGGCCCGACGGTATGGATCACCGCCTTTGCCGGTAGCGCCCCTGCAAGGGTGATCACCGCATGACCGGGCGGACACTCGCCCTGCTGCTGACGCACCACTTTACAGGCCTCAAGTAAAGCTGGCCCCGCCGCACAATGGATAGCGCCATCCACACCGCCACCGCCCATCAAAGAGGGATTTGCCGCATTGACTATGACATCCACCTGTTGCGTGGTGATGTCACCCTTAATAACCTTTATACGCGAGTGCATGATCGTCTCTCTTAACCGGGTTCACAGGGTAAGTGTACAGCAGTGTTTTGCCGCTGACAGGGATATTGTCTTACCAGTCATTGCTGAAAGAGGAGCAGATCAGCTCGTCCCGCCCCACTGCTGCGACAGGCGCAGTGATTGCCCGTCGGTAACGGTGACGGTAATGGAGACGTTATCCTGCGGTGAAAGCGTCATACGTAAACGGGATAACGCAGTGAGCTGATGTGCCGGGATGGTGACGGTATGACGCTGCACCGAGGTACTTTGTCCGCCGTTGCCGGTGCGTACGGCGCTGATCTGCACCTGGCAGACACAGGACTGGGCGAGCGTCACCTGCGGCGTAATGGTGTAGATGTCGCCGTTCTGTACGGTATCAAAGGTTATCTGGCTGGAGAGCGCCGCCAGCAATAATAGTGGATGCATAGGTTTCTCCGGATGAAAAAAAACAGGGCCGGAGCCCTGTTCTTTTCTACTGCTGAAGTCTTAGTACTGGTTAGCGGTAGCGTTGTTACCAAAACCAACCTGGCGAACTTCCACGAAGGAGTTAGAGGCAGTCTGGTTAACCAGCGCGCCGTTCAGCACGCCGTGCTGGTTGACGTTGATTTCAGAATCACGGCTGTTCCACTGGTCGATAGTGGCGTTGTTGCGTGAGCCAGTCTGCGTCAGTTCGATGGTGCTGTCGTCCGAACCCTGACCTACGTCAGCGCCGTTACCAGTACCATTCTGGGTAATGGTCAGGCTGGAATCACGGGCGTCAGTTTGCAGTGCCAGCGCAGCGTTAGTGCTACCGTACTGGAAAATACCCAGTTCTGAATTCGGGCCGCTATTGTGACCGCCGTGACCATACTGCGGAATGGAGCCTGCAAAAGCACTGCCAGAAACAACGATCGCTGCCACAACTGCCACTTTGATAAATTTCATGGTAAACCCCCATCGGATTGATATGTAAGCGTCTCAATGCTTTCAACGTTGGGTAACGCGAATAGCCATTTGCGACTGCCTCTGCACTACGACTGCTGTTTTTTGCGTACCAAATTGCGTAATATTCGCTCTGTTACCCGAGCCTTTCTGGATAATCATCGCGGTATTACCGTAAGCCCCTTGCGTAATAGTCGCGTCATTGGAATTACCCGTCTGATCGACATACGCAAGGTTGTAATTTCCTGACTGCTGAACCTGTGCCCGGTTATTTCCACCGTCCTGTGAAACCACCGCCAGTAATTTCGATCCCTGCTGGCTTAGCTGAGCGCTGTTATTGTTACCCTGCTGACCGATAATGGCTGCTTTGTTATAAGAAGCCCTGCTCAGTTCATTCACCGCAAAGTTATATTCTGAAGATGCCAGATCGTAACCTGCCGCTAAGGTAATTCCAGGCGCACTCAACATTGCCAACACCATAAATAACAGTCTGTTTTTCATGCTGTCACCTGGACCTGATTGTCATTCATAAATAATGTCTGCCGGGGTCATTAACGTATTTCAATATTTGTTAACGCCTCGTAACAGTGGAGAGTATGTGCGGAGAAATATCTTAAATATCTCACCTGCGATTCGTATTTTTATCTCCATACTCACCTTAAAGCATGAGAAGGGGCGGAAGGCTTTCTGGCATTTATTGCACTTCTGTCACAATTCGCACCAAACACCAATACCTTTACAATGCCAGAGGATTATTTTCGCGCTTTGCATAGAACTTTTGAACGTTTACAAAGAAGATTTTTACAGAATCTGTCACCACGCGACTTTTTCTTTACGATGTGGTCACATTAAAAAAGTGGAATTGGTAATTTAATATTAGTGCACAATTAAATTTTAACATATTTAATATATCGCATTAATTATCAATTAGTTACATGGAAAATTTGTGACATTAAATTTGATACACAAGTATTAACTTGTACAACTTAACCATTAAAACGGATGGATAAAAACACGCAAAAAACACATTTAATAATTTAATTTTACATCCTGTTACATGTTTAACACTTGATTTAAGGTTGGTAATGACTAGATTGAAACCAGCAGTATGTTTTTACTTTGTTAATTTTGCCCACTAACGGGCTTATTATTTTATTACACACAGCAGTTCAACATCTGTCAGTACTTCTGGGTCTCCATATTGTCATGGGGATAGGCTGCGGATGTACCTAAATGCGGAGTTTCATCATGTTTAATGAAGTCCAGAGTTTACATGCTCAGTCAATCTTGCTGATCACTAAACCCTCATTACAGGCTACAGCTTTATTACAACATTTAAAAAACTCCCTGGCAATTACAGGGAAACTCCATAATATTCAACGATCTCTGGATGATATTAATCCTGGCAGCGTGATCCTCTTTGATATGATGGAAGCGGATAAAAAACTTATCCAGTACTGGCAGGAAAATTTAAGCCGTAAAAACAACAATATAAAATTGTTGTTACTGAATACCCCCGACGAGTACCCCTTCCGCGACATTGAAAACTGGCCGCATATCAACGGGGTTTTTTATGTGACCGAGGATGAATCGCATGTGGTGGACGGCCTGCAAAGCGTCCAGCGCGGCGAATGCTACTTCTCACAGAAACTGGCCAGCTACCTCATCACCCACTCGGGTAATTATCGCTATAACAGCGCTGAGTCCGCCTTACTCACGCATCGTGAGAAAGAGATCCTCAATAAGCTGCGCATCGGCGCCTCGAACATCGAGATTGCCCGCGCCCTGTTTATCAGCGAAAACACGGTTAAAACGCATCTGTATAACTTATTTAAAAAGATCTCGGTTAAAAACCGTACGCAGGCGGTCTCCTGGGCTAACGATAACCTCAGGCGTTAGCATCATGAAACCTTACATAGCCTGGCTTGCAGCCGCAGAACTTCTGCTGGCTGCCGGGAACCTGTACGCGGTTGAAGTGGAAGTGCCGGGATTGCTGACTGACCACACGGTGTCATCGGTGGGACACGATTTCTATCGTGCATTTAGCGATAAATGGGAAAGCAGTTATACGGGTAATTTAACCATCAATGAACGCCCAAGTGCGCGCTGGGGCAGCTGGATCACCATTACGGTTAATCAGGATCTGGTTTATCAGACCTTTTTATTTCCGACCAAACGCGATTTCGACAACAACGTAAATATCGCGATAGCGCAAACCGAAGAAGCACTGGATCGCCGGCAAATTGATCAGGCTCTGCTCAGTACCGGCGATCTGGCGAAAGACGAATACTAAAACCTAATAATTTTCCGGAGGCTGTCATGCGTATCGCTTGTGCCGTTGTCACCCTTATGCTTATTTCCCCGCTGTGCTCGGCAGGAAATATGACCTTTCAGTTTCGCAATCCAAATTTTGGAGGGAATCCAAATAACGGCGCTTTTTTATTGAATAGCGCCCAGGCGCAAAACTCTTATAAAGATCCCAGTTATGACGATGATTTTGGTATTGAAACCCCGTCAGCGCTGGATAACTTTACCCAGGCTATTCAGTCGCAGCTGTTGGGCGGCCTGCTGACCAATATAAATACCGGCAAACCAGGCCGGATGGTCACCACCGATTTTATTGTCGATATCGCTAATAACGACGGGCAATTACAGCTAAACGTCACCGACCGTAAAACGGGCAAAACATCGACCATTCAGGTGGCCGGTTTACAAAGCAATTCGACCGATTTTTAACACACAGCTACTACAGGACAATGACTATGCAGCGCTTACTTATTTTACTGGCGGTGTGTTTATTGAGCGGATGCTTGACCGCTCCGCCAAAAGAAGCGGCCAAACCGACCCTGATGCCACGGGCGCAGAGTTTTCGCGACTTAACGCATCTGCCACCCCCTTCCGGCAAAGTCTTTGTGTCGGTGTATAACATTCAGGATGAAACCGGGCAGTTTAAAGCCTATCCGGCGAGTAACTTCTCCACGGCGGTGCCGCAGAGCGCCACGGCGATGCTGGTCACGGCGTTAAAAGATTCCCGCTGGTTTATCCCGCTGGAGCGTCAGGGTCTGCAAAACCTGTTAAACGAGCGCAAGATTATTCGCGCCGCCCAGGAAAACGGCACGGTGGCGATGAATAATCGCGTTCCCCTGCAATCGTTGACGGCGGCAAACGTGATGATCGAAGGCTCGATTATTGGCTATGAAAGCAATGTAAAATCGGGCGGCGTGGGGGCGCGATACTTTGGTATTGGCGGCGATACGCAGTATCAGCTCGATCAGGTGGCGGTAAACCTGCGCGTGGTTAACGTCAGCACCGGCGAGATCCTCTCGTCAGTCAACACCAGCAAAACGATTTTGTCTTATGAAGTCCAGGCGGGCGTGTTCCGCTTTATTGATTATCAACGTCTGCTGGAGGGGGAAATTGGCTATACCGCTAATGAACCAGTGATGCTGTGCCTGATGTCAGCCATTGAAACCGGGGTGATCTTCCTGATCAATGACGGTATCGATCGCGGGCTGTGGGATTTGCAAAGCCCCGGCGAAGTGAAAAACGCCGTGCTACAGAAATACCGCCAGATGGCCGTACCGCCTGAGTCCTGATAATAATAATGTGCGCGGGCGTGGCGGTTTTCGTCACGCCTTTTTTATTCCGCTGCCACCGCGCCAGAACTTTCTTTAGCCCGCCGCCCTGCCAGCCACAGTCCGCCATTTTTCATCGCGAAACCAAACAGCAGCCCGACCAGTAAAGATGGCAGCACCAGCCGCCAGTCCCCCTGCCCTGCAAAGGTTGCGCAGGCACCGATAAAGGTGCCAGGCACAAAGGACAACAGTACATTTTTGGCCTGCATACACATGAAAAAGGCCACCACGCCGGTGATGGCATAGCCGGCGATCGACAACTGCGGCAGCATGGCGCTGCTGTGGATAATCAGTTGCGCCCAGGCGACACCGCTCAGCAACGTGCACAGCGTAATAAGCAGGCCTTTAAGCCCGCCCTGCGGACAGGCGAAATAGGCCGTCGAGCCAAGAAAACCCGCCCAGCTTAACAGTCCCAGAGTGACAGCCACCCAACCCCAGAGCGCGGACAGAACGCCGGTAGTGAGTGCGATTGCAAAGAGTATGTTCATGGCGCGCATCTTAGCAGATGCGCGCCGGTAAGATGCGATCTGCCGCACGTTATTTGCAATAACGAATTGCTCGTTACATTAAATAAGTGATGGTGATCACGTTATTCAGCGGTATCGTCCTGCAAATCGTCCCACATGGCCGCCAGCGCATCGCGCGTCAGGGATGCCATGGTACGCCAGAAAGGAGTGGTGGCGTGGGCTTCGACCTTACCCAGGAAGGTGCCGCACCAGGGGAGAAGGTAATCGCCAAACAGGATTTCCAGCGCTTCACTCTCATCCTCGCCTGCATTATCTTCCAGCCAGGATGCCGCCAGCAGCAGCAGGCCAAAATGATCGGCAGGCGCATCCGTCAGCGGCATACCGCGTTCGGTCAAAAATGCTCTGACGTCCGCCTTGGTTGTGCCTTCCACCCATGCGCTGCGGTATGGCGACACCTTGCAGTCATCGCCGACGAACAGCGCGTCGTAGTCTGCGGTCAGCGCAGGCAGATCCGCGCTGGCCTGTAAGCGCGCCAGCAGCTCATCCTGCTCCAGCGGCCAGTTCTCTGCCAGCTTGCCCTCGCGGATCAGCGTATACAGCGGGGCCAGCACCGGATCCTGCGGCTGACGATAGTAAAGCGAGCCCAGCATGCGGCAGAGGATTGAAAACTCATTCATTCGTTGATTCCATAACAGACATTAAAATTCAGCAAATTCAGGGATCGGCGGCATACCGCGCGATTCCAGGAAATTCAGCAGACGGCGCGGGGAAACGTTAAGAATACGATCTTCCGGGAAATCGACGTCGTCCAGCACCTTACGGCATTCGGTAAAATCACCCAGCGAGAAGGCGGTGTGGGAATCGGATCCCAGCGCCACCCAGCCTCCCGCGTCACGTACGGCGGCGGCAATCGCCCGGCAGTTGGCTTCGCTGCCTTTACGGGAGTGCAGAAAAGAGGAATTATTGATTTCCAGCGCCACCTGATGGGTGGCGGCGGCTTCGGCAATCGCCTTGATATCCACAGGATACTTCGGGTTCCCCGGATGGCTGATGATGTGCACCTGACCACTGGCCATGGTGGCGATCATCGCTTCAGTGTTAGTCGCCTGATCCTGCGGCGCGAATACCGGCTCATGAAAACCGGCAATGATCAGATCGAGGGCGGTGAGCATTGGCCCGGTGCAGTCGATCTCGCCGTCAGTATTTTTAATATTGGCCTCAATACCCCGCAGGATCCCCACACCATCTACTACGCGCGGCCAGATACGCATGTTAACAAAGTGCCAGTAGTGCGGCGCATCCGCCATATCGGGGCCATGATCGGTAATGGCAAAAAGCTTGAGGCCTTTGCTTTTCGCGATGGCGATATAGTCATGAAGCGTGCTGTAGGCGTGCGTGCTGGCGACGGTGTGCATATGCAGGTCAACGGGAAACATGGCTCTCTCCTCTGGTGATTTCCGCAAGGATAACAAATATCGCCTTCCTTTATAATGAAAACCCGGCGACAGCCGGGCGATCCTCAATAGCCGCGAACCCGATCCACTTGCCCGGTTACCGGTTTGCCGGCTTCCAGTTGCTCAATGGTCCAGGCAACTGAGGCGATGGCTTCCAGCGGGCGTGTCACCGCGGCAATGTGTGGCGTCATGCTTACGCGGGGATGCGCCCACAGCGGGCTGGTTTCCGGCAGCGGTTCCTGGCTGAACACATCAAGCATCGCGGCTTTCAGCTTGCCGCGCTCAAGCGCCTGCAACAGATCGGCTTCCACCACATGCGCGCCGCGCGCCAGGTTAATGAAGTAGCTGTCATCAGCCAGCTGGTTGAGCAGATTGAGGTTAATAATGCCTTCGGTTTCGGCGGTGCGCGGCAGCAGGTTAATCAGCACCCGCGTACCCCGTAAAAATTCCCCAAGCTCCGCCTCGCCGGCAAAACTGGTGACGCCCGGCCAGCTCTTGGGACTGCGGCTCCAGCAGCGCAGCGGGAATCCCCACTCCAGCAGGCTTTCCGCCACTTTTGATCCCAGCACGCCTGCGCCAAGCACGCCGACGGTAAAATCTTCGCGCTTATACTCCTCCAGCGGCTGCCATTTCGCCTGCTGTTTCAGCGCCTGATAATCATCAAAGCGGCGGAACCAGTGCAGCACCTGGCTTACGGCATATTCCTGCATTTGCAGGCCCATGCCGGTATCTTCCAGCCGAAACAGCGGCACGGACGGCAACAGCATGTCCGGATGCGCTTTTAGTTTACTCAATATCGCATCGACGCCCGCCCCCAGAGAGAAAACGCCTTTCAGTTCCCTGCCCTGTAGCATTTCAACAGGCGGTTGCCAGACCAGCGCATAGTCAGCGGGATCGTTATCGCCGGGTTTCCATTCGCGAATGCGCGCCTGCGGCAGCGCCCGCTTGAGTTCGGTCAGCCAGTATTGGGTATCAAAGGTCGGATGCCAGAAAAGAATGTCCATATCAACTCCAGATGTTGTGGCGCTGTTACTGGTAAGCGCATGATTTTTAGCCAGCCGCGCGGCTATCTTTGAAGGGGATTTATCAGCGTAGCAGCATAACAAATTTCTTCCTGATGCTGGGGCTATCTGCGTTGATGATAAAAAAATCAATTCCCGCGCGATTAAGAAGCAGGTTGCTGGAAGTTTGTCTAAACGCGCTAATTTATTGAAAAAGTTGATTGACGCTGAGTGAGGATTTCCCTACATTAGCGCCGTCCCAGCAACAACGGGATGACAATATGGTGAGGTGTCCGAGTGGCTGAAGGAGCACGCCTGGAAAGTGTGTATACGGCAACGTATCGAGGGTTCGAATCCCTCCCTCACCGCCATATTCAGGATGAGAGCCTGTACGCAAGTACGGGCTTTTTTCTTTTGTAGTTCCCGGAGAGGGAGGGATGAGAACCCCCGACTGAGGGTTCGACAAATGCGCCTGCGCATCTGGACAGCTGACGAGCCTGCGAGGAAGCTGCCCGCAGGGCGAGCGCAGCGAGTCAATCCCTCCCTCACCGCCATATTTAAAGAAAAGCTCGTACTCACGTACGGGCTTTTTTTTGCGTGTATATACCCGCAGGTAATAAAACTATAGTGATTAACAGCAATCGCTCACTGCTTAACCGAACGCACCGGCAGGCATAAAATTTGCTTGACCGATTTAACCCGAATCCCTATAGTAGCGCCCCGTTGCCCCCTGCGGGAAGGCAGCAAAACAATATGGTGAGGTGTCCGAGTGGCTGAAGGAGCACGCCTGGAAAGTGTGTATACGGCAACGTATCGAGGGTTCGAATCCCTCCCTCACCGCCATATTCAAGATGAGAGCCTGTACGCAAGTACGGGCTTTTTTCTTTTGTAGTCCCCGAAGAGGGAGGGATGAGAACCCCCCGACTGAGGGTTCGACAAATGCGCCTGCGCATTTGGACAGCTGACGAGCCTGCGAGGAAGCTGCCCGCAGGGCGAGCGCAGCGAGTCAATCCCTCCCTCACCGCCATATTTAAAGAAGAGCTCGTACTTACGTACGGGCTTTTTTTTCGTCCTTATTCTGCCCTACAAAAACCAAAGCCCGGTATCCCGGGCTTTGTCATCAAAAAACTGTCTTAATAGTACGCTTTCAGCGTGCGCTGGCAGAGGGCCGAGCGGACGCAGTCTTCTGTCGTGAAGCGGACTATGCCTACCATTTCATCTTCCTCAAAACGTGCCAGCGCGTCGCTCAGGCCGGACTTAACGCCCGACGGCAAATCGCACTGCGTCACATCACCGTTAACGATGACGGTCACGTTCTCCCCGAGGCGCGTCAAAAACATTTTCATTTGCGCAGCGGTCACGTTCTGAGCCTCGTCAAGAATGACGACCGCATTTTCAAATGTACGTCCGCGCATATAGGCGAACGGCGCGATTTCTACCTTGCCGATTTCTGGTCGCAGGCAGTATTGCATAAAGGACGCCCCAAGACGTTTCAGCAGCACATCGTAGACGGGCCGGAAATAGGGAGCGAACTTCTCCGAGATGTCGCCGGGTAAGAAGCCAAGATCTTCATCGGCTTGCAGGACCGGCCGGGTGACGATAATCCTCTCCACGTCCTTATGAATGAGGGCCTCCGCCGCTTTCGCTGCGCTAATCCAGGTTTTTCCGCAGCCCGCTTCACCGGTAGCGAAAATAAGGGACTTGCTCTCAATAGCATTCAGGTAGTGCGCCTGAGCTTCATTACGCGCGGCAATTGGCGAACTATCACGGCAGTCCCGGGCCATGCCAATTGATTCTACGCCACTCATCTGCACAAGCGAGGTGACCGATTCTTCTTCACGCTGTTTATGACTGCGCGAATCCCGTCTCAGCACACGTTTTGCTTCACGACGAGCTTTGATCACTGCTTTTTGTCTTCCCATGGATAGCACCTTGAGTTGTTGGTTTACATCACACGCGTCAACAGCGACGCGATTATGCGCACGAACGTCTGAGGTTTGGCTTCCTTGTAAGCCATTGCTTGCTTTTGGACATGACGCCGCAGAACGACCAGTTAAGACATCTGCCGCATCGGATACATCAGGGATTTCAGAGGGGATGGAAAATAAAGCGGTGAGGAAGTCATTGCCGGTAGAGGATCTACCGCACCGGGATTTGCGGGATGATTTGCTGTTATGTCCGGTACAGGACCTTACCATTCGCGATCTCCATAGTGAAAGGACTCATCACTGCCGGGAACACTGGCTGCTTTCCTTACCTTTCAATTTAGCACAAGTGCAACATTGAGATTACTTTTTTATAACTTCAACCAGCGCTTCCGTGACTAAGAGCATCTGACATTTATATTACAGAAATATAACAATGAGTTGCTCATACTAAAAAATGATAGTGCTGCGGCGATCCGTAACAAAGGAACCCTGCCGCGGCCGACAGGGTTGGCAGCGTCAGGCTTCCAGCAAGCCTTGCGCCAGATAATGATTGGCGTCTGGCACCCCCGGCAGCGCAAAGAAATAACCGCCGCCGATGGGCTTGATATACTCCTCCAGCGCTTCGCCATTGAGCCGCTTCTGCACCGTCAGGAATCCTTCTTCCAGATCGTGCTGATAGCAGACGAACAGCAGCCCCATATCCAGTTGGCCGGAATTAGTCACCCCCAGCGAATAGCTATAGCCCCGGCGCATCATCAGGCTGGACCGGGTCTCCGGCGTGCGCGGATTGGCCAGCCGGATATGGCTGTCGAGAGCGATCACATCGCCATCCGGATCGCGGCTGTAGTCCGGCACGTCGTGCTCATGCTGCATACCGAGCGGCGCGCCGCTGTGCTTGTCACGGCCAAAAATCGTCTGCTGCTCTTTCAGCGGCGTACGGTCCCAGAATTCCACATGGAACTGGATGATGCGCACCGCCTGATAGCTGCCGCCAGCGGTCCAGGCAGGTTCATCCTGACTGGCCTGCACCCACACCACCTCCTTCATCAGCGCGTCATTTTTGCTGTCCGGGTTGGCGGTGCCATCTTTGAAGCCGAGAAGATTGATCGGCGTCTCCTTGCCTTTACTGCGTGCTGCGTGTGCGGAAATGAAGCCTTCCCGTTTCCAGCGCACGCTGAGCAAGTCCGGCGTGTACTTGATGATGTCGCGCAGGGCGTGGATCACGGTGTCGGCGGTGTTGGCGCAGATTTGCAGCAGCACATCGCCATGGCACAGCGCCGCATCCAGCGAGTCATTCGGAAAGCGTGTCATTTTTTGCAGTTTGCGCGGCGCATGGGCGGCCAGCCCGAAGCGCTCGTCGAACAGCGATTTGCCGAGCGACACCGTAATGGTCAGATTATCCGGGGCGATGAATTCCCCGAGAATACCGGAATCCGTCGGCGGCAGACGCGGGTTCGGCGTGTCCGGCGCCGGACCGCCGGTGGTCAAAAAGGCGATGCGCTGCGTCAGCAGACGAAACAGCCGCTGCAAATCGGCTTTATCGCTGGCCAGCACGTCAAAGGCGACCAGCATCATCGACGCCTGTTGCGGCGTCAGAATGCCCGCCTGATGCGCGCCATAAAAAGGCTGGGTTTCCATGCGCGCATCCGGCGATACCGTACCCGGCGCGCTCTGCGGTTTGGCCGCATGCGCCGGGCAGCCGCCGGTCAGTGCCAGCGCGCCGCCAAGCGCGCCCATACTTTTCAGTAAACGGCGGCGCGACGGCTCGCTCACGCCGTAATCTTCGTCGTGGTTCATTTCTGCTTAATCCAGCCCGAGCACACCGCGCAACTGCGCCAGATCTTCCGCCAGCGTGGTGATCGGCCCTTTCAGCGCGTTACGATCGGCATCGGTCAGCTTGTCATAGGTTTCAAAACCATCTTTGGTGCGATATTTCGCGAGGATGGTATCGACCTTTTTAAAGTTCTCATCCACTTTAGCCAGTAGTTCGCTGTTGCCCTTTTGCAGTTGCGGACGCAGCAGGTCAACAATCTTTTGCGCGCCATCGACGTTGGCCTGGAAGTCCCACAGGTCGGTATGGCTGTAGCGATCTTCTTCACCGCTGATTTTGCTCGCCGCCACTTCTTCGATCAGGCCCGCCGCGCCGCCCACCACTTTTGACGGCGGGAACGCCAGTTCGCTGATGCGTTTTTGCAGCTCCAGCACGTCGCTGTTGAGCTGATCGGCGTACTGCTCCATGCCTTTGGTGGAATTATCGCCAAAGAGCGCTTTTTCCAGACGGTGGAAACCGGTGAATTTCGGATCGGCGGCTTTCTGCTCGTAGTCATCTTCACGGGCATCGATGCTGCCATCCAGATCCGAGAACAGCTCGGCAATAGGTTCGATGCGCTCGTAATGCTGGCGCGTCGGCGCGTACAGGGATTTCGCTTTTTCAATGTCACCGGCTTTGACCGCATCGGTAAAAGCTTTGGTGCCGGCAACCAGACCGTCCATCTCTTTGGTGACATAGGTTTTATAGTTGGTAATCGCCCCGCTCAGGCTGAGCAGGCCGTTGCCCTGCTCAGCATCGCCGGTGGCCTTACCTTTAACGATCAGCTTGCCTTTCGGGTTGGTCAGCAGGCCACAGGTCATGTCGTATTCGCCAGGCTGTAAGTTGGCGGTCAGTTTCTGGCTGAAGCCTGGGGCGATATTTTCCCGCTCCTCCACCACCATCACGCCTTTGAGGATCTCCCACTCCAGCGCTTTCTGGCTGTGGTTAAGGATCACAAACTGGGTTTTACCGGCGTTTACCGTGAGTGTCATCGGCTCACACTGTTTATCGTTTACCGTGACTTTGACCTGGGGAACATCCGCAGCCTGCGCAGCAAATGCACAGGACAGCAGCGTGGCGATACCCGCCTGTAACGCTGTACGACGAAAATGAAGTGCCATGACCTTTCCCTTAAATAGTATGTTGTAACTAGTTGAGCAAGTTTAAAATAATTACGGCGCCATGCGCGATGGCTGCGTGCCGGTACGGGGGGGCAGCGCAAACAGCACCAGCGCCGGGATCAGATAGATAAACCATACCGCCACTTCGCTGACGCTCGGCGCTTCCTGATAACCAAAAATCCCTTCCAGCAGCGTACCGAACAGCGTATGGGTGCTGAGCGTGTTGCTCATATCGAAAGCCACGTCCTGGAAGTGGTTCCACAGCCCGGCCTCATGAAATGCGCGGATCGCCCCTGCCGACAGCCCGGCGGCCACCAGCAAAATAAACAGGCTGGTCCATTTGAAAAACGCCGCCATATTCAGGCGAACGCCGCCCCAGTAGAGTAAAAAACCGAGCACCACAGCCGTTGCGAGGCCTGCCAGCGCGCCGATCGGCGGCCAGATCCCCACATCCTGCTGGAATGCCGCCAGCAGGAAAAACACCGATTCCAGCCCTTCACGCGCAACGGCAAAGAACACCATCATCACCAGCGCCCAGCCGTGACGGTTCCCCTTCTGCAATGCGGCATCCACCGCCTGCTCCAGCTGCACCCTGACGTTACGCGACACTTTACGCATCCAGAACACCATCCAGGTGAGGATCACCACGGCGATCACCGCCACTATGCCTTCGAACAGCTCCTGCTCTTTTTGCGGAAACTCGCCGGTGGTTTCGTTGATGATAATGCCCAGCGCCAGACAGAGCGCGGCGGCGAGAAAAACGCCAATCCACATTACGCCAAACAAGCGCGCGCGTTGGGTGCGCTTCAGGTAGCTGGCGATCAGGCTGACAATCAGCGCGGCTTCAAGCCCCTCGCGTAACATAATGAGAAACGGGACAAACATGTGGAAAACCCTTAAACGTTATTGACTGTCAACTGATGCAAAGAAAAGTAAAATTTCAATGATAGTGATTATCATTACGGCAAGAGGAAAGACAAGTAAAATCTGATTTGAATAATCACAGAATGTAAATGCTTTGCAGGGTAAGGATCAGGAAGCAGAAAAGCGTGGAAAGGTGACGAAGTAAAAGCCCGGCAGCGCAGCGCTGCCGGGTCACGGGAGGTCACAAATTACAATTAACGGATGCCCTGCGCGGGTGCGCCAGGTTTGGAGTGGTAATGCGCATCCGCTTCCGCGAAGCGTTGCTGCATTGCAGCGGATGGCGCTTTGCCCAGCAGACTGAACACCACAATACCGATACTGCCGAAAATAAAGCCCGGAATGATTTCATACAGGCCGAACAGTTCGAAGTGCTTCCAGACGATCACCGTCACCGCGCCGATCACCATACCCGCCAGCGCGCCGTTACGGGTCATGCGTGACCACAGTACCGAGAACAGCACCACCGGACCAAAGGCCGCGCCGAAGCCCGCCCAGGCATAGCTCACCAGGCCCAGCACGCGGTTTTCCGGATTCGCCGCCAGCGCAATGGCCACCAGCGCGACTACCAGCACCATCACGCGCCCAACCCATACCAGTTCAGTCTGGCTGGCGTTTTTACGCAGAAACGCTTTGTACAGATCTTCGGTAATAGCGCTGGAGCACACCAGCAGCTGACAGCTGAGGGTAGACATCACCGCCGCCAGAATAGCCGACAGCAGAATGCCCGCGATCCACGGGTTAAAGAGGATCTGCGCCAGTTCAATAAATACGCGCTCGGCGTTCTGGTTTACTGCGCCCGCCAGCGACGGGTTGTTATTAAAGTAGGCAATACCGAAGAAACCTACCGCCACGGCACCGGCCAGACAGAAGATCATCCATGCCATGCTGATACGGCGGGCATGAACAATGGTGTGATGGGAATCGGCGGCCATAAAACGCGCCAGAATATGCGGCTGTCCGAAATAGCCCAGACCCCAGCCCATCAGCGAGATGATCGCCACCAGGTTCAGCCCTTTCAGCATATCAACGTTTTCAATGCTTTTTTGTTTGATCACTTCCAGCGAATCGCCAAAACCGCCCACGGAGATAATTACAATCACCGGCGTGAGGATCAGCGCGAAAATCATCAGGCTCGCCTGCACGGTATCAGTCCAGCTTACCGCGAGGAATCCACCGATAAAGGTATAGATGATGGTGGCCGCCGCCCCCGCCCAGAGTGCGGTTTCGTAGCTCATGCCGAAAGTGCTTTCAAACAGACGCGCGCCTGCCACAATGCCTGATGCACAATAGATGGTGAAGAACAGCAGGATCACCAGCGCGGAAATAATACGCAGGACGCGGCTTTTATCTTCAAAACGGCCAGTGAAATAATCCGGCAGCGTCAGGGCATTATTGTTGGCTTCGGTGTGCACGCGCAGACGCCCGGCCACCAGCTTCCAGTTGATCCATGCGCCCAGCGTCAGGCCGATGGCGATCCAGCTTTCGGAGATCCCGGAAATAAAAATCGCCCCGGGCAGCCCCATCAGCAGCCAGCCGCTCATGTCGGACGCCCCTGCGGAAAGTGCAGTCACGAAAGGACCAAGACTACGCCCGCCCAGAATATAATCGTCAAAGTTTTTGGTTGAACGCCAGGCGACAAACCCGATCAGGATCATGCCAAAGATATAAATTAAAAACGTCACCATCATTGGTGTGCTAACTGCCATGAAAAGATCTCCAGATTTATTCGTCGGCAAATAAAATGCTTGCCGCGGGCACCTTCTCCGGAACGTGGAAAAAGCGTCATTGTTTTATGGGGCGACCGTATCCTGCCGGAAGCGTTTCTGAACCACAATCGATTTAACACACCATTCACATCAATTTCATCCCTGTTTTTTGCCTTTTTATTGCCAGGTTGCACTCGCTCACGCTTTTAAAGGTTGCACCTTGAAAAAGTGTTAAGCGCCGCATGTTTTAAGGCGTGAGACGGCGACGCAAGGTCGTTAAATAGCATTACCCTTCATTAACAATTAAGCCATTTATTAGCTTGCTGGCGAGGTCACAATTAACATGGTTGCACAAAGTTGCAACATAGTGGATATTTCAGGTTAACCAATACGGTATGACATCAGAATAAAGGGAGTCACGCACATGGGCGCCACCACCATGGGGGTTAAGCTGGACGATGCAACGCGCGAAAGAATTAAAACTGCCGCCTCACGTATCGATCGTACCCCGCACTGGCTGATCAAACAGGCCATTTTTAATTACCTTGAAAAGCTGGAAACCGAGGGTACGCCAGCGGAGTTTGCTGCGCCTTTTAACGCGGAAACTGCGGAAGCGGAAGAGATTAGTGAAGCCACGGAAGAACCGCATCAGCCCTTCCTGGAATTTGCCGGAAACATTCTGCCGCAGTCGGTGACCCGCGCCACCATTACGGCTGCGTATCGCCGCCCGGAAACCGATGCCGTACCTATGCTGCTTGAACAGGCGCGCCTGCCTGAGCCGGTCGCGAGCGCCGCCCATTCGCTGGCTTATCAACTGGCGGAAAAACTGCGTAACCAGAAAACCGCCAGCGGCCGCGCCGGTATGGTGCAAAGCCTGTTGCAGGAGTTTTCCCTTTCTTCCCAGGAAGGCGTGGCGCTGATGTGCCTGGCGGAAGCGCTGCTGCGTATTCCGGATAAAGCCACGCGCGATGCGCTGATCCGCGACAAGATCAGCAACGGTAACTGGCAGTCGCACATTGGCCGCAGCCCGTCGCTGTTCGTCAATGCCGCCACCTGGGGCCTGCTGTTTACCGGACGTCTGGTGTCCACCCATAATGAAGCCAGCCTCTCCCGCTCCCTTAACCGCATCATCGGCAAGAGCGGCGAGCCGCTGATCCGTAAAGGCGTGGATATGGCGATGCGCCTGATGGGTGAACAGTTCGTTACCGGGGAAACCATCTCCGAAGCGCTGGCTAATGCCCGCAAGCTGGAAGATAAAGGCTTCCGCTACTCCTACGATATGCTGGGCGAAGCGGCGCTGACCGCGGCTGACGCCCAGGCCTATATGGTTTCTTACCAGCAGGCGATCCACGCCATTGGCAAGGCCTCTAATGGTCGCGGGATCTATGAAGGGCCGGGGATTTCCATCAAGCTGTCGGCATTGCATCCGCGCTACAGCCGCGCCCAGTACGATCGCGTAATGGAAGAACTTTACCCGCGTCTGAAGTCGCTCACCCTGCTGGCGCGCCAGTACGATATCGGCATTAACATTGATGCTGAAGAAGCCGACCGCCTGGAGATCTCCCTCGACCTGCTGGAAAAACTCTGCTTCGAGCCGGAGCTGGCAGGCTGGAACGGCATCGGCTTTGTGATCCAGGCGTACATGAAGCGCTGCCCGTTTGTGATTGATTATCTGATTGACCTTGCTGGTCGCAGCCGCCGTCGCCTGATGATCCGCCTGGTGAAGGGCGCGTACTGGGACAGCGAAATCAAGCGCGCGCAGATGGAAGGTCTGGAGGGTTATCCGGTATATACCCGTAAGGTGTACACCGATGTGTCTTACCTCGCCTGCGCGAAGAAATTGCTCGGCGTGCCGAACCTGATCTACCCGCAGTTCGCCACCCATAACGCCCACACGCTGGCGGCGATCTATCAGCTTGCCGGTCAGAACTACTATCCGGGTCAGTATGAGTTCCAGTGCCTGCACGGCATGGGCGAACCGCTGTACGAGCAGGTGGTGGGTAAAGTGGCCGACGGCAAACTCAATCGCCCCTGCCGTATTTATGCCCCGGTCGGCACCCATGAAACCCTGCTGGCCTATCTGGTGCGTCGTCTGCTGGAAAACGGCGCGAACACCTCCTTTGTTAACCGCATCGCGGATACCACCCTGCCGCTGGATGAGCTGGTGGCCGATCCGGTGAAGGCCGTGGAAAAACTCGCCGCCCAGGAAGGCCAGGTGGGGCTGCCGCATCCGAAGATCCCGCTGCCGCGCGAGCTGTACGCCAATGGCCGCGTCAACTCTGCCGGGCTGGATCTGGCCAATGAACACCGTCTGGCGTCCCTCTCCTCTGCCCTGCTTAACAGCGCCCAGCAACAATGGCAGGCGCTGCCGGTGCTGGAGCAGCCCTGTGAGACGGGCGAACTGACGCCGGTCATTAACCCTGCCGAGCCGAAAGATATTGTCGGCTATACCCGCGAAGCCACCGCCGCCGAAGTGGAGCGCGCGCTGGCAAGCGCGGTGGATCAGGCGCCAATCTGGTTCGCCACCCCGCCGCAGGAGCGCGCGGCGATCCTCGAACGCGCCGCCATGCTGATGGAAGGCCAGATGCAGCAGCTGATCGGCATTCTGGTGCGTGAAGCGGGCAAAACCTTCAGCAACGCCATCGCCGAGGTGCGCGAGGCGGTGGACTTCCTGCATTACTATGCGGATCAGGTGCGCCACGATTTTGATAACGAAACCCATCGCCCGCTGGGTCCGGTGGTCTGTATCAGCCCGTGGAACTTCCCGCTGGCCATTTTCACCGGCCAGATCGCCGCCGCGCTGGCGGCAGGCAACTGCGTGCTGGCAAAACCGGCTGAGCAGACGCCGCTGATCGCCGCGGCCGGTGTGGCGATTTTACTGGAAGCGGGCGTGCCGCCGGGCGTGGTGCAGCTGCTGCCGGGGCGCGGGGAAACGGTTGGCGCGCAGCTGACCGCCGACAGCCGTGTGCGCGGCGTGATGTTTACCGGCTCCACGGAAGTGGCGTCGCTGCTGCAACGCACCATCGCCACCAGACTGGATCCGCAGGGACGCCCGATGCCGCTGATCGCCGAAACGGGCGGCATGAACGCCATGATCGTCGACTCTTCCGCACTCACCGAACAGGTGGTGGTGGACGTGCTGGCATCCGCTTTTGACAGCGCGGGCCAGCGCTGCTCGGCGCTGCGCGTGCTCTGCCTACAGGACGACATTGCCGATCACACCCTGACCATGCTGCGCGGCGCAATGGCGGAGTGCCGCATGGGTAATCCGGAGCGTCTCTCCACCGACGTTGGCCCGGTGATCGACGCCGACGCCAAAGCCAGCATCGAAAATCATATTCAGGCCATGCGCGCCAAAGGCCGCAAGGTGTTCCAGGCGGTTTATGACAACCGTGAAGACGCGAAAGAGTGGAACACCGGCACCTTTATTCCGCCAACGCTGATTGAGCTGGAGCGCTTTGACGAGCTGACGAAAGAGGTGTTTGGCCCGGTGCTGCACGTGGTGCGCTATCGCCGCGAGACGCTGGACGCGCTGATCGGGCAGATCAACGCTTCCGGGTATGGCCTGACGCTGGGCGTGCATACGCGCATCGACGAAACCATTGCCAAAGTGACCGGCAGCGCGCACGTCGGTAACCTGTACGTGAACCGCAATATGGTTGGCGCGGTGGTGGGTGTGCAGCCGTTCGGCGGCGAAGGCTTGTCCGGAACCGGACCGAAAGCCGGTGGCCCGCTGTATCTGTACCGTCTGCTCTCCAGCCGTCCGGAAACCGCCGTGACCACCACACTCACCCGTCATGATGCCGGGCAGACCGTGGATACGCAGCTGAAAACCCTGCTCGCGCAGCCGCTGGCGGCATTGCAGAGCTGGGCGAAGGACAACCCGGAGTTACAGACGCTGTGCGCACAGTTTGCTGAACAGGCGCAGAGTGGTACGCAGCGGGTGCTGCCGGGGCCGACCGGTGAGCGTAATACCTGGACCCTGTTACCGCGTGAGCGCGTGCTGTGCCTCGCCGATAACGAACAGGATGCGCTGACGCAGCTGGCGGCGGTGCTGTCGGTGGGTAGTCAGGTGCTGTGGCCGGAAGATGGTCTGCATCGCGATCTGCAAAAACGTCTGCCGCAGGCGGTGACTGCGCGTATTCAGCTTGCCGCGCCGGAAACCCTCGCGGCCCAGGCATTCGATGCGGTGATCTTCCACGGCGATTCCGATCAGCTGCGCGCCTGGTGCGAGCAGGTGGCAGAACGTGAAGGGGCGATTGTGTCGGTGCAGGGCTTTGCCCGCGGCGAAAGCAATATCCTGCTGGAGCGGCTGTGCGTGGAGCGTTCTCTCAGCGTGAACACCGCAGCGGCAGGCGGCAACGCCAGCCTGATGACCATCGGTTAAGTTGTGATGGGTGCCCGGCGGCGCAGGCTTGCCGGGCCTACGGTATCTACCATTCGATTTGTAGTTTGTAGGTCGGGTAAGGCGAAGCCGCCACCCGACATAACCACCCTCAGCCCGGGCTTGCCCGGCCATGCCTGACCGTGTAGGCTTTTGTTTTCGCTACTCCGGGAGACATGATGAAACGCACATCCCTCTTTTTTGCTGCTGCGCTGTTAAGCGCCCCGGCGCTCGCGGATGACTGCGCCAGCGCCAGCACGCAGGCCGATCTGAACAGCTGCACCGCCACGCAATATCAGACGGCGGATAAAAAACTCAACGACACCTACAGCACCGCCATGAAACGCGCCGACGCGCCGCAGCGCGAGCTGCTCAAAAAAGCGCAACAGGCGTGGATCACCATGCGCGATGCCGACTGCGCCTTTATCAGCTCCGCCACTGAAGGCGGCAGCGTGCAGCCGATGATCAACAATCAGTGTCTGCATGATAAAACCGTCGAGCGCGAAGCCTGGCTGGCCTCGCTGTTACAGTGTGAGGAAGGCGATCTCAGCTGCCCGCTGCCGCCGGGGAATTAACGCGCGCGGATCCCTTCGATGATCATCCGCTGGACGTTATCCACCGTGCGCTGGAAAAACTCAGCATCCTGTAATGTCGCCCCGGTTACCGCTTCAACCTGGGGCGCAAAATCAGCGTAATGCTGCGTGGCGGCCCAGATCATAAAGATCAGATGATGCGGGTCGACAGGCGCGAGCTTACCGCTCTCCACCCAGCCGGCGATAATGGCCGATTTTGCGTCCACCAGCGCTTTTAAATCCCCGGTCAGCTCCGCTTTCAGCAGCGGCGCGCCCTGCAACATCTCCAGACAGAACAGCCTTGAGGCCTGCGGGTGATCGCGGGACACCTCCAGCTTCAGGCGGATATACTCTTTGATTGCCACCAGCGGCGCAAAATCTTCCCGGAAGGCTTTCAGCGGCGCCAGCCAGATATCGAGAATTTGTTGCAGTACGGCGACGTAAAGCGCTTCCTTCGACGGGTAGTAATAGAGCAGATTGGTTTTGGAGACGCCCGCCTGCTCGGCCACCTGTTCAAGACGCGTGCCGTGGATGCCCGAGCGGGAAAACAGCGCCAGGGCCGCAGCAAGGATCGCCGCCCTTTTCTCGCTCACCGCCTGCGACCGTTTCCCACTTTTTTTTACTTCGCCCCGGGTCATTCGCTCACGCCCTTTTTCTTGTTGAACTTCAGCTCGCTGACCAGCACGCCCAGTATGATAAAGACGCCGCCCAGCAGGGCCAGCAGCGGCAGCCGTTCACCGGCAATACGCCCGAATATCCCCGCCCATACCGGCTCGCCAGTATAGATCACCGTTGCCCGCGTAGGGGAGACGCTGCGCTGCGCCCAGTTCATTACCACCTGAATAATGGCGCTGAAAATGCCCAGTCCCAACCCGACACCCAGCAGCGCAGGCGACAACGGCGGCACAGCTTCCCCGGCGGGGATCATGGCGAAAAACGCCACCAGTGAGGCGGTGGCAAGCTGGATAATGGTCACCCGGCGGATGTCCACTTTTCCGGCCCAGGCGCTGATAAGAATAATTTCTGCGGCGATAGCCACCGCGCTTGCCAGGGTAATCAGTTCCCCCTCCCCCGGCACCAGCAGATCGCCCCCTGGCCCGGCCAGCAGGATCAAACCGGTAAAGGCCAGCAGGATCCCGATACAGGACATCAGCCCCGGCATCCTGCCCAGACACAGCCACTGCAACAGCGGCACCAGCGGAACATACATGGCGGTGATAAACGCCGATTTACTGCTGGAGATGGTCTGTAAGCCCCAGGTCTGTAAGCTATACCCCAGCGCAATGGATACCCCGATTGCCACACCGGCTTTTACTTCCAGCCAGGTGACGCCGCGCAGCACTTTCAGCGACAGCAAGGCCACCGCCAGCGCGGCAGTGGCAAAACGCAGGCCGACAAAAAAGAACGGACCGCTCATTGTCACCGCATATTGCACGGCGAGGAAGGTGCCGCCCCAGAACATAGTGATAAGGATCAGCAGGGCTTCCTGCGGTTTGACGGAGAAGGAATAGCGGGACAAGAAAGTTTCCATGCGACAACCAGTAATGAAATCAGCGCTGTAGTGTGCGATGGCGGTTTGCGGAGTTCAACACCGGAAGCAAAAAAAACCGCCGTGCCCCTCGCGTTCCGGGCACGGCGGACAGTGAGATTAACGCAGGTTTTTGATGACTTTCACCGTATAGCGACCATCCGGCTGGCGATACGCGCCATGAATATCGGTTTCGAAACCAGGATAATGGTGCGGGTTCATCACCATGGTTGGCAGAGTTTCAAAGGCGTTAAACATCAGCTCGGGCAGACGGTGTTGACGGATCAGGGCATGAATGCCGGTGGCGAGCACCTGAATACGCATATTGCCGTAAAATGCGGGCTACTGATGGTATACCGAAGGCAGCATCTCTTTGACGTGCAGGTTGCGGTCGTAATCGCGTTTGAAATCATTCAGCGCCCGCATCAGACGCAGCGCTTTGGTTTTGTTAATGCCAATACTGAACAGGAACAGCAGATTATAGGGACCGGTTTTCTCGACGATAATCCCCTGCTGATCGAGGTATTTCGCCACAACAGAGGCCGGAATACCCTGGTCCTCCATGTTGCCCAGGCGATCCATACCCGGCGTCAGCAGAGCAGTTTGTGCGTAGACTGGGTTTCGTAGATCACTTTCCCGGTATCCGGTTACCGCTCATGCCGCAGAGCCCCTGATAAATTGGGCTGAAATTGGTGTAAGGCACCCAGGCAGAATTACGAGCCAGGAGGTAATAGACATCGTACCGACTTCGGCGAGTTTAGTGGGAAGCATAATAATACCTGACCCCAGCATATTAACCGCGGTTAATATGGTCAGATGCATGACTCCCATTTTATTTCCGGGATTATTCATCATTCCATCTCTGTATAATAAAAGCTGTGTGTTTATTTAATGATCGTGCCGTGGCGGTTATTATTTTCAGCGCATTGCCCCTCCTTGTTTTAGCGTCAATTGATCAGTGAAGAATCTTTCGAAGACTTGCGGGTGCCATTCAAATAACGACTGGGCCAGATATGTTCCGGCGCAACGCCCAGCGCATCGGCGATAATGCGTTCAGCTTTTGGATAGGCGCGGGATAAGGCATTTTTTAGCGTGTCGGGTTTCAGCCCGGCACGCACAGAGAGTTCACGGATAGAAATGCCCTAGTTGTGCAGCGCGGCGACGATATCTATACGGTTCCAGTCCCTATGCTCTTCATTTGTAGCCATTATTCGATTAACCTCTTTCTTTTACCCCATGGCATAACCCCATGGGTTGAACTCAATGTAACGAAGCAGACATAGCATTGATCTCTTTTGAGGAG
Source organism: Enterobacter sp. K510 (assembly GCF_055804875.1). Taxonomy (NCBI): domain Bacteria; kingdom Pseudomonadati; phylum Pseudomonadota; class Gammaproteobacteria; order Enterobacterales; family Enterobacteriaceae; genus Enterobacter; species Enterobacter sp. K510. The sequence goes on along the minus strand of NZ_JBNRLQ010000004.1, from coordinate 85,210 downwards.
ATAAAAAGTCCTGAATCGGATAAATGCGGCACGTCTCGCATATTTTTGGTCGCTTTGCGCATCAACTTGCAGAGTTGTATGAGGCAGGATGGAAGACGATGAAGAATGAACCCCTGACTGGTGATGAAGATACGTCTGTAGAAGGACTGGCCTACCGGCTGCGATTGCTCATTGGTTCACGCAGCACGCGCTCCGTGGCGAAAGCGTGGGATCTCTCTTACTCCACACTTAACAATTACCTCAACCGTGGTACTGAGCCCTCGCTGAGCATGGCGAAAAAAATCGCTGACCGGGAAGGCGTCTCCGTGGAATGGCTGGCCTCTGGCGTACACAAGGAACCACCGGCGTTACTGACCGACAATGGCGCGACGACCGGGGAAAATCGCCCCACGAAGGATCCGCTGGAATTCGCCTGGTCGATGGTTTTTAACTCGCTGGATAAAAATGAAGTGGAGGCGTTGCTGAAAGTCATTCACAAGGAGGGAGTGAAAGGGATCCTGCATGATTCACGGTTGCAGAGTGATTTTGAACAGCAGCTTTATAGCTTATCCATCAGCCAGCGCGAGCGTTTCTATGCACAGGCGTCATCACTGATGGACGAAATAAAACACTCTTACGGTACGAAAGACGAGTAACATGTTACGCTAATGGAGATCGAAACGATCTCCATGAAGATCGCTTTACTTGCATTCCTCACTCTCCCGGCAGTAAAGTGCCTGTCAGCTACCACTATTAAAGAGGCTGACACAGTATGGACACGACGGGTCAAACGCAGACGATGAACGATGAGTTCAGCGCGCGTATGAAAAAACTGGCGCAGTTGCGCCGCAACGGTAACGCCTTTCCGAACGATTTCCGCCGCGATGCCACGGCCGACCGCCTGCATCAGCTTTACGATCCCTTCAGCAAAGAAACGCTGCAAGCGCAAAAGATCGTCGTGCGCGTAGCGGGCCGCCTGATGACGCGCCGGATTATGGGTAGAGCGGCGTTTATTACGTTGCAGGATATGGGCGGGCGCATTCAGCTGTATATCAGCGCAAAAGGCATTGGTCTGACGCGCTATGAACAGCATCTGCGAATGTTCGATCAGGGGGATATTATCGGCGCGGCCGGGGTGCTGTTTAAAACGCAAACCGGTGAGTTGACCGTGGAGTGTACTGAATTACGTCTGCTCACCAAAGCGGTCAGGCCGCTGCCGGACAAATTCCACGGGCTAATCGATCAGGAGCGTCGCTATCGCCAGCGCTATCTGGATCTTATCGCTAACGAAAAAACGCGCAGCACCTTCCGTATCCGATCCAGAATGATAGCGGCCATCCGCAGCTTTATGCACGCCCGTCAGTTTATGGAAGTGGAAACGCCGATGATGCAAACGATCCCCGGCGGGGCATCGGCGCGCCCGTTTATTACGCATCACAATGCTCTCGACCAGCAGATGTTTTTACGCATTTCTCCCGAACTCTATCTCAAACGGCTGGTGGCAGGCGGCTTTGAACGGGTGTTCGAGATCAATCGCAACTTCCGTAACGAGGGCATTTCCCCGCGCCATAATCCCGAGTTCACCATGATGGAACTCTACATGGCCTATGCGGACTATAAGGATCTGATCGAACTGACCGAGGCGCTGTTCCGGACGCTGGCGCTGGAGGTGACGGGCGCTACAGAAGTGACCTACGGCGATCACACCTTTGATTTCGGCAAGCCCTTTACCCGTTTGACGATGAAAGAAGCCATCGTCAAATACGGTAGCGGGATCCTGATGGAAGAGCTGGATTCCCCTGCCCTTACCGCCGCCCTGGCTGACAAACTGGGTATTGTGCCGGAAGCCAACTGGGGACACGGGCGGCTCATCACCGAAATATTTGATGCGGTCGCGGAAAGCCAGCTTATTCAGCCGACCTTTATCACGCAATACCCGGCAGAAGTGTCGCCGCTCGCCCGTCGTAGCGATGATAATCCGCACTTTACCGATCGCTTTGAATTCTTTATTGGGGGGCGGGAAATCGGCAACGGCTTTTCTGAGCTTAATGATGCGGAGGATCAGGCGGAGCGTTTCCGGGAGCAGGTGGCATCCCGCGATGCGGGTGATGATGAAGCCATGTTTTATGAGGCGGATTATGTGACAGCGCTGGAGTATGGCTTGCCGCCGACCGCAGGATTAGGGATTGGGATCGACAGAATGGTGATGTTATTTACAGACTCACCGACCATCCGCGACGTGATCCTGTTTCCGGCAATGCGTCCTGTTAACTGAATACAGATTGCGGGCAAAAAAAACCGCCGGATAATCCGGCGGCGGGGACGCTTCACACGCGATAATACACAACAGGCGTGTTACTCGTCTTAGCTACGCAGCGCTACTCGCTGTTACCGCGGCTGCCGTGGCTATTTTTACCCCCTTTTTTTCCCGCTTCGGATGCGCGTTCAGGGTTATTTTTGAAATTACCCCCACTCTGCTGGCCACCTTTACGACCTGCTTCTGATGCTCGATCACGGTCTTCAGCGAAATTGCCTGATCCACCACGATGGTTTGCCATTTCTGACCTCCAGAATTGTTAAACATTAGACATCATACTGCATTACGTTCACGGAATTACTTCCCATTCACGACACGAACCGGAAAGGTATATCGCGTCGCATGACTAAAGCTTAGCCAGCATCAGCCATCCGGCTACCCGTTGTTAATATTCTGCAACATCATACTTGCTGTTGAGGATTTAATTTATCGCGGACATTGATAAGCCTTTCTTATGACTTGCGAAATCCGAAGCGGCAAAATGTTTCATTTTGCAACAATGCCTGCCATTTAAATCTGAAGCTCAAACGACTCCCGGCGATCTCCTAAGACCCGTCTGATAGATAAGCGAAAACTCTCCATGTGCTACGCTTATTTTGTGATTTGTTGAGCGAAGGAGAGAGACATGCAAACGACAGATGGCGCGAATGTCCGCGTACTGGTGCTCTATTACTCCATGTATGGGCACATCGAAACAATGGCGCAGGCTATTGCGGAAGGTGTGGAAAAAGTGGCAGGGGCGGAAGTCACCATCAAACGCGTGCCTGAAACCATGCCGCCTGAGCTTTTTGCGAAATCAGGGGGTAAAGCGCAGTCCGCACCAGTAGCGACACCGCAGGAGTTAGCGGATTACGACGCCATTATCTTCGGCACGCCCACGCGCTTCGGCAATATGGCGGGTCAGATGCGCACCTTCCTCGACCAGACCGGCGGATTATGGGCGTCAGGCGCACTGCACGGTAAGATCGCCAGCGTATTCAGTTCTACAGGTACTGGCGGCGGTCAGGAGCACACTATCTCTTCCACATGGACGACGCTTGCGCATCATGGAATGGTGATTGTGCCCATCGGTTATGGGGCGAAAGAACTTTTTGATGTTTCACAGGTGCGCGGCGGAACACCTTATGGTGCAACGACGATCGCCGGTGGCGACGGCTCACGACAGCCCAGCGCCGAAGAACTGGCTATTGCCCGCTATCAGGGTGAATACGTGGCCGGTTTTGCCGTGAAACTGAAACACTAATCTGACAGGAGGACGTAGCATGCCAACTCAAGAAGCCAAAGCCCATCGCGTGGGTGAATTTGCCACCCTGCGCAATACTTCACCAGAAATTGCTGAAGCCATTTTCGAACTCGCCAACTACGACGAAAAGCTCGCAGAGCAAATCTGGGAAGAAGGCAATGACGAAGTGTTGATCCTGGCCTTCAAGAAAACCGACAAAGATTCGTTGTTCTGGGGCGAACAAACCATCGAACGTAAGAACGTCTGATCTGTCTTCCCCCGCCCACTGGCGGGGGAGCTCCCATCTTATTTAGTTACCGCTTTCAGCACCGCATTGAATTTCTGGATATCACAGAAACCCTCCGCATCTACCGGGCATCCATTTAATGCCAGCGTGACCCGCTGCGCCGGTGCGGCGAGAGTCAGCACATCGGCATTACGGATCTGTTTTGCACTTTGATAGACGTATTCAATCTTCATCAGATCGCGGTTGCCCGCGGTATCGTGCCAGCGCTGGAAGACAATTTTTCCGCCAATGGGCGTGCGCTCATACTGATCGTGTAACTGGTAGGGTTTGAAATCCAGCGCCGTCAGCAGCGAAGCAATGTTTGAATCATGCCCGACCATGAGGGTGACTTTTGCCGGCCCGCCTGCCCCATCCACCAGTGCCTTTTCGATATATTTCACCAGCGGCGCCGCGACGTTACGCGCCACTTCCGGCGACGTAAACAGCGAATCCTGATAGCCATTCTTCAGTTTCGATAGTACCCGCCACTGCTGATCGGTTTTGATTTCGCCCCAGGCTACCTGATCCATCGGGAAACCTTCGTAGTACTGCAACGTAAAGGCATCCACCAGCGAGTTACCCACTTTCAGCGGCCCGGAGACGCCTGGCTCCTTCTCATATTTTGCGCTGAAAGCATCTTTTGCTTCGGCAAGCGAGCACTGCTGTTTTTCTTTACAGGCTGGAGAATCCTGATAATGAGTGATTTTTTCCAGCAGCTGATAGCTCTCCCCGAGCTGGAACTCTTTACGCTTCGTTTCCATCGCCTGCACTGCCTGCTGGTCAAAAGCCGCAGAGGCATCCGTGATCACCGGATTGAACACGGGATCCATGGTGCCCATTTTTTCCTGATGATGTACCGGGATGTCGCAGCCGGGAAACGCGCCGGTGATAAAAAATTGTGCCGTGGCGACGGTACGTTGCAGGCTGTTCGCGTAGGCATATACGCTCTCTGGCGCCGGACACTCGCCGGACGTCACCAGTTTTTGCTCCGCCAGCCATTCACGCATGTAGTGCCCCATATAAACTTCCAGCACGCCGCCTTTGGTGGTGAGCTGTCCGCCGGGCACGTCCCACTCCGGCCATTTGTTTGGTGTGGATTGTTCCAGCACGCTGCCATTGTTTGCCAGCGGAGCGCGAAGATTGTGCCGACTCATGATCAGCACTTGCTGCAACTGATAACCCTGCGGGGCGTCCTGCGCCTGCGCAGGCAATATAGTCAGGGTCAGCGCGGCAAGCGTCGCCGCCAGAATTGTTTTTTTCATACCACCATCCTCTTTTGCGTTGGAAAATAAGTGTGACAGATTTATGACGCTTTTCCTGAAGCGATGCCGCAAAGTTTGGCTTTGCCTGCATTTATTACCCCTGACCATGGGTAAAGTTATGTATACCTTCAATTTATTGTCACATAGCCGCTATATTTTTTAATATCAGGTATCCCTGCACGGCGAGGTATCCGATGAGCATTCTGTTGATCGGCGTAGCGTTCATTACTCTGGCTGGCGCGCTGCTTACGCTACCGTTATTCATTTATGAGGTTTTTTTCGCCGCTGACTGATGCGCTTCCCTGCAGGTACGGCAAATGACCTGACTTTCTCTTTACCTCTGCGAACAACCCTCGTATGATGAGAACTGTATAAATAACCAGTTTCCGGAGGAAGTGTGTTTGTAGAGTTAGTTTATGATAAGCGTAACGTCGCCGGGCTGCCTGGCGCTCGTGAAATCATACTGAACGAACTGACACATCGTGTTCATCGTATTTTTCCCGATGCCGATGTGCGCGTTAAACCGATGCAGGCGAATTCACTCAATAGTGATGCCAGTAAAAGCGATCGTGAAAAACTGAACAGAATGCTGGAAGAGATGTTCGAAGAAGCCGATATGTGGCTGGTCGCTGACTGATTTACCCTCTATTTAACTGGCCGGTTGGCGCATCGGGCGTTTACCGGCCAGTACTGCAACAGATGTCTCTTTTCCGCCTGGTTTATCCGCATCCTCTTCCCGCCTTAACGCAGCATATAGCATTCTGGTCCTAATCATTCACCAGCTGTATATATCGCCATCACTCAAACTCACGATATGATTGTGCTCAAGGACGGGGTTTTATTTTAATGCCATAAAAGCGAAAAATAGTCAGGGCATTCAAATAATGAGATTTTTTCTAACCTTCGCTTTCCTGTGGATTTTAACCTCCCCTTCCTTTGCTTTTTCCCTGGAAAATTCTGTTATCAGATTACGTTGCCCTCTGCGCGGGCAAATAGAAGTCATCCTGCATCGCTATGAACATACGCAGGAGGCATGGGGTGAGAATAACTTTGAAACGGGGGGCGGCCATTTACGCAAAGGCTCGCTGTTAATAGTGGAGTTTGCGAATCTGGATAAGATGATTTATGACCAGGCAAGAGAGGCCTTTTACTTCCATTATGAGGAACATCGCAAGCTCGTCCAGTGCCAGCTTTTGAGTATTACCAATACTTTCCCCATTAATACTCCCTATTATCGCGAATAAAAATGGCGTCCCGCTGGTAAGTACATGAGTGGCCGGGTATCAGGCGCAGCCTGGCTTTTCTGGCCTGGACAGGAGCATAAGCAAGGAGGATACACTGAAAGGTACGGGGAGAGAAAAGTTCTGAGACCAGAAAAAAAAAGGGGTTACCAAATGGTAACCCCTTGTTTAATCTGGCGGAAGCGCAGAGATTCGAACTCTGGAACCCTTTCGGGTCGCCGGTTTTCAAGACCGGTGCCTTCAACCGCTCGGCCACACTTCCGGAATGAGGCGCACTATAAACATCCCGGTGCGCCATGTAAAGCACCATTTTTATCGTTTGGCTGAAAAACCATCAAATCCTGTTTAATCGACTGAAATAACAACAAAATGACCATTTATTCAGCATAAAACTCAGTGTTTTTTGATAAAAAGATCTTTCGTCAAAAAGTAGCCGAGGCGATCGGGTGCAAAGCCACCAACCCAGGGTTTCACCAGATGCGTCCTCACATAGTGATAAACCGGTACCGCGGGCACGTCCTGCGCCAGCAAATCTTCAGCCTGTTGATAATATTTTCCGCGCTCTTCAACGTTGGCCGCCTTTGCCGCGTTTTGCATTGCCGTATCAAAAGCCGGATTACTGTACTGGGTCGTGTTTTCGCTGTCGCCGGTGCGGAAAGTATTCAGGAATGTTGAGGCGTCATCATAATCAGCAATCCATGCATAACGTACCGCGTCGAAATTGCCGGTATGCATGGTATCAAGCATGGTTTTCCATTCCTGATTTTGCAGTTTTGCTTCCACGCCCAGATTCTTTTTCCACATTGAGCTGACGGCGATGGCGATGCGCTGATGGGTTTCCATGGTGTTATAGAGCAGATTAAACGACAGCGGATGGGCGTCATTAAATCCTGCATCATTAAGCAGCCGTCTGGCTTCCGCCAGCCGCTTCTCTTCAGGCCAGGCGGCGTAATCCGGATTATGCAGGCTCACCCCGCCAATTTCAGGCTGGCTGATGACCCACGCCGGGCGCTGCCCCTGCCCCATCACCTTAGTCGCGATGATGTCTTTATCCAGTCCCATGTTCAGCGCCCGGCGCACCCGCGGATCGTTAAACGGCGGTTTGGTGGTGTTGAACTGATAGTAATAAGTCGCCAGCTGCGGGGAAATGTGTACCTGATCGCCAAGCGTCTTTTTCAGCTGGGCGAACTGATTCACCGGAATGGTATTGGTGATATCAATTTCACCGGCTTTGTAGCGGTTTACATCCGCCGTTTCCGCATTGATGGGCAGATAGGTGACAGTATTAATCACCGTGTGCTGATCATCCCAGTAGCGCGCATTACGCACGGCGACGATTTTTTCGTTAACCACCCATTCGCTGAGCTTATAGGCGCCGCTGGCAACAAAATGTTCAGGCTTAGTCCATTTATCGCCGTAGCGACCGATCAGCACTTTATCTACGGGCACCAGCGAGGGGTGCGCGAGCATAGCCAGAAAGGCGGCTGTCGGCTGCGTCAGGGTCACTTCCAGCGTGGCATCGTCCAGCGCTTTCACGCCTAATGACGAGGCAGGTTTTTTACCCTGTGCAATGTCCGCAGCGTTCAGAATATGCATATTGCCGGGGTAACTGGCATACGGAGAGCCTGTCGCGGGATCAATCAGCCGCTGCCAGCTCCAGACCACATCCTGCGCAGTGATTGCCGTCCCGTCAGACCAGGTAATGCCCGGACGTAAATGGAAGGTCCACACCGTGCTGTCTTTATTTTCCCATTTCTCCGCCAGACGCGGCTCAATAGTGCCATCAGCCTTTACCGCCACCAGCCCCTCGAATAAATCGCTGATAATATTGAATTCGACATTGCTTTCCACTTTATGCGGATCGAGTGAGGCGGGCTCGCTGCCATTGTTTCTGACCAGCGCCTGCGTTGCGGCAAGTTCAGTACCTGGCGGCACCTGAGCGGCAAAGGTTACGGCGCTGGCGCATAAAACCGCGCCAGCGAGCAGAGTCATTCTGAAAATATGCGTATTACCTGATTTCATTGTTTTCGCCTTATCCCTGTATAAGATGACACTCTGACTAATACTCTTAGCGACGGGTGCAAAATAAGGCAATATTTTTCAGTGACCTATAAGAGCTTGATCTGATTATTTTCCCGGAAAACGCACTCCTGCTGCCAGACGCTTTTTATAAAGAATTTAATGCTATCGTCATGGGATTATTGTCAGAGTAAAGATGGGTAAAACCGCTATCTCCTGCCGCCTGGTTTTTTCTATTCTTCACAACTAATTACATCTGTCATAAGAGAGTGACGCATGGATCGTATAGTAAGTTCTTCGCGCGAGCGTACCTCGCTACTCAGCACGCACAAGGTGTTGCGTAATACCTATTTTATGTTGAGCCTGACGCTGGCGTTTTCCGCATTAACCGCCACGCTCAGCACAATGCTCGCCCTGCCGGCGCCGGGATTCCTGCTGACCATTGTCGGCATGTACGGGCTGATGTTCCTGACCTACAGGCTGGCGAATAAGCCGTCCGGCATCCTGGCAGCCTTTGCGTTCACCGGTTTCCTGGGTTATATCCTGGGGCCAATGCTTAATGCTTATCTGTCGGCAGGCATGGGCGATCTGATCGGGCTGGCGCTCGGCGGTACGGCACTGACCTTCTTCTGCTGCTCGGCCTATGTGTTGACCACCCGTAAGGATATGTCCTTCCTGGGCGGTATGCTGATGGCGGGTATCGTGGTGGTGCTGATTGGTATGGTGGCGAACATCTTCCTGCAACTGCCTGCCCTGCACCTGGCGATCAGTGCGGTGTTTATTCTGATTTCAACCGGCGCCATCCTGTATGAAACCAGCAATATCATTCATGGCGGTGAAACCAATTATCTTCGCGCCACCGTGAGCCTGTACGTCTCGCTGTACAATATCTTCGTCAGCCTGCTGAGTATTCTTGGTTTCTCCAGCAAAGACTAACTCGCGGCCTGATACCGAAGCCCTGCTTATGCGGGGCTTTTTTATTTGCTAAACTGACCCCGTTTTTGACTGACTTTGCGATGCACTATGTTGACTTATGAAGGCCGTGAGATTGAAACCGATAGCGAAGGCTATCTGAAAGACACCACCGTGTGGAGCGAGGCGCTGGCTGAACGGATTGCCGAAAAAGAAGGGATCGCGCTGACGCCGGAACACTGGGAAGTGGTGCGTTTTGTTCGCGAATTTTACCTGGAATTTAATACCTCACCGGCGATCCGCATGCTGGTGAAAGCCATGGCGAACAAATTTGGCGAGGAGAAAGGCAATAGCCGCTATCTGTATCGCCTTTTCCCCAAAGGCCCGGCAAAACAGGCCACCAAAATTGCTGGTTTGCCTAAACCGGTAAAATGCATTTAATAGCGAATATCAAAGCGGGTATAGGCTGTGGTGGGTTGATGAGGTTCGGTTAACACCTTCTCAACCCGCGCACTGCGCGGCCCGCCAGCCTTGAGCCAGGCCACCAGCGCCTCAACCTGTCCGGCATCACCACAGGCCACCACTTCCACACTGCCGTCATCAAGATTACGCGCATAGCCGGTGAGTCCCAGCCGCTGCGCCTCATGCTGCGTGCTGTAACGAAATCCCACGCCCTGAACACTGCCGTGCACCCAGCATTTTACGCCCTGAGAGGTCTGGTTTTCCATTTTTTGCTCCTTTCAACATGATGGTAACGGGTAAGTTTAGCGCCCCGCCGCCGTCTTCACAGTAACCAGTTCAGTTTCCCCAGCGGCACCGGACGATAAAAGGATCCCTGCACGCCCCAGATCTCTGCTTCCAGTAATACCGTCAGATAACGACGATCGGTCACGCCGCGCACCACGACTTTGTCACAGTAGCGCCGAAGATTTTTGATTAATACCGGGAAGGTTGGCTTTATCACTTCGTCCTTAAAAAAATGGCTGTTAAGGATCAGCGCTTCAAATTGCTGGCTCATCAGCCCGAGAACGTTTGCTTCGCCGCCGCCCACTTCTCCCAGCCACATAGCGTTGCGGATGCCCTGTAATTCGTCACGCACGTCGCTGATATTTTCCGCCAGCGTCAGCCGGACAAACGGCAGTGTGGATAACAGTCCACACAGTACGGCGTCATAGCTCAACAACACCGCACACTCTGCATCATAGAGCGGCAGCGATACCAGCACATTGCGATCCCGGATCCACGCGCTCTGCTTTGCCACCTGCCCAAGCTGTTCATACAAATACTGGCGTTTTGACTGCGTATCCCAGCCCGCGATGATCAACTCAGGATGCAGCACCTGCTGTCCCTCTTTTTCAAGGCGGGTTTGTAATTCCACGCCCAGTAATTTTCCTGCCAGGCTGGTGAACGGTTCGGCGATAAACGAGTAGCGATACGCTGAAGTGGTCATATTTTATCCAGGATTATGAATGCATTGGCGATTGGAAGGCATTCTATAAAGGCGGGCTGACAGGTCGTGTCATTCCTGGCATATGAGATGGGCGGCCGGTTTATCTGTCGGTACATTGCAATTCACGGCTGAACTCGGGAAAATGGCGGCCATTTTCTTCAATATGACAAATAAGCCAATTATGAGTGTACGTTTAGTGTTAACCAAAGGGCGCGAGAAATCGTTACTGCGCCGTCATCCCTGGGTCTTCTCCGGTGCGGTTGCGCGCATGGAAGGCAAAGCCAGCCTCGGTGAAACCATTGATATTGTCGATCATCAGGGAAAATGGTTGGCCCGTGGCGCGTACTCACCGGCATCGCAGATCCGCGCCCGTGTGTGGACCTTCGATAAAGATGAAAGCATTGATATTGAATTTTTCACCCGCCGTCTGAAGCAGGCGCAGCAGTGGCGCGACTGGCTGGCGACGCGTGATGGTCTGGACAGTTACCGTCTGATCGCCGGTGAATCTGATGGCCTGCCGGGCATCACCATCGATCGCTTCGGCGATTTTCTTGTCCTGCAATTGCTGAGCGCAGGCGCGGAATATCAACGCCCGGCGCTGATCGCAGCTCTTCAGGCCTGCTATCCGTCCTGTTCCATTTACGATCGCAGCGACGTGGCAGTGCGTAAAAAAGAGGGTATGGAGCTGACGCAGGGTCTGGTTGTCGGCGATCTGCCGCCTGCGCTACTGCCAATCGAAGAGAATGGCATGAAGCTGCTGGTGGATATTCAGACCGGTCATAAAACCGGTTACTACCTCGATCAGCGCGACAGCCGTCTGGCAACCCGCCGCTATGTTGAGGGTAAACGCGTGCTCAACTGCTTCTCCTACACCGGCGGCTTTGCCGTTTCTGCGCTGATGGGCGGCTGTGCACAGGTGGTCAGTGTTGATACATCGCAGGAAGCGCTGGATGTGGCCCGTCAGAACGTTGAGCTTAACAAACTCGATCTCAGCAAAGCGGAATTTGTTCGCGACGACGTATTCAAACTGCTGCGCAAATACCGCGATCAGGGGGAGAAATTCGACGTGATCGTGATGGATCCGCCGAAATTTGTCGAAAACAAAAGCCAGCTGATGGGCGCATGCCGCGGCTATAAAGACATTAATATGCTGGCGATCCAGCTGCTCAATCCTGGCGGCGTGCTGTTAACCTTCTCCTGCTCTGGCCTGATGACCACCGATTTATTTCAGAAAATCATCGCCGATGCCGCAATAGATGCGGGTCGTGATGTACAATTTATAGAACAGTTCCGACAGGCTGCCGATCACCCGGTGATCGCCCCTTACCCGGAAGGACTGTATCTGAAGGGGTTTGCCTGCCGCGTCATGTAACTTGATTTCTGGATCGTTGCCCACATATTTGGTGTCAGTAACGGTTCCCCGGAGGTGAGTATGATTGCCAGCAAATATGGTATCGGCCAGCAAGTGCGCCACACACTGTTAGGCTATTTAGGTGTGGTGGTGGACATTGATCCTGAGTATTCACTTGATAAGCCGTCTGTGGATGAGCTGGCGGTCGATGAAGATTTGCGCGATGCGCCCTGGTATCACGTGGTGATGGAAGACGACAACGGTCAGCCGGTGCATACCTATCTGGCGGAAGCGCAACTTACCAGTGAGATCCAGGATGAGCATCCTGAACAGCCCTCAATGGACGAACTGGCGCAGACCATTCGTAAACAGCTTCAGGCACCGCGCCTGCGCAACTGAAAAAACCCCGCCTGTGCGGGGTTTTTAATTAACGCGCCAGCCCCAGACGGGGAATTTCAATCGCCGGGCAGCGATCCATGACCACGTTCAGCCCTGCCTCACCGGCCAGCACCGCCGCCTGTTCGTTGATCACGCCCAGCTGCAGCCACAGGGTTTTTGCGCCAACGGCGATAGCGTCCTGCGCCACCCCCCATGCCGCCTCTGAATTGCGGAACACATCCACCATGTCGATTTTTTCCGGCACCTCCGCCAGCGAGCCGTATCCCTGCTGTCCCAGCAGCGTTTTACCGGCCACCTTCGGCGATACCGGGATCACATGATAGCCCTGGTCGAGCAGGTATTTCATCACCCGGTAGCTGGGGCGATCGGGCTTATCGCTCGCGCCAACCAGCGCAATGGTATGGGTCGATTTCAGAATGCCAGCAATATCGGTTTCTTTCATTTTATCCTCCGGGCCAGTCGATCCAGTGTACGCCAAAGCTCTGCAGGCCACCATTTATCCCATACCTCTGCATGAGAGAAAAAAGCTGCGCCTCTCTATATGGTAGTAAACAAAAGCGTGCTGAAAACTTTATAGATTCCCGCGACTCACCCGACAGTGCAGGAGACACCCATGAGAACCGGCCTGACGATGACAATGATCTTTTGCCTGCTGCCGGTTACCGTCGTCGCCACCACCTTACGCCTTTCCACCGATATTGATTTGCTGGTACTGGACGGCAAGAAAGTGTCCAGTCTGTTGCTGCGCGGCGCGGACAGCATTGAGCTCGATAACGGCCCGCACCAGCTGGTATTTCGCGTTGAAAAAACCATCCGTGGGGCAAATCATGAAATGCGGCTCTACATTTCTCCGCCGCTGGTCGTGAGTTTCAACACGCGTTCGGTAAAGCTGGTGAACTTCTCTCTGCCCTCACTGGATAGCTGGAAAGCCGCGGAGAAATTCGACAGCGCGCCAGCCATCGTCCTGCTGGATGGTGAAGCCGCGCCGATACCGCTGCTGCTCGATATTTTGCCGCTGCGGGATAAGGGGAAAGTGATTAACTATGAGCGCGAAACCGTGCGCTATAACAAAGCGGGGAAAACAGCCTCGTTGCCGCTCTTTGCGCCTGCCATGGCTGATGACAGCGCTTTGCTGTCCGGTCTGTCTGAGCTGGATACTATCCCCCCGCAATCGCAAACCCTCACCGAGCAGCGCCTGAAATTCTGGTTTGAACAGGCGGATCCGCAAACCCGCGACCGCTTTCTGCAATGGGCAAAACAGCAGCCGCCGTCCTGATCGTGGTTCTCCTCACAAAGGTATTCCGCCAGCGGTTTTTTTTGCGCCTTTCTATTGCAGCATCAAACGCTTCCAGTAATCTGTAACGAAATTCATTCACGGAATATGATTATGGAACTGACCACTCGCACTCTCCCCGCGCGCAAGCATATTGCCCTTGTCGCCCACGATCATTGCAAAAAGATGTTGCTGAACTGGGTGGAACGCCACCTGCCGATCCTGGAACAGCATGAACTCTATGCCACCGGCACCACCGGTAATCTGCTTTCCCGTGCCACGGGGCTTGAGGTGAATGCCATGCTGAGCGGCCCGATGGGCGGCGATCAGCAGGTCGGGGCGATGATTTCGGAAGGTAAAATTGATGTACTGATCTTTTTCTGGGATCCGCTGAACGCCGTGCCGCACGATCCGGATGTCAAAGCGCTGCTGCGCCTCGCCACCGTATGGAACATTCCAGTGGCCACCAATATCTCCACTGCCGATTTTATTATCCAGTCCCCCACTTTCAGCGATAGCGTGGACATTATGATCCCTGACTATCCGCGCTACCTGGCAGAGCGCCTGAAGTAATGGCATTAGGCGGTTCTGACCGCCTGAATAATTTCAGGGCTTACGCTGCACAGGTACGTCCAGCCGCTTTAATACCTCAACAAATCGTGACGGCTGCGCTTTATTAAACAGCAGCCAGACGCGTTTACGTGCCCGCGTCATCGCCACGTAAAGCAAACGGCGCTCTTCGGCGTCCGGAAAATCTTCTGGCTGCGGCAGCAAGGCCTGCTCCATCACCGATTCCCGCTCCGGCGCGGGGAAGCCCTCCTGACCGTCCTGTAACCCCAGCACAATGACATAGTCCGCCTGCTGGCCTTTACTGGCATGAACGGTCATAAAATCGAGGTTCAGTTCAGGCCAGCGTGTTGCCGCTTTTTGCAGCGCGGCGGGCTTCAGATGATGGTAGCGCGCCAGGATCAGGATGCGGTCATCCGGCAGCGCAAAACCGCTGAGCTTATCCAGCAGCGCATCCAGTTGATCGTCAGAGAGCAGCGAAACCGCATTCTTTTCCCCCGCGGTCAGACTGTTCAGCGGTTTGGACATCTGCGCCGGGTTTTGCTGGATAAAACGGTTAGCGATCTCGCCGATACGCTGGTTAAAGCGGTAAGTCGTATCAAGCGCGCAGCAATCGCCTTCGCCAAAATAATCATGAAACGCGGTGGTGAGTTCGAGCTGCGCGCCGCTAAAGCGGTAAATCGCCTGCCAGTCATCGCCCACGGCAAACAGCGAGGTTTGGGAGTTCTGGCGGCGCAGCGCGGCGAGCAGTGCCGCGCGCTGCGGGGAAATATCCTGGAATTCATCCACCAGAATATGTTTCCACGGACTGATAAAGCGCCCTTTTTCCAGCACGTTAATGGCCTGATGAATAAGCCCTGAAAAATCGACGGCGTTTTCTGCTTTCAGCGCCGTTTTCCAGGCTTTTAACAGCGGAGCCATCAGCTTTACGCGCTTCGAAAACCGATCGCGAATGTCTTCCGGCGCGCTGGCAATCATCTCCGCCTGCGCTCCGCCGTGCATACGCATCAGGCTGACCCAGCGATCGAGACGGCCCGCCAGCCGACGCTGCAATTTTTCATCGTCCCAGAAATTGCCTTCAGGAACCGTCCAGTTAAGCTCCTCTTCCAGCCATAGCCTCCAGCCTTTGGCCTGGGCTTTTTTCTCGCTGCACTGCTGCTGCCAGGCCTCAATAAACAGTTTCTGCCGTGCATCGGTATCGTTTTCAAGTCGGCTGATAAGCGGCACTTTTTTACTGCCCTGCTGAATGATATGCAGTGCCAGAGCATGAAAGGTACGCGCGGTGATCTCGTCGGTATGTAGTCGTTCACGAATGCGCTCATCCATCTCCTGCGCTGCTTTGCGACCAAAGGCCAGCAGCAGGATCTGATCGGCCGCCGCTTCGCCGCGGGCCATAAGCCAGCCTGCGCGCGCCACCAGCACGGAGGTTTTGCCGCTACCGGCGCCTGCCAGCACCAGCAGGGATGATTCACCGTTCACCACCGCCCGCGCCTGCGCCGGGTTTAACGGCGAGCTTTCGATGCCGGCAAAGAAATCAGCATATTTTTTTAGCATGGCATCGGTCCACGCCTGGTTATGCTGCGCCCGGCGGCCTTCCACATCCGCCAGCCACGCCTGGCACTGACGCCACAGCTCACGGCAATTGTCAAAAGACGCCAGCCTGGCGACAGGCAGCGGCAGCGCGTCAAACGCGCTACGGATTTGCTGCTGTAACCCTTCGGTCTGCTGGCGGGTTAACCATTTGCCCTGGTCAACATGGCCGTTAATCGCCTCCAGTTGCGCCTGCAATACGCCCGCCGCCACCTCGCTCATCTCTTTGCCCCACTGCTCCCAGCGGCTATGCAGATGTTGCCAGAACAGCTGGGTTTGCGCCCATTCCGTTCCGTGCAGACGCACGACTTTACTGTCCACCAGCACAAACTCCAGCTCGCCCCACACGAGGCCGCGCTTGCATTCGATGCTGAGTAACTGATTGAATGGAATGAGATATTCGTGGCGATCGCCAGACACTTTGACACCAGCGTGTAAAATCGCCACCCGGTCATAGGGGTGCTGCGCCAGCCGTTTTCCTAAAGAAGTTGCTTTCAGTTCCATGACGTGCCGTTCTCAACTCATGTCGTGATGCGCCAGTGTAACCGCCAGAGAATGTGTGCTCCAGCCCAAAAAATCGTTACTATTGATGGGTCTTTTCGTTAACGGCTTTTCCCTGAGGATTTATGCGTACTGTACTGAATATTTTAAATTTTGTGCTGGGTGGTTTTTTCACCACTATCGCCTGGCTGCTGGCAACGCTGGTCAGTATTGTGCTTATTATTACGCTGCCGCTGACGCGCTCCTGCTGGGAAATTACTAAGCTTTCCCTGCTGCCTTACGGAAATGAGGCGGTACATGTGGATGAACTGTCGCCGGGAGAGTCCAGCGTCATCCTGAACACCGGCGGTACGCTGCTGAACATTTTGTGGTTCGTGCTGTTCGGCTGGTGGCTCTGCCTGATGCACATTGTGTCAGGTATTGCACAATGTCTGACGATTATTGGTATTCCGGTAGGCATTGCGAATTTCAAGATCGCCGGCATTGCCCTGTGGCCGGTCGGACGCCGCGTGGTGTCGGTGGAAACGGCACGTGCGGCACGTGAAGCTAATGCCCGTCGCCGCTTTCAATAATTAAGGATCGGAACCACGATGCTCAGCCCCCTGCTTCGCCGCTATACATGGAACAGTACCTGGCTTTATAACGCCAGAATTTTTATCGCGCTGTGCGGCACCACCGCCCTGCCGTGGTGGATGGGTGATGTAAAGCTGACCATCCCGCTGACGCTTGGCGTCGTGGCGGCGGCGCTGGCCGATCTGGACGACCGCCTCGCCGGCCGTTTACGTAATCTGCTGATCACGCTGATCTCCTTTTTTATCGCCTCCGCCTCGGTAGAACTGCTGTTCCCGTGGCCGTGGCTGTTTGCGCTGGGGCTGATCATTTCCACCAGCGGATTTATTCTGCTGGGCGGGCTTGGGCAGCGCTACGCGACTATTGCCTTTGGCGGTCTGCTGATCGCCATTTACACCATGCTCGGCATCTCGCTTTACGAGCAATGGTATCAGCAACCCCTTCTGCTGCTGGCGGGGGCTGTCTGGTTTAACCTGTTGACGCTGATTGGTCATCTGGTCTTCCCGATCCGCCCGCTACAGGACAACCTTGCGCGTTGCTATGAACAGCTGGCGCATTTTCTGGAGCTGAAATCCCGCCTGTTCGATCCCGATATCGAAGATGAAAGCCAGGCGCCGCTCTATGACCTGGCGCTGGCGAACGGCCAGCTGGTTTCCACGCTGAACCAGACGAAAAGCTCATTATTAACGCGTCTGCGTGGTGATCGTGGGCAGCGCGGCACCCGGCGAACCCTGCACTACTACTTTGTCGCGCAGGATATCCACGAGCGCGCCAGTTCGTCTCATATCCAGTATCAGACGCTGCGGGAACAGTTTCGCTACAGCGACGTGATGTTCCGCTTTCAGCGCCTGCTCTCCATGCAGTCGCAGGCCTGCGCGCATTTATCACGCTGCATTTTATTACGCGAGCCCTATCAGCATGATGGCCGCTTCGAGCGCGCTTTTACCCATCTTGATGCCGCGCTGGAGCGTGCCCGCGGCGACGGCACGTCTGACGAACAGATGAAAGCGCTGGGCTTTCTGCTGCAAAACCTTCGCGCGATTGACGCACAACTGGCGACGATCGAATCTGGGCAGGCGCAGACCCTGCCGCGCAACGACACCGATAACATGCTGGCGGATGAGGGTCTTAACGGCATGAGCGACATTCGCGCCCGCCTCAGCCGCAATCTGTCGCCGGAATCAGCACTTTTTCGCCACGCCATACGCATGTCTGTGGTGTTGTGTGTCGGTTACGCTTTTATACAGTTTACCGGCCTGGAACACGGTTACTGGATCCTGCTGACCAGCCTCTTTGTCTGCCAGCCCAACTACAACGCCACCCGGCACCGTCTGGCGCTGCGTATTATCGGCACGCTGGTGGGCGTGGCGATTGGCCTGCCGGTGCTCTATTTTGTGCCGTCCATTGAAGGGCAACTGATTTTGATCGTCATTACCGGCGTGCTGTTCTTCGCCTTCCGCAATGTGCAGTACGCCCATGCCACCATGTTTATTACCCTGCTGGTACTGCTGTGCTTTAATCTGCTCGGGGAAGGCTTTGAAGTTGCCATTCCGCGTATTATTGACACCCTTATCGGCTGTGCGATTGCCTGGGCTGCGGTGAGCTTTATCTGGCCGGACTGGCGTTTTCGTAATCTTCCACGCGTGCTGGAACGGGCCATTGATGCGAACTGCCGCTACCTTGACGCTATCCTTGAGCAGTATCACCAGGGACGTGATAACCGCATGGCGTACCGTATTGCAAGGCGCGATGCCCATAACCGCGATGCCGAACTGGCGTCGGTGGTATCCAATATGTCAACAGAGCCAGGCGCGTCAACGGAACTGCGCGATGCCGCATTCCGTCTGTTGTGCCTCAACCACACTTTTACCAGCTACATTTCCGCGCTGGGCGCGCACCGGGAAAAACTGACTTCTGCTGAGATCCTCACTCTGCTGGACGACGCGGTGTGCTACGTTGACGACGCGTTACACCACGCCCCCGCTGATGAAGAACGAGTCCAGAAAACGCTGGCACAGCTGGCCGATCGCATTACGCAGGTGGATTCCCGTCCGGACAGTAAAGAACCACTGGTTTTACAGCAGATCGGCTTGGTGGTAGCGCTGCTTCCTGAAATCAGCCGATTGCAGCGTCAGGTTGTCCGCTGATGTTTCCGGTGCTCCGCCTCAAACTCTGTAAACCATGTCGTCAATGCCTGGCGCTGCTGCGCCGGGAGCGCGGCCTGATGCATCCCTTCGATGGCTCCCTCCAGCGCCAGCAATACGTTAACGCCCAGATGTGTATTAAGCGTGCGTAGCCGGACCCAGCACGCTTTAGCGCCCAGTTTTTTCAGCGTGAGGACATCCGTCACGCCCGCTTCCCATAGCAGCATCTCCAGCTGAAAATTCAGGTTCGGTAGATCTTTAAGCCGGGGCTTGCAGAGGCGCTGCATCTTTTCTTTCCACGCGGCGGCAAGCGACCAGGTGGAAAGCTTCATCAGCGTATCCCTGTCGTGCCACAAGCTGTCATCAACGCGGTAATAGTTCAGTACTACTGGCCTGCCCCTTTTCATCATCGTCAATAACGGAGCCGGATGTTGCGCGCGGTATTCTGCACTTTGCTCACAGGCGCGAAGGTAGAGCTCCCCCTTTGCCACCATGGCGAACACCGTATCATCAACGGAAAGACTGTAACCGCCGAACAGCGTTCGATGGCGAATAGTACCCAGCTCTGAGAGGTATTCACGTGATTCATGGATCCGTTGATAAGACATATCTTTCATGATTATTCCTTTAAAATCATGGCATAAAGGCATCTTCTGGTAGTAACGGATCCGTTAATGAGGAACATAGGGAAGTTGTCCGCGGTGGGCAAGATGATTTTTTAACGGACATCAGTTATCCCGCAAATTTGCGAGGTGCTTTCAGAAATTGAGGTTGATCTTTGTACGTCCAGGAGTTACTGTACATCCATACAGTAACTATCAGGGCTGGATTGATTATGTACACTTCAGGCTACGCTAATCGTGCATCAACACTTAACGCTATGACGGGCAACCGCACACAGGCAAAACCGGCTGGCGACTCGACTGGCCTTATCAGCGAAGTGGTTTATCGTGAAGACCAGCCCGGCATGACGCAGTTGCTGTTACTGCCCCTTCTGCAACAGCTCGGCCAGCAGTCGCGCTGGCAGCTATGGTTAACTCCGCAGCAAAAATTAAGCCGTCAGTGGGTTCAGGCGGCAGGGCTGCCGTTGACCAAACTGATGCAGATCAGCCAGCTTTCTCCGGATGATACCCTGGAATCCATGATCAGAGCGTTACGCACCGGCAATTACAGTGTTGTTATCGGCTGGCATACAGAAGAACTGACGGATGATGAACATCAGCGTCTGGTTCAGGCGGCTGAAGAAGGTAATGCGATGGGCTTTATTATGCGTCCCGTGCGGAGGGATCCTCACGCCACAAGACAGCTTTCCGGGCTAAAAATTCACTCAAATTTGTATCATTAAGCCAGTTTAAGATAATTCCTGGGATTTTTTTTGTGAATTCCTGGGCTGACCGGTTCTTAAGCGAAATCGTGCTGCAATGCCTGTCTGGTGCGGTTTGCGCTGTTTTGCATTGATTATATTCTCGTCATAAATGTTAAATAATGCACGCAGAAAGCTTTTTTTTTCATATGCCTGACGGACTTCACACTTGTAAGTTTCCAACTACGTTGTAGACTTTACATCGCCAGGGGTGCTCGGCATAAACCGAAGATATCGGTAGAGATACTTAGAGCAATACCCCCGGTGAAGGATTTAAACCGTGTTTTCTCTGGCGAGAAATTCATGGCGAATTTTGGATGATAACGAGGCGCAAAAAATGAAAAAGACAGCTATCGCGATTGCAGTGGCACTGGCTGGCTTCGCTACTGTAGCGCAGGCCGCTCCGAAAGATAATACCTGGTATGCCGGTGGTAAACTGGGCTGGTCCCAATTCCACGACACTGGTTTCATCAACAACGACGGCCCGACCCGTAATGACCAGCTGGGTGCTGGTGCGTTCGGTGGCTATCAGGTTAACCCGTACGTTGGTTTTGAACTGGGTTACGACTGGCTGGGCCGCGAAGCCTATAAAGGCGACACCGAAAACGGTGCGTTCAAAGCTCAAGGCGTTCAGCTGACTACCAAACTGAGCTACCCGGTAGCTGACGATCTGGACGTTTACACCCGTCTGGGTGGTATGGTTTGGCGTGCAGACTCCAAATCACATCTTGCTGATGGCACTCGTACTAAAGACCACGACACCGGTGTTTCCCCGGTATTCGCTGGTGGTGTTGAGTGGGCAGTTACCCGTGACGTCGCTACCCGTCTGGAATACCAGTGGGTTAACAACATCGGCGACGCGCAAACTGTTGGTAGCCGTCAGGACAACGGTCTGCTGAGCTTAGGTGTTTCTTACCGCTTCGGTCAGCAGGAAGACGTTGCTCCGGTAGTTGCTCCGGCCCCGGCTCCGGCTCCGCAGGTATCCACCAAGCACTTCACCCTGAAGTCTGACGTACTGTTCAACTTCAACAAAGCGACTCTGAAACCAGAAGGCCAGCAGGCTCTGGATCAGATGTACTCCCAGCTGAGCAACCTGGATCCGAAAGACGGTTCCGTAGTTGTTCTGGGCTTCACCGACCGCATCGGTTCTGACGCTTACAACCAGGGTCTGTCCGAGAAACGTGCTCAGTCTGTTGTTGACTACCTGATCTCTAAAGGTATCCCGTCCAACAAGATCTCTGCTCGTGGTATGGGCGAATCTAACCCGGTTACCGGCAGCACCTGTGACAACGTGAAAGCGCGCCCTGCGCTGATCGATTGCCTGGCTCCGGATCGTCGCGTTGAGATCGAAGTTAAAGGTATCAAAGACGTTGTAACTCAGCCACAGGCTTAAGTTTACGTCTTAAAAAAACCCCGCGCTGCGGGGTTTTTTATTGCCTGCGATCCGGCGCGAAAAATATCGCGGGTTTATTCTTTGCCCAACAGCGCCTGCAAATCGTGCTTAAGCGTCGACATTTTACTGGCGTATTTCTCTTTGTGTTCGGCGTCTTCAATCAGTTGCACAATGGTTTCTGAGAGCGTTTTTCCCCGGCGCTGAGCCAGCCCTGCCAGACGCTGCCAGACCATAAATTCCAGATCGATGGATTTTTTACGGGTGTGCTGGTGCTCGGCATTAAAATGACGTTTGCGGCGGGCGCGAATGGTCTGCTTCATGCGATTCATTAAAGCCGCATTCATGTGTTGTTCAATCCAGGCATTCACACGAACCGGTTCGTTTTCGAGCGTCAACAGCTGATCGACGGCCTCTTTCGCCGCACTGGTTTCTATATAGCGCGTGATTAATTCACCTTCACGGTGCTTTTTCACCAGGTACTTCCATTTCCAGCCGCTTTCAAGATTTTCCAGTTGTTGGTATTTCATCGCGATCTCAGTGTTACCCTGTAACTCAGTTCAGAATATCAGTTTTTTAGCAATCTGCTGAAAAGAAATCATATCCTGTGAACACGCAGACGACTTTGCGGCCAGGAAATCGCGTATTACTGGTGTGATGCTTTGCCGCTTACGGTATAATTCCGCCCTTTACTTCTGACGATAAAACCTCAACTTTGACCATTACTAAACTCGCCTGGCAAGACCTTGTCCCTGATACCGACAGTTATCAGGAGGTATTTACACAATCTTGTGCGCCGTCTGAGGAGGAATTAACCCTCGGCGATACGCAACCCCGCTTACAGTACGCGCTGGAGCAACTGCTTCATCCGCTGGCATCGTCACGCTTTTTGCTGGCAAAAGCGCCGGAGGAAGTGGAGTATCTGGGTATTATTGCTGATGCGGTGGGTCAATTACTGCCGGAAGATCAGCCGTTTACTGGTGGGCAATACCAGATCGCCGGTCGAAGCGTCACCTTTGAAGCCTCAACGGATCCGCTGGCCGATTTCGTCTCCAAAAATCCGGTCGTCGTTGCCGACTGGGTAGAAGCAGAGCAGCTTTTTGGCTGCCTGCGTCAGTTTAATAATGAGATTGCCCTGCAACCGGGCCTGGTGCATCAGGCTAACGGCGGCGTGCTGGTGATCTCCCTGCGTACGCTGCTGGCACAGCCGCTGCTGTGGATGCGGCTGAAAACCATGATCACCCGCCAGCGCTTCGACTGGGTCTCCTTTGACGAGTCGCGTCCGTTACCGGTCAGCGTGCCGTCAATGCCGTTACAGCTGAAGGTGATCCTCGTCGGCGAGAGGGATTCACTGGCCGAATTCCAGGAGATGGAACCGGAGCTGGCTGCCCAGTCCATTTACAGCGAGTACGAAGATAATCTTCAGATAACGGATGCGGAAACCATGGCGCAGTGGTGCCAGTGGGTGCTGCACGTGGCTGCCAGCGCCGATCTGCCCGTTCCGGCGAAAGATGCATGGCCGGTGTTGATCCGTGAAGCCGTGCGTTATACCGGCGATCAGGAAACGCTGCCGCTGTGCCCGCTGTGGCTGGCGCGCCAGCTGCGTGAAGTCGCGGCGCTGGGCGCAGAGACCTCGTTTGATGCACATCAGTTGCAGACCATGCTCAGCCAGCGCGAATGGCGTGAAGGATACTTACCTGAACGCATTCAGGATGAGATCCTGCTGGAACAAATTCTGATTGAAACCGAAGGTGAGCGCGTCGGTCAGATCAACGCCCTTTCGGTTGTCGAATTCCCCGGGCACCCGCGCGCCTTTGGCGAGCCGTCGCGCATCAGTTGCGTAGTGCATATCGGTGACGGGGAATTTAATGACATCGAGCGCAAAGCGGAGCTGGGCGGAAATATTCATGCAAAAGGCATGATGATCATGCAGGCCTTTTTAATGGCCGAGCTTCAGCTGGATCAGCAGATCCCCTTCTCTGCCTCGCTGACCTTCGAGCAGTCCTATAGCGAAGTGGACGGCGACAGCGCCTCGATGGCGGAACTGTGCGCCCTGATCAGCGCGCTGGCGGACGTGCCTGTTAATCAGCATCTGGCGATCACCGGTTCGGTGGATCAGTTCGGACGCGCGCAGCCGGTAGGCGGCCTGAATGAAAAGATCGAAGGTTTCTTCAGTATCTGCCAGCAGCGTGGTCTGACCGGTAAGCAGGGGATCATCATTCCTTCTGCTAACGTACGTCATCTGTGTCTGCCGCAGCCGCTGCTTGACGCCGTGGAAGCCGGACAATTCTTTATCTGGGCCATCGATGATGTGACAGATGCGCTACCCTTACTGACAAACCTGGCCTGGGATGCTGAAGGGCAAACCACCCTCATTCAGACCATTCAGGAACGCATCGCCCAGGCCTCGCAGCAGGAAGCACGCCATCGCTTTCCGTGGCCGTTACGCTGGCTGAACTGGTTTGTACCGAACTGATCGGACTTGTTCAGCGTACACGTGTTAGCTATCCTGCGTCCCAAACTTACAATAAGGCTTACTCAAAACATGGTAGATAAACGCGAATCCTATACGAAAGAAGACCTTCTTGCCTCTGGTCGTGGTGAGCTGTTTGGCGAAAAAGGCCCGCAGTTACCTGCACCTAACATGCTGATGATGGACCGTGTCGTCAAAATGACGGAAACCGGCGGTAACTTTGATAAAGGCTATGTTGAAGCCGAGCTGGATATCCATCCGGACATGTGGTTCTTCGGTTGCCACTTCATTGGCGATCCGGTGATGCCGGGCTGCCTGGGTCTGGATGCCATGTGGCAGCTGGTTGGCTTCTATCTCGGCTGGCTCGGCGGCGAAGGCAAAGGCCGTGCGCTGGGCGTGGGTGAAGTGAAATTCACCGGTCAGGTTCTGCCGACGGCGAAAAAAGTCACCTACCGCATTCACTTCAAGCGTGTGGTTAACCGTCGTCTGATTATGGGGCTGGCGGATGGCGAAGTGCTGGTCGATGGTCGCGTGATCTATACGGCAAACGATTTGAAAGTTGGGCTGTTCCAGGATACGTCTGCATTCTGAGTGCCCTGACAGGCGAAACCTCCGCCAGGCGGAGGTTTCTTACTAAAGAGACAGAATCAGGCGATTACTGTCCTGACCTCCATGGCTTCTCGCCAGCCTCCAAGCCAGTATGACCTCTGATTCAGCGTCTGGTAAGGACATAGTTCTTTTGAGCGTCCGGCAATACCAGCCTGATACCCACGTTGATGTGCCCGTTCCAGGCGATCTCGTTTTTGTCTCTTCATGCCTCGTTTCCCTCATATTTTGAGTCTGGTGGAAAAGAAAACAGTGATTACAAAATGCGCAATCACGTCTCTTTTGTAACGCGGATGAACAGCATCGTCAATGCACAAAATTCATACCATTGTCATAAATGTGAGATACACAGAACTTCATTTGTACAAAAAGTGTGAGACGGCACAAGTAAATGCCCGGAAAACCGACATAAATAAACCGCCAGTGCGTGAGCAAACCGGCGGTTTTTTAGGATTAATAGCAATCAGGGCAGACGGTTAAGTTCCCGCGCGATGTTGCCCGCTTCACGACTCCACGCCTCACCCAGCACTTTCACCATCGCATCGTAACCATCCTGCTGCTGCGTCATCTCGATATGGAACGGACGTTTGATCAGCTGCCCCTGATGGTTGAGCAACCACTCGCCGCTGACAATCACCCGCCCATCATAGCGCCCGTGAAACCCTGTCACAGTCACGTTCAGCGTATCCTGCTCGTTGCCAAGCGGCGTTGAAGCCACTACCCAACCAGGTAATTGCTGACTGAGGTTGGACACCAGCGTTGTGCGCAGTTGCTGATCGAGCGGGCTGGCCCACAGGTTTTGCGTGCCGATAGCGTATTTTACATCGCTGGTTTGGTACACCACACCATTACCCGCCAGATAATCGGGCACTGAAACCTGCTCCACCCACAGCAGACGGCTGGCGCTACCGCTCTGGCGCTGCACGGTATTCTGTTGCGGCGTCGGCAACTGATAATAATTCGTCTCTTCCACGTTGCTGCTACAGGCCGCCAGCAGCAGCGTCGCGGCGATGACTACTCCATTTTTCATTGTTTTGCCCTCTTAGGCTCAGGATCTTTTTTATCCTTCGCTTCAAATACCAGCGCATTGCTCTTGGTGTTAAGCGTTTTCAGTACCGGCTGTAGTTCACGCAGTACCTGATCCAGCCGCTGCATATCCGCCACCATTTTGTTGTACGCCGCCGATCCTGGCTGGAAGCCCTGCATACTGCGGTTCAGCTCGCGCAGGGTTTTCTGCATATCCGCCGGCAGTTGCTGCGCGGACTGGCTGGCGGTGATCTTATTGAGATTATCCAGCGTGGTTTGCAGGCGGCGCATGGTGCGCTGGGTTTCATTCAGCGAATTCGTGGCCTGCTCAATCATCGGGTTCAGCGGCAGATTGTTGATCTTATCCAGGGTATCCATCAGACGTTGCTGGATCTGCGCCAGGCCGCCGCTCACGGTAGGAATAATTTCATAGCCGCCATAGCGACGTACCCCGGTTACCGGCGGCGCTTTCGGATAGAAGTCCATATCGATATAGAGCGCACCTGTCACCAGATTGCCGGTTTTCAGCGAACCGCGCAGACCGCTTTTCAGCAACTCATTGATATGGGATTTCATGTCCGGCATTTCGCCAAGCTGGCTGGCCAGTCGTTCCGGCTCAATACGCACCAGCACCGGAATGCGATAATCGTTGTCCAGCGCCTGTTCCATCCCCGGCATCATTGCCGGCACCTTGCTTACCGTCCCCAGACGAATGCCGCGGAACTCCACCGGCGCGCCCGCCTGCAGGCCACGGATGGAATCTTTAAAGAACATCAGGTAATCGATATGGTCGGTATAGAGCGATTCCTGGATACTGCGCTGATCGTCAAACAGCGTGAATGCGGTCTTTTCCGCTACAGGCGTGCCCAGGTCAATGCCTTCCGGCACATCAAAGCTGACACCGCCGCCAAACAGCGTGGTCAGCGATCCCATCTCAACGCGCATCCCGGCGGACGTCAGATCCACCGCAATACCGCTGTCTTTCCAGAAGCGGACGTTGCTGGTAACCAGACGATCGTTTGGCGCATTAATAAACAGCTGATAGCTGATGGTGCGCTTTTCCGAATCAAAAGTGCTGGTTTCAACCGAGCCCACGCGATAGCCGCGGAACAGCACCGGATCGCCCGGCGACAGCTGCCCCGCTTTTTTACTGTCGAGCAGCACGCGGATGCCCTTCGCATCCGGCGGCGCGAGCGGCGGCGAATCCAGCAATTTATAGCTTTCCGGCTGCGTCCCTTTACTGCCCGGCTGTAACTCAATATAAGCACCGGATAACAGCGTGCCCAGCCCGCTGATCCCCTCCCGGCCAACCTGGGGTTTCACCACCCAGAATACCGAGTCGCCATGCAGCAGTTTGCTCATATCCGCGTTCAACCGCGCCTTGATCTCCACGCGCTTAAGGTCATCCGCCAGGGTGGCGGATTCCACCACGCCGACGTTAATACTGCGGCTTTTGATGGTGGTTTTACCCGCTTCGATGCCTTCGGCATTGTTGGTGATGAGTGTTACCACCGGCCCCTGATGGCTGTAGTGATAAAACAGGATCCATGCGCCGATAAGCGCGGTCACGATGGGAAAGATCCACACCGGCGACCAGCTTTTTACCTTTTGCACCTTCGCATCCCCACTTTTCGTCTCCATGTTTTTACTGCTCCTCATGGCTTGATTCTGGCTCACGATCCCAGGACAGACGGGGATCGAAAGTCATTGCCGCAAACATTGTCATGATGACCACCAGCGCAAACATTAATGCGCCTGTTGCGGGGTATATGTTCATAAGACCGCCGATGCGCACCAGCGCGGACAGTACAGCGATAACAAAAACGTCAATCATCGACCAGCGGCCGACAAATTCCACCACTTCATAAATCAGGTGCATGCGCTCGCCGTCGCGCCTGCCGTGCCCTTTTGCGTCCCAGCACAGCCAGCCAAGCGCGATCATTTTGAGCGTCGGCACCATAATACTGGCGATAAAAATGACCAGCGCCACCGGATAGGATCCCTCCCCCCACAGCAAAATGACCCCCGCCAGAATGGTGGAGGGCATTTTATCGCCCAGCAGATCGGTGATCATGATCGGCAGAATATTAGCGGGCAAGTAAAGCAGGATAGAGGTAACCAGCAGCGCCATTGTCCATTGCAGGCTGTTTTTACGCCGCACATAACCGCGGGTATGACAGCGCGGACACTGGCGTAAATCCGCAGGCAGGATCGCGGTGCAGCACGGACAGGAGCGCAGCCCCTGGCGAAGACCAGTAACGCCCGTTTTAAGCGGCTGATCCACCGGCGGCATGTGCGCGAGATCGTCCCACAGCCAGCGCCGGTCAACGCACTGAAAGGCACGCAGTTGCAGCAAACAAAACAGGCACCAGGGCACAAAACTGCTGCCGATGCCTATATCGCCGTAGGCCATCAGCTTCACAAAACTCACCAGCACGCCGGCGAGGAAAATCTCCGCCATGCCCCAGGATTTTAGCTGGAAAAATATCCGCGCAAGAAAAGCCTGTACGCGCCAGGGCAGCGCGACGCGGTT
Source organism: Enterobacter sp. K510 (assembly GCF_055804875.1). Taxonomy (NCBI): domain Bacteria; kingdom Pseudomonadati; phylum Pseudomonadota; class Gammaproteobacteria; order Enterobacterales; family Enterobacteriaceae; genus Enterobacter; species Enterobacter sp. K510. Next base: position 56,736 of record NZ_JBNRLQ010000004.1, on the reverse strand, counting down.
GACCAGCAACAGGATCGTCACCAGGCAAAACGCCGGTACCAGTTGCACAAACAGCAGGAAAAAGGTGCCGAGGCTGGCGTAATCTTCCGAAAACATCACGCGAGGAATTTCCAGCAGCGTCACCTCACTGGTGATACCGGCGACCTTCATATTGACGAAGGGAAAGAGATTGGCCAGCAGCAGCATAAAGAGCGCTGCCAGCGAACAGGCGCTGGGACGCTGACGCGGTTCGGCCCATTTTGTGGTCAGGGTATGCCCGCAGCGAGGACAGTCCGCTTTATGACCGTCCTCCAGCGCGGGTAGTGCCACCAGCAAGTCACACTGAGAACACAAAATGTGCCGGGTGGCATGGTGGTGATCGCACATACGTTTATCCTGAATTACGCGCCGTTTTTAAGGGCCTCAAGGTATTCCCAACGCTCAAAAGCTTCTTCCAGCGCCTGTTCAGCCTGCGCCATATCGGCCAGCACTTTTTGCGTATGGTCATGAGGCTGGCTGAAGAATGCACCGTCAGCGACCTGCGCCTGAAGCGCGCTCAGTTCCGCCTCCAGGGTTTCCAGACGCTGCGGGAGCTGCTCAAGTTCGCGTTGCAGGTTATAGCTTAGTTTGTTACCGGCACGTTTAACAGTTTCTGCTTTAGGGGCCGCCGCTTCGGCACTTTTTTTCGACGCTGACTGTTTATGCGCCAGCGAAGCCGCCTGCTGGCCGCGCGCGTCCTGGTAACCGCCGACATACTGACCGATGCGGCCTTCGCCTTCGAAGATCCAGCATTCCGTCACGGTGTTATCGACGAACTGACGATCGTGGCTCACCAGCATGACGGTGCCCTGATAGCCATCGATTAACTCTTCCAGCAGTTCGAGGGTTTCCACATCCAGGTCGTTGGTCGGTTCATCGAGGATCAGCAGGTTGCTGGGCTTGAGGAACAGACGCGCCAGCAGCAGGCGGTTACGCTCTCCGCCCGACAGCGCGCGCACCGGCGTCATGGCGCGTTTCGGATGGAACAGGAAGTCCTGCAGATAGCCAAGCACATGGCGCGGCTTGCCGTTTACCAGCACTTCCTGTTTGCCTTCGGAGAGGTTATCCATCACCGTTCTGTCCGGATCGAGTTCCGCGCGGTGCTGGTCAAAGTAGGCCACTTCCAGTTTGGTGCCGCAGTGCACGCGGCCGCTGTCAGCCTGTAACTGCCCGAGCATCAGCTTCAGCAAGGTAGTTTTACCGCAGCCGTTCGGCCCGATAAGCGCGATCTTGTCGCCACGCTGCACCTGGGCGGAAAAATCCCGCACCAGCACTTTGCCGTCCACGCCGTAGTTGACGTTTTCCATCTCAAAGACGATCTTGCCAGAGCGGGAAGCTTCTTCAACCTGCATTTTCGCGCTGCCCATCACTTCACGGCGTTCGCCACGCTCGCGACGCATCGCTTTCAGGGCGCGCACACGGCCTTCATTACGGGTACGACGTGCTTTGATGCCCTGGCGGATCCACACTTCTTCCTGCGCCAGCTTGCGGTCAAATTCCGCATTCTGTAGTTCTTCCACGCGCAGCGCTTCTTCTTTCTCCAGAAGATACTGATCGTAGCTGCCCGGATAGGTCACCAGCTTGCCGCGATCCAGATCGACAATGCGCGTCGCCATATTGCGGATAAACGAACGGTCGTGGGAAATAAAGATGATGGTGCCGTTGAAGGTCTTGAGGAAGCCCTCCAGCCAGTCGATAGTCTCAATGTCGAGGTGGTTGGTCGGCTCGTCGAGCAGCAGCACGCGCGGGTTACTGACCAGCGCACGGCCGAGCGCCGCTTTACGCAACCAGCCGCCGGACAGCGAGGCCAGCGCCATATCCGCTTCCAGGCCGATCTGTTCCAGCACTTCGTTGATACGGTTTTCAAGCTGCCACAGGCCGTGGTGGTCCAGCAGATCCTGTAAGCGCGCCATCTCGTTAAGATTTTTTTCGCTCGGATCGGTCATCACCAGATGGGAAATCTCATGATAGGCCTTCAGGTATTCCGCCTGCTCCGAGATACCTTCCGCCACGAAATCGTACACGCTGCCCGCTACATTGCGGGGCGGATCCTGTTGCAGGCGCGCCACCACCAAATCCTGTTCGTAGACAATACGCCCGTCATCCAGTCCCAGTTCGCGGTTGAGGATTTTCATCAGCGTCGATTTACCCGCGCCGTTACGTCCCACCAGACACACGCGCTCGTTATCTTCGATGTGCAGTTCGGTGTTATCGAGAAGCGGCGCATCGCTGAACGACAGCCAGGCACCGTGCATACTAATTAATGACATTTATTCTTCCTTCAGGCTGAGGTGATCAGCCAGCAATTGTGGATCTGACGGTTACGGGCGAAATCCTGCGACTGTGTTTTTTGCGTGATTTCTTGTGCTTTCAGTCCGAGCTCAGCCAGACCGTCGTGATCCATACGGAAACCGCGTTTGTTGTTCGAGAACATAATGGTGCCGCCTTTGCGCAGCAGACGTTTCAAATCTTTCATCAGGCGCAGGTGATCGCGCTGCACGTCAAAGGCATCTTCCATTCTTTTTGAGTTAGAGAATGTCGGTGGATCGATGAAGATCAGATCAAACTGCTCATCCGTATCGCGCAGCCAGGCCAGACAGTCGGCCTGGATCAGACGGTGCGCGCGGCCGCTGAGATTATTCAGACGCAGGTTGCGCTCGGCCCACTCCAGGTAGGTGCGGGACATATCCACGGTGGTGGTGGATTTCGCGCCGCCCAGCCCCGCATGCACGCTGGCGCTGCCGGTATAGGCAAAGAGGTTAAGGAAATCTTTACCCTTACTCATCTGGCCTAACATGCGACGGGCGATACGGTGATCGAGGAACAGGCCGGTATCCAGATAATCGGTCAGGTTGACCCACAGGCGCGCGTTATATTCGCTCACCTGCATGAAGTCCCCTTTCTCGTTCATCTTCTGATACTGGTTTTTGCCTTTCTGCCGCTCACGGGTTTTCAGCACCAGCTTGTTCGGGGCGATACCCAGCACCGCGATAGTGGCGGAAATAATATCGAACAGGCGCTGACGGGCTTTCTGCGGATCCACGGTTTTCGGCGGCGCGTACTCCTGCACCACCACGGAATCGCCGTAGCGATCCACCGCCACGTTGTACTCCGGTAAATCGGCGTCATACAGGCGATAGCATTCAATGCCTTCCTGACGCGCCCATTTTTCCAGTTTCTTGACGTTCTTACGCAGGCGGTTAGCGTAATCTTCCGCTATCGACGCGCTGCCGCCGCCCTGCGCATCGGCGCTGGTCACGGCAATAGCATAGTTTTTCTGCACGCAGTCCAGCGGGCCGTTTTTGGCTTTAAATTGGCGGTCAGCACGCAGTTGCAGACAGTTGAGCAGATCCGGCGAAGCGCTGAACAGGGATAAATTCCAGCCACCAAACTGACTTTTGATAGTGCGCCCCAGCATGCTGTGCAACGCGATCAGCGCCGGTTCGCTGTCCAGACGTTCGCCATATGGCGGGTTGCTGAGGATTGTCCCGGTCGGGCCTTCCGGCAGCGGGTTCGTGAGTTTGGCGACGTCTTTCACCTCAAACGCGATCAGATCAGCCACACCGGCGCGACGGGCGTTGCTGCGGGCGCGCTCAATCACGCGGCTGTCGTTGTCGGAACCATAGAAACGCGAACCGTAATCCGCCAGGCCTTTACGGGCGCGTACCTGGGCTTCGGCTTTCACTTCTTTCCAGATGGCGTCGTCGTGCTGCGCCCAGCCGCCGAATCCCCAGTGCCCGCGATGCAGGCCAGGGGCACGGTCGGTGGCGTACATCGCCGCTTCGATCAACAGCGTACCGGAACCGCACATTGGATCGAGCAGCGGCGTGCCCGGCTGCCAGCCAGATCGCATCACAATGGCGGCCGCAAGGCTTTCTTTGATGGGCGCAAGGCCGGTGCCGTCACGGTAGCCGCGCTGGTGCAGGCCTTCGCCGCTCAGATCCAACGCGATATGCGCAGTATCTTTATTCAGCCAGACGTTGATACGCAGATCGGGCTTTTCACGATCGACGTTCGGGCGTTCCAGATTTTTGCGCGTGAAGCTGTCGACGATGGCGTCTTTGACCTTGAGCGCGCCGTACTGGCTGTTACGGATGGTGTCGTTCAGGCCGCTGAAGTGCACTGCAAAGGTCGCGCCGGGGCTGAAAATCTCCGTCCAGTCTATCGCCTGCACCCCGAGATAGAGATCAAGGTCGCTGTACACCTTGCACTCGCTCATCGGCATCATGATGCGCGAAGCCAGACGACTCCACATCAGGCTCTGGTAGACAAGCCGGGTGTCCCCCTCAAAATGGACACCACCCTGAACCACCTGGACGTTTTGCCCGCCCAGGTTTTCCAGTTCAGTTTTTAACAGCTCTTCCAGCCCGCGGGCCGTACTGGCAAACAGAGAAATCATATCGTCACTTATTCACTTAGAAAATTGTTGCGCATTATAGCTAATCTCAACGCTATGTCATAAAGTTGAGCGCTTATTTCCAGATTCTGAAGAGGATGGCGTGGCAACCTTATCGCGGCTTTTTATTCATCCGGTTAAATCAATGCGCGGCACCGGTCTTACCCATGCGCTGGCGGACAGCAGCGGCCTGGCGTTCGATCGTATATTTATGGTCACTGAACCCGACGGCACCTTCATTACCGCCCGTCAGTTTCCCGCGATGGTACGCTTCACGCCAGCCCTGTTACCCGATGGGCTGCACCTCACCGCCCCCGATGGCAGCAGTGCGCTGGTGCGTTTTGCGGATTTTGACCCGCAACCAGAACCCACTGAAGTCTGGGGCAACCATTTTACGGCCTTTATTGCGCCTGCGGCCATCAACCAGTGGCTGAGCGGTTTTTTCGCCCGTGAGGTGCAACTCCGCTGGGTTGGCCCGCAGCCAACGCGCCGGGTAAAACGCTTTGAAAGCGTGCCGCTCTCTTTTGCCGACGGCTTTCCCTATCTGCTGGTCAACGACGCCTCGTTACGGGATCTCCAGCAGCGCTGCCCCGCCAGCGTACAAATTGAGCAGTTCCGGCCCAACCTGGTGATCAGCGGCGCCGCCGCCTGGGAAGAAGACGGCTGGAAAGTGGTGCGCATCGGCGAGGTGATTTTCGATGTGGTTAAACCCTGCAGCCGTTGCGTATTCACCACCGTCAGCCCCGAGCGCGGGCAAAAGCATCCGTCGGGAGAACCGCTCGCCACCTTACAGAGTTTCCGTACCGCACAGGATAATGGCGATGTGGATTTCGGCCAGAACCTGATCGCCCGCAACAGCGGCGTGATCCGCGTCGGCGATGAAGTCACGGTGCTGGCCCGCGCGCCGGGAAAAATCTATGGTGCAGGAAACGTTGCTGAAACGCTTAACGTCGATAAAGCGGATCCCTCAGGCGTCAGCATTGATTTTCAGGGACAGCAATTTACCGGTAATAATCAACAGGTATTACTCGAACAACTGGAAAGTCAGGGGATCCGTGTACCCTACTCCTGCCGGGCGGGTATCTGCGGCTGTTGCCGGATCCGTTTAGTCGAGGGGGAAGTCAGTGCGCTGAAACAGTCGGCAATCAGTGAGGATGGCACCATTCTGAGCTGTAGCTGCATCCCCAGAACGGCGCTGAAACTGGAACCTTAAACCGCCTGTTCGAGGCTGAAGCTGGCGGCAATCGGCTGCGGCTTCAGCCGGTCATTCATCACTTTGATGGCATCGCCAAGCTGCATGGTACGCCCGGCAATCACTACACCCGGCTGCGCCAGCAGACAGAGCGCGGCGTTATCGCCCGGTTCGACCACCAGCAGATTCACCTGCTCTGCGGTGTCGCTCAGCCAGACGCTGGCGGCTTCGCCCTGCAGCGGCGTCCAACGGTCGTTATGCGCTAAGAAGTGCCAGCTTTTCGGCATTTGCGGTTTCAGAAAACGGATGGCCACCAGCGCATTCAGCACCAGCTCCGCCTGCTGTTCACGGCTTAAATCCAGATAGCGGCATTTTTCTTCGAAAGAGAAATAGAGCGCGGCATCTTCCACGCAAAAACCGGTCGGCGCGAAAGCATCGGGGGTTAACATGCGACGGGGAAAACGGGACCGAAATAACATGCCATTGGCCAGATCGAGCATCATACGATCGTGCTCTTCATCAAAATACCAGCGCCAGTTATCGTCAGGTTTAATTCGCATCTTCCTCTCCCGTCCGCAAGCGTCCTGTTGCTTATTTATCCATTTTGCCGCTTCGCTTATTGTGTAAATAATAAAAGACCACAATGTTTAAATAAGCAACAACGACGGAATATAAAACAACCAGGGCAGGAAATAAAGCCCTGGTTGTCATTTAGCGGGATAAACGTCAGATATGGGTGACAATTTCTTTAATCAGCGGCGGGCCTTTGAAAATAAAGCCCGAATAGATTTGTACCAGCGTTGCGCCGGCTGCCATTTTTTCCCTGGCGGCGATCACCGAATCGATTCCGCCGACGCCGATAATTGGCAGACGGCCATTCAGCTCAAGCGCTAAACGCCTGATAATTTCTGTGCTTTTTAATTGCAACGGACGGCCGCTTAACCCACCCGTTTCATCGCCATGCTTCATGCCCTGCACCAGCGATCGTTCCAGCGTAGTATTGGTGGCAATAACACCATCAATATTATGGCGAACTAAACTATCAGCCACCTGGATCAATTCTTCTTCGCTCAGATCGGGAGCAATCTTGACTGCCACCGGAACATATTTGTGATGGATATTCTGCAATTCGCTTTGCTTATTCTTGATTGCCAGCAGCAAATCATCCAGCGCTTCGCCATATTGCAGTGAACGCAAACCAGGTGTGTTAGGCGAGGAAATATTAATCGCGATATACCCGGCATAAGCATAGACTTTCTCCATGCAAATCAGGTAGTCATCCTTCCCCTGCTCCACCGGCGTGTCTTTATTTTTGCCGATATTAATACCCAGCACACCGTCAAAATGCGCTTTTTTAACGTTCTCCACCAGGTTATCAACGCCCAGGTTATTAAAGCCCATGCGGTTGATTAAGCCTTCAGCTTCCACAAGGCGGAAAATACGCGGTTTATCGTTACCGGGTTGCGGACGTGGCGTTACGGTGCCGATTTCAATTGCGCCAAATCCCATCGCGCCGAAGGCATCAATACATTCACCATTCTTATCAAGACCCGCCGCCAGGCCAAGCGGATTCTTGAAGGTCAGCCCCATGCAGGTGACGGGTTTTACCGGCACATTCTGGCGCACCAGTGCTTCAAATGGCGTACCGGACACCCGGCGTAATTGCTGAAAGGTCACTTCATGAGCGCGCTCAGGATCGAGCTGAAAAAGGGCTTTACGAACGAAGGGGTAGTACATGAACTCTCCTGGATTCCCGGTGTGCAAACCGGGGGCGTATTATGTTTCATCCCGCGGCGAAAGGGAATTGACCTGCGGCAAAAAAACCCGCAAAAGGGCAAACGTTTACCTCTCCGTCTTTTCTTATGCCAGTTTTTGGCAATTCTTGTTCAGATAAATCATTTAGTGGAATAAAAACACTCTGGCAAATTGTTATCAATGTTAGATAAAAGCAAACATTTGGTTATAAGGAGTCAGTATGCGTGTAGTGACATTAGCGGGAAGCCCGCGTTTCCCCTCGCGCTCCAGCGCCCTGCTGGAATACGCCCGCGAAAGCTTAAGCGACCAGGGGATCGAGGTCTGCCACTGGCATCTGCATAACTTCGAGCCGGAAGATTTGCTCTATGCACGTTTTGACAGCCCCGCGCTGCTGGCGCTGAACGAACAGTTAACGGATGCTGACGGACTGATTGTCGCCACGCCCATCTATAAAGCCTCTTTTCCGGCGCGCTAAAAACGCTGCTTGATCTGCTTCCGGAGCGCGCGCTGGCGGGGAAAGTCGTGTTACCGCTGGCGACCGGCGGCAGCATCGCCCATATGCTGGCGGTAGATTACGCCCTGAAACCGGTCCTGAGCGCCCTGAGCGCGCAGGAAATTTTGCAGGGGGTATTCGCTGATGATAGCCAGATCGCCGATTACCAGCATAAAGCCACCTTCAGCCCGCATCTGCAGGCCCGCCTCGATAGCGCGCTGGAAACCTTTACCCAGGCGCTGCACCGCCTTGAGCCGAAAGCCCCGCCGATCAGTGATACGCAAGGAGTCGCCCATGTTTAACCTTTTCAAATCCCGCGCCCAGTGGCTGGCGCTCAGCGGCATGTTAACGCTCTCCGCCTGGTCGCAGGCGGCGGAAACGGCCCCGGACGCGCTGCGCATTGGCTATCAGAAAGGCAGCGTCAGCATGGTGCTGGCGAAAAATCATCAGCTACTGGAAAAACGTTACCCGGACACCAAAATCTCCTGGGTGGAGTTCCCTGCCGGCCCGCAGATGCTCGAAGCCCTGAATATCGGCAGTATTGATCTGGGCAGCACCGGGGATATTCCGCCTATCTTTGCCCAGGCCGCCGGGGCGGATCTGCTGTATGTCGGCGTTGAGCCGCCGAAGCCGAAAGCGGAAGTGATCCTCGTGCCGGAAAACAGCCCGATCAAAACCGTCGCCGATCTGAAAGGCCATAAGGTGGCGTTCCAGAAAGGTTCCAGTTCTCACAACCTGCTGCTGCGCGCCCTGCAACAGGCAGGACTGAAATTCACCGATATACAGCCAACCTATCTGACGCCTGCCGATGCGCGCGCCGCGTTTTCGCAGGGCAATGTGGACGCCTGGGCCATCTGGGATCCCTATTATTCCGCAGCCCTGTTACAGGGTGGCGTGCGGGTGCTGAAAGACGGCACCGATTTGAAGCAGACAGGTTCGTTTTATCTCGCCTCCCGTCCCTATGCTGAAAAAAATGGCGCTTTTATTCAGGGCGTTCTGGATACCTTCAGCGAAGCAGATGCGTTAACCCTCAGCCAGCGCGAGGCCAGCATCAGCTTACTGGCGAAAACCATGGGGCTGCCTGAGCCGGTGATCGCCACCTATTTTGACCACCGTCCGCCGACGCGCATTTCGCCGGTCAACGACGCCACGGCCGCCCTGCAACAGCAGACCGCCGATCTGTTTTATCAGAACCGCCTTGTCCCGAAACAGGTGGATATCCGCACCCGCATCTGGCATCCGGCCACTACTCAAGGAGCTAAATCATGAGCCTGAATCTGTTCTGGTTTTTACCGACCCACGGCGATGGCCACTATCTTGGCACTGAACATGCCGCCCGCCCGGTCGATCATGGTTATTTGCAGCAGATCGCCCAGGCGGCTGACCGCATCGGTTTTAGCGGCGTGCTGATCCCGACGGGTCGCTCCTGTGAAGATGCGTGGCTGGTGGCCGCATCGCTGATCCCGGTGACCCAGCGACTGAAGTTTCTGGTGGCGCTGCGCCCGAGCGTGACCTCCCCGACCGTGGCGGCCCGTCAGGCGGCAACGCTGGATCGCCTTTCCAACGGTCGCGCGCTGTTCAATCTGGTGACCGGCAGCGATCCGCAGGAGCTGGCCGCCGATGGCGTGTTCCTCGATCACACCGAACGCTATGAAGCCTCGGCAGAATTCACCCACGTCTGGCGGCGTCTGCTGGAGGGCGACACCGTGGACTATCACGGCAAGCATATCCATGTGCGTGGCGCAAAACTCTTCTTCCCGCCGGTGCAGCAGCCCCGTCCACCGCTCTATTTCGGTGGCTCGTCAGATGTGGCGCAGGATCTGGCCGCCGAGCAGGTCGATCTTTATCTCACCTGGGGCGAACCGCCGGAACTGGTGAAAGAGAAAATCGAGCAGGTGCGCGCTAAAGCGGCGGCACACGGGCGCAGCGTGCGCTTCGGTATCCGCCTGCATGTGATTGTGCGGGAAACCAACGAAGAAGCGTGGCAGGCGGCGGATCGGCTGATCTCCCATCTGGATGATGAAACCATCGCCATCGCCCAGGCGGCGTTTGCCCGTCAGGATTCGGTGGGTCAACAGCGCATGGCGGCGCTGCATAACGGCAGACGCGAAAATCTGGAAATCAGCCCGAACCTGTGGGCGGGCGTCGGTCTGGTGCGCGGCGGCGCGGGTACGGCGCTGGTGGGCGATGGCCCGACGGTGGCGGCGCGTATTAATGAATACGCCGCGCTGGGCATCGACAGCTTTATCCTCTCCGGCTATCCGCATCTGGAGGAAGCCTACAAAGTGGGCGAACTGCTGTTCCCGCATCTGGATGTCGCCATTCCCGCCGTACCGCAGCCACGCCAGTTACAGGCGCAGGGCGAAGCGGTGGCGAATGATTACATTCCGCGCAACGTTTCACAGAGTTAAGGAGGCGCTATGTCCGACTCGTCCCGTCAGTGGCTGCTGCGCGCCGCGCCCTGGTTTTTACCGGTAGCCGTGGTGGTGATCTGGCAGATCGCCTCGTCAACCGGCTGGCTCTCCACCCGAATTCTTCCCTCGCCGGAGGGCGTGGTGGAGGCGTTCTGGTCGCTCTCCGCCAGCGGCGAGCTGTGGCAGCATTTGGCTATCAGTTCATGGCGGGCGCTGATTGGCTTCTCCATCGGCGGGTCGATTGGCCTGACGCTGGGGTTGATCAGCGGCCTGTCGCGCTGGGGAGAAAGGCTGCTGGATACTTCGGTGCAGATGCTGCGCAACGTGCCGCATCTGGCGCTGATCCCGCTGGTGATCCTGTGGTTTGGTATCGACGAGAGCGCCAAAATTTTCCTCGTCGCCCTCGGGACGCTGTTCCCCATTTATATCAATACCTGGCACGGCATCCGCAATATCGACCGGGGTCTGGTGGAGATGGCCCGCAGTTACGGGCTGTCCGGTTTCGCGCTTTTTGCCCATGTGATCCTGCCCGGCGCCCTGCCGTCGATTCTGGTTGGTGTGCGTTTTGCGCTGGGCCTGATGTGGCTGACGCTGATCGTGGCGGAAACCATTTCGGCGAACGCCGGGATCGGTTATCTGGCGATGAACGCCCGTGAGTTTTTGCAGACCGATGTGGTGGTGGTCGCCATCATTCTTTATGCCGTGCTGGGCAAACTGGCAGATCTGAGCGCGCAACTGCTGGAACGCGTCTGGTTACGCTGGAACCCGGCCTATTCTGTGAAGGAGTGATCTATGAATACTGCGCGCCTTAATCGCGGTACGCCGCTGGTGCTCAACGGCGTCACTAAACGCTACGGCCAGAACACCATTCTCAATGGCCTGGATCTGCACATTCCTGCCGGGCAGTTTGTTGCGGTGGTCGGACGCAGCGGCGGCGGCAAAAGTACGCTGTTACGCCTGCTGGCCGGGCTGGAAAAACCGCAAAGCGGCGAAATCCTCGCCGGATCCACGCCGCTGGCGCAGATTCAGGACGACACGCGAATGATGTTCCAGGATGCGCGTCTGCTGCCGTGGAAATCGGTCATTGATAACGTTGGCCTTGGCCTGAAGGGCGACTGGCGCGACGCGGCCCGTCAGTCGCTGGCGGCGGTTGGCCTTGAAGATCGCGCGACCGAGTGGCCAGCGGCGCTCTCGGGCGGTCAAAAACAGCGCGTGGCGCTGGCGCGGGCGCTGATCCACAAACCGGGTTTGCTGTTGCTGGACGAACCGCTGGGCGCGCTGGATGCGCTGACCCGGCTGGAAATGCAGGCGCTGATTGAATCGCTGTGGCAATCCCAGGGCTTTACCGTATTGCTGGTGACTCACGATGTCAGCGAGGCGGTGGCGATGGCGGATCGCGTCCTGCTGATTGAAGACGGAAAAATCGGGCTGGATCTGACGGTGGATATCCCGCGTCCGCGCAGGCTCAGCTCGGTGCGACTGGCAGAGCTGGAATCAGAAGTGCTGGATCGGGTGATGAAACGCGGCGAGACGCCGGTAAGAGCAGTAAAGACAGGGTGAGGAATACGCTCCTCACCCCTGCCCTCTCCCATCGGGAGAGGGTGACAACAGCCGGATTACGCCAGCGCTTTCTCAATCTTCTCGAACAGATCGCCCGACAGATTATCCAGCCCTTTCAGTTTTTCCAGCGCGATACGCATTAACGCCTGACGGCTTTCATCATAGCGACGCAGGCGGATCAGCGGCTCAATCAGACGTGAAGCCACCTGCGGGTTACGACGGTTCAGCTCGGTAAGCATCTCCACCATAAACTGATAGCCGCTGCCGTCTTCCGCATGGAACGCCGCCGGGTTGCTGCTGGCGAAAGCGCCAATCAGCGAACGCACGCGGTTCGGGTTAGACAGGGTGAACGAGCGGTGATTAAGCAGACTGCGCACGGTATCCAGCACGTTGGCGGCCGGACTGGTGGCCTGCAAAATAAACCACTTATCCATCACCAGACCGTCGTGATGCCACTTGTCGTCATAGTCCTGCATCAGCGCATCGCGGCATGGCAGCTGCGCCGCTACAGCGGCAGAGAGCGCGGCCAGCACGTCCGTCATATTATCGGCGTTATGATACTGTTCGCTCACCAGACGGTCGCCCAGCTGCGCATCGCCAAACGCCAGGTAGCGCAGACAGGTGTTACGCAGAGAGCGCTTGCCGATGTCCGCATGTTCCACGCGGTAGGCGTCGAGTTTATTGGCGTTATAAACGGCCAGGCACTCGTCCGCCAGCTCTGTCGCCAGGGTGCGGGTCAGGGCTTCGCGTACCGCAGCGATGGCCACCGGATCGATAATATCGAACAGTTCGGCCACTTCACTGGCGGATGGCAGCGTCAGGATCTCGGCGGCCAGCGCCGGATCGATCTGCTCATCCAGCAGGATCGCACGGAAGGCATCGGCGACATGCAGCGGTAAGGAGAGCGGCTGCCCCTGCTGCTGGCGCGCCACGTTCAGGCGGATGTAAGTCGCCAGCAGGCTTTGCGCCGCATCCCAGCGGGAGAAATCGTTACGGGCATGGCGCATCAGGAACGTCAGCTGTTGATCGCTCCATTTGTATTCCAGTTTGACCGGCGCGGAGAATTCACGCAGCAGCGACGGCACCGGCTGGAAATAGACGTTATCAAAGACAAAGGTCTGCTCGGCCTGGGTGACGTTCAGCACGTGATGCACAGCATGACCGTCTTTTTGCAGCGGGATCACATGGCCGTCGTTATCATAAAGTTCGATATCGAACGGAATATGCAGCGGCAGCTTTTCGTCCTGCTCAGCGGTCGGCGGCGTGCGCTGGCTGATGGTCAGGGTGTACTGCTCGGTTTCCGGGTTATAGTCGTCGCGCACGCTGACAATCGGCGTACCGGACTGGCTGTACCAGCGGCGGAAGTGTGACAGGTCCACGTTGGACGCGTCTTCCATCGCCTGCACAAAATCATCGCAGGTGGCCGCGCTGCCATCGTGACGCTCAAAGTAAAGCTGCATCCCTTTCTGGAAGTTTTCTTCTCCCAGCAGCGTATGCAGCATACGGATCACTTCCGCCCCTTTTTCATACACCGTGAGGGTGTAGAAGTTATTCATCTCAATGACTTTATCCGGGCGGATCGGGTGCGCCATCGGACTTGCATCTTCAGCAAACTGCAGGCCGCGCATGGTGCGTACATTGCTTATACGGTTCACGGCGCGGGAGCCTAAATCCGAGCTGAACTCCTGATCGCGGAACACCGTCAGGCCTTCTTTCAGGCTGAGCTGGAACCAGTCGCGGCAGGTGACGCGGTTACCGGTCCAGTTATGGAAATATTCGTGGCCGATAACGCGCTCAATATCGAGATAGTCTTTATCAGTGGCGGTGTCGGTACGCGCCAGCACATATTTGGAGTTAAAGACGTTCAGGCCTTTATTCTCCATCGCGCCCATGTTGAAGAAGTCCACGGCGACGATCATATAGATGTCGAGGTCGTATTCCAGACCGAAGCGGGTTTCATCCCATTTCATAGAGTTTTGCAGCGAGGTCATCGCCCATGGCGCGCGGTCAAGATTGCCGCGGTCGACGAACAGCTCCAGCGCTACTTCGCGGCCTGAGCGGGTGGTAAAGGTATCGCGCAGCACGTCGAAATCCCCCGCCACCAGCGCAAACAGGTAGCAGGGTTTCGGGAACGGATCCTGCCACTGCACCCAGTGACGCCCGTTTTCCAGATCCCCCTCGCCCACACGGTTACCGTTGGAGAGCAGGTACGGGTAGGTGGTTTTATCGGCAATGATTTTGGTGGTAAAACGCGCCAGCACGTCCGGGCGATCCAGATACCAGGTGATATGGCGGAAACCTTCCGCTTCACACTGGGTACAGAGCGCTTCGCCGGACTGGTACAGGCCTTCCAGCGCCGTATTGGTCGCCGGGCTGATCTCGTTGACGATGCGCAGGGTAAAGTGGTCCGGCAGCGCCGAAATCACCAGATAATTGTCTTCGATCTGGTAGTCGGTCCAGGGCGCATCATTAATGTGCAATGAGACCAGGGTTAAATCTTCACCATTCAGACGCAAAGGGGCATCGGACGCGCCCTGACGAGACACGCGGCTTACGGCGGTCACAACGGTTTTGGCGGCATCCAGGTCAAAGGTCAAGTCAATATCGCTGATCAGGTAGTCCGGCGCACGGTAGTCGTGGCGGTATTTGGCTTGTGGCTGTTGTGTCATAAAAAACCTTTAGCATCTTTTAGTATGGTATCGACTCCAGTCTATTCCTGTTGTGAACAACTCGCCACGCAGAATCTTCATCTTTTCAGACAGAAACGTCCTGTTTGCTACATTTTTATAACAGTGGCACGAATTGCGCTCGTCTGAAAAGCCCGCTTATGTTGTGATCGGGGTTCAATAAATTGCTAAACAGGGTATACTCCAGCGATTCTCCCCTGTTGTTTAATGTACTAAACGCTCCTGTGAGAGGATGCTACGGCACGCCATGACACAATTTGCTTCCCCGATCCTGCATACGCTGCTTGATACCGATGCGTACAAGCTGCACATGCAACAGGCTGTTTTCCACCGCTACGCCGATGTGCAGGTGGTGGCTGAATTCCGCTGCCGTGGTGACGATCTGCTGGGCATCTACGCGGATGCCATCCGCGAGCAGATAAATGCCATGCAACATTTGCGCTTGCAGGATGATGAATTCCAGTGGCTTTCCGGCCTTCCCTTCTTTAAAGCGGACTACCTCAACTGGCTGCGCGATTTCCGTTATGACCCGCAACAGGTGGAAGTCATTAACGAGAACGGCAAACTCAATATTCGTCTGAGCGGCCCGTGGCGGGAAGTGATCCTGTGGGAAGTGCCGCTGCTGGCGGTGATTAGCGAGCTGGTGCACAGCTACCGTTCACCGGAAGCAGGGGTGCCGCAGGCGCTGGCGATGCTGGAAGAGAAGCTGCTGGAGTTTGCTGACCTGACCGCCGATCTGGATCTGTCGCGTTTCCGGCTGATGGATTTCGGCACCCGCCGTCGTTTTTCCCGCAGCGTGCAGCAGGCCATTGTCGAGCGTCTGATCCAGGAGCCGTGGTTTACCGGCACCAGCAATTACGATCTGGCGCGCCGTCTGTCGCTGACGCCAATGGGCACCCAGGCGCACGAATGGTTCCAGGCGCATCAGCAGATCAGCCCGGACCTGGCGACCAGCCAGCGCGCGGCTCTCGCCGCCTGGCTTGCCGAATACCCGGATCAGCTGGGCATTGCGCTGACCGACTGCATCACCATGGACGCCTTCTTGCGGGATTTCGGTCCGGAATTCGCCACCCGCTACCAGGGCCTGCGTCACGACTCCGGCGATCCGGTGGAATGGGGTGAAAAAGCCATTGCCCACTATCAGAAGCTCGGTATCGATCCGCACAGCAAGGTGCTGGTGTTCTCCGACAATCTGGATTTGAAAAAAGCGGTCGATCTGTACCGGCACTTCTCTTCACGGGTGAATTTAGGCTTTGGTATCGGCACCCGCCTGACCTGCAATATTCCGCAGGTGAAGCCGCTGAATATCGTGATCAAGCTGGTGGAGTGCAACGGCAAGCCCGTCGCCAAACTCTCGGACAGCCCCGGAAAAACCATCTGTCATGATAAAGCTTTTGTCCGCGCCCTGCGCGAAGCCTTCGATTTACCGCTGGTTAAAAAAGCCAGTTAATCGCAAAAGGGAGCCTGAATGGCTCCCTTCTTCTTATTTATTTATTAATTCTTCGCCGGTTGCTGCGAATTCTGCTTGTCTGATGGCGCATGCCAGGTAACATAGGTATCCCCCCTTTGGGTGGATAAATGACTATTTTTTCCAGACAATTAACAGAGAGAATATTATGAGCGTTGCGCCTGTAGCCGACGTACTCCAGGGCCGTGTAGCCGTTGACCAGCAGGTCACCGTGCGCGGTTGGGTACGTACCCGCCGAGATTCAAAAGCTGGCATCTCCTTCCTGGCCGTCTATGACGGTTCCTGCTTTGATCCTGTACAGGCCGTTATTAATAATTCTCTGCCCAATTACAATGACGAAGTGCTGCATTTAACCACCGGCTGCTCGGTGATCGTTACCGGTACCGTCGTGGCATCGCCGGGCCAGGGCCAGAGCTTTGAAATCCAGGCCACCAGCGTTGAAGTTACCGGCTGGGTTGAGGATCCGGATACCTATCCGATGGCGGCCAAACGCCACAGCATTGAGTATCTGCGTGAAGTGGCGCATATGCGTCCACGCACCAACCTGATTGGCGCGGTAGCCCGCGTACGTCACACGCTGGCTCAGGCGCTGCACCGTTTCTTCCATGAGCAGGGCTTCTTCTGGGTGTCGACGCCGCTGATCACTGCCTCCGATACCGAAGGCGCCGGCGAAATGTTCCGCGTGTCGACGCTGGATCTGGAAAACCTGCCGCGCAACGACCAGGGCAAAATCGATTTCGATAAAGACTTCTTCGGTAAAGAAGCCTTCCTGACCGTTTCCGGCCAGCTTAACGCGGAAACTTACGCCTGCGCTCTGTCAAAGGTGTATACCTTCGGCCCGACCTTCCGCGCGGAAAACTCCAACACCAGCCGCCATCTGGCCGAGTTCTGGATGCTGGAGCCGGAAGTGGCGTTTAACGATCTGGAAGATAACGCCGCGCTCGCAGAAGCCATGCTGAAGTATGTCTTCAAAGCCGTGCTGGACGAGCGTATGGACGATCTGAAATTCTTCGCTGAGCGCGTGGACAAAGACGCCATTGAACGTCTGGAGCGTTTCATCTCTGCGGACTTCGCCCAGGTGGATTACACCGATGCGGTGCGCATTCTGGAAACCTGCGGTGAGAAATTCGAAAACCCGGTTTACTGGGGCGTGGATCTCTCCTCCGAACACGAGCGTTATCTTGCCGAGAAACATTTCAAAGCGCCGGTGGTGGTGAAGAACTACCCGAAAGACATCAAGGCCTTCTATATGCGTCTTAACGATGACGGCAAGACCGTTGCCGCGATGGACGTGCTGGCGCCGGGGATTGGTGAAATCATCGGTGGTTCCCAGCGTGAAGAGCGTCTGGATGTCCTGGATGCGCGTATGGCTGAAATGGGTCTTAATAAAGAAGACTACGGCTGGTATCGCGATCTGCGTCGCTACGGCACCGTTCCTCATGCCGGTTTCGGTCTGGGATTTGAACGTCTGATTGCCTATGTGACCGGCGTGCAGAACGTGCGTGACGTGATTCCGTTCCCGCGTACCCCGCGTAACGCCAGTTTCTGAATATCAGGGCCAGCTAATCTGGCCCTTATTTTTAAGACTCATTGTCAACTTTTGTTAACATTCAGTCTGTATTCTCAACACTCCTCTCTCTTCTCTTCACTTTTGTAACCATCCCTGTCGTCTTTACATTTCTGAACAAAAAATAAGCCCTTCTATTATTGCGGATTAGGTTTTTCTGAAGCATTAGCACAAGTGGATAAAAATCGCCCGGCAATCCGGACGGCTAAATTCAATTATAAGAAAAAGAGAGATAAGAATGATTCTTAAATAAGAATTGCCATTAGCACTATTAAATATAAGCAATTCATATATATAGGAATGGATTCGCTGAATTTATCAGCGGAGAGTCAGGAAATTAGAGATGGTTCACAAAGTTCCGAAAAATTCACACAATGTTACACATTATTTCTTTTCGTTACCGCTTTAAGACATTTGTAGCACTTTGGCGCTAGCGAAACGATTACATGAATGGAAAGATGCCTCTCAGACACAGAGAGACACCAAACTCTCATCAATAGTTCCGTAAATATTTATTGACGGAATCTATTGGCGGCAGTGGCAGGTGTTCATAAAACCTAATGAGGGTAATAAATAATGATGAAGCGCAATATTCTGGCAGTGGTTATCCCTGCTCTGCTGGTAGCCGGTGCAGCTAACGCTGCAGAAGTTTATAACAAAAACGGCAACAAACTGGATCTGTACGGCAAAGTTGTTGGCGAGCACGCCTTCACCACTTCTGGCGACAACACTTCTAACAAAGATAACTCTTACGGCCAGATCGGCTTCAAAGGCGAAACTCAGGTTAACGATCAAGTTACCGGTTACGGCCAGTGGGAATATCGTGCTAAAGCAAGCAAAGCTGAAGGCAGCCAGGACAACGTAACCCGTCTGGCATTCGCTGGTATCAAAATTGCTGACGCTGGCTCTCTGGACTACGGCCGTAACTACGGCATCGTGTACGACGTTGAGTCTTACACCGATATGGCTCCGTCCTTCTCTGGCGAAACCTGGGGCGGCGCATACACCGACAACTACATGACCAGCCGTTCTACCGGCCTGCTGACCTACCGTAACAGCAACTTCTTCGGTCTGGTTGATGGTCTGAGCTTTGGCCTGCAATATCAGGGCAAAAACGACCGTGACAACCTGAACGAAGCCAACGGCGACGGCGTGGGCGCGTCCCTGGGCTACGAGTTCGGTGAAGGCTTCGGCGTGATCGGCTCTTACAGCACTGCTAACCGTACCGTTGCGCAGAAAGAAGATGGCAAAGGCGACCGTGCTGATGCATGGGCTGTTGGCGCGAAATACGACGCAAACAACGTATACCTCGCTGCTGTGTATGCTGAAACCCGCAACATGACCATCCTGGATGGCGACGGCGACTCTATCGCTTCTGGCTACAACGTTGCTAACAAAACTCAGAACATCGAGATGATTGCACAGTACCAGTTCGACTTCGGCCTGCGTCCGTCCGTATCTTACGTGCAGTCCAAAGGTAAAGACCTGCCGGGCATCGGCGACCGCGATCTGGCACAATACGTGACCGTTGGCGCAACTTACTACTTCAACAAGAACTTCAACGTATACGGCGACTACCGTATCAACCTGCTGGACGACGAAGATGCACCGACCAGCTTCGTTGGTACCGACGACCAGGCTGTTGTTGGTGTAACTTACCAGTTCTAAGTCGTAACACACCTCGTTATATGCTTATTAAACAGGGCTCCGGCCCTGTTTTTTTATGCTTAAAATCCTGTTATTCCCTTCACCCCCACTTCCTTTTTCTTTTTGTCGCAAACGGTTGGCATTTGCTCCATCAGCCGTTAACCTGATAGCGGCTTTCCCTTTTTGACACCACAATGGAACCTCGTCATGTTTGAGAAAATCACCGCTGCCCCTGCCGACCCAATCCTGGGCCTGGCCGATCTGTTTCGTGCCGATACTCGCCCCACTAAAATTAATCTGGGCATCGGCGTCTATAAAGATGAAACCGGCAAGACCCCGGTGCTGACCAGCGTGAAAAAAGCTGAGCAGTATCTGCTGGAAAATGAAACGACTAAAAATTACCTCGGCATTGACGGTATTCCGGAGTTTGGCCGTTGCACGCAGGAGCTGCTGTTTGGCAAAGGCAATGCCCTCATCAACGACAAACGCGCCCGCACGGCACAAACCCCCGGCGGTACAGGCGCGCTTCGCGTGGCGGCGGATTTTCTGGCGAAAAATACGGACGTAAAACGCGTCTGGGTAAGCAACCCAAGCTGGCCGAACCATAAGAGCGTGTTTAACTCCGCCGGTCTGGAAGTGCGTGAATATGCGTACTATGACGCTGCCAACCACACCCTGGACTTCGACGGCCTGCTGGCCAGCCTGAACGAAGCCCAGGCCGGTGACGTGGTGCTGTTCCATGGCTGCTGCCATAACCCAACGGGTATCGATCCGACGCTGGATCAGTGGCAACAGCTGGCTGAGCTGTCCGCGCAAAAAGGCTGGCTGCCGCTGTTCGACTTCGCTTATCAGGGCTTCGCCCGTGGGCTGGAAGAAGATGCTGAAGGTCTGCGCGCCTTTGCAGCACTGCATCAGGAACTGATCGTTGCCAGCTCCTACTCCAAAAACTTCGGCCTGTACAATGAGCGCGTGGGGGCCTGTACGCTGGTGTGTGCGGATGCAGAAACCGTGGATCGTGCGTTCAGCCAGATGAAGTCGGTGATCCGCGCCAACTACTCTAACCCACCGGCACACGGTGCCTCGGTGGTGGCGACTATTCTCAGCAATGACGCGCTGCGCGCCATCTGGGAGCAGGAGCTGACGGATATGCGTCAGCGTATCCAGCGTATGCGTCTGCTGTTTGTGAATACCTTACAGGAGAAAGGCGCGCAGGAGGACTTCAGCTTCATCATCAAACAGAACGGCATGTTCTCCTTCAGCGGCCTGACCAAAGAGCAGGTGCTGCGTCTGCGTGAGGAATTCGGCGTGTATGCAGTGGCATCAGGCCGTGTCAACGTGGCGGGTATGACGCCGGACAATATGGCGCCGCTGTGCGAAGCCATCGTCGCCGTGCTGTAAGTTTCTGAGCATTAAAAAAGGTCGCCACGGCGACCTTTTTTTATTACCAGACCGGCATTTCATCCTGTAAGAAAGGATTGTGCAGGCGCTCTTCGCCGAGCGTCGACAGCGGGCCATGCCCCGGCAGGAAGGTCACGTCGTCACCTAACGGCAACAGCTTACGCTTGATCGAATCGATAAGCGTCGCATGGTCGCCGCGCGGGAAATCACTGCGCCCCACGCCGCCTTTAAAAATCACATCGCCGGAAATTAACAGACGGGCGCGTTCATCAAAGAACACGATGTGTCCCGGCGTATGTCCAGGGCAGTGCAGTACCTGAAGCGTGATATTGCCCAGGCTGACGCTTTCCCCTTCATTCAGCCAGCGATCCGGCGTCAGAGGCTGACACTCTTCCAGGCCAAACATCCGGCTCTGGGCGGGCAGGCCCGTTAGCCAGAACTCATCTTCTTTTTCCGGGCCGATCACCGGCACAGCATAATGTTGCGCCAGTTCTGCGGCGGCGCCGACATGATCAAGATGACCGTGGGTCAATAAAATCTGCGTCAGCGTCATGCCGCTGGCGTCCACAACCTGTTTGATTTTATCTGCGTCGCCACCGGGATCAACCACGGCTGCCTGCCGTGTTTCTTCGCACCAGATTAAAGAACAGTTCTGGGCGAAAGCGGTAACCGGAATAATACGATAGTTCATACTGCTCCTGTCTATTGAAGGCTTAGATTACCAGTGCCGGACTGGCCCGGTATCAATATGCACAAAGTTGCTGCTGGGGTAATATCCTACACCACCTGCGCGCAGAGATAACGCCGCTTTGCGAATATTGCTTAATGCAATGCCTTCAACATGGAAATCCATCGCCTGTCCTTTGGTGTGATAGCTTTTCTTCGCCACACCGCTGCTGTGGGCACGCAGCTCATTATTGGTATCCAGCGAGCGATAGCCAGAAATAAGCTGCACCGGTTTACGGGTGCCCAGCAGTCCCTGCAAACGATAAAGCTGATCGAACAGTTTTGGGTCGATGGATTTCACTTTATTCGCGCGATAATCGCGGAAAAAATGGTTAAGTTTTGCTAATTCATCCTGAATATAGCCCCGGCCATCAAAGAACTCCGCCTTAATTGATTCGCCGGTATGCAGGTTATTCAGCGTCAATATACGTGGGCGTGGGGTGGAAAGGGTTGCAAATGCAGGCGTCGGTAAGATGGCAGCACTCAGTGCAACGCCACCTAACGCCAGCAATTTGCGGCGATTAGCGTCAAATTTATCCATGATAATCAGATCTACAGGTCAAGAGTTGCGTAATTTATGCACTTCTGGCGCACGAGAGGCACCTTACCGGGCAACAAAGTCTGCGTCAAGCCAGGTCAATAGCCCGAATAAACGGGCATTTCTGCCCGTTTGCGCGTAAGTGCCGGAAATTACGACTCCAGATTTTTCTGAACTGCTTCATTTACCTGATTAATTGTTCCGCTTTTGGCAGGATTTGTGCGCTTGATCGCGCGGTGAGATCATAATTGTAAATATCTGTACGATACTGCGTACGGCCATCAGCGTCGACAAAGGCGGTGAGGTAGTAAAGGTTCACCGGAATGCTCTGACGAATATTCACATAGCGCGTGTCGCCCTGGCGCAGGGCATCGGAGATGCGCGTATCGTTCCAGCCCGCATCCTGCAACAGCATGTTAGCCAGCTCTGAGGCCTTATTGACCCTGACGCACCCGGAGCTCAGCGCACGGGCGTTTTTCTGGAACAAGTTATGGTTCGGCGTGTCGTGCAGATAGATGGCGTCTGAGCTGGGCATATTGAATTTATAGCGGCCCAGCGAGTTGTGCGCGCCCGGCGCCTGCTGGAAACGGAATGGCAGATTGGACGGCGTGATCGTGCCCCAGTCCACCTGCCATGGATCGATGGTCTCTTTACTGTTCCAGCCGCGCAGCACGACATAATTGTGGCGCTCCAGATACCCCGGATCGTTCCACACCTTCGGCAGAATATCATTACGCGCCAGCGTCGGCGGCACGTTCCACGGCGGGTTAACCACCACGTTATTCAGTGCGCTGCTCATCATCGGCGTTTTACGATCCGGACGGCCCACAATGACCCGCGACGACAGCACCTGGTTGCCCTGCTGATAGTACACCAGCGAATAGGCCGGAATATTCACCATAATGCCGGTGGAGAGCTTCTCCGGCAGCAGCCGCAGTCGCTGAATATTAAGCGCCAGCACACCCGCCCGCTGCGCAGGGGAGATATTCAGCGCGTCGCGGGTTGATGGCCCTATCACGCCGTCTGCTCCAAGCCCCTGAGAAGCCTGAAAGCGCTTCACCCCTTCCACCAGATCTTTACTGTAGGCACTGCGTACCGCAGCCACCCGCTTCTTTTTCTTATCCGCTACCGGCGTCGGCTGGGCTGCGTTTTCGTCCACATTTGCCGCCGACGGACTGACCACCGCCCCGCTGTCGCTGCTGTCGCCCGGCAGCGCAATCTTCGGACCGTCATCAAGCATACCGGAGCGGCTGAGAATTTCGCGCAGCGCCGGCACGTCATTACTCCACTGACCCGGGTTGAGCTTGCCCGCGGAGGTCAGTTGCGGCCAGGGCTGGGAATCCGCCACCAGCGCCAGCAACGCGCTGTGCATGGCGGCGTACTGTTCGTGTTGCGGCGCAAGCTGCGCAATGAATGAGGGCAGTTCGCCTTTATCCAGCGCCAGCTGCCACTGATTAATGACTGACAACGGCGGGGTCGCCAGCGCATAAGGTTTAGCGCTGTACAACCAGCTGTTGCCCTTAACCGGGATGGCGGCAATAAACTGCAGATAGCCCATCATCGCGTCAGACAGCACCAGATCGCGCGCCATTCCGCTCACGCCTGGATCGGTGAGTAATTCCACCCAGGCGGTAAATTGCGGCTGGAAACCGGCGATCGCCACTTCCGCCAGCTGCTGCTGGAAGGCTTTCACCGCCTCGCGATTCTCCCACATCGGCTTCTGCTCGCGCGCCGCGTACAGCGCCGCCAGCTGATTCATATAGACCGGTTTATAGCCCGCCGGTAATGCCGCCTCAAGCGCGCTGCGCGTACTGGCGACCGCGTCGTCCG
Organism: Enterobacter sp. K510; assembly: GCF_055804875.1. Taxonomy (NCBI): domain Bacteria; kingdom Pseudomonadati; phylum Pseudomonadota; class Gammaproteobacteria; order Enterobacterales; family Enterobacteriaceae; genus Enterobacter; species Enterobacter sp. K510. Next base: position 33,047 of record NZ_JBNRLQ010000004.1, on the reverse strand, counting down.
GCAGCGTCACCAGGCCTGCCATCACCGCCGTGGCGCGTGACTGTTCCAGCGGCTGTAACAGCGCCGTTGGCTGTTGGCCGGTAGTTGCCGAGCTGTCGGTGGGGATCGCCTCCGGCTCATCGGCCATGGCGTTAAACAGCGGAGCAAATGCGAATGCCAGGCACAAACCCAGTGCGGACATCCGACGACCCTTCATTTTATTCAGCAACATTCCTTGCCCCCTGTTTTTATAAATTGTTGCGACGAGGTTAACGCGTCACGCTTATATTGAGTATATAAAGCTAAAAATACATTTGCCCGGCCTAATGTAAAGAAGTTTAAAGAAAACCTGGCGTTCAGAAAAGAAAAGGGTGGCAAAAGCCACCCTCTGTTTTGAAAAATCAGGATGCGCTGGCATCCGCCGTTCCGGGTAAGGGCTCCGGCAACTGCGGCGCAAAGCCGCGCAGCCCCACCACGTGTACGTGCTCCTGGTTGTTGAAGACCTTACGCACCAGTTTGTAGGTGGTGCCTTTTTCAGGACTGATATTTTCCGGCGCCGCGATGATCAGCTGCATCTCCAGGCGTTCACAAAGTTCAAACAGCGTGGCAATGGAACGGGCATCCAGACGGGCCGCTTCATCAAGGAACAGCAGACGGCATGGCGAGATATCTTTTCCGCGCAGGCGGCGGGCTTCGTCTTCCCAGCTTTGTACCACCATCACCAGAATGGACATACCGGTACCGATCGCCTCCCCGGTGGAGAGCGCCCCGGATTCCGCACGCAGCCAGCCGTCGGAGCCACGGTTCACTTCCACTTCCATCTCCAGATAGTTGCGGTAGTCCAGCAACTCTTCACCGATGGTCTGCGGCGTGCGCTGGCCCATGTCGATCTGCGGATTCAGGCGCTGATACAGCTTCGCCAGCGCTTCCGAGAAAGTCAGGCGATTGCTGTTGAACAGATCCTGATGCTGCTCATGCTGCTCCGAGAGGACGTCCAGCAGCGTGGCGTGGGTTTCCCGCACGTTGACATTAAGCCGCACGCTGTTTACCTGGCCGAAGGAGACGCTTTGCAGGCCCTGGTTCAGCTGACGAATACGGTTCTGCTCGCGCTGAATGGTTTTACGGATGATATTCGCCGCGCTGCGGGAGCTGATAGCCAGCTTCTGCTCGCGGGAGGTCAGCTCTTCCGTCAGACGGCTCAGTTCGATTTCCATCTGTTCGATGGCCTCGACCGGATCGTCGGTGCGGATAATATCCTGACGGATACGCTCGCGCAGATGCTGATACACCGCCACGAAGAACTGAATTTTACGCTCCGGACGTTTGGGATCTTCCGACAGGCGCAGCACGTCACGCAGGTGTTCGTTGTCGGCCACCGCCAGACGCAGCGCGCCCAGCGCTTTATCCGACATGGAACGCAGCTCATCGGCGCTGAGATATGCCAGCTCGCGGCGGTGCAGACGGCGTTCAACGCCATTGTCTTTCACCATGCGCATTACCGCGCACCAGCCCGCTTTCGACATCACGACCTGCTCGCGCATCTCATGATAATCGCGCTCAAGGCGTTTGAGGCTGCGCGTCAGGGTATCCATTTCTGCCTGACACAGGGTCAGGGCTTTTTCCAGCTGGTTGCGGCGTGAGCGGTTGCCGGAGAGACGGGCATGCAGTTCGTCGCGACGAATGCGCGCGCGCTCCTCGGCACCGCTGTCGGCGCGCACGCCGATATCCTGCAACTCTTTAAGCAGATCGTTGAGCAGCTCTTTTTTGGTGTCGTAAGAGCTTTTCAGCGATGCCTGCACCTGACTGTACTGGCTCAGCTGCGCGGCGTGGCTGCGCATCGCTTCACGGGCGCGGGTGCGTTCGGCTTCGGCCTGCTCCAGACGTTTACGCAGCTTCTCGTTCAGATCGCTGTTGCCATCGAGCATCTGCGCTGAATCGCTGTAGCTGAAGTGCGCGCGGCGCTGTACCACCTCGATCAGCGCAAACGCCTGCTGACGCGCATCGCGCTGTACCTGCTGGGAGTACGCGTAATCTTCTTTCAGCTGTTCGTACTGTTCCGGATCGCTTTGCAGCACCGATACCATTGGCTCCAGCTTCGCCAGCTGATTGCCGAACTGCTGAATAAAGCGCGCCGCTTCTTCGGCCTCGTCGAGGCGTTCGCGGATCTCGTCCACGCGGTCGGCAAGGGTGTCATCTTCCAGCAGACTGATGCGCGGCAGCAGGCGGTTAAGGGCGGCGACGCCCTCTTTCGCCTGCTCAAACTGCATGCGGCTTTGCTGGTTGTCATTTTCATGCGCGCTGATGGCGCGTTCCAGTTCGCCACGGCGACTGGTCAGCTGGCGGATCTCGGCTTCGGGATCGTTTTCGAACGCCACGCCGATATGACCGCCGATAAAGCGGCTGAACGCCTGATGCAGACGCTGGGTTTTCTGCACGTCAAAGGACAGGGTCGCGAAACGTTCAGAGAGGGTTTCGCGCTCGGCATGCAGGCTTTCGATACGGTTTTCACGCGCCGCGCGGCCAAACAGCGGCAGCGACGGGAACCGGGAGTAACGCCACTGGCGGTCGGCGACTTTCACAATCACCGCTTTTTCCAGTTCATCCACGCCGAACACGCTGTCGTCAAAGGACTGCGGATCCCCTTCGATCAGATAGAGATCTTCCGGACAATCGTCCAGCCCCTCTAACTGCTCGGTGATCAGCGACAGATCCGGCACCACGATCGCGTGGCGCGACGGGCCGTAAAGCGCGGAATAATAGGGCGCGTCTTCAAGGCTGACATCGTCATAGATTTCCGACAGCAGCACGCCGCCGAAACGCTCCGCCAGCGCGTTAAGACGCGGATCTTCGGAGCCGCCCGGCTGACTTAAGCGCTCGATTTCGTCGTCAACCGCCTGTTTGCGCGCGCCGATTTCATCGCGCTCGACGATGGCTTCGCGCTCGCGCTCCAGCAGCTGTTGCAGGTATTCCGTGACTTCCTGGCTGCTTTCGAACTCCTCGCCCGTCTGCTCACACAGTTGCGCCAGGCTGTTCTGCGCCGCCAGCCAGATTGGGGCGCGCTTCATCAGTACCTGAATACGCGACTGAAGCTGTTCCAGCTCCTGACGCAGCGCCATACGCTGTTCACCGGCATTCGCCACCGTTTCAGACAGCGAGGCAATTTGCGCTTCCAGCTGCTGATGCAGGGCTTCGAGGCCGTCGGCATCGATATTTTTGCCGTGGCGTTTGCAGAATTCCGCCAGCAGACGCTCGGCGTCCTGCTGTTCGCGCAGACGTTGCTCCAGCTCGTTCAGACGCATACGCAGCGGCTGCACCTGCTCCGCCAGATGGCGCTGGTTCACGCCGTCGCGCAGTAATTCGCGCGCCACGCTCCAGGCCTCGTTACGGGACAGCGGGCCGTTGATCGCCGCCATCAGCTGGTAAGCCTGTTCAAACTGGCTGTGCGCGGTTTGCGCGACGCTCATTTTTTGATCGAGGGACAGCAGTTTTTCGGTGGCTTCCTGCTCTTTGGCCTGGAAAGTTTCCAGCCATTCGTCGGCGCTTTCGGCGGTCAGATCCGGCAGATGGCAAAGCTCGCGGGCGCGCTGCAGGGCCTGTAGCGCCTGGTTGTACTGAATGGCGCGCGTTTGCTGCACGTCCAGCGCCTGCTGATAGTTCGCCAGCTGGCTTTTCAGTTCATCCACTTCCAGCTCAGCGGCTTCGGCGCGGGCTTCGTTTTCTTCCTGCTGATCGGCGGCTTCCGCCACCACTTCGTTCTGTTCTTCGAGGCGGATTTGCAGCTCTTCAAGATCCGCTTCGTAGCGTTCGATCTTTTCCTGCTGACGCAGCGCGGTTTGCACCAGGTTCAGGTGATCGCTGGCGGCCTGATATTCGGCTTCCAGATCGCCTTCGGCCCCGGTGTGCTCCTGCAGCTCGCGCGCCATATCCACGTGCTTGTACTGCTCCGCCGACAGCTGCTGGCGGGAAGTAAAGAGTTCGCGACGGTAGGCCAGCGCCTGATCGAGATGCACGCGGCGCTCGTTGGCGTGGCGCATATAGTCCGACGCCACATAGTTGGTGGCTTCCGAGATCAGGTGTTTAAACAGATCCCTGTCCGACTGGGTGACGCGGATCGCTTCCAGCGTCATGCGGTTTTCACGCAGCGCGGCTTCCATATCCTGGAACGCTTTACGCACGCCGCCGTTTTCCGGCAGCAGGTAGTCGCGCAGTGAACGGGTAATGGCGCTGGAGATCCCGCCATACAGCGAGGCCTCGATCAGACGGTAGAATTTGCTACGGTCGGAGGCTGAGCGCAGACGACGGGCGACAATGCCCAGATCGAACATCAGCGAATGATAGTCGGTAATGGAGTTGAACTGCTTAAACTGTACCCCTTCGAGGGTGTCGAGCTTATCTTTCAGCTCGGCCAGCGACAGCACGCGCGCCTGGCGCTCGTTCAACGTTTCGGTCAGCAGCTGCGTCGGCAGAATATCGGCAGGCAGCCCCTGAATGGCGAACGGCTTGATATCCACTTTGCGATCGCGTCCGGCGACCTGTTGCAGGCGCACGCCCACCACCACGCGCTGGTGGCGCGAGTTAATGACGTCGAGTACCGAATAACAGACGCCCGCTTTCAGTTTGCCGTGCAGACCTTTATCGCGCGAGCCGCTGGTGGCCCCCGCTTCGGTGGTGTTACGGAAGTGCAGCAGCGTCAGATCCGGGATCAGCGCCGTGACGAACGCCGCCATGGTGGTGGACTTACCGGCACCGTTGCCGCCTGACAGCGTGGTGACCAGTTCATCGAGGTCAAAGGTGCGGGCAAAAAAGCCGTTCCAGTTAATCAGCGTGAGTGAGCGAAATTTTCCGCGGTCGATCATTATTCTTCCTCCCCACCGTCCGGCAGAGTTTCTTCCTGCTCGTCATTGAGCTGCAGGTTATTTTCAATCTGCATGGCTTCGCCATCACGAATTAAGCGACGCTGCGCTTCACGCGGATCGTCGCCGCTGCGCACGTCCGCGCCGAAGCGGAATACCGATTCGTTAATGCGGAATTTGCTGTTGTCGTTGCCCATAAACCAGATCATGCCGAGACGGCGCAGACGATTTAACGAGGAGCGCACTTTTTCCTGCAGTTTCTGGCGGTCAAGGTCAGAGCCGGTAGAACGGTTGTTCACCAGTTTTAAGAGCTTCATTTCATCCGCCAGCGACAGCAGCTCATCATAAAGCTCCTGCTGGCTGAAAATGCCTTCGTTCGCCAGACGCTCCGGGCTGAGATAGAGGTAGCAGAGAATTTTGCCGACCATCATGTCCAGCTCTGACAGCACCGAGCGGGGAATAAGCGTGGTGGAGCGCGGGCGCAGATAGAAGAAACCTTCCGGCGCGCGGATCAGCTCCACGTTATAACGCGCGTAAAACTCTTCCAGATACTCCTGGAAATCCATCAAAAAGGCGTGATTATCCAGCTCATCCAGCCCGATGTGACGACCGGCGCGCAGTGCGCTGTCCAGCGCCGGAAACAACGGATTCGCCAACGCCTGCGCCAGTTTCACTGGCATCACTTGTTCAATATTTGTCAATGACATGCGCCTGTACCCTGGCTCCGTAATCGTTAATCGGCTGCCATTCTGGTGGCAGTCCGGTGAAATCGCCCTGCGCTACGCCGAGGCGCACCGCCTGATCAACCACAATCCGCGCCACGTCGAAGTGACGCGCGCGCGGGTATTGCGACAGATATTCGCGCACCACGAGGCCCAGATCGAGCGGCACTTGTCTGGTTTTGTACACCGCCAGCTGTGCTTCGATCATCGCGGCGAGCTGCTCGCGGATTTCATTAAATTCTTCAAACTCCAGATCCGGCGGCAGTTCGCCGGTGACTTCTTCATCGCGCAGCGTCATCTCTTCGTCGCGCATATCCAGCAGTCGGTCTGCGCTGGCGTAGGTCAGCGCCCAGGGGGCATCGAAATAGGTTTGTACCGACTGGCGCAGACGCTGGGCAAAGACGCGGTTTTTATCCATGTCGATAGCGGTACGGATAAATTTGTGTACGTGGCGGTCATAGCCGATCCACAGGTCAATGGCCTGCTGGCCCCAGCTGATGATGCGGTCGAGCTTGCTTTGCAGATCGAAGACCAGACGGTCAACAAACTCCAGATCGTTGCGTCCGACGGTGGCATCCTGGATCTGCAATAGATTGGCCTGCAGCTTATCCCCCGCCGCCTCCAGCGTATCCTGCAGTTCGCGCAGTGTACCTGAGGTTTCTGACAGCAGAAGTTCACAGCTGGAGATGGCCGCGCGCCAGTCTTTGTTCAGTAACTGGGCGATGTCGTCTTTCACCAGCTGCTGCTGCTCGTCCATCACGCGCTGGGTCAGATCGATGCTGTCGAAAATCTCCGCCACCGAGTATTTCAGCGGCGCGAAAACGTTACGGTGCCAGTGGAACTCGTCCCCGCCTGCATCGGCGGCATCGGCGGCCCGTTTCAGCTCTGCCGCCACGATGGACAGCTGCATGGAAAGGCGCAGCGTCGAGAATTCGCGCTGGCGAATATAGTAATCGGTAATGCCCATGCCCAGCGGCGTCAGGCGGTAAATGGCATTGCCTTCGGCCTGTTCGCTGGTAAAGCGGTTCAGCAGACGTTGACGCACCATGTCGTTGATGGCGTTGTTCGCGCGCACATTGATGGTTTCGCTGGTTTGCTCAAACGCATCACTGACGTGGCGGAACGCGTCTACCAGTTCCCCTTCGCTCATCTCTCCGTCGAGGCGTTCGCCATTCAGCGTGGCGACGGCCAGCAGAAATGAAAGCCTGTCCACCGGCAGCGAAATGGAAAAATCATTTTTCCTCGCCCAGGCGACCAGTTCGGGGACTGTCTGAGAAAATTCACTCATCGTTTATCCTTGCACCTGCGGCTTTAGCGCGGTCACGTGTATATAGCGGCCAAGATTGATATAAGGCTCCTGACGGCAATAGCGTGTTTCTAATTCGACTAGCGCTGGAAAACAGTCGCGTTGCATCTGTTTTACACGCAGATAATCATGGAACACCCGCACGCCCGTTTTGCCGGTGATCTGCCAGCCAATCTGTTCCAGCCAGCGATACACCTCGGCGGGATCGCGCGGATAATCGGGCGACAACGTGCGCTTTTTCTTCTTCGGCATCCCGAGCTGTACGTAATCAAAATTCCCGACCACCATGTTGTGCATCAGCAGGCCATGGACGTTAAAGAACATCAGGGACAACGCCCCGCCTTCGCGCAATACCGACCATAAGGTCTGGAGCGCGGCGACCGGTTCCGCCACCCATTCCAGCACAGCGTGAAACAATATCAGATCAACCGGGCTTTCCAAATGCTGGCTGATGTCCTGCACCGCGCATTGTACAAAATGCATGTTGCCGCTCACACCCTGCGCGTCGGCGGCCGCTTTTGCGCGGACGATCATCTCAGCCGACACATCGCACAGCGTCACGTGATGACCGCGCTGCGCCATTTTAATTGCCGTTTGTCCTTCACCGCCGCCAGCATCGAGAATGCGCAGCGGCTGCGTGCCAAAGGTCGCCAGCAGACCGTCAAGATCCTGCCATAAGATCGCCTGACGCAACTGGCCCTTGGTCGTGCCATAGATGTTGCGGGAGAACTTTTCCGCGATGTCGTCGAAATTGCGATCCTTCATGGCTGTGCGATCCTGGCAAAACCGCTATTTTGTCACAGCCGCGCCCAGAAGGAACCTATCTGGTGTAATATCGCCGGAATTCACCTGCTGTATGGTTAAAAAGGAGACGGATGCGGTGTTTTTTACGCTCAAAAAATATATAGGCGGTTTCATTCTCCCCCTGCCGCTGCTGCTTTTGCTGATGGCGCTCGGGATCGCTCTGCTGTGGTTTTCCCGTTACCAGCGCACGGGCAAAACCCTCGTCAGCGTCAGCTGGCTGGTGCTGTTACTGCTGAGCCTGCAACCTGTCGCCGATGGCCTGTTAAAACCGATCGAAGATAAATACCCCACCTGGCGCGGTACGCAGCAGGTGAGTTATATCGTGGTGCTGGGGGGCGGTTATACCTGGAACCCTGACTGGGCGCCCAGCTCGAATTTAATCAACAACAGTCTGCCGCGCCTTAATGAAGCGGTGCGGCTGTGGCGCATGAACCCCGGCGCGAAGATGATTTTCACCGGCGCGGCGGCGCCAGGCAATCCGGTGACCACCGCTGAAGCGGGCGCGCGGGTGGCGGAAACCCTCGGTATTCCGCGCAGCGACATTATTACGCTGGGGACGCCGAAAGATACGGAAGAAGAAGCAGCGGCGGTAAAAGCGGCGATTGGCGATGCGCCTTTCCTGCTGGTGACGTCGGCGTCCCATCTGCCGCGGGCGATGATTTTTTTCCAGCAGGCCGGGTTACATCCGCTGCCTGCACCGGCGAATCAGCTGGCGATCGCCTCGCCGCTTAATACCTGGGAACGTATTATTCCCTCCCCGGTCTGGCTGATGCACAGCGACCGGGTGGGCTATGAAACCCTGGGACGCATCTGGCAGTGGTTAAAAGGCACTTCCGGCGAGCCAGGGAAGGAGTGATTTGGAGGCCAGCTCAAAGCGGCTGCGGTTAAACTGCCCGGTATTGACCAGCCGGGCCACTTCATCCCACAGCGTATACAACCAGCGCCGCCAGATAAAGGACTCCGCAACGGGCGCGCGCTGGAGGTACTGCCACAACAGGCTTTCGGCGTAGTCGCTTTCGCACAGCCGGAAGAGTTCATACTCCCTGGGCGCCCAGAGCATCGGGCCGGGCGTAACCGCCGCGAGCAGCTGATCGCTGCGCGCATCTTTCAGCATACTGCGCAGCGTGAAATTGCCGTGCACCAGCACACAGTTGTCATTAAAGCCGTCAAAGAGCGCGGGCAGACATTCACGCGTACGAAACAAAATGCGTTTGTTCTGCATGGTAAGACCGGTATTTTTGAACTGACCGAGGGTGGTCCACAGCACTTCGACGCGCTGGCGATACCAGGACGGCCAGATGTTTTCCTGGGTGCTGTCCACCACGCCCACGCAGCCGTGGCTGTCGTGTCTGTGCCAGCTCAGCAGGCCTTCGACAATCTGATCTTTCAGCTGTTGCCAGCGCTCCGGCGAACGGGCCGGGGCTTCCACCGATACCCCGCGCAGCCGCTCAATCAGTAAGACGTCGGGGCCGGGGTGCTCTTCATGGGTCATGACACCGTACACCACCGGTAAACGTACCGTGCCGCTGCGCGCCAGCATCGACATTTTCCACGCCAGCTGACGGGCAACCCCGGGCGTGGTAAAGCTTCTTGCCAGTAATGGCAGCGGATTACCGTTGCTGTCGTACAGTGACCACAGTGCGGTATCCGCTTTTTCGCTTACGCATTCCAGGCGGCTTAGCCTTTCGCCCAGCAGATGACTCAATTCAGCGCGCAATCGTTCCATATCCGTTTACCCCTATAAAAACTACTGTTTTCATAATGAGCGTCTATCACGATCTTGTCACCCGCATGAGATCAAAAGAGCAGGAGATAGTCCAAAGATAAGGCTGTACCGCGTTTTAGCTTATCTCTGGACGAAGTACGGAGGGATTAGCTGCGGGCCATTTCGACGCGAACACGCTCCAGATCTTCCGGCGTGTCCACACCCGTACCTGGCACCGTCTGTGCGACGGCCACGTGAATTTTCTCGCCGTACCAGAGCACACGCAGCTGCTCCAGCATTTCGATCTGCTCAAGCTGGCTTGGCTGCCAGGTGACATAGCGGCGGATAAAGCCAGCGCGATAGCCATAAATCCCGATATGGCGCAGGAAGGTATCACCGATAGCGTCACGGCTTTGCGCAAAACGATCGCGATCCCAGGGAATGGTGGCGCGGGAGAAATAGAGCGCATAGCCCTGCGCATCGGTTACCACTTTTACCGCGTTCGGATTGAAGGCTTCTTCTGCGCTGTGGATCGGCACCGCCAGGGTTGCCATGCCGACGTCGCGCTGCGCCAGATTTTCCGCCACCTGACGCACAATCGCCGGGGGGATCATCGGCTCATCGCCCTGAATATTGACGATGATGGTGTCATCGCTAAGACCGCATTTTTCCACCACTTCCGCCAGACGTTCGGTACCGGACTGATGCTCGACGCGGGTCATGCACACTTCGCCACCCACCGCTTCCACCGCACGGGCCACCTCTTCATGATCCGTGGCGACAATAATACGTTCCGCGCCAGACTCACGGGCGCGCTCCAGCACATGCACCACCATCGGCTTGCCGTTGATGTCCACCAGCGGTTTGCCCGGCAGACGGGTTGAGGCATAGCGCGCCGGAATAATGACGACGAAACTCATGGACGGTTCTCTTCAGCAGTCAGCGCGCGGGCTTCGTTTTCCAGCAACACCGGAATGCCTTCACGCACCGGGAATGCCAGGTTGTCGATTTTGCAGACCAGCTCCTGTTTCTCCTGGCTGTAATAGAGTTTGCCGGTGCAAACCGGGCAGGCGATGATTTCAAGCAGACGGTGATCCATGGTTCCTCCAGATGGAACGGATAAGGTTTCGCAAAAGTTTACCATATACATTTTTCAGGCCGGGTCAATTTCCCAGCCGGTGGTGCAGTCAGTAAATAGATCCGGCGGACAACGCGTTATGCTCACGCGGGTCGCCCCCTGCCAGGCGGCAAATTCGGTAATGGCCCCGCGAAGACCCTTTTCCAGCGTGCGGCCAGGTCTCATATCCGCCTCCAGATAGAGCGCAATGATTTCCAGCACGCCCGTTTTACGGTGCATTTTGGCATCCATACGCCCGACCAGCTGGCCCACGTGCAGCAGTGGCAGTACAAAGTAGCCATACTGCCGTTTGGGCGCTGGGGTATAACATTCCAGACGATAGCTGAAGTTAAACAGCTGTTCGGCGCGCTTGCGATCCCAGACCACAGGATCAAAGGGCGACAGCACGGCGCTCCGGGTGGCTGTCAGTTTGCCCGCTGCGGCCAGCGCCAGCTCTTCCGCCAGCGAGGCGTGCACCCATGCCGGGCCAAGCTCCTCAACGGTGACCGGAATAATTTTTTGTTCTTCCTGCCAGCGAGCGAGTAAGGCTGGCAGCGCAGGCTGACGCAGACGGTAGTAATCCGCCAGCCATTGAGGACGAAACAGCCCAAGGCTGCGGGCGCTGTTTTCCAGCATAATGGCTTCGGCACGGGACTGGCTGAGCAGATCGCGTTCGTCATCCCACTCCGGCATCACGCGGCTGGTCAGATCGTAGACGCGCTGAAAGTTTCGCCGTTCAACCACCATCACCTTGCCGGCAGTGTACAGCCCTTCCAGATGCTTTTTATGCGGTTTCCAGTCCCACCAACCGCTGGTACCGGTGCGAGGATGGGTAAAGTCCGCAGAGCGTACCGGGCCGTTTTCATGGATTTGCAGCAACAGCTGTTCGATCTCCGGCGCATGCTCCTCCATCCAGGCGGCACGGTATTTCCAGCCCATATTTTGCGGGTTAAGCATGCGATGGCGCACCAGCGCAAAATCGCTGCGCGGCAGGAAACAGGCCTCATGGGCCCAGTATTCCATGAGATCACCGGCGCGTAAGGCGTCATCCAGCCAGTGTTGCGGGTAAGCGCCGAGACGGCTGAACAGCACCAGATAAGGGCTGCGCGCCACGATATTAATGGTGTCGATTTGCAGCAGGGACATGCGGCGGATCGCGGCGAGAATATCGGCGGGACGGGCACGGCGACGCGTTTTTTTCAGCAGCCCCTGTGCGGCGAGATGCAGACAGCGGGCGGCGGACAGCGAAAGATGCGCAACGGACATAGGGATCCCTGTGATAAGCAGCGCCTCAGGCCGGATGGTTACCCTGCTGCGCCAGCGTAAGCAGTTCCCGGAGAAGTTGTTCGGGTTTGTCTCCCGTAAGCTGTGCATCCACCGGCAGATACCACCAGTGATCTTCAGCAAACGCACGGCACTTCACCGCGTCTTTTTCGGTCATGACCAGCGTCTGACCGGATCCGGTAAAGGCGCTGACCTGAGCATGATCCAGCGCCTGGTGATCGGCAAGCGCAATAGCTTTTTCAGGCTGCACGCCGCAGTCGGCCAGGGTGGCAAAGAAGCGCGGCGGATGACCAATGCCCGCCATCGCAACGACATGCGCCAGTTCGCGCACGTCCCGACGCTCGCCGCTTTTCAGGTTAATCGCCAGACCAGGGTGCAGACGCATCGGGATCTCACCCTGCCGCGCTTCGCCGCCGTTGACGATCACCGCATCCACGCTTTGCAGTCTGGAAGCCCGCTCGCGCATCGGGCCTGCGGGCAGCCACCAGCCATTGCCGAAGCGACGTACGCCGTCGATCACCACAATTTCTTTATCTCTGGCGAGACGGTAGTGCTGCAAACCGTCGTCAGTGACGATGATTTGCACCGGGTAGCGGGCAAGGATCGCCTGCACTGCGTCGGATCGCACCGGCGACACCGCCACTGGCGCGCCGGTGCGCTGGAAAATCAACACTGGCTCATCACCGGCTTCAGCGGTAGCCGTTTGCGGAGTGAGCAGCAGCGGGTAGCGGGCAGCCTTGCCACCATAACCGCGCGAGACGACGCCCACGCGCACGCCACGCTGTTGCAGTTGCTCCACAAGCCAGATCACCACCGGCGTTTTGCCGTTGCCGCCCGCGGTGAGATTCCCCACCACCACCACCGGCACGGGCGCGCGCCAGGATTTATTCAGTCCGATACGGTAGCTCAGGCGGATCGCGCCGCTCACCAGACCATACAGCCAGGAGAGCGGCAGCAGCAGTCGCCACAGCGGCGACTCCCCTGACCAGATGCGGGCTATCATTCGCCGAACTGCATCTTATGCAGCTGAGCGTACACGCCCTGACGGGCAATCAAATCGGCGTGGCTACCGCGTTCGACGATACGTCCGTCTTCCACCACCACAATTTCATCGGCCTGTTCGATGGTCGACAGGCGATGCGCGATAACCATGGAAGTGCGATTTTTTTGCAGTTCATCCAGCGCCGCCTGAATGGCGCGTTCTGATTCGGTGTCCAGCGCCGAGGTGGCTTCATCAAGGATGAGGATCGGGCTATCACGCAGCAGCGCGCGGGCAATGGCGATACGCTGACGCTGACCGCCGGAAAGCAGGACGCCGTTTTCACCAATGATGGTATCGAGACCGTTATCCATCTTATTGATAAAGTCCAGCGCATAGGCCATGCGGGCGGCATTCTCTACCTGCTCGCGGCTGTACTCTTCAGTGCGGGCATAGGCAATGTTATTAGCTACGGTATCATTGAAGAGATGGACATTCTGTGAAACCAGCGCCACCTGATTACGCAGCGACGCCAGGGTGTATTCGCGCAGATCGTGTCCGTCGAGCAGAATTTCCCCTTCGTCGATGTCGTAAAAACGGGTCAGCAGGCTTGCCATGGTCGATTTACCCGACCCGGAGCGCCCGACCAGCGCCACGGTTTTACCCGCCGGAATGGTCAGGTTGATATTACGCAGCGCAGGCGTATCGCGGCCCGGATAGGTGAAGGTGACGTTACGGAATTCGATGTCGCCTTTCGCGCGCTCAAGCTGGCGGGTGCCTTCGTCTTTTTCCTGCTCGCTGTCGAGAATAGAGAACAGCGTCTGACAGGCAGCCATACCTCGCTGGAACTGGGCGTTGACGTTGGTGAGCGATTTCAGCGGACGCATCAGGGCGATCATGGAGGAGAACACCACGGTGATGGTACCGGCCGTGAGGGTTTCCATTACGCTCGGGAAGCTGGCGGCATAGAGTACAAATGCCAGCGCCAGCGAGGCGATCAGCTGAATAATAGGATCGGAAATCGACGATGCGGAGACCATTTTCATGCCCTGCAAACGCATCTTGTTGCTGACCTTATCGAAGCGTTTGGCTTCGACGCCCTGACCACCGAAAATCAGCACTTCTTTGTGGCCTTTCAGCATCTGCTCGGCGCTGGTGGTCACCTGCCCCATGGTGTTCTGCATATTCTTACTGATGCTGCGAAAACGCTTCGACACCACGCGAATAGCGATGGACACAATGGGCGCCAGGACAATAAGAATGAGGGAGAGCTGCCAGCTATAGTAAAACATCAGTACAAACAGCCCGATAATCGAGGCCCCTTCGCGTACGACGGTGATCAGCGCACCGGAGGAGGAGGAAGCCACCTGCTCGGAGTCGTAAGTGATACGGGAGAGCAGCGTCCCGGTAGATTGCTTGTCGAAGAAAGCAACCGGCATCCCCATCATATGACCAAACAGGCGACGACGCATGGTCATCACCACTTTGCCCGACACCCAGGAGATACAGTAACTCGACACATAACTGGTGAGTCCGCGCAGGATCATCAGTCCAATGACCACCAGCGGCATCCACAGCAGCACCGATCGGTCTGTTTTACCAAAGCCTTCGTCCAGTAAAGGTTTGAGGAGCGATAGCATGAAGGTATCGCTGGCTGCGTTGAGGATTAACGCTACACCCGCCACGAGCAGACCCGTTTTGAAAGGTGCAATCATTGGCCAGAGACGGCGGAATGTTTGCCACGTGGAGAGATCTTTGTCGTTATGCATTCAAAAAACCAGCACTTGTTGAAATAGCCGCATATTCTACCTGTTATATCCTGGGACGCCAAACCACTGATGATACCAACGCGGGAAAAGTTGATCCCGTAAGCCTAAGATTTCCCATCCTTCTGCGGAAAAATGGAGGCTGATTTGCCCCTGGTGCGGGGTATCGAACCACTTATATCCCTGCTGTTGGTAACGGCGAACAATCTTTTCTGATGGCAATCGCCAGGCGTTAAAGCGTGACGCTGAGGCCAGTGCCGCGTGTCCTCCTGCCCGTTGCAGCAAGGGCAGCGACGACGATGTGCTGCTGCCATGATGCGGCACCTGAACGACAGTTGCCCGTAAATGCTGCCAGTAATGGCTAAGCATAGATTGCTCTGCGGAAGCTTCAATGTCGCCGGTAAGCAAAATGCTGTTTTTACCGTCGTCCACTTTTACCACGCAGGAGCGGTTGTTTCCCTGAAGGGCAGTACCCGGCAACGGCCAGTGAACGCTGAACGTCAGCCCCTGCCATTGCCAGCGCTGGCCGCGAAAGCACGGCAAATGCCCGGCCTCGTCCAGCGGACTGCGGATCCAGGCCGCTGGCCACGTTTGACGCAGGGTTTCCAGCCCGCCCCGGTGATCGAGATGGTCATGACTGAGGATGATGCCTTCCGGCTGCAGGTGATGCCAGCGCAGCCAGGGCACAATCAGTTGCTGTGCACTGTTGCCGCCCGGCCATGCCAGGCCGGTATCATAGAGAATAGCCTTGCCTTGCCGGGCAACCACCATTGCCAGCCCCTGCCCGACATCCAGCATGTAGACAGACCAGCGGTCTTTGGGCGTGCTTTTCCATAACGGCTGCGCCATCAGCAGCACAGCCGCGGCACAGACAAAGGGCGACGTTTTCCAGATACGCAGACGCCAGATAACTATCATCAGCCAGGGCGCAAATGCCAGCCATTGCCAGCGCCTGTCGATGCTGTACCAGCCATCGGGTAAAGCATTCAGAAAGCCGAACAGCGCCGTCAGCGTGTCATCGGCCCGCGTCCAGATCCAGGCTTCCAGTCCGTTAAAGGCCGTCAGATGCAGCAACATTCCCGCCAGGATCAACGGCACACATACGAAGGTGACGAGCGGCACCGCCAGCAAATTAGCCAACAGGGATGTCAGGCTGATGCCGTGAAACAGCGCCACCTGTAACGGCAGCAGTAATAGCATCATGCCGGTTTGCAGGTGGATCAGGCTTATCATGCTGCGCAGAAATCGTCCGCCGCGAAGCGCGGGCAGCGGTAGCCACTGATACCAGAAGATTAACGCCGCTACCGCGAATGCCGACAGCCACAGGCTTTCCGACAATACCGCAAGCGGATCGATAAACAGGATCGCCGCGAGACAGCAGAGCCAGACGTGCCACGCCGACCATTGCCGTCCTGAAAGCCGCAGCGCCGCCAGCACCGCAAGCGACACTACGGTGCGCAGGGCGGGCGGTTGCAGCCCGGTCAGCCAGGCATATCCTGCCGCGCATAGCAGTCCTGTTAATAAGGGTGCGCGCCAGTCGATCCAGCGCCCCGGCAGTAAGAACTGTATTCCGCGAGCTAACAGCCAGCCGAGCGTGGCCGCAAGAGCAATATGCAGTCCGGATATGGCCATCAGATGTGCAGTGCCGGTCTGTCGCATAATCGCTTTCACCGGGGCATCCAGTGCCCTTCGCTCCCCCATTCCTAATGCCAGCAGCACCGCTCGCCAGCGTGCTTTTTCAAGCGTTGCGTCAAGGGAAGCCAGATACTGCGCCCGCAGGCTACAACGGGCATCAAGCACGTTTGCCCGGGTGAAGCGCCCGGTGACAGGCTTGTGTGTGGCCAGGGCGTAGCGCTGAGTATCAAATCCCCCGTCGTTAAGCTGACCGTGAACCGGGCGCACCCTGAGGGTCATCTCCCATAATTGTCCGGCACAGGCAGGCTGCGGCAGGTATTCGCCGTAAAGCATGATCCCCGGGGCAGGATACAGAGCTTTCCCGTTCAGCCGTTCTATCACGCCGCGGTGCGTAGTGACGTTATCGGTACCGGTAAGACGCACTTCCGCCTGCCGGACGCGTCCGGGCAGGTGCTCTGTCGGCCAGAGGGCTTCTTTAGCGGCAAGCATCCCCCACGCCATAAACAGCAGCCATAGCCCGATATAACCTGAGCGGCGATTGCGGCAAACGCCTGCCAAACAACCGACAAAGATCATAATGAAGATGCTGTTAAGATCCGGCAGTTTTGGCAACCACAGCAGTGGCGTTATCGCGGTCAGCAGACACAGGGCAATTCCTGGCAAATGCATCCCCACCTCCTTGTTGCAGGTAGTGTGCTTAAACCAGCGTGAGATGTCGGGCAGGCGTTTGCGGATTTACGGCGAAGGCCGGGAAGATTTTATCGGTTTACAGCAATGGCGCTTTAAAAATGCGGCGCGGGTTCCGGAGAGATGTACCACCCATGAAAAAAGCACCTCAGTGGGTGCTTTTTTCAGGTCATTAAGTTTTCGCTTATCAGCAGTAAAACTTAATTTTCATAAATGTTGGCGCGGTCACGTAATTCTTTACCCGGCTTAAAGTGTGGGACATATTTGCCTTCCAGATCCACTTTGTCGCCTGTCTTTGGGTTACGTCCGGTGCGGGGTGCACGATAGTGCAGAGAGAAACTGCCGAAACCGCGGATCTCAATGCGCTCGCCCTGTGCAAGAGTCGAGGCCATATGCTCCAGCATCTCTTTCACCGCATCTTCAACAGCCTTTGCCGGGATATGCGATTGCTGGGTGGCAAGTCTTTCGATCAATTCTGACTTGGTCATGATTCCTCCGGTTTCCTTAGTAAGGAAAATTAGCTAACAGCTTATTAAACAAGGGCGGCCGTAGCCGCCCTTTGTTATTGATTACAGGACGAATCCTGCAATCTGTCAAGCTACTCGTCATCCTTCATGCGTTAGCACAAAAGATAGAGAGTACCTGATTACTCGCCTTTAGCTGCTTTGAACGCTTCAGCCATCGCGTTGGAGAAGTTGCTTTCTTCCTGTTTGTTGTTAACAGTAGCGATTGCATCTTTCTCGTCAGCTTCGTCTTTCGCACGAACAGACAGGCTAACTACGCGGTTTTTACGGTCAACACCGGTGAATTTAGCTTCAACGTCGTCGCCTACGTTCAGAACCAGAGTTGCATCTTCAACGCGGTCACGGGACGCTTCAGAAGCGCGCAGGTAACCTTCAACGCCGTCAGCCAGTTCTACGGTTGCGCCTTTAGCGTCAACTGCAGTCACTTTACCGTTTACGATTGCGCCTTTCTTGTTCAGAGCAACGTAGTTGTTGAACGGATCTTCTGCGAGCTGTTTAACGCCCAGGGAGATACGCTCACGCTCTGCGTCAACCTGCAGAACAACGGCTGCGATTTCGTCGCCTTTTTTGTATTCACGAACTGCTTCTTCGCCTGTAACGTTCCAGGAGATGTCAGACAGGTGAACCAGGCCGTCGATGCCGCCGTCCAGGCCGATGAAGATACCGAAGTCAGTGATAGACTTGATTTTACCTTCAACACGGTCGCCTTTGTTGTGCGTCTCAGCAAACAGCTGCCATGGGTTAGATTTGCACTGCTTCAGACCCAGGGAGATACGACGACGTTCTTCGTCGATATCCAGAACCATAACTTCCACTACATCGCCAACGTTAACAACTTTGGACGGGTGGATGTTTTTGTTGGTCCAATCCATTTCGGAAACGTGAACCAGGCCTTCAACGCCTTCTTCGATTTCAACGAAGCAGCCGTAGTCGGTCAGGTTGGTCACGCGACCAGTCAGTTTGGTACCTTCCGGATAACGCTTAGCGATAGCTACCCACGGATCTTCGCCCAGCTGTTTCAGGCCCAGAGATACACGAGTACGCTCGCGGTCGAACTTCAGCACTTTAACAGTGATTTCGTCGCCAACGTTTACGATTTCGCTCGGATGCTTAACGCGTTTCCATGCCATGTCAGTGATGTGCAGCAGGCCGTCAACGCCACCCAGATCAACGAATGCACCGTAGTCAGTGAGGTTCTTAACGATACCTTTAACTTCCATGCCTTCTTGCAGGTTTTCAAGCAGCTGATCGCGCTCAGCGCTGTTCTCAGACTCGATAACCGCACGACGGGAAACAACCACGTTGTTGCGTTTCTGATCAAGCTTGATAACTTTGAACTCAAGCTCTTTGCCTTCGAGGTGCAGAGTATCGCGAACCGGACGCACGTCTACCAGGGAACCCGGCAGGAACGCACGAATACCGTTCAGCTCAACAGTGAAGCCACCTTTAACTTTGCCGTTGATAACACCAACAACAGTTTCAGCGTCTTCGTATGCTTTTTCCAGCGTGATCCAAGCTTCATGACGTTTAGCTTTCTCACGGGACAGCAGAGTTTCACCGAAGCCGTCTTCGACTGCGTCCAGCGCAACGTCAACTTCGTCACCAACCTGAATTTCCAGTTCGCCCTGGGCGTTCTTGAACTGCTCAGCCGGGATGGCGGACTCAGATTTCAGACCGGCATCAACCAGTACGATATCTTTATCGATAGCAACAACAACACCACGAACGATGGAACCCGGACGGGTTTCGATTGTTTTTAAGGATTCTTCAAATAGTTGAGCAAAAGATTCTGTCATATTGATAATCTTCAGGATTCTTCAATTTAACGTCCATCTGGCTTCATGCCGGATGGGGTTGTTTCACATGCCTGCTCACACTCCATTGCAGCAGGTACTTCGGAATTTGGTCGCTAATTAAGCGAGCGCCAGCTTTTCGCGGGCGTATTGTAGCGCTTTTTCAATCACTTGCTCAATGCTTAAACTGGTCGAATCCAGAACTAATGCATCAGCAGCCGGCACTAACGGCGCCACAGGCCGGTTACGGTCGCGATCGTCGCGTTCCTTTATCTCGGCCAAAAGGCGTTCAAAGTTAACACTAAAGCCATTCTCCTGCAACTGTAGCATGCGGCGATGCGCACGTTCTTCCGAGGAGGCGTCGAGGAAAATCTTCACCGGCGCGTCGGGGAAAACCACCGTGCCCATGTCGCGGCCGTCGGCGATAAGTCCCGGGGCATCGCGGAAGGCGCGCTGACGACGAAGCAAGGCTTCACGTACACGTGGGAACGCCGCGATTTGCGAGGCGGCGCTGGCCACTTCCTGGGTGCGGATCTCGCCGCTCACGTCTTCCCCTTCGAGGATCACTTCCAGATTGCCATTGGTAGAGACAAAGCGGACATCCAGGTGGGCTGCCAGCGGAACCAGGACATCTTCCGAGGTCACATCAACGTGGTGATGTAATGCCGCCAATGCCAGCACGCGATAAATTGCGCCTGAATCCAGCAGATGCCATTGCAATGTTTCCGCCATCGCTTTGCACAGCGTACCTTTACCTGCGCCGCTTGGCCCATCAATGGTGATTACCGGGGCAATTGCCGTCATCTTTTTCTCCTTAATAAAGGCATACCGTTAACGTGAACGCCGCGCATTATACGCTGCAACGCGAATGACCGTTACTGTCGCGTGAAAATAACCAAAAGCGTAATAACGGTGGGGAGAAGAATGGCGCAAGTATAGAGGGCTGACAGAAAGTCAGCCCGGAAAGAGACAATTTTTTACTTTTTAACCACAGTGGCGGGCTTGTCGCCCTTTATGCCAGCGTACTGATGCGCGCCAGCTGTTCGAAATAATCCGGGAAGGTTTTCGCCGTACATTTCGGATCGAGAATGGTGACCGGCGTGTCGGACAGCGCCACCAGCGAGAAACACATGGCCATACGGTGATCGTTATAGGTGCCGATTTCGGCCGCGGTTAACGAGGCCGGCGGCGTGATACGAATATAATCTTCGCCCTCCTCCACCTCTGCGCCCACTTTGCGGAGTTCGGTCGCCATCGCAAACAGACGGTCGGTCTCTTTTACGCGCCAGTTGTAGATGTTGCGCAGCGTCGTGGTGCCGCGGGCAAACAGCGCTGCCGTGGCGATGGTCATTGCCGCATCCGGGATATGATTCATATCCATATCCACTGCATTCAGCTCACCACGGGTGCAGGCAATGTAATCATCGCCCCACTCCACGGTCGCGCCCATTTTTTCCAGCACGTCCGCAAAACGGATATCGCCCTGCACGCTGTTGCGGCCAATGCCGGTGACTTTTACCGTCCCGCCTTTGATGGCACCCGCCGCAAGGAAATAAGAGGCTGAAGAGGCATCGCCTTCTACCAGATAATGTCCTGGCGACTGGTAACGCTGGGCACCGCGTACCACAAAGCGCTGATAATTCTCGTTATCCACCGTCACACCGAAGGTTTTCATCAGATGCAGGGTGATGTCGATGTACGGCTTAGATACCAGATCGCCTTTAATGGTGATAAAGGTATCCTGCGCCGCCAGCGGCGCGGTCATCAGCAGTGCGGTTAAAAACTGACTGGAGACGCTGCCGTCAACTTCAATCTCGCCGCCAGCGAAACCACCGCGTAAACGCAGCGGCGGGTAATTTTCCTGCTCCAGATAGTCGATCTGCGCGCCGCCCTGACGCAGGGCGTCCACCAGATGCCCGATAGGACGCTCTTTCATACGCGGCTCGCCGGTCAGCACCAGATCGTTGTCTCCCAGACAAAGCGCCGCCGCCAGCGGACGCATCGCCGTACCGGCGTTACCTAAAAATAACTCCAGCTTTTCAGCGGAAACTAACGGGCCGCCTGCGCCTGTCACTTCACAGCGGGTACGATCGTCGGACAGCCTGTACTGCACCCCCAACGCGCTCAGGGCATTGAGCATATGGCGAACGTCATCACTGTCCAGCAGGTTGGTCAGAACAGTGGTGCCGTGCGCCAGTGCGGCCAGCAGCAACGCGCGGTTGGAGACGCTTTTTGAACCTGGCAGATTGATGGTGCCATTAACACGCGCGATGGGTTGTAACGTCAGGGATTCCATGAAGCTTAACTCTCAAAAAAACGGAATAAAAACCCCGCAGTCAGGCTGCGGGGGTAGCGATGGGATGCGGGATTAACCGTGGCGGCGTTCGAAATCCGTCATGAAGTCGGTCAGCGCCTGAACACCTTCCAGCGGCATGGCGTTATAAATCGAGGCGCGCATACCGCCCACGACGCGGTGGCCTTTCAGCGCATGTAAACCGGCGGCGAAGGACTCTTCAAGGAACAGCTTATCAAGCTGGCTGTCGGCCAGCTGGAAAGGCACGTTCATGCGCGAGCGGTTAGCGACGGCCACATCGTTGCGGTAGAAGTCGCTGTTATCGATGACGCCGTACAGCAGGCTGGCTTTTTGCTGATTGATGTGGTCCATGGCCGTGACGCCGCCATTCTTTTTCAACCATTTGAACACCAGCCCTGACAGATACCAGGCAAAGGTCGGCGGAGTGTTAAACATGGAGTCGTTATCGTTTAACACAGTGTAATCGAGGATCGATGGACAGGCGGGATGCGCTTTGCCGAGCAGATCTTCACGTACGATCACCAGCGTCAGTCCGGCCGGGCCGATATTTTTCTGCGCGCCGGCGTAAATCACGCCGAAGCGGCTGACATCCAGCGGCGAGGAGAGAATGGTCGAGGATAAATCCGCGGTTACCACGACGTCGCGCCCGAAATCCGGAGTCTCATGAATGGCGATACCGTCGATGGTTTCGTTCGGGCAATAATGCATATACGCGGCGTTATCACTGAGCTGCCACTCACGCATCGGCTTCACAGCACGCAGACCGTCAACGGTAGTTTTAGCGTCAATAACGTTTGGGGTGCAGTATTTTTTCGCCTCTTTTACCGCGCTTGCCGCCCAGTAACCGGCATCGACATAATCGGCAGTGGTTTTATCGCCGAGGATATTCAGCGGGATACCGGCGAACTGACCGCGACCGCCGCCGTGACAGAATAAAACTTTATAGTTTGAGGGGATGTTCAGCAGATCGCGAAAATCCTGTTCTGCTTCTTCTGCCACCTGAATAAATTCTTTTCCACGGTGGCTGATTTCCATTACCGATGTGCCAAGACCGTTCCAGTCGCACAACTCCTGTTGCGCCTGTTTAAGCACCTCTGCCGGTAAAACCGCCGGACCTGAACTGAAATTAAAGACCTGAGCCATTTCCCCTCACCACGCTGATAGCAATAAGTTATTCCTGTGACATCGGTTTTACCATTCAGTGACAGGTGTCGCAACGGGTAATGGTGGACAGCCCGGAATTGTGGGCGTTATCACATAGCACAATGTCCGGGCTTGCTGATTTTCGCTGGATAAAAAAGCTGTCAGGTAATGCGTACCGCGCGGCTCGCTCTTGACCATTCCGGATGGGCGCAGCGCGGGCATAACAGCCGCTGACCCGCCTTCATCCTGATAACTTCGCTACAGCGCACACAGGCATAATCATCTTCGTCAGGAATGGTGGTGAAACGGGGATTCCATTCCGGCGGCAGAATGCACAGCCCAGGCCGCACTTCATTATCAGGATAATAATAGAGGCTGATCTGACCGTTGGTTTCCATGATCGCCAGCTTGACCTGGCCCAGTTGCTCGACGCCGTTCACGCGCAGTTCCATGAAAAACTCAAATTCGGTCAGGTTTTCTTTTTGCAGTTTTTCCCACGCCAGTTCGCCCTCTTCGATGACGATCACCGCTTTGCCTTCCAGCAGATCCTCCAGCTTTTCACTGTGCGCCATCAGCCACATCACCAGCCGGTAAAGCGCCGCCAGCGAAACGAAAACAATAAATACCGGCAGCATGGGGACATCATCATAAAACGCCACGTCGCCCGCTGCCGACCCGAGGGTCAGAATAATGAGCACTTCAAACAGCGACATCTGCCTGACGCCACGCCGCCCGGTGAGTTTGAGGAACAGGAAGACCAGTACAAAGGTATAGGCGCTACGCAGTGCCACTTCTCCCAGAAATTCCATCGGCACTTTATCAAGCAACATGCGGTGAAGATCAAACGCTTTCATTTTATTCATCCTGAACAGTACGTTAGTGAGTATAAGCATAGTGGGAAGTTTTATTTTTGCCGCCCGGCTTACTTCGATAGCGCCTGTCACGCAAAACCCGTATCATTGCGCGCTTTCCGTACGAATAAAGTGAAGACAATGACGCAAACATTTATCCCCGGCAAAGATGCCGCTCTGGAAGATTCCATCGCCCGCTTCCAGCAAAAACTGCTCGATCTCGGCTTCGATATAGAAGAAGCCTCCTGGCTGAATCCGGTTCCGAACGTCTGGTCTGTGCACATCCGGGATAAAGCCTGCTCACTGTGCTTTACCAACGGCAAAGGCGCGACCAAAAAGGCGGCGCTGGCTTCCGCGCTGGGCGAATATTTCGAACGCCTCTCCACCAACTATTTCTTTGCCGACTTCTGGCTGGGCGATGCCATCGCCAATGGCCCGTTCGTTCATTACCCTAACGAAAAATGGTTCCCGCTGCCGGAAGACGATGAACTGCCGGAAGGCATTCTCGACGAGCGTCTGCGCGCGTTCTACGATCCGGAAAACGAACTGACCGCCAGCATGCTGATTGATTTGCAGTCCGGCAATGAAGAGCGCGGGATCTGCGGCCTGCCGTTCACCCGTCAGTCCGATCAGCAGACGGTTTATATTCCTATGAACATTGTTGGCAACCTGTACGTGTCTAACGGTATGTCTGCCGGTAATACCGCCAACGAAGCCCGCGTACAGGGTCTGTCTGAGGTGTTTGAGCGCCATATCAAAAACCGCATCATCGCCGAAAGCATCAGCCTGCCGGAAATCCCGGCTGACGTTCTGGCGCGCTATCCGGGCGTGGTGGCATCTATTGAAACGCTGGAAGCCGAAGGTTTCCCGATATTCGCGTATGACGCCTCGCTGGGCGGTAAATATCCGGTGATCTGCGTCGTGCTGTTTAACCCGGCTAACGGCACCTGCTTCGCCTCTTTCGGCGCGCACCCGGACTTTGGCGTGGCCCTTGAGCGTACTGTGACCGAGCTGTTGCAGGGACGCGGACTGAAAGATCTCGACGTCTTTACGCCGCCAACCTTTGATGATGAAGAAGTGGCTGAACATGCGAATCTCGAAACGCACTTTATCGATTCCAGCGGTCTGATCTCCTGGGACATGTTCAAACAGGATGCGGATTATCCGTTCGTGGACTGGAGCTTTGCCGGCACCACCGAAGAAGAGTTTGCCACCCTGATGGCTATCTTTAAGGCGGAAGATAAAGAAGTCTATATCGCCGACTACGAGCACCTGAGCGTGTACGCCTGCCGCATCATCGTGCCGGGGATGTCTGATATTTATCCGGCGGAAGATCTGTGGCTGGCGAATAACAGCATGGGCGCGCACCTGCGTGAGACTCTGCTGGCGCTGCCGGGCAGCGCGTGGGAAAAAGAAGATTATCTCAATCTGATCGCGCAGCTGGATGAAGAAGGCCATGACGATTTCACCCGCGTGCGTGAACTGCTGGGTATCGCCACGGGTAAAGATAATGGCTGGTACACGCTGCGCATCGGCGAACTGAAAGCGATGCTGGCGCTGGCGGGTGGCGACACCGAGCAGGCGCTGATCTGGACGGAATGGACGATGGAGTTCAACGCCTCGATCTTTACCCCGGAACGCGCCAACTATTACCGCTGCCTGCAAACGCTGTTGCTGCTGACGCAGGAAGAGGATCGCGAGCCGCTGCAATATCTGCACGCTTTTGTGCGCATGTACGGCGCAGAGGCCGTGGAAGCGGCCAGCGCGGCGCTGAGCGGTGAAGCGCCCTTCTATGGCCTGCAGGCCGCCGATGGCACATTGACCGCCTTCCCGGCGCATCAGTCTCTGTTACAGGCATATGAGAAGTTGCAGCGCGCGAAAGCGGCCTACTGGACAAAATAAGCAGAAATAACATTACAACCTGTAGGCGTAAACGCAGGTTCAGGCTATATTACGGGGCGATTAAATCGCCCCTTTTTTTTATTATTTTGTAATGAACCGCAAATGTAATAATTAAGTTAATTATGGGTGAATATTATTATCGACACCCAGCCGAATTGTTACTTTTTTAAGTCATTACTCCATATTAATTAACTGTCAGCCGGGAGAGCATATAATTTTTTTCAACACTTTTAATAAACTTTAAAATTTATTTTTATTTGGATAATCAACACGTTACTCCGTATTTGCCGAAAAACCATGCGCTTTACGGGCCTATAAGCCAGGCGAGATATGATCCACATCAATTTCTCTTCTATAATGCTTTGTTAGTATCTCGTCGCCGACTTAATAAAGAGAGAGTTAGTGTGAAAGCTGACAACCCTTTTGATCTATTGCTACCAGCTGCTATGGCGAAAGTTGCCGAGGAAGCCGGTGTCTATAAAGCAACGAAACTTCCGCTGACCACCTTTTATCTGGCGATCACCGCGGGCGTATTCATCTCCATCGCTTTCGTGTTCTACATCACTGCCACGACCGGCACCGCGACTATGCCGTTCGGTATCGCCAAACTGATTGGCGGCATATGTTTTTCACTGGGGCTGATCCTGTGCGTTATCTGCGGCGCCGACCTGTTTACTTCAACGGTACTGATTGTCGTCGCGAAAGCCAGCGGACGCATCACCTGGGGCCAGCTCGCCCGGAACTGGGTTAACGTTTATGTCGGCAACCTGATTGGTGCGCTATTATTCGTACTGTTGATGTGGTTATCTGGTGAATATATGGTCGCTAACGGTGGCTGGGGACTCAACCTCCTGCAAACCGCCGATCATAAAATGCATCACACTTTTGTCGAAGCCGTGGCTCTCGGGATCCTGGCAAACCTGATGGTCTGTCTGGCGGTATGGATGAGTTACTCCGGCCGCAGCCTGATGGATAAAGCCCTCATCATGGTTCTGCCCGTCGGTATGTTTGTCGCCAGCGGCTTTGAACACAGTATTGCAAATATGTTTTTGATCCCACTGGGTATCGTAATTCGTCATTTTGCAGCGCCGGAGTTCTGGACCGCGGTCGGTTCGACTCCAGAAAGTTTTTCTCATCTGACAGTGATGAACTTCATAACAGATAACCTGATCCCGGTAACCATCGGGAACATTATCGGCGGGGGTTTACTTGTTGGGTTGACATACTGGGTCATTTACCTGCGTGGCGACGACCATCATTAATGGTTGCCTCAGGCAGTAAATAAAAAATCCACTTAAGAAGGTAGGTATCATATGTCCGAGCTTAATGAAAAGTTAGCCACAGCCTGGGAAGGTTTTGCGAAAGGTGACTGGCAGAACGAAGTCAACGTACGCGACTTTATCCAGAAAAACTACACGCCTTACGAGGGTGACGAATCCTTCCTGGCCGGCGCCACTGAAGCTACCACCTCGCTTTGGGACAAAGTGATGGAAGGCGTGAAGCTGGAAAACCGCACTCACGCACCTGTTGATTTCGACACCTCAATTGCCTCCACCATTACTTCTCATGATGCTGGCTACATCAACAAAAACCTTGAGAAAATCGTTGGTCTGCAAACTGAAGCGCCTCTGAAACGTGCGATCATCCCGTTCGGCGGCATCAAAATGGTTGAAGGTTCCTGCAAAGCGTACAACCGCGAGCTGGACCCGATGCTGAAAAAAATCTTCACCGAATACCGTAAAACCCATAACCAGGGCGTGTTCGATGTTTACACCAAAGACATCCTGAACTGCCGTAAATCCGGTGTGCTGACCGGTCTGCCGGACGCCTATGGCCGTGGCCGTATCATCGGTGACTATCGTCGCGTTGCGCTGTACGGCATCGACTTCCTGATGAAAGACAAATACGCCCAGTTCCTGTCCCTGCAGGACAAACTGGAAAACGGCATTGATCTGGAAGCGACTATCCGTCTGCGCGAAGAAATCGCCGAACAGCACCGTGCTCTGGGCCAGATCAAAGAGATGGCTGCTAAATACGGCTGCGATATTTCTGCTCCGGCAAAAAATGCGCAAGAAGCGGTACAGTGGACTTACTTCGGCTACCTGGCCGCTGTGAAATCCCAGAACGGCGCAGCAATGTCCTTCGGTCGTGTTTCCACCTTCCTCGACGTGTACTTTGAGCGCGACCTGAAAGCGGGCAAAATCACCGAACAAGAAGCTCAGGAACTGATTGACCACCTGGTCATGAAACTGCGTATGGTTCGCTTCCTGCGTACCCCTGAGTATGATGAACTGTTCTCCGGCGACCCGATTTGGGCAACTGAATCTATCGGTGGTATGGGCGTTGATGGCCGTACTCTGGTCACCAAAAACAGCTTCCGTTTCCTGAACACCCTGTACACCATGGGTCCGTCTCCGGAACCAAACATCACCGTGCTGTGGTCAGAAAAACTGCCGATGGCCTTCAAAAAATACGCAGCGAAAGTGTCTATCGATACTTCCTCCCTGCAGTATGAAAATGATGACCTGATGCGTCCTGACTTCAACAACGACGACTACGCGATCGCTTGCTGCGTAAGCCCGATGGTTGTTGGTAAGCAAATGCAGTTCTTCGGCGCTCGCGCTAACCTCGCAAAAACCATGCTGTACGCTATCAACGGCGGCGTTGATGAAAAAATGAAAATCCAGGTGGGTCCGAAGTCTGAACCTATTAAAGGCGATGTCCTGAACTTCGACGAAGTGCTGGATCGCATGGATCACTTCATGGACTGGCTGGCTAAACAGTACGTTACCGCACTGAACATCATCCATTACATGCACGACAAGTACAGCTACGAGGCCTCTCTGATGGCGCTGCACGACCGTGACGTTATCCGCACCATGGCGTGTGGTATCGCAGGTCTGTCCGTTGCGGCTGACTCCCTGTCTGCAATCAAATATGCGAAAGTCACCCCGGTGCGTGACGAAGACGGTCTGGCGATCGACTTCAAAATCGAAGGTGAATACCCGCAGTTTGGTAACAACGATGCTCGCGTAGATGACCTGGCGGTTGACCTGGTTGAACGTTTCATGAAGAAAATTCAGAAACTGACTACCTACCGTAACGCTATCCCGACGCAGTCTGTTCTGACCATCACCTCTAACGTTGTGTATGGTAAGAAAACCGGTAACACCCCGGATGGTCGTCGTGCTGGCGCGCCGTTTGGACCAGGTGCTAACCCGATGCACGGCCGTGACCAGAAAGGCGCCGTTGCCTCTCTGACTTCCGTTGCAAAACTGCCGTTCGCTTACGCTAAAGATGGTATCTCTTACACCTTCTCTATCGTACCGAATGCGCTGGGTAAAGATGACGAAGTGCGTAAAACCAACCTGGCAGGCCTGATGGATGGTTACTTCCATCACGAGTCTACCATCGAAGGCGGTCAGCACCTGAACGTCAACGTCATGAACCGTGAAATGCTGCTCGACGCGATGGAAAACCCGGAAAAATATCCGCAGCTGACCATTCGTGTATCCGGCTACGCGGTACGTTTTAACTCCCTGACTAAAGAACAGCAGCAGGACGTTATTACCCGTACCTTCACCCAGACCATGTAATTTCATGTCCGGCTGAAAAAGCGTACAATAAAGGCTCCACTTATGTGGGGCCTTTTTAACAGATCCCTCTCTCCATCAAGCCTGCTTTGCCAAGTGTCTATTCAGGCCATTGCCAAAACAGACTTAACACAGCCGGTTTGAGCTGTGCAATACAAGCCCGGGACGGGCTACACCTGGAGATACATCGCAATGTCAGTGATCGGTCGCATTCACTCCTTTGAATCCTGTGGCACCGTAGATGGCCCGGGCATTCGCTTTATCACCTTCTTTCAGGGCTGCCTGATGCGCTGCCTGTACTGCCATAACCGTGACACCTGGGACACGCACGGCGGTAAAGAAATTACCGTCGAGGAGCTGATGAAAGAAGTGGTGACCTACCGCCACTTTATGAACGCGTCAGGCGGCGGCGTGACCGCGTCCGGCGGCGAGGCCATTCTCCAGGCTGAATTTGTACGTGACTGGTTCCGCGCCTGTCACAAGGAAGGTATTCATACCTGCCTCGATACCAATGGCTTTGTGCGTCGTTACGATCCGGTCATTGATGAACTGCTGGAAGTCACCGACCTGGTGATGCTCGATCTGAAACAGATGAACGATGAGATCCACCAGAATCTGGTGGGCGTCTCCAATCACCGTACGCTGGAGTTTGCTCAGTATCTGTCGAAGAAAAACATTAAGGTCTGGATCCGCTATGTGGTGGTGCCCGGCTGGTCGGACGATGATGATTCCGCCCACCGCTTAGGTGAGTTTACCCGCGACATGGGCAATGTTGAGAAAATCGAACTGCTCCCCTATCACGAGCTGGGCAAACATAAGTGGGTGGCGATGGGCGAAGAGTACAAGCTTGATGGTGTACATCCGCCGAAAAAAGAGACCATGGAGCGCGTGAAAGGCATCCTTGAACAGTATGGTCACAAGGTCATGTACTAAGCTTGATAAAAACAAAAAGCCCGGTGCCGCACAGCGACCGGGCTTTTTTTTATTCAAACACGCCGTTGATGACTGCCGTCACAATGGCCGTGCTCAGTGCAATCAATACCAGATCGTCACCGGCGATACGCCATTCATAACCGGGGTAAGCAGGCAGTTCCCCCAGCATAGAAGACGGCACCATTTTTTTGGCAATGCCCGGCGGCAGAGGCTTACCGCGCGCCAGGTTTTTGGCAATACCAGGCGGCAGTGAACGGTAACCCGTCAGGCCATGATTCACCGCCAGCGAACGGGCGCGATCGTAACTCAGCCGGACAGAGACATCATCGCTGACGTTTTTCTTGTCTGCCCCGCCCCGGTTGCCATGGTCATTTTTCTGTTTATTCCCATGATCCGCGTTACCGTGATTGCCGCTGTTACCGTGATTGCCGTTGCCATTCCCGTTACCAGGGTTAGCCATGCCCGGTGCGGAAACAAAGGACAGGGATAAAACGACTGCCAGCGCGAGGGTATTAAAACGACGAGTGTGCATAATTGCCGCCTTATTCAGAGTGTACTCGTGACAATTATCGTCCGTTCCGCTTTACAAAAACAGGAAAGAAATCCTGGAAAGCAGCCGTAAAAAAGCCTGTCATGGACAGGCTTTTTTATTTATCAGGCGTGAGCCACTGGCGTTGGATGCTGACCTGCTTTACGCAGCAGCATCAGCAGATAGATAAAGGAGACGCTGGCGATCATGATAAACAGCAAATTATCGGAATAACTTTGCATCAGCATGGCGGTGAAGGTCGGGCCGAACAGACTGCCGACGGTGTAGCTGAGCAGAAGCGCCTGATTCATCGCCACCAGCTGATGATGTTCGACCTTTTCGCAGGCCCAGGCCATCGCCACCGGATAGAGCGTGAACCCCGCCGCGCCGAGGACAAACAGCGCCGGTGCCATCGCCGCATTGCTGAGCATAGCCAGACATCCCATAATCACCACAAAAACCTGCACCCGTAACACCAGCAGACGCCCAAAGCGATCCGCCAGTCGGCCAATCGGCCACTGTCCGAGAATACCGGCGCTGACCATCACGGCCATCCAGAAGCCAATCCCGGCATCACTCACACCGCGGTGGTTCAGCCAGAGCGGCATGAGGCCGTACAGCGAACCCAGCACGATGCCGGAAATAATACAGCCGTTAACCCCAAGCCGCGCCTGACGCAGACGCAGCATCGGCCAGACGCTGGTGGTTTCCTGATGTTCGCTGTTCTGATCGACAATACGGGTGAACAGCAGCGGCAGAATAGCCGCCAGCACGATACCGGTCACCCACGGCAGGACATGCATCAGCTCGGTGGACAGTTTGCTGACCATCAGTTGTCCCAGCACCGTACCGATGTAATAGACCATCATATAGGCGGCCAGCAGGCGGCCACGATTGCGCGACGTGCCGCTGCACATCAGCGCGCTTTCCACCACCACCCAGATCATGGCGCAGCCAATACCGGCGATGAAGCGCCACAGCATCCAGTTCCAGAAGCCGACCATCAGACCGAGGCCGACGCAGCCGCTGGCGAACACCAGCGACGCGATGTAATAGCTACGGTTAAACCCCATGCGTTTAATCAGCCGCCCGGTCAACAGGGTACCGACAAGGTTGCCGGTAAAAAAGGCAGAGCCGACCATACCAACCTGCCATACCGGAAGGTTTTCATGGGCGAGCCAGAGCGGGACGAGCGTGTTCAGCGTTGCGATCGCCAGCGTCAGCAGTAACAGGCCGCAGAGCAGTAACAGCACCGGCCGGGTATAAGTAAACATGGATGAAAAACCGTGAGGATGATCAGAATTCGAGCGCATCATGCCACCGGCAAAAACTTTGTCAATCTACGGAAAATGGCGCTGCGGGCGTTTTAGAGGGCGTCGATTGAATTTACTCATCTAACGGAGCGGGTAAGGCAAGAGGAAAGTGAATAGCGTGATGTTTTATATGAGTTATTTCCGGGATATGCCGGTACATTCAGTTGAAATATTTCATGGTGAAAAAACGGTAAAACCGGCGGTTAGCCCCCCGGTTTTACCCTGATGACGTCAGCCAGCCACCGCCATGCCGACCGTCATGTGTAAACCATAAAAAATGCCGCGCGCGATCATCTCCCCTGCCAGCACCAGCAAGAATGCCAGCGACAGCAGCGGCACGGCAGGCTGGCGGTTTTTAAGCTGTGGGACGATCCATACTGCCAGCGCCACCAGCAACAGCACGACGCGCCAGGCCATCAGGGTACCGTATTCCGGCACCAGCGCCGCAGCCTGCTGCACAGAGCTGGAAATCGCTGCCAGTTCATGGCCCTGCATCAGGCCAGCCACAAGGCTGATTATGATCGCCAGCAGCGTCACCGCTGGCAGCGCGCGCATGCCACATGCCCGAAACCCGGCCAACCGTAACAGCAGATACCCTAACAGCGGCCCGGCAATCAGCATAGTCAGGAAAAAGCCCAGCGGGGTCCACAGACTGTACCAGGTAGGTATGGTGTCGATGCTGTCATACACCCTGGCCATCATCCAGACAAACGTCAGCCCCAGCAGCGAGGTGATCACCAGCCAGACGCGTAACAGCGCGGGCGGCATCTTTTTCATCATCGCCAGCAGCCAGCCGCATCCGCCCACGGCAAAGAACAGCGCACCGCTGGCAATTTCGTTACTGAGCGCTGAATGCCCAATGCGATTGAGCGCATTAAAGGCGCGCAGGGGCGATCCCAGATGCAGGGTCGAGGCCACAAAGGCCAGCCCCATTAACACCCACAGGCCGGTCATGGCGGTGAAGATGCGTTGCCGTTGCAACGATGTCGTCTCAAAACGCAGCAGCGCGACGGCGAGGACGATAAATCCACCGACCACGCACTGACCAAACACGGTAAAAATCATCAGCGGCCATTCATGCCATCCGTTGCCCATCTCACACCTCCTGCGGGTTAGCCAGAAAGCCGGTTTTATCCCCGGTGGGACGGCTGTTGGCGTTGGGTTTGATCACGATATTCGGCTTTGTAAAATGCCCGGACGGCAGCGGGGCGACGGCATCAAGACTGCCGTATTTTTCACGCAGCTCGTCAACGGGCGCAAAGTCCAGCGCGCGCAGCGGGCAGGACTCGACGCAGATCGGCTTTTTGCCCTCCGT